>CAYMQB010000006.1:0-89596 GCA_964392665.1 uncultured bacterium | reverse complement strand
TTAAAAAACTAAAATTTGACAAAAAACTACTTGACTATTATAAACCAGCTGACCCTGATACCCCCTTAGAACTACTTCCCTTCAGGCGAAATCACAGTAGACTATGGAATAAATCCAGATAATCGGATAACAGTCTGGTTATAAGGAATTTTTCTTTTACTTCTTCTTTTCCCTCTTTACCCATTTTTTCGCGTAACTTTGGTTTCTTCAGCAATTCAACGACTCTATCAGCGAATCCTTTCATATCTGTTGGCTCTACCAAAAAACCATTCTCGCCATCTGTTATTTGAGTGGGTATTCCGCCGACATTCGTAGCAACCACCACTTTTTCTTTCCAGAGTGCCTCGGTAACCGAAAGACAGAAGCCCTCTTTTTTTGATTTCTGGACAATGATGGTTGCAAGTCTCTGTATGGCATTTACCAGCGTATCGTTATTGCCAATAATAAAGAGAATATCGCCTTTTTCCGCAAGTTTTCTTGACTTACGGTGCACTCTTGATTGAATTTTTACACCTTCCGGGTCATCTGGAGCCAGATTGTAGCAGAATAGCAGTCTGCAATCCACTTTCTCTCTTATTAAGTCGAATACATCCAATAGCCCTTCGGGGTCCTTCCAGATGTCCATTCTCGCAACTTGGGAGATGATGGGTTTATCCAGAGGAATATTTTGCTGTTGTGCTATTCTAAGGATATCTTTTTCTTTGATAGCTCTATTCTTTGGTGCCAGGGGGTCTATCGCTGGCGATACTATTCGCTGCTCTATTGGCAAATCTGCCTTTTTGTATTTTTCGCTCGAAAATATGACTTCGTCATATCTGAGCATAAAACCTTTGAGGAAATTCCATAAGTCCGAATGGGGTTCCGTCAAATCTATATGACATCGCCATATCCATGGTTGCCTTTTGTTATAATATTTTATTATTGGTAATGGCTGTGGGTCGTGAATAATTACAAAGTCATGGTCTATGTGGGTAAAAACCGAGAAGCTTTCGTTCGTTTCGATATAGAGTTTTTTTTTGGATTCGGATAGATTTAATTCCGCACCCTGAAGCGCATTATGAAATCCCTTCGTTACTGTAAAGAAATCCTGGTCCCCGTGCAATATTCTCCATCCTGCTTCCAATCCTATGTAATTCATAAGGGGGACAAGAGAAACGAGCATTTCCGAGACTCCACCACCCTCGTAGGTAGAATTGATGTGCAATATGTGCTTTCCATAAAGCTTTCTTGCCTTTCGGTAAATCTCACCTATTACCCTATCGTCGACTAAGCTACGATAATCCTCGATACTTGTCCGCATATTTTTGCCCCCTTAAATTTCATATAAATCCTTTTATGTGAGTAATTTTCGACCATATCCGCTGATGAAAATGAATAGAATAAAAAGGATAGTATTTTTAATCATAATGTCCCCATTTCCTTTAACAATATTCTTACATCTTTATATGATTCGATAGTGAACTTGGCTTCGGAATAGCCTAGACCAACCTTTATGGAGTATGCCGAGTCGGGAAGCGCCTGAAAAAGGTCTTCGTCCGTCCAATCATCTCCGATTCCCAGGATAAAATCCCATTTTTTTCTTGAAATCCATCGTAAAGCAGCCTTACCTTTGTTTATGTCGGCTTTCTTGATTTCGATTACCTTACTTCCTTCCAGAACCCCGAGCTTGAGATGGGTTATGAGTTGCAAGAGGTTATCCTTAAGCTCCCTTACCCTGACCATAGCTAATTCGGGAGCAGCCTTTCGGTAGTGCCAGACTAAGGCAAATTCCTTTTCTTCGATGAAGGTATTAGGGGTTCTATCCACATAGAATTCAAGAAGTGGTTTTATTTTTTTCTTCCAGCCGCTTTTCAATGGTTCTATAGTTTCCCACTCCTCTCCACTCTTTCTGAGCCAGGCACCATGCTCCGCAATTAGTCCAACATCGAGGTTATTAAACCACATCTCCAATGTTGGCCTTCTCCGACCACTGATAAGCACGACATTATTTTTGTCGTTATGCGCAAGTTTTTCGAACAACCCTAAAAGCCGAACATCGGGTTTTGCATTCTCGGGTCTTTCGGCAAATGGAACAAGTGTTCCATCGTAATCTAAGAAAATCAGTCGCTCTTTGCCCTTCGCATAATCACGAATTAATCTCTTCCTCTTCGCATTTACGAGTAATTTATCCTCGAGTTCCTTTTGCAGTTCTTTGATATTGCTTAGGCCCCCCATAAAATCATTTGCCCACCTGACTACATTGTATCGCTTTAGCCTTCGCTGCATTATTCTATTACGCTCATTCTGTTCTTCGTATGACGTCACCATTGCTTTTTTTATGGCTTTTGCAATCTCCTCCCTATCGTTCGGGTTAACTATTATTGCCTCTCCTAACTCGTTCGAAGCCCCTGCCATTTCGCTGAGAATCAAAATGCCTTTGCCATCGTTTTTAGTAGCTATGAATTCCTTGGCTATTAGATTCATTCCATCTCTTAGAGGGGTTATAAGCGCGATATTGGCTGCTTTGTATAGAGCTACGAGGTTCTGGAAGGGCAAAGAACGGTACAGATACCATACGGGTACCCAACCAATATTTCCATGTTTTCCATTGATATTGCCAATAAGTTCGTCCATTTCGTTTTTTAGTAACCTGTAGTGCTCGACCCTTGTGCGTGAGGGAACAGCCACAAGTATAAGAGTTACCTTGTTTCTGTATTCTGGATTTTTCTCGAGAAAAAGGTCGAAAGCCTTAAGCCTCTGAAGTATACCCTTTGTATAATCCAGGCGGTCTATGGATAAAATTATGCGGCGATCCCCAACCTTTTTATGGATTCTGTTTATTTCATCCTGAATTTTGGGATTTTCCCCGGCAACAGAAAATTTTTCATAGTCTATTCCCATAGGAAAGCTGTCCACTTTTACGATTCTGTTTTTAATATTCAACTGACCCAGAGTATTTTCGTATCCTTTAATACGACGAACGCTGGAAAGAAAGTGTCTGACATAGTCATAAGTGTGAAAACCTATTAGGTCTGCATACAAAATACCCTCTAAAATTTCTTTTCTCCATGGAAGCAATCTAAATATCTCGTAAGATGGAAAGGGGATATGAAGGAAAAAACCAATGGTTACATCCGGCATATTTTCCTTTATGAATTTAGGAAGGAGCATCAGATGGTAGTCGTGCACCCATATAATATCACCAGGTTTTGCAATTTCCTTGATTGCATTGTAAAAAAGCCTATTTACATAACCGTAGGATTTCCACAATCCTTTGTCGTAAACTACATATTGAGTGAAGCTATGAAAAAGTGGCCAGATAGTTTTATTGCAAAAACCGGAATAATACATCTCAATATCTCTTCTCGATAGAAATATAGGGAAACTGTTGAAGTCATTCAATAATTTTTTCTTAAGGTTTTCCTTTTCTTTTTTTCCCAATTTTTCCAGTGGTATTCCACACCAGCCTATCCAGAGACTGTCGTAAGATTTATAGAAAGAACTTAGACCGGTAGCCAGACCACCAACGCTTTTTCTGAACACCAAACCCTGTTTAGTCTTGTCAATTGAAACGGGTAACCTGTTCGAAACGATTAACAACCTGTGCATAGCAATTTCAAGCCTCCTTCGTTTCTGTTTCTTAGATGTTACACAACCATTTTAGTCACTTTTGTTATAATATTTTATCTTTGAATAATGGATTTGTCAAGTTTTTTCCGTAATATTTTGCAAAAAAATGGCGATACCAATCCGGTTTCGTTTTAGAAAAGCTCCATAACGAAGGCAATATTCCGGAAATTATAAAGGATATGTAGTTACGAAGTCAAAAGAACTACAGCGTAATATTGGTATTGGCAGTGCATTTTATTATACAAGGGATATACTTACTTTTTCTTGAATTCTATACCGAGTTCGTTGTAGAGTTTCTTTGCGACGGTTGAATATCTATCTGTTAACTGCTTCATATCTTCAGATTTTTTTGCTTTCTCAGTCAGTATTTTTGCATATTCGAAATAAGAATCGGCAAGTAGTTTCTTTTGACTTAACTCTTGAAGCATTCGGATTCCCTCGCTGAAATGCTTTTCGGCTTGCTTGAAGTTAGACATACTGGCATATATTTGTCCATAAATAACATAACACTGAGCCTTCGCAATTTTCGAATCCAATTTCTCTGTAATGTTCAATGCCCTAGAGATATATTCAAGAGCATCTTTTGTTAAACCTTTTACTTGCATATCCTCTGACAGTAGAGCAGATTTAAGGTTCAACTCTCCTAACATAATAAGGGTATTCAACACTTCCTGCTTGTCTTCCATTTTCTCCACTATTGCCTTTAAGATAATATTGGACTTAACAAAATAATCTCTGGCTTTCTTAAAGTCACCCGCAGCTCTATGGATGTTTCCAAGATTAAAGTATGCCACACCCAACATGTGCTGATCCTTTGACTGCTCTGAAATTTCGATGGATTGCTTGCAGTGTTTTCTCGCTTTTTCATATTCTCCCATGTCTTCGTAAATATGGGCAAGGCTAGTCGAAGCCTTTGCTATTCCCTGTCTAAAACCCAGCGCTTTTGCTGTCTTTAGCTGTTTCAAGAAAAATTCGTGAGCAAGTTTCAGATTACCCAAATTGTAGTATGAAATCCCGAGGTTACCGTTTGTTACTGTAATACCTCGTTTATCCCCTATTTCTTCTGAAATGGTCAAGTATTTATGAAAATGCTCGATTGCCCTTGCATAATCTCCGCTCAAATAACAAGCAACACCCAAATTGCTTGTGGTTCTCCCCAAAACCTGTTTGTCACCTACCTGTTCCGAAATCTTCAAGGATTTTTGATACATTGCTACAGCCCTGTCGAGTTTTCCAACGCTGAAGTACGCAGCACCCAGATTATTCAGTGCAGTGTTGCTTCTTCTCTTGTCGTTGAGCTCCAGAGAAACCTTGAGCAGGCTTTCCCAAAGCCTTATTGACTTTCCAAATTCTCCTTTTGTATAGTATACCGACGCCATAGAACCAATGCCAATATTCCTGAGTCTTTTGATTCTTATGGCGTCCACTTTATTTGAATCGTTCAGTGGTTCAGAATCCAAAATATCAAGTGACTTTTTGCAGGACTCAAGTGCTTTGTCCAATTCGCCCTTTACTTTGAAGATGCTGCTTCTCAGGTTGTAAATTTCGAATTTTCCCAGCATCTCTGCCACTGAATTTCCACTCAGCTTTTTTTCCGTCTCTTCGAGTATATATAATGCATCATCCCATTTCCCAATTATCTCATAGACTTCGGCAATTCTTCTTTTTGCCTCGGATACCATTATCTTGTTATCCCCTGCTTGCGTAAGCATTTCTTCGTAACATTCCAATGCATATTCGTTCTCACCTTTTAGAGTGTGAATAGTTCCCAAGTCGCCGTAAGCATCGCAGATAACACTTCTGTATTTTTCTATATCATGCCCTGCGATTTCAATAAGTTGAGAGAAAAGCTTTATTGCTTCATCGTTCGCAAAACGGTCTCTTGCTTTCTGGGCAGCTTTCTTCACCCATTCAATTGCTTTCTCTGTGCTATCGCTTTTTCCATATTGGTATGCCAGGAGTTCCGTAAGATCATCCAGTCTGCCTACATACATTTTTTCGATAACCATAGCAGTTTCCTTATGCATCTTCCGACGTGCTTTCTTAAGTATAGCATTATATATAACTTCGTGAAGCATTGGGTGTTTAAACGTATATTCCGGCTCTGGTTCATTTCTTATTTTCTCTATATATTCATACTCTTCGAGGACAACAAGGTTAAGAGAAACAATCAAGCGATCCTTACCAAAGGTTTGCTCAAGAATTGCAGACCTGAAGGTGCGTCCAATTATTGCAGCGTATTCCAGCATTGTTTTCATATCGGACTCAAGTTTGTCAAGCCTTGCCCTAATAACTCCCTGTATAGAATCCGGGATTTCAATATCAGGAAAATTTCTCACTTTCCCCGTGATGGACGATGTGTTAATTTGCCAGACTCCAGACGAGTATTTCAAGATACGGGAATCAATTAATGAGCGTATTATTTCTTCCACATAGAATGGATTCCCTTCTGCTCGACTGAGAATCCTCTCCTTAAGGTTTTGAGGAATATCGGAGATGTTCAACAAATTAACTATAAGCTGATTGCTTGCATCGGGATTCAAAGGCTTCAGGTGAACTTCCCGATAATTACTTCCAAGCATGCGTTTCAATTCCTCTTTTGTCTTGAAAGGTTCCTTTTCTTTTTCAATCCTTGAAAGTCCTATAAAGGATAAACCTATCGGTTGTGGCGAATCAAACAGGAACTTGAGTAGCTGCAGCGATTCATTATCAATCCAGTGATAATCTTCGCAAAATAAGCAGAGTGCTTTGTCCTTGCCAAGTGTCTCAAATACCTTCTTGATTGACATAAAAATTTGCTTCCGCAGGGTTTGCGCATCCAGATATTTTATTTTTTCTTCAAGTTCTCCGGAAACAGGTATTGAGAAAAGATAATAAAGATAAGGAAGAAACTCCTCAAAAATTAGGGGTAATATCCCCTTCATTCTCTTCTTGATCTTCTCTTTGGTAGTCTCCCTCGAGTCTAATTCGTTGACCTTGAAAATCTGACTCAAAATCTGTAAAAAAGGTAAATATGGTGTTGTTTCACCGCAAGACAGACAATGACTTTCTATTGCTTTTACCGACAATTTTAAACGGACAATTAGTTTCTTTACCTCGTTCTGCAGTCTGGTTTTGCCTATACCAGCAGGACCAAGTATAAATAGGATTGAGGTTTTTCCTTTACCTATACGCTCGAGCTGAGCTTTTATGACTTTAAGTTCTTCGTCTCGACCGACCAGAGGTGAGTAAAGACCCTCAACTCCTCTTTTGTTCTCCGGTTTTTCTTTAATATTTAATGGTCGAAAAATGCTTATGGCTTTGTCGATACCTTTAAGAAATACAGGAGCAAGCACTTTATAGTCGAATAGGTACCTCGTCATAAGAAAAACTTTCTCCGATACTATAACTTCGCCCATCTGTGCAACATCATTGAACCTTGAGGCAAGATTGACAGCATCACCCATAATGGTATACTCTTTTTTCTCTTTTGAACCTATTTCTCCAAGAACCACTGTTCCCATATTAACACCTACATGCAGTCCGATATTGGTTTCACTCTTCAGTTTTCTCAAAAGAGCTTTATTTATCTCAGGCATTAGGTCTAACATTTCAAGAGATACTCTTACTGCCCTTTCTGGATCATCTTCGTGCGCCTTTGGAAAACCGAAAAACGCAATAACCGAATCTCCCTGATATTTATGAATAGTTCCCCCCTGAGCTATTATCGGTTTGTTCAAGTACTCAAAACAGGTGCTGGCAACTTCTTGCACATCTTCCGGGTCAAGTTTCGAAGATAATCTGGTAAACCCCGAAATGTCGGCAAAAAGAATAATCAGGTTACGACGTTCATCTGAGTTCGAAGACATTTTTCTCCGTTCAACTACTGCTCAGCCCTGTGTTAATCCGAGAGAGCAATGTGCTCAATATTCGGCTTTTCTTCGGTTTTTAAGTTTTTCAAAATCTCTTTGTTGATATCGTCCCTAAAACCAATAAACTTGCACTCTGTTGCCGTTAATAACCTTATCTCCATATTATCGACGTAATCCACTGCAAGTAAATCGGATGCCCCAATTCCTTCCCTCAAATAATGAAATACTTGTAAAACCAGGTAAATTTTCCCATCTTTCTCAACTTCAAAAGGTTTCATTTCTTACCTCCTTTGAAGAAACTTTCTCTTTCCTTCCAGAGTTTCTCTGACATTTCTCATATCTTTTATGAACTCCGAAATCATACTAACCTCATTCTCGATAATTGTCCTCAGTCTCCTATCGCTCTTTTCTTCTGTCCTGCTGTTTTCCCATTCATTTATCATAGAATTAATATACCTCTGATGTTCTACATTCATTGAATTCAGTATTCTATCAAGTTTAACTATATCTATTGGATTCAATTTTTCATAAACGAATCCCTTCTCAAGGTATGCTTCTGTGAAGAATCGTCTGAAGTTAATAATATGGATCGCCTGAATTTTCCTATTATTTTTTGCTATGTTTCTAAAAGTCAAATATTCAAGGTGCTCCAATTCTCTCAGCAAATTCTTTAATAATAATTCATTAAGTTCAAATTCTGCAATAACATTTCTCTTAAGAGATTTCTTCTCCAGGTTTAATGATATATATTTGACCCCGTAGAAAAGAAATAACGCAAGAAAAAAAGCAAAAAACGAAGGAATAAAAATAGACCAAAAATTCACAATAAATACACCTATTCTACTTCACACAAAACCCATAAATTGACTCTCTACTCAGTTGAAGCAAAAGCGGATTGTAGTATACCAGAGCCTTTTAGTCTTGTCAATCTTTTTCAGTCGATTTTGCAATTCAGTCAATAGAGATACATTCTTAGCAATTTTGCTGTCTCTTATCATGATGAATCCTGTGTTAAGCTGAGGCATTATGTCACTCCGAATTCATTTCGCAATCCCGATGTTTTAGATTCTAAAACAATGCTGAAATGTGCCTGTCCCCAAAATAAATCCGGGGCAGGCACTGACGGAACTCAGGATTCAGCACATGGTTCAGATTGACACTTTATTATGATATTAGGATTATCGCAACTATTGGAGTTCTTCTATTTTAGGCATAAAATGTGACCCTCTGTTGTCTGAATCACAAATAACAGGTTTTCGCTTGACAAACACCAACTGACTTGATATTATTATTGATTATGGAACAACAGAGGAAGTTAACTATGGAAATAGTAGAAAAAAATGCACTTCACAACGATAAAAATAAAAAAAGTTTGGCTTCCATCTTCGGGAGAAAACAGGAATTCAAAAATAACCTTTTACGCCTGGGATATGAATGGAATATTGCCGGATTTCCAGAAGAAATTACAAAACTACTGGAAAAATTCTCTGATTCGGGAAGAATATATCTGTTAATCGATGAAAAATTGCGTGTGTCACTAACCACCTATGTAAATACGGTCGTTCATATTCTCAGCACAGAATCTAATCGAGATATGCTTCTCGACAGTATAAAAACGACAGCAAAGGAATTCGAATCTACCTTAATCCCTTATTTATCTGAATTCAGCAAAAACTATAAATGCGGTTCATCTCTATTTCATATTATCATAAAACATATGATATCTTTGCTTTTGAAGGATGAAATACAAGACCAGTCAAAACCAGTCATAGCAAAAACAGAAACTCACCTTACAAATTTAACCAATAGCCTTCTCCGCTTTGCGAGAAAGAGGGCGCACATTTCTCTCAACGAGAAAACAACCAATTTTATCGAAGATACTCTACTGAAGATTCCTGTCTCTCAAGCATTTCTTGAAAATACGGGTTCAAATAAACTCGAAGAACTACTGAGTTCAAAAGGGTTCTCCATAAATCTGTTCAATCAGGTTTACATCATGCTGTCAAAAGAGCTGAAACAGACTATGGAGAAAAACATGCTTCAATCTCTTCTTTCCTTAAAAATTAGAAGCAAAACAGAACTTTTCGAAAACATAACCATGCCACTCTCAAGGAGAGCATCGGAAGAGATTTTGGATACACTTAAACAACAGGTAAAAAATAGTATTTCAAAACTTGAAGAAAAAAGTCTCGGTCTTAAAAATGAAATCGACAAAGTATTTCAAGGTTTCGACAATTCTTCAAAAATTCTCTGGACCTCCATTAATTCGGAAATAGCTGCAATAAAGCAAGGTAAGGATGGCGGAACCATCGATGAGGTAAAGGAACGGTCCGCAATTCTCAACAGTTTGATATCTAAGAAAATGTGGGCATTAAGTGGGCTCTTGGGTAGAAAGGTAAAACTCGACACGACTATCAACAATCTTCGCGTTCTCGAAGAAGTATCGATAGAAGAACTAATGAAACATTCTTCAAAAATAGAAAATGCATCCGAAATCTCCAGTCTGTCGAACTTCTTTTTCGCCTTCCTGAAGCATTTTGGGAAAACCATAGACAGGATACCTCAAAAAATTCTTCAGGAAACAGAACAAATCCTGAAGTCTTCCGAAAAGACCGAGAAAAAAGAAGTCTTATCCGAATTTGTTGAAAGACATTTCATCACAAAAAAATATCACACTGATAGATTCTTATTGAGATTTCTAAAATGCTTTGAGGACATAATCTTGCCTATTTACCTTGAAAATTCTATTATGAAGTTCTTTGTAATCTGGCCACCAATTGTGATAGATGAAAAATCCGTGAAGATTGCCAAATTAGAGCGTGAAGCACTCTACGTCGGAGACTTTCTAATACCGGAAAACAGATTCTTAGAACTTGGCAAAATACAATCACTCTCGGAACAGACAGTCTTAGAACAGGATACATCCTTAACTACAAGAATTGTCGACAAATTTTCCAAGGTAGTTACCGTACTGGTTTATGATATCAGAGGTTCAACTTTTATGGGAATGAAGTTGGGAAACGCAAAAAGGGAAAGCGAGATTCGAAGAGAGTTTGGTAAAAGGATGTTAAAAATTGCAGAAAAATATGGCGCTTTTCCCGTTAAAGACACAGGCGACGGCGGAATTCTCTTCTTTTCGAACAACTCTCGTGAACTCTATGGAAGAATTTATTCGCCTGCAAGAATCGGTAACGAATGGATTCGAACCAAATACAAACAGGAAGAACTTGAACTTAAGCAAGGTATCGATTGTGCAAAGATGGCAATACTTGCTGCAAAAGAAATGCTGTTGGAAGCACAAAAATTCGTTAGCGAGAATATGAATGAATTTTCTGACTGGTTCAAAGAAGAAAAGGGAAGAACACTGTTTTTTAAGGGTATCACATACGCTCAACTTCCTCCTTCCTACAAAAAGATTTTCCAGATAGGCATAGGAATAGCAAGTGGACATCCGGGGAAGGATATTAACTTCTCTACGAATGCATATGGAGATCCGGATGTTACAGGTAATCTGATTAGAGATGCCAATCTCTACTCAAAAGCAAGAAATCCTGAGAGTTCTGTCATTCTCATAGATAGTTCGAGCATGCTTAATCTCCTGCTTAATGAGGAAAACATAGAGCCTGTTCGCGAACAAAAACATTTGCGGGGTTATTCCGGAAAACAAATATATACATTCTTATTTGACAAAACCTTGAAACAAGCAGGCTCACGCATGAAGAAGATATCCTATCAAATTAAGAAATACGGATTATTAATTGAGAGAATCGGACAAAGAATTTTGGAAAAAGAGAAGGAAGAAAGAATTATTCCAAGTGTTGCACTTGACAAGTTTGGATTGAATATTACCGACGCAGGGCAATTCAAGGACATAAAGGGTGGAATTATCAAATTCTTGTATGAAGTAACAGTTGAGGAATAGTTATGGAGAGATTTTATAATCCCAAAGGTATAGAAGAAAAATGGTACAGCTACTGGGAAAAAGAAGGTTTATTCAATGCCGACATTGACAAGAATAAAAAACCTTATACTATCCTCATCCCGCCACCTAATGTTACAGGAATTTTGACTGTTGGACACGTTCTTAATATGACGCTTCAGGATGTTGTCATAAGATGGAAAAGAATGCAAGGATATGCTGCTCTCTGGCTACCTGGAGCAGATCACGCAGGAATAGCCACTCAAAATGCGGTCGAAAGGCAACTGAAAAAACAGGGGAAAACGCGCTATGACCTCGGAAGAGCTAAATTCGTTGAAAAAGTCTGGGAATGGAAGGATATTTATGAAGAAAGAATCTTTACGCAACTTAAAAGAATTGGCTCATCCTGTGATTTCAGGAGAAAACGATTTACTCTTGACGAAGGGCTTTCGAATGCAGTTCAGAATGTATTTTGTAAACTTTACAAAAAGGGACTAATATATAAGGGAAACTATATAATAAACTACTGTCCGAGATGTAAAACAGCTTTATCAAACGAGGAAGTTGAACATGTCAAAAAACAGGGAAAAATATACTACATAAAATACCCGATAGAAGGTAGAAAAGGATTTCTTACGGTTGCAACAACAAGACCGGAAACAATGTTTGGTGATACTGCTCTTGCATACAACCCAAAAGACAAAAGATACAAAATTTACAAGAATAAGCACGTTATTGTTCCCATAATTGGTCGAAAAATTAAGATAATAGAGGACGATGTTGTTGATCCTTCTTTCGGTACCGGACTGGTAAAGATTACCCCTGCTCATGATCCAAACGACTTCGAAATATCAAAGAAGCATAAACTGGATAAGATATTTGTAATAGACGAAGATGCTAAAATGACTGCTGAAGCAGGCAAGTATAAAAGTATGGACAGATTCAAAGCTCGTGAGTCACTTATCAAAGATTTGAAACATATGGGTCTTTTGCAGAAAATCACGGAACATACATATTCAGTAGGTCATTGCTACAGATGCGATACCATTATTGAACCTTACCTTTCTTCACAATGGTTTATCAAAATGAAACCTCTTGCTATTAAGGCAATTGATGTTGTAAAAAGGGGAGAAATTGCCTTCCACCTTCCAAGATGGAGGAAGGTCTACTTCCACTGGCTCGAAAATGTGAGAGACTGGTGTATTTCAAGACAACTCTGGTGGGGTCATAGAATCCCTGTATGGTATTGTGAGGATTGTAAGGAATATGTAGTTAGTACAGAAAAACCGAAAAAATGCCCAAAGTGCGGGTCAAGCAATTTCAAACAAGACGAAGATGTTCTCGATACCTGGTTTTCATCCTGGCTCTGGCCATTTTCTACACTTGGTTGGCCGGATGATACAAAGGAACTCGCTTATTTCTATCCTACAGATACTCTTATCACCGGGTGGGATATAATCTTTCTATGGGTTGCAAGAATGATAATGGCTTCTCTGGAATTTACAAATAAGATCCCGTTCAAAGATGTGTATTTTAATGGGATGGTGAGAGACGAAAAAAGAAGGAAACTTTCGAAATCGCTCGGAAATTCACCCGACCCTCTCGATCTCATCGATAAGTACGGTGCAGATGCATTAAGAATTGGATTGCTATTCATAACACCTGAAGGACAAGATGTTCTTTTTAGCACTGAAAGAATTGAAGTAGGTAGAAATCTCACAAACAAATTATGGAATGCTGCAAGACTTATACTGTCATCCATATACCCGAAGAATATCGAAACAGAAGGTAAAACTCTTAAGCCCGAGACAAAAGAAGGTGAGTGGATACTTTCGAGAACAGAATGGCTAAAAAACGAAGTTACATCTATGTTAAACCATTTTAGATTCAACGATGTTGCGAAACTTTTGTATGAATTCTTCTGGCATGAATTCTGCGACTGGTATCTTGAAATGACAAAACCTATACTCAAAAAAAACAATAAAAAACTAAACCAGAATGTCTCCCTTGTTATGATAGAAACAATGAAAACTTTACTAAAATTACTTCATCCTTTTATGCCTTTCATAACCGAAGAAATCTACCAGAAATTGCCACACAAACACAAAAGTATTGTAATCAGCAAATGGCCCGAACCCAAGAAAACCTATGTTAATAAAAAAATAGAAAAGGAATTTGAGCTCCTGAAAGAAACCATTACGGCACTTCGTAACATACGGGGAGAAATGGATATTCCACCAAAAAAACTCTCACCCTGTATTATTACATCAACAAAACAATCCGCTTTGAACTGGATAGGAGATTGGGAAATATATATAAAGGAACTCGGGAAAATAAACAAACTAACCGTTAAGCCAAATTATAAGAAACCTGATTGTTCCGCTTCATGGGTTGTCCAGAACATGCAAATATATGTCCCACTTAAGGAACTTATTAATATCAAAGTTGAGAAACAGCGTTTGACCAAAGAGATTGATAAACTTGAGAAAAGACTCGTAGCATTGGATAAGAAATTAACAAATACGAAATTCCTGGAAAAAGCACCCAGGGAAATTGTGGAAAACACGGAGAACAAAAGGGAGGAATTCCATACAAAAATGACAAGACTACAGAATAATCTCTCGTCGCTCACAGAAGAACAATGAGTAAAAAGGCAAAACATAAGAGAGTTAAGGATAAACTTGCAAAAAAAAGGGGTGCAAAAAAAACAAAGAAAAAGACCCCACCACCTCAAACAAAAAAAACACTTTCACCCGAAGTAATAAACAACCTGTTGATGAGTACACTTCCCCTTGCTAACCTGAAACACTTGGTGAATATCAACTTCGACCAGGAAAAATTAACCAAGTATCTTCAAACTGCCATAGATAGTCCTGACCAAAAACCCATTGATTTCATAAGAGGTGGTATAAAAATTATATTGACCAGGCAAATCTTCGACACAATCAATAATATACTCGCAGCAATTGCACAGAAAAAAGATGAAAAACAAGAAGTTCTTGTCGCAATAGATGCATACTTCAAGCTTCTATATATACGCATTTCTCCCGAATTCATTCCTGTATTTGTCTTTCTCTTTGCAAAACAGGTAAAGCTTCATCCCCTTTCAGACGACCCTAAAATTTGGAAATATATAATGAATTTTCTACCCAAAAAGGTTGTTGCACCAGAGCAAAAAGAAACCATAATTGTCCCAGGGAAACAGAAACAGCAACACGAAGAGAAACAAATAGAAAAGCGCGACGAGCGTTATCCCCACATCATCCTCCCAAAATAGAAGGAATAGGGCATGGATTACTTGGATATTTATATTTTTCTTGACTTTGTCGTTCATTTAAGGTAATATATAAATGTTTTAATGAGAATGAGTTAGAGTCAGAAATAATAAATGTATGAAAAAAATAATCTCACCGAAAAATTATCGCAGTAGTCTGTTTCCAAAATACTTCTGCGTAATATTCTCATTGTTGCTTCTCAGTTGCTTTTTCTTTGATACTAAGAAAGAAAATGTTATGAAGGAAAAACTCCTAACGCGGGCAGAAGAAGCAGTTAGAAATGAAAACTTTATAGAAGCTTTTGACTTATATAACCTGCTTATTTCCTTGGATGCAGCTTCAAAAGAAGCTAACTTCCAGCTGGAAAAACTATATGAAAGATTCAGAGAATACAATAGAGCTATTAACTTGGTCTCCAAATACAAGCATTTGGTACCGAAAGATACCAATTTTGACTCTATACTTGGAGAACTCTACTACAAAGCTGCATTGTATGATAAAGCGATACCTTACTTTGGAAATGGAAAAATATCCAGTCTTAAGAAAGCCATATCTCTGGAAAAAACATATCAATTGGCAGAAGCGGAATCCATGTACATTTTACTCGCTCCAAGTTTCGAGATCATCTCGGGTTTTCTAAGTAAAAGAATTTCGTACTGCCAGGCTGCAAAGGGAGTTCCCGAGAGCGTCGTGGACCTTTTTGACCGATTGGGGAAAACCATTAAGGACAAAACAGAGAAATATATAATTGCAACCGAACTGCTTCACAATTTTACCGAAAACGAAAACTTTGACGAAGCGTTAAGACTAATATCACTTATGAAAAAGGAATATCCCAAAAAAGATAACATACTCAATCTAAAGAAAGCAAATCTCCTATTTTCCATGGAGCAGGAAGAAAAGGCATTCGAACTATATCATACTATCTTATCAAAGGGAGGTTCGTCAGGATACAGAGCGGGGATAAAACTTCTTGACGCTCAGAAGCTGTTATCCGGTGAATATTTCACCTTTGCCGTGCTTTGCTACAGTATGGGAGATTTCAGAACTGCAAGAGATCTTTTGAAAGACTATGTTGAGAAATCTAAGAACAAATATGCTCATTACCTTCTTGGAATGTCATACTATAAGTTAGGACAGAACAAGTATGCCGTTATCGAATTCAAGAAACTTAAGGATTCTTATCCAGAAAAAAAACAAACCATTCTTTACTATCTTGGAAAAGCCGAAGAAAAAACAGGTGATTATGTGAGTGCAATGAAAAGCTATACTGATGCAGCAAAGAACAAGAAGAGTAAGTATGCGGACAATGCTATTTACCTTTCTGGACTTCTGAAAGAAGACGAAGGAGAATTCGATGCAGCGTTAGAAATTTATAAGAAGATAAAAAAGGAATTTAAGCAAGGCGATTATCTTTATAAAACGATGCTCCGCGGTGCTATTTTAAGTTACAGGAAAAACGATTATTCACTTTCTGAAGAATTCCTAACACGCGCCTTACAAATCTCCAGGAAAGGAAGAAGCGACCATGTCTCAGCCCTTTACTGGCTTGGGAGAATAGAACATGAAAAAGGTAATATAGAGAAAAGAGATTCCATCTGGAGTCAAATTAAAGTAAGAACTCCTCTCGGATACTTCGCTTTTTTGCTGGGAAATGATAAGATAACCACGGATGAAAACGATACAAAAAAATGGCTTTCCACCTGGACAGATACCGTTATCAACCTTAGCGAACAAGACAAAATACACTGGCAAAGAGGTATAACCTTCCTCGATATAGGTCTTGTCAAACAAGCAGAAAAATCGTTTTCCAAAATGCAGATAAAACCATTTACAGCATACAGGTTGGCAGAATTGTTCAAGGAAAAAGGATTCGATTATGAATCAATACTCTACTCCCTTAAGGTTAAGGCTAATTCACCCGGTAGTTATTTCTCCAGAGCACCTCTGGAATTCCTAAGAATAGAGTATCCACTGCTTTATCTTCCTACAATTATTTCCGAGTCGAAAAAATACAACATTGAGCCCGATATAATGGCTGCTATTATTCATCAGGAAAGTGCATACCAGAGAAATGCGGTGTCGGTTGCCAATGCAATTGGTCTTACTCAACTTCTACCGTCCGTTGCAGAAGAAGTGGCTGCAGATCACAAAATAGACTACCACGGACCCGATGACCTGAAAAACAAACCGGAACTTAGCATCCAACTCGGAACAGCACATTTCGCTAAACTTCAAAACAAATTTAAAAACTATGAATTCAGCCTGGCAGCATATAATGCAGGAGAAAGAAAAGCAAAAGAGTGGAAGAGAAAATGGGGCAATGACTATCCAACATATTTTGATATGATTACCTACAGTGAAACCCGAGGATATGTGAAAAGGGTGCTTGCAAAGAGAAAGATATATAACATCCTGTGGAACTTAGAATCTCTTGATGAATCACTAAAAGCAACTGTCACCACCAGTGCAAACTGAAAGGTAAAGACAGACTGATTGTTTCCCTGTGAAGAAATGGTTGTCCGAAAAAATGAAACTGCTTCCTAATAAAAACCAAGTCTTGCTCACAATAACACATCATGCAGAGGATGAATCTGCGGTCAACAATTCCCCGCCGATACCTTTTAATACCGAAAGAGGCAGAAAATGAAGGAAAGAATTAAAAAAGTAAGAGACTTTATTGAGAACGAAAAATTAGATTGTTTACTTATCGATTCTCCTCTCGATATACTTTATCTTTTAAAAATCGAAAAATCCTTCAACTTTGTTGAACTGAACATGCTCTTAATTATTTCACCCAAAAACATAATCTTGCTGGCAAATCCTGTAACACTGTCCTTTATTGCCGATAGTCTGCCAGACAATATCGAAGTTCCTGAAACCGAAACAAAATCGTATGTTGAACACAATTTCAGATATATAAAAGAAGCCAGACAGGTGATAAAAGAACACAAAATAAAGAATGTCGGACTCACCAGCCCGATTTATTTGGACACTAACGAGAATTGCATCAGAGTTAAAAATCCTGTTCCATTACTTGCTGCAATTAAATCGAACGAAGAAATCAAACTCATAAGGAAGTCGGCACATTTACTTAGAAATGTATATGAAGAAATCAAAAAAGATATTGTAACAGGCTGCAGTGAAATCGAACTCAGGAACAAAGTAGATGTGCAACTTCACAAACAGGGTTTGGAGAAACGTGCTTTCCCAACCCGCATAGCTTTCGGTAAAAAAACGTCCAATACTTTTCCTGTCTCCACAATGGAGATACTGAAAGAAAACGATATAGTTACGCTGGATATGGGCGGACTTTTAAAAGGTTATATGGCTGATTTTGGAAGAACTGTTTTTCACGGAAAGGTGGATGCAAAGAAAAAAGAAGTATACGATATCGTTCTCAAAGCATACAAGAAGATGAAATCATTCGTTAAGCCTGGTATCGTTGCCTCTTCTGTTGATGCTGTGGTTAGAGACTGTTTTCTCGAGTTAGGACATTCGCAGTTTTTCTTTCACCCTCTGGGAGAAAGCCTTGGATTTGTCAAAGGCGGAATTGCTCTAAAACCGAATAACAACGAAATTATTAAGACCGGAATGACCTTTGTTGTGGAACCGGCTCTTTATCTGCCTAATTGGGGCGGAGTGAAAATCAAGGAAACGATTCTCGTTACAGAACAAGGAATAGAGGAACTTACCGGAGGACCGGAACAGAATGAGTAAACTCTTTACTCAAAAGAAAACCGCAATAAAAAATCCTCTCGCAGATAGGGTCAGACCTTCGAGTTTCTCTGAATTCGTAGGACAGAAACATCTTATAGGTAAGGGCAAGGCTTTAAGAAAAGCAATAGAGGAAGGCAAAATACCATCGATGATCCTGTGGGGTCCCCCTGGAAGTGGTAAGACTACCCTTGCATTCCTTGTTTCCAAATATACGAAAGCTCATTTTATCAATTTTAGTGCAGTGCTTTCCGGTGTAAAAGAAATCAGAAGCGTAATAGAAGATGCACAAATGCAACGTGAATTCAAAGCTACTCATGTTATCCTTTTCGTCGATGAATTTCACAGATTTAACAAGTTGCAGCAGGATGCTTTCCTTCCCTATGTGGAGAATGGGACCCTCACTTTAATAGGTGCAACAACGGAAAATCCATCGTTCGAAATCAACTCAGCGCTTCTTTCTAGGGTAAAGATTTATGTGCTGAAAAAACTGAATGAAAAAGAGATAAAAAAGGTGTTGAAAAATGCCATCAAGTCAGAAGACGGACTGAATGAAGAAGTGCTTTTAACCGATGAAGCCATAGATTTTGTTGTCAATATTTCTGACGGTGACGCAAGAATTGCACTGAATATACTCGAAATAGCTTCTAATGTGCTGACAACGGAAGGAAAAAAGAAATCAATCGACCTTAAAATGGTTGAAGATGTTGCACAGAAAAAATCACTCCTTTACGATAAAAACCAGGAGGAGCATTATAACTTAATTTCGGCGTTGCATAAAAGTATAAGAGGTAGCGACCCTGATGCTGCCCTTTACTATCTGGCGAGAATGCTGGAAAGCGGAGAAGACCCCCTCTTTATCGCAAGAAGGCTCATAAGAGCTGCGAGTGAAGACATCGGACTTGCTGACCCATTTGCGTTAACACTCGCAGTTTCAGCAAAGGAAGCAGTACATTTCATAGGTATGCCCGAATGCTCTCTTGCTCTTGCCGAGGTGGCAGTCTATCTTGCCACATCACCCAAAAGTAACTCCATCTATCTTGCTTACGAAAATGCAAAGAAGGATGTCTATGAAATCCCTAATGCAGAAGTTCCCTTCAAGATAAGAAATGCACCGACATCGCTGATGAAGGAAATCGAATATGGGAAAAACTACAAGTATGCCCACAATTTCCAGGATGCCTTTGTTCCTGAAGGATATCTCCCGGATGCGCTAAAAGGAAAAATCTATTATAGACCAACCGACAGAGGTAGAGAAGGGAAAATCAAAGATAGATTAGAAAAATGGAGGACACTTATAAAAAGGGAAAAGAAAAATAGGGACAAAAAAAGTATTAGTTAAATCAGAACTTATCAGATACTCCTATAATTTTAGACTATCCCGGCATGTAGAGATAATTCGGAAAAGAAGTAAGCAGTGGAATATACTTCATTAAGTTAGAGGTTAAAAGTAAAAAATCACAAGTAATTGATATAAAGAAGATAATGCTGATAAGGTAAGACATCAAATCCCCCCTGTACCGTATGGTTCAGGGTGAATATGAGATTGCTTCAGAAGAAATATGAGAAGAATATTCGCAATGACAGAAAGACAGATTTTTGAAGAATAAACTTCTTGACAATGTGAGATAAAAGAATTATCTTTTAAAGAATAAACAAGTGAGAGAAAAATGAGAAAGATATGTTTGGTTGTTGTCATGTTACTCATACCAACTATGTTATTTTCAGGTTGGGAGGTGCAACGTCAGCCGTCACCTTATGAGTATCATTTTCAAGGTATAGATTTTGTAGATAGTTTACATGGGTGGGTAGTAGGAGGAAGGTATTATATGACTGTTGTACATTATGGAGGTTATACTGGCAAGCCGTGGGTATTTCAGAGGGGAGCAATAGGTAAAACAGCGGACGGTGGAGCAAACTGGAGTTTCACAGAGATAGACAGCAGTATTTGTTTTTATGATGTGCAGTTTCTTGATACACTTAGAGGTTGGGTAGTAGGCAATAGTCGAATTAGTGGTAGTGGTTGGTATGGCTTAATCTTGAAGACAACCGATGGAGGTAATAACTGGGAAAAGGATTCATTTCCTTGTAGACCGAATGAGTATCTTGTTGCGGTGGATTTCGTAGGCAGTTTGAATGGGTGGGTAACCGGGGATACGATGTTATTGCACACTATTGATGGTGGCATAACATGGGAGAGACAAGTTTGGTATAGTAGGGCTTTAGACTTTATTAGTATTAGGGAAGGCTGGCAAATTGCACCTGGAAGCGTTTTCGAACATACAATAGATGCTGGTACAACGTGGATTGTTCAGCCTAACCCTGCATCAATGGGTCTAAGAGCACTTTGCGTTTTGGGTACTCTTAACGGTTTTGCAGTAGGTAATGGTGATACGCTTATCTACACTGCTTCAGGGGGTGAACCCTGGGATAAGCGCCCAATGAACACAGGCAATGCACCATATTACGATGTAGAATTTCTTGATACACTTGTTGGATATGCCTGTGGTGAGAATGGGATTGTGGTAAAGACCACAGATGGCGGTGTAACCTGGAATAAGATGTGGGTAGGGACTAACTCAAGACTTATGAGCATATCGGTTAAAGATAATAAGGTATGGAGCTGTGGAGAGTGGACTACATTGGTCAAGGATTCAGGATTCAACTGGCAGTTTCAGCTGCCCTGGAGTAACTGGTTAAGGGGAGTAGAGTTTCTTGATTCACTTAATGGATGGATTGCTGGACAGGGTGGAATGGTATTACATACAACTAATGGAGGTAATAACTGGGAAGTGAAGCAGTTACCTGGGAGTAATGAGTTCAGGGACATAGGAGTAAGGGACAGTTCACACATATATGCAGTAGGTAGGTATGGCAATACCCAGCCATCGATGTGGAGGACGAATGATGGAGGTATAAGTTGGGAGAAGGTTTCAGTAGGTGGACCATTTATCAGGGCAATAGACTTTGTAGACACACTTTATGGATGGATAGCAGGTATAGGAACTATAGAGACACGGATACGCAGGACAACCGATGGTGGAAGTAACTGGAGTTTGATTGGAGAGGTGGTGGATACTGTATCAAAGTTTCACGATATGGACTTTGTCAGTCGAGATAAGGGGTGGTTAGTCGATGTAGTTGGATTAACGAAAGAGAGGATTGAATGGGGATATATATGGCATACGACAGATGGGGGAATGAATTGGAGTTTAGAGAGGCAAACAGGACCTCAATATGGCGTATCGATGTGGGATAGCTTAAGAGGATACAGTTGCGGGCAGAATGTAATACTCAGCACGATTGATGGCAGTAACTGGATACCACACGGTGAAACTGGATTATGGTTAGACATAGACTGTGGGGATGGTTATAATGCGTGGGCAGTAGGAGATAGTGGTAGGCTCGCGAGGACGAGTGATGCGGGAACCACCTGGAGTCTGGAGATGAGTCCGGTAAGTGTAACACTTGAACGGTTAGATTTTGTGGATACCTTAAATGGCTGGAGTGTAGGTCAGGCTGGAGCGATATTGCACTATGGAGTGGGAGTAGTGGTAAGGGAGAGACAAGACCGGAGACCGAAGACCGAAGACATAAGACTTACCTGTCAGCCCAATCCGTTTACAAAAAAGGTAGAAATAAGATACAGAATCCCCGAAATTAGGAAAATAGAAAATAGAAATTTCCCAATTTCCCAATTTCCAATTTCGCTCTGTATCTATGATGTGAGTGGGAGATGTATTAGGTCTTTGTCGCTCATCACTCCTCACTCTTCACTCATCACTTCTGTATCCTGGGATGGAACGGATGAAAAGGGAAACGAAGTAAGGTCTGGTATATATTTTATAGCGTTGACAAATAAGGGCAGAGTAATTGATATAAAGAAAATTATAAAAATTAGAGGTATAAAATGAAGCAGAAGTTATTTCTTACATTACTTATAAATTTTACAGTATTAACCGGATTATATGCTGTTGACCCCGAGTTTATGTCAACCACCAATGATGTTCATCTCGGGATATGGGATGGTTCGACGGTAACTTTTTGGCCTCCAGGATTCAAGAAGCCTGATTATCCTCGATTTCTTGGTGAGCATTTCGACTTAATTATAGAAGGTACGAGGTATCCTTTATATTTACCATCTTATGGGGACTCTATACATAAGTATAATCCCCTTGTAACGATATTCCGCTATAAGTCATTGGTTGCCGAGAGACCTGCATACGATAACTACTATGCAGATAGTTTCCCGGAATGGACGAACTGTAATAAGCATGAGTTTTCATTTTTACATTCAGGCTGTCCCGCACGATTGACAGCAGTGCCGGGAAATAACGAGATAACACTTAACTGGACACCGGATGCAAGGGATACGATATTTAATAGGATTGGAGCTTTTAAGGGGTATAATGTTTATAGAGGACGACGTCCAGAGGGCCCCTATGTAAAAGTGAGCAGTCAACCTTTTCCGGGTAATTCTTACTTAGATACAGAAGTAGTAAATGCTAGCCCATATTACTATTACATTGCCTCCGTCTGTTCTCTTGAGGGTTCAGATAACGACACATTTGCCTTTTCATTGACAACGGATAGTATTAAGCCCACACCCCTTCCATCTCCTATCATTCTCACAAAGGGACACTCGCAGGATACGATTATTCAGGATACGATTATTCGTATCACCTTTGAGGTAACCAATGCCGGTGGTGGCACACCAGATACAACACAAGTTTTCGTTGATGTAAGCAAGGAACATAACTTTCGTGACTCGATAGTTAATAACGATACACTATTTAAGGAAATTTACAATCTGCAGGAGACACGAAGTGGTGTCTACAGTGGTCATATTGATGTTAAATTAACCCCTTTAACAGAGGTTGCGGGATATGGATATTTCTTCAGATTTGTAAAAGGAGATAATGTCTATTCCCTTCCTCCTGACACATCGAAATATCTTTACTCGACCGATATGAACAACAGAATCAGATTCAAGCAGAGTGAGACTGGTTGGTATTTTATGAATCCCGATAGTTCTTCTATATGGAGGGATATGTTAAAAGAAAGGGTATCCTATCTCACTTCACCAGGGGATGTAAACGGTATCTATCATGACAATGTTTCTCTCTGGTATTGGTTTTTTGACTGTCTTGACTATACACATAGAAGGGATAGAGACCTATGGTTTGACATCGTAACAGATTTTCTTGCTGAAATGAAGCAGACCATTACCCCTAAATTAGTGATGTATAATTCCCTTACAAGCAAAACCTACGAGCAGCTCAGCGAACCTGTTGACGGTGTCCTGTGTGAAACGATGAAGCCCTGGAATAAAGACCGCTTTAGCGAATGGGACAATCGTTTGGATGCAGTTATGGCAGTTGACACATTAGATAAGGCGTGTTTCATATTTAATAGATATGTGTATGAGGACAGTATTACCGACAGGATGTTCTGCCTTGCAAGTTATTTGCTTGCAAAGGGTAACAGGACATATCTTTATTATACAGATTCCTTGAGCAAGTTCAATTATTTTCCAGAGTTCAATATAGAACTCGGCAGTCCGACAGAGACCAAAGACTCTATATGGCAGTATTTTGATGAAGGTGACAGCGTATATGTGAGGGATTACACAAATGGTAAGAGCATAATAAATTTCTCAGAAGCGGATACTGCCCATAACGCCTATGTCAATTTCAATACAACATTTTACAATGTGTCACCTGTGGGGAAAAGTGTATTTCACGGTGGAAAAATGAAATACTATCCTACCACTCAAATAAAACTCTATCCTGCAACGGCGGCAGTGCTTCTTAAGTATCCTTATCCAGTTGATTCATCCAATGCAACGGGAATGAATAACCAGCGGAAGGTAATTATAGGAGATAACGGAGAAGTCTTTACCGTTTATGATTCAAAGGCGACTATTCGTTTTGCAGATATGAAGCCAGGGTCATCCAATGAACTAAGCCCTGATACTACACTTTACTATGGTTCTTTCCCGGCAATTGCAAAGAGAGGAACTAACTTTTACGAAGCGATATGGCGAAGACAGAATACAATCTTATATAACTCTTATAAAGTCGATAGTGCCAAATGGCTTTTGGCGAAACCCTGCACTCTTTGTACAATTCCAGAGATGGTTGGTGTTATGTCCCATATCTCATCACCTGTAATACAGGTTTCTGGGACAATGAAACATTTTGCCTACGGTGTATTGACTGAACCATCAACGTATCCGGGCTACATCACCTATAAATTATATTACAAGAAATTCCAGATTCCTGGGTCCATACAGGACACTGCTGTGGTTGACACTGCAAGTGAATATGTTTCGCAGTGGACTCAAGGGCTTGAGTTGGAATGTGCATCCATTGCAATGAAAAATGATACAATTCCTGTTATCGCCTGGTCAAGGTCTATAGGAACAGGGAAGCATACTATTTATTTCAAAGAAAAGGGTGTAGGTGGATGGCCCAGTGACCCGGAGACTGTTTCTGTTGCAGCAAACACATCGAAACATCCTTTCTGTGATGTTGCAAATGGGAATATACACATAGTATGGGAAGAAGATAATAAAGTCAAATATAGAAAGAAGTCGGGGGCAAACTGGCAGTCGATAGAGACGGTAAGCAATACCTCATTGACATCAAGAAGTCCACAGATGTTGGGTGGAGACCTATGTGCTTTCACCGAGGTGCCGCTGTTCCCACCAGGCAATTACTCGCACATCGTTTACAGAAAGAGGTCTGCTTTTGGCTGGGGTGCATCGGTTGTAATAGATTCAACAAATAGTCCCTCGGAATATCCACAAAGTTACATAGAGACAACTCCATTTGGAAGAAACCTTCATACAGTATGGACCGAGGGTAACAATTTACCTTATGAGGTGAAGTATAAAAAGGTAACCAGTCCTTAAAATCTCAATCTGAAATGGAAAAAAAGCTATTAAAAGTGAGGAATGTGATTTATAGTATTCTCCTAATCATTCTTCTAACTGTGACCCTTATAATTGATGCTTCTGCTAAAGACATAACATATAGCAACAATAAAAAAGAAGAATTAAAAATTGATAATGCGGACAGCTGGTTTGGTGTAGATAAGTTTCTTCATTTTGCCGCAAGTGCAAGTATTACAGGCTTATCCTACCACTGTTATCACTGTCAGTTCAATAATCCACAGAAAAACAGCATCTATTTCTCGGTCTCCATTGCAGGGGTATGCGGAATTGGAAAGGAATTTATTGATAAAAACTATAGGAAAACAGGATGGAGCTGGAAGGACATTGCTGTAGATGGAGTAGGAATCGTCGCCGGGTATCTTCTGTTTATTGAACTCAAGAAATAACAATTGAGCTGTTGAATTAGTTGGATTAGTTTTATTAGTTTCAAATGAAAAAAATCTTTATAACAAGAAGAATCCCTGAAGTGGCAATCAAAATGCTGAAGAATCACTTCCAGCTTCGAATTAACGAAAAAGGTAGACAGTTAACGAAAAAGGAAATTATTAAAAAGACAAAAGATGTGGACGCAATCCTTTCGTTGTTAAACGATAGAATCGACAAGGATGTGATGGATGCATCAAGAAACCTGAAGGTTATTGCGAACTATGCGGTTGGATACGATAATATAGACATCACAGAAGCAACAAGAAGAAACATCACAGTGACCAATACCCCTGATGTCTTAACGGAAACTACAGCAGATCTTGCCTGGGCACTGCTGTTTGCAACAGCAAGAAGAATCCCCGATGGTGATAAAATTATGAGACGTAAAAAATTCAAAGGCTGGCAGCCAACACTACTGCTGGGCTATGATATTCACGGGAAAACACTTGGCATAGTCGGAAGCGGTCGTATAGGAACCGCCGTAGCCTTAAGGTCAAGAGGATTTAATATGAGAGTTCTTTATTTCAGCCGTAGTAAGAACATCTTGATGGAAAAACAACTTAAAGCAAAAAAAGTCACACTGACGAAGCTTCTCGCAGAATCGGATTTTATCTCACTCCACTTACCTTTGACAAAAAAGACATATCATCTAATCGGAGCGAAAGAGATTGCATTGATGAGGAAAACAGCGATTATGATAAACACTTCACGGGGTTCTGTTGTCGATGAAAAAACCCTTGCAAATGCCCTTAAGAAAAAACAGATAGCAGGAGCTGGTCTTGATGTGTATGAAAAGGAGCCTGCCGTCAACAAGACATTGTTGAGCCTCAACAATGTTGTCTTAACACCACATATCGGTAGTGCTTCCCACGAAACGAGAGAAAAAATGGCTCAGATGTCAGCACAGAGTATTATCGATGTTTTAGAAGGAAAAACACCGGAGCACATTGTCGTATGAATTAACAGATTATAAAACCCATAAGAAGAAGGGAATGCGGATACACAGCGAGTATTAAGCACTTTGAAGGAATACCTTATCCGGATTAATGAATTCTATTCATTTGAAGAATTGCAGTAGTCTCTTAAAAATTGGTATTTCCAGAAAAACTCACTCAATAAATAACTCGTGCATTTCATATCGCCTTATTTATTCTATTCTTCATATCCTTGATTCTCTGCATATCCCCAAAACTCCAACCGTTTCTCAAGAACGCAATGGAATTGTTCTGCCAGAGTGCGTCTAAACCTTCAAAATTTCCAAATCTTTGGAAATCCGCAGAACCGGGAACAGGTGAATATTCACTGACAAAAACCTTCGTTCCAAGATGTTGAATGAATTCCATTGTTTTCATAACATCGTCTATTTTCTCATCCATTCTTCCTGCCATTATGTAAATACCAACATTCTTCTTCGGAACACCAGCCTTAAGAAGGTTTGAAACTGCACATTCGACCTCTCCCTCTGTTACCTTACCACCTGTCTGCTTCTGAAACTCCCTCTGACTGCTCTCAAATCCTATTCTGATTGTCTGAAAATTGCATCTGTAAAGCATTAGAGCCACTTCTTCTGTTATAAATCTCGCATTGAGACCATTAGGTGTATGAAATCTAACTGCATATTGTCTTTTAAATACTTCCTCGAACAAAGGCAGAAAGTGCTTTTCAGCATTAAAGAGCATTGCATCATCGTAGAATGCAATATCTTTCACCTTTAATTTGTTCACATAAATATCAATTTCGCTCAAGATTTTCTCCTTCTTAACAGGGAAAAATTCAGGCGTAAGCAAATTAGAGACACAATAAGTGCAGTGGAATGGACAACCTAAAGAGGTCACCATTGAAACATAAGGAAGCCTATCATAAAGATGATATGCAGGAGAAGAAGTATTGAAGAATTCTTCTGCAATAAACTCACTTTCTTCACTATCTCCCAACTCATCAGCCAGAGGATGAATATTCAAACCACGGATGACCGCATCTGCCCCACTCTTATTTCTCGCATGTTCTGTCAAGAGTGTGGGATAGATACCTCCAAGAATAATTTTTGCTCCTGGTAGCTCTTCTCTCGCAAGTTTTATTATCTCAAATACACCCGAGTACCAATAGGTCATAATGGAAGTAATAACAACTGCATCGATATCCTTCATCTCTTTCAATTTCCTCTTAACAATGGAATAGGGAATGCCAAATCTTTTGTATTTCCTCCGAATGCTTTTCAGTTCTTCAGGTTTAGCAATCTCTTCTTCATAGAACCTGCCAGTGCCATATCCTCTATTAGTAGGTTCAATGCCATTCTTAATCATAGAAGGATGGAAACGGTCAAGACAATCCAAAAAACTCACATCGAAACCCTTCTTTTCAAGAAAACTTGCGATGTATAGTAAACCAAGTGGTTTTAGCCAGAAGTCGAATGCAGAAAAATCATAAATCCAGGGATTGATAAGGAGAACTTTTTTCATTATTTTTACATGCTGATTTTCGCAGATTACTTAGTTTATTTGGTTTATTTGGTTTTTTTAGTTTTCTTCAAATCTTCCATCTTTCCTGTTTCTCCGACTGACTATTTATTATATACAATGATCATAATTCCCTGTCAAGGAAAAAGACAAAATTAACAGGGATTGGAAGAATATAAGAGTTGAAACAAAAAAGGAAATTAGAAAAATGAAAAGATGGAATCTATTGTGGATACCTGCTTCCGCAGATATGACCGTAATACGCCTTTGACCCCAATACGCCTTTAATCAATTTTGCTTGACAAATAGCTGATACTACAGTATATATTGAATCATAGTCTTGTAATAATACTACATTGACATTGTAAATTGTCATACTTGTGAATTAGGTGATAATAAGCCATAACGAAAAAATTAACTTTCGGAGGGCAAAATGATAAACTCTCTCTTTCGTTACCTTTACAAAATCATTTTTTATATGCTCCTTGCAGTATTCTTCATGCTCAGTCTTGACTGTTCTTCCACGAGAAGTACCCACTTCAAGAAGGTCGAATGGGAACAATTGGATTTGGAAAATCTCCCGGAACAAAAAGATTATCCAGACGCAAGTGCAGTATTTCTTCTCGACGACGGAGAATTCAATGTTACCGGAAAATTTATCTTCACGAGGCATGTCATTGTCAGGATTCTGAATGAAGCAGGCTTAAGATACGCAAACATTGAAATCCCATTTGATGAAGGAAATGAGGTTCACAATATAAAAGGAAGAACAATCAAAAAGGACAATACAGTTATCGAATTGCAACCCACTGATATACATGAAAAAACGCTTTTCCCTGATTATGTACTCTATGCGGATTCAAAATCAAAGGTTTTCGCTATGCCTGGAGTAGAAAAGGGTTCTGTAATCGAATACTCCTATTCCATTCTATATAAATCACCTTTTGCCCCATCCTGGACATTCCAGGGGGAGGTACCTATTTTGCTTTCAAGAATTACACTTGAGGTACCGGATTTTCTTAAGTACCGTTTCCTGTTGGCAGCAAGAAAAGATTTCCCTATAGACAAATCCATATCACATCCGGCAGCAAAAGTAAAAGCGATATTCAAGGCAAAGGATACGCCTCCTCTCAAACCCGAACCTTTTATGCCACCCTCTTCTGAAATAACAAGCAAAATCTACTTTTCACTCTCTGCGCTTTCCCTCTATGGAGTCACAGCAACAATAGAAGGAGACTCATGGGAAATACTCGGTAAACATTACTGGCAGATGCTCAAGAAAGATATAAAGCAAGACAAGGCTATCAAGTCAAAGGTCAATGAACTTACAGCCGATATTACTTCTGAACAGGAAAAAATACAAAGCATTTACGACTGTGTACAATCCAAAATCCGTTATGTTGCTATTGAAATCAAGAGGGGAAGGGTTATCCCTCACAAACCAATCAAGGTCTTCACGAATAAATACGGTGACTGCAAGGATAAAGCTTTCCTTCTTATCACAATGTTAAAAGAAATAGGAATCGATGCATTTCCTGTTCTTTCTCGAACCGCTTCTTCGGGTAAAATCGTGGAGGGTTTCGTGTCCGGTCAGCAGTTCAATCATATGATAGTTGCAGTTCCAGCCACTTACTTCACAGACGTAAAGGGCTATAAAAACTTTGTGGTTAAAGGAGACAAGGATTACACCACCGCGGATGATTTTGTGTTGTTTGACCCTACATCTCGAGCAACCCCATTCTGTCAAATTCCATGGTACCTGGAAAATACACGGGCACTGCTAATAAAGGAAAACGAAAGCAAACTACTCACCATTCCATCTTCTTCAGCAAGAGCGAACCAAACCATTCGAGAATGCGAAGTCGATATCAGTGGAGATAAAACTTTTTCCTGTGTTATGAAAAGCACGAAAACAGGACAGGAAGCCATCCTTACCCGCACAATATTACGGCAACAGAGCGAAACCGAAAAAAGAGAATTCATCGAAAAGAAACTTTCACGGCTCTGCACGGGTGCTATACTTGAAGACTACTCTGTCTCAGGACTCTTTGATCTTTCGCAGCCTTTAGTAATAGCTTACCGATTTCATTTTCCATCCACTATTCAGAAAGTAAAGGATTTCTCTGTGCTGTCTCCAAACATCCTGCGAAACACAATAGTAGACGTGCTCACAAGGGAAACTCGTTCACATGCAATCTGTTTTGACTATCCTAAAACCGTCATCGAAATTGTGAAGTTTAAAACAGGAAAAACTTGCAACATCAATACAAATATAGAACCTGTGGAAATATCATACGATTTCGGTAACTATTCATTATCCTGTCTTAAGGATGGTGAAAACATTGTCATAAATAAGCATTTCTCTATCATTAAAACAACAATACCTGCCTATGATTATGACACTGTAAAAAAATTCTTTGAACAGATTCTCCAATCTGAGAAAAGCAGTTTAACAATATCTCGGGATTTGTAAAAAAGTATTACCTCTGATTTCGCTATATCAATCAACACAAAAAAATACTTATCGAATGCTGTGCGCAAATCATTCTCTTACCATTGCACCATTCTGACGTGCCTTACATTCGTCAACAGCTATCTTAAATTTCCCGGTCCGATCTCAGAGTTTTTCCGAACACTGCCTGTTTTATTGTACTCATCTCTTCTAAATAAATTTTTCTGTATTTCTCGTTGATTGGTTCCGCCGGAGGCAAGTCAATTTTAAGCGGATTTACCCACCTTCCGGATTTCTTGATCCCGAAATGCAGGTGCGGACCGGTCGAAAGACCCGTGGAACCAACATTCCCAATTACCTGCCCCTGTTTTACTTTTGCGCCCTTCACAATCCCCTTATTAATCCTTGAGAGATGCCCATAGTATGTTATAAAACTATTAGGATGATTCACAACTATTAGTTTTCCATATCCGCCTTTCCGACCGGCAAAAAGTATGTGACCATCACCCACAGAACAAACAGGTGTCCCCCGAGGAGCTGCAAAATCCACGCCATAGTGTGGTCTTCGTATCTTCAGTATTGGGTGTAATCTTGCCAACGAAAAGTAGGAACTAATCCTTCTATACTGCAGGGGTGTCTTAAGCAGTTGCTTTCTGAGAGAATTGCCTTTCTCATCGTAATAATCCTCTTTTTCTTCAGTATCCTTGAAATAAAATGCGAAATACTGTCCTATCTGCCCTTTGTAAAACGCCGCTATTATCTTGCCGTTCCCGACATATCTATTACTCAAGTATTGTTTTTCAACCAAAATATCGAAAGTATCACCGTTTTGAACCTCTGTTAAAAAATCGATTACCCAGGCAAAGATATCCGCATAATCAAAAACAAGTTCAGGAGAATACCCTAACTTAACAATTGACTCGTAGAGACTCCCTGATATTGTACTACTGATATTCGATATCGCAATAGAAGGCTTTAATTCGATTTTCTCTGTATGATACGCTGTGTCCTTTTTCGTTACATTGAATCTTAAAAAACGGCTTTTTACATATTCAAGTTTAGAAAATTCACCTGAAAGATTCTTGGACACTAAAACAGAATCACCGGGCATACAGGCTTTTACATCAAGATACTCCTTCAAACTCTCCGTAATACCATATCGTTCGTTACTACCCATATTCATTGTTTGAAGAACGTAATCGATATTCTCTCCGCTTTTCAAAACATCTTTACAGGTTATCTTTAGCTCTTTTATCTCCGTATCTGAAACTGGATTCGAAACACGTTCGCGCGAGCAATATAGAACGAGCAAACATAATATACCAACAAAGATTTTCACTGTTCCCTTTTTTGCATATTTCATATTACGCTCTTAACATATTTGTTGGATATTTACAAGAAAAACATACGATTTTCATTTTTTCATTCCTTCGAGAAGATCTACTATGCTGCTTAACCTATTTGCTGTCAGAATTTGCTGTTTTGCTCTTCTGGTTTCCCCCATACCTTTAAGGTAATAACCGATCTGCCCCTTTATTCTCCGTGCCGTTTTTTCTTCACCCATTCGCTGTCTCATCATTTCAATATGCTTCAGAAGTATATCTATTCTATCTTTCCTACTCATATTATTCTCTAATTTTCCGTTGTTCATATAATCTTTAAGTTTCTTAAAAACCCAGGGTCTGCCAAGCGCTCCTCTACCAACCATAACAGCATCAACTCCGATCTCGGAAATTAGAAATACCGCATCTTCAGGTTTCCAAATATCTCCGTTTGCTATTATGGGAATTGAAGTATTATTCTTAATTTTCTCGAAAACCGTCCAATCTGCTTTCTTACTGTAGTCATCGATAGCTCTCCTTGAATGAATGGTAATAAAACTTATTCCACAATCTTCGAGCATCTTCGATAACTCAAGTGAATCATCACTTTTCCATCCCAATCTTATTTTTGTCGAAATAGGAGTATTTACAGCTTTTACAATCGAGCAAACCATTTTCTGCATTTTCTTCTTATCTTGCAATAGAGCTGCCCCAGCGCCTGTTTTTGTAACCTTTTTTACAGGGCACCCGAGATTAATATCGATTACCTCCGGGTGTAATTCCTTCTCGATTATCACTGCTGCTTCTTTCATAGATTCTATCTTCGAACCGAAAAGTTGAATACCAATAGGTCTTTCCTCATCGTCGAAAAGTATATAATCAAGGGTTTTCTTGATCCTCCTCCTCACCCCTTCATCAGAAGCCATTTCAGAAAAAACCAGTTCTGCACCAAAAGATTTACACAGCTTTCTAAAACTTGAATCGGTAAAACCGGCAAGCGGGGCAAGTACCAAACCATTTGCGAGTTCAGAGTTCCCGAATTTTAACATTTAAGTTAACTCATATGTTTGCTTATCTGATCTTTCAATATTCATCAATACTACTTTTTTATCCTGACAATCAAAAAAACACCGATTACCGCAAATAGAATGTTTGGAAGCCACGCAGCAAGAGATGGTGTAACATCCCCTTTTATGCCATAGGCTTTAGAAATCTGCAAGGAACCCCAATAAACAAAACTAATGAGCAGAGAAAGTCCGAACCCAAGTGCAATACCACTCCTCCTCGTATCTGCAGAAAGCGGAGCACCCAGGAAGATAATAATGAAAGTAACAAAAGGAAAAGAAATTTTTGTATATAATTCCAAAAGGGCTATTGACGGATCTTTTCCGCTCTTCCTTAATCTCCTCACATAATCTTTAACCTCCGAATACTTCATTTCTTCAAGCGATTTCACTCTCTTAGAAAAATCACTGGGCTTCTCCTTTAATTCGGAGAACTGCCTACTTTTAAACGCCGTTACCCTCTGACCAAGACTGTCAGTAAAAACTCGAACATATCCGTCTTTAAGTTCCCAGACACCGTCATTCCAAATACCACTCTTCGCATCGATCCTCCTCACGACTCTGTGGTGCTCATCGAATTTCAGAATAATAATCCTTCTCATTTCCTTTTTTTTACCTTCATATGTTTTTATTGAATAAGTATATCCACCTTCCCCAAGGTATTTAAGATCATTCTGATAATGATAATCTATTGCTGGCAGTTTGTTTATCTTTATTCTCTTTTGCAACCTTACCTTTTCGTTGGCATACGGAACAAGTGTCTCATTAATGAATATTATAAACAAACTCATCATCAAACCGGCAACCAGATAGGTGAAAAAAATCCTGTAGAGTGTTATACCATTTGCTTTTAACGCAAGTATCTCATAATTCTTCGCCATAAGGCCAAGCGAGAAAAACAGAGAAAGCAAGGCTGCAACAGGAAAAACAAGCACAGCAATCGAAGGCATTTGATATGCATAGTACATAAAAATGTCGAATATCAAAACTTTTTTTTCAATAAATCTCGCCAGATCATCGAAAAGGTCAACGATAACAAAAATAAACACAAAAGCGATAAGAATAAACAAAAGTGCTTTCAGAAAATCCACTAGTAGAAGTTTGTCGAGTATTTTCATCTTTTTCTTCTACTTTCTGCAGTCTCTCCGTGGCGTCTTCGAATCTTGAAAATCTTTAAAAACCACCCAAAGCTATTCTCGTAGACACTCCTTTGGGTAAGAAAAAACCCGACCACGAGGAAGAAGATATTTCCCATCCACATTCCCAGGAACGGCGACATTAATCCTCTATCTGCGAGTTCCTCCCCCCCCACAAGAAAAATATAGTATATAACGAAAAACAAAATACTTACCCCTGTGGCTACGGCAACTCCTCCTTTCCTTGTCTTTATCCCAAGAGGAATCCCGAGGAAAAGAAACACAACGCTGGCAAAAGGAATAGAGTACTTTTTCTGTATCTCGACTGCGTATCTACTTACTTCCTTTCTCTTTATCTTAATTCTTCTCTCGATATCCTTCTGCGGTGATTTACTGTTCTTTAATCTCCTTATTTCTTCATCAATATCTGAAATTCTTTCTCTCATTGCTTTTGCACTCAACTCCCTATCGCTCCTGAACTCCCTCTCCTTTTCCACAAATTCATCATTCAACGGAAATGTAATTGTATGTTTCTCGAATGCAAGTTTTCTATAATGACTTGCATCTTTTTCGTCAATTTCGTGCATTTCTCCATCAATGAGAGTTAGAACTACTTTTTCCTTGAAGGTTTCCATCCTCCCTGTATTTGCAGTTACAACCTTCCTGACCTGTCCTTTACTTGTTTCATAAATTAGGATATCAAGGAGAATCGATTCCCTGTGGTCTATCTTCCTTATGTATATGTCATAACCTTTAAATGGCTTTGTAAAAATTCCCTCTTTCAGTCTTAATGACGGCCTCTTCTCATTTATGTCTATAAGAAGGTTTTTAACCGTATGATTCGACTCGGGTAGAATATGATTATTGAAGTATACCATCCCCATGCTTACCAAAATAACGGCAATTAGAACAGGAAGAATTAACCTGTAGAGATTGATTCCCCCTGTTTTCAGAGCAATGATTTCGAAATCCTGACTCATTCTCCCGAATACGGTAATCACCGAAACCAACACAGCCATCGGTACTGTAAGCGCAATGATGAATGGAAGACTGAGTAAAAAAACTTTTAGTACAATATACGGGCTCAGCCCTTTGCCAACGATGTTATTAACTAGTTCGAAGACTCTGTTCATTATAAGGACAAAGGTTAGAACCATAAGTGCAAGAAAAAAGGGGATGAAATGTTCTCTGACGAAATATCTGTAAAGTATCATCAAAACATTATATCAAGCCCGAATGGCATTGTCAAGCCAAATAAGAATGACAGCTTACTATCCTTTCTTTTTTGCTTGATTTTATTTTACTTTATGCTATATTAATGAAATGAAGTAAGATAATGGAAATTTATAATTTATGAAGAAAGTTTTAATTATTTCCGTTTTATTTTTCTTGATTCAGAGTTCCCTCTTGCATTCGCAGGAAATCAATACCGATTCTCTGACCACGGATTCTATCATCTTTAGACTGTCCTGGGAGGACTTTGCGGAGAAGTATTTTGCGTCTACTTCACCAGTAAAAAAAACGCTTCAATATTATCTTGAAACCCAGATGATATCATACGAACTTTACAAGGATGATGTCTTTCTTGATTACTATAAGATCCAGAGTATGGAGGATTTCTTGAAACACCACGCGGAGCTTTCCACAAGAAAATTATGGGTAGAAAAAACCGAAGAGTTGATTTCGAAAGAAAAGAGCGAATATTCACAGGGAATCGTTCCAGATATAGAACTTCCAAAGATAAAAACTCCAATATCCGGTATTATCGGTGAAGGGGGGAAACTCTCAGTACAGGGTAGCGAAAAGATAGACTTTGGTGGTCAAAAAACATCACTGTATGACCAGGTTCATTATCCGAATGAAAGCAGGTCCATACTACCAGAACTGAAGATGAAACAGATACTGAACGTTAACCTTAAGGGAACGGTGGGTGAAAAAATAAACGTCTTCATAGACCATAGTAGTGAAGCCGAAAGTGACCTACAGAACAAAATAAAACTCCAGTACAAGGGAGATGAAGACGAAATCGTGCAGTTGATCGAGGCTGGTGATACCGATATGAATCTACCTGGAACCAAGATAATAGGGTCACCACCAAGCTACAAAGGGCTGTTTGGCATTAAAACACTGCTGAAAGTCGGACCTGTAGATGTTACTGCAGTAGCAAGCAAGGAACAGGGAGAGAGCGACCAGACAACCTTTATAGGACAGGCAAAACAGGATACAACAAAGATATACGACATAGATTACTTAAGGCTCAAGTTCTACTACCTGGATATGAACTTTGGTGCGGACGATACCATTACCAACTTGAATGTTTATATCGACGACAGAAACTATACGAATGACAGCATTGCAGTTCCAGCCAAAGTTTACCTCGATGCAGATACACTTGATACAACCTTTGCCTACACCGGTATGTTCGACAAAATTCTTCCTCCAAGCGGATATGAACTCTATAACGATAACGTTTTGCTCCTGAATACCTATTTGGGTATGGAATATGTCCTCGCCATAAGGTATATCAAGAAAAATAAGAACACCGGACAGATTATTGACACGGTCGGCTCATTTCCACCCGGTGATACTCTTATGCTTAAACTCCTCAAGCCCGAGAACAACAATCCAGTTTATCCAACCTGGAATTATGAATTACGTAATACTTACTCGATAGGTGCATCAGATGTAACAAAAGACGAAATACAAATCTCAGTAAAAAGAAGGACTTCAGGAGCTGGAGTCGATTCATCTACTCAAAAGGGTGAAGAATATGCATACCTTCTTGGAATTGACGAGGATAAAAACGGTTTTATTGATCCGTGGTTCGTAGACGAAATAAGAGGATATATTTTTTTCCCAGGTGCCCGTCCGTTCTCCGACACAGTCCTCGACTCCACCAATACAATAATCTATGATACCACTTCCATCGACGAAAGCCTTGCAAAATATTACATCGAACTACAGTATAAAGGTGCAAGAACTGTTATCACTCTTGGACAGCTGAATATAATCGAGGGTTCCGAAGTTGTGAAAATAAATGGAGTAACTCTACAAAGGGATGTTGATTATACGATAGATTACAATACCGGTATGGTTGAATTCAAAGGTCGCGGTACAGAGCTAATGGCACAATCTGACGCAGCATTAACGATAGATTATCAGTATGCACCCTTTTTCTCGACTGCTTCGAAGTCCCTTTTAGGTGTCAGAGGAGAGTACAAATTGAGCGACAATAACAAAATAGGGACAAGCTGGATATACCGTAATATCTCTACTTATGACGAAAGACCCAAATTGGGGCAGGAACCTAGAAGTGTCGTGGTTGGCGAGCTCGATGGTAGCATAACAACCCATCCGAATTTTTTAACAACCCTAACAGATAAAATTCCTCTTATCGATACGGAAGAACCTTCTCAGGCAAACGTGACAGGCGTTGTTGCCCTTTCAATGCCTGACCCAAATTCAACGGGGGAGGTCTATTTGGACGATATGGAAGGCGTAAAACAGACAACGAACATAGGTGCATCTATGTGGCAATGGCATTTCGGCAGTACACCTCAGGGTAAAGACACCAGTACACTTGGTACATACTACTGGTTTGAACCTAACAATAGAATACCGAGAGGTGATATTTTCCCGAACCTCCCGGACGAACAAAAAGATGACCTTACATCATACCTGCGGTTAGTTTTTTATCCGAAAAACGATGATCCGAGTTCATGGATGAGTATTACGAATCTTATGTCTAAAACAGGTGAAGACCTTACAAAGGCAAAATTCCTTGAGTTCTGGGTAAGAGGCACAACAGGAACGCTACATTTCGATATCGGTAGAAGTATCCCCGAAGATGCAGCGAGATGGACAAAAAACGGAGAAATAGTTGGATACAATGGCAAGATAGATACCGAGGATAAAAACAAGGACGGTTTGCTTGACAAAAATCCAGAAAATTACGAGGATACTGGTCTGGACGGCGTGAGAGGTAAAGACTCCAATAACATTTCTGGTGATGATGCCAACGACGATTACCCCGAGGGCACGATAAACGATTCAAACTACCACAGATTAAATGGAACGGAAAATAATAACAGACTCGACTCGGAAGACCTTGACAGAGACGGTTCATTGAATACGATCTCCAGATATACCGAATATACCATTTCTCTTTCGAATCCAGATTCGAATTATATAGCGGAAGAAACCAGCAAGGGATGGAAACTGTTTAGAATTCCTCTTGACGATACAACAATTAGTAATGTATCAGGACAGATGGACTGGGAATATGTTAAATATGTAAGGCTGTGGCTTGATAATTTCAGCCACCAGGATAGCCTTCAGTTTTACTCGATCGAAATAACAAGCACAACCTGGGAGAACAAAGGTATTTCATCTGTTGACACCCTTGGTAGTGGTATTCTGCCCGACGAAGAACTGTTTGTAACGCAAAAAAACACGGAGGAAAATCCCGATTACACACCTCCATTCGATCCTGGAGAAGACCAGTACGGTAGACCAAAAAGGGAACAATCCCTTGTTCTTCAATACCAGAACATCTCTCCACGTCACAAAGGTTCGGTCTTCTTACAAACAACTAAAGCCGAAAATTATACAACTTATAAGGATATGAAATTCTATGTTAAATGCCAGCAAGGTAATCCTGTTAAATTCTTCATAAGAATTGGAGGTGATTCTGCAACCTACTACCAGTTCGAGAAAACTCTTCTTACCTCCTGGGAAGAAATAATAATTCCTTTCAAATCCTTTACAGATCTCAAGGTGGAAGCACCTGAGGATTCAACACATTACAAGAAGGGTAACTTTTCCTTTGTGAAAAATCCAAGTCTCACAAATGTAAGATACTTGGAGATTGGATTTGTAAATGAAAACAACGGGGTAATAACTGGAGAGATGTGGATTGATGAATTGCGATTAACCACACCAAGAAGGGATAAAGGGACAAGTATGAATATCTCGACGCAGTTGAAAGTTGCGGATTTCATAATATTGACGGGATCCGTTTCAAAAACCGATGCAGACTTTCAGCAACTCAATATGAACAAGGTTACTCAGTCGAATATTCTAAGTTACCAGTATCAGGGAAATCTCGCACTCGGTAAATTCTTTCCCAAAGTCTGGGGATTTAACATTCCTTTAACCTATAGTCAAAACAAATCCATTGGCTATCCGAAATACAAAACGGGCTCCGATGTGATCCTTGATAGTGAACAGGCAAGAAAAGAAAAGAGTATGAATGGTTCGACAAGCGAAAATATCAATTTCAGCAAAGGCTCGAATTCGACAAACCTGCTAACACACATCCTGATAGACCCCGTCAAAATAAACGCATCCAATAAGACTTCTTATTCACTCAATCCCACAAACCTCGATTCAACAAAGAATAGAGGTTTAACAGGAACTTATAGCTTTGCACCCGGACTCAAACCTTTAAGAATTTTCAATATGTTCGACTTCAACTATTTCCCCGGGAGTTTTAATTCAACCACAGGATACAATAAAACGCTTTCGAGTCGATTCACAAACTACGAAACAGGCTGGAAAATGACAACATTCGATCTCAGTAGATATTTAACGCTGTCAAATGGCGTTCAATATAATCCTATCAACATACTAAGAGGAAGTTACAGTGATGATAGAACAAGGGATCTCGATATTAACTATGAGAACAACCTTCCCAAAAAGAGATTTGGAGAACAGGTAAACCTCGGCAAATCCTTTTCTTCCTCCTTTTCTCCCAGTTTCTGGTATTGGTCAAAACCCAACCTATCTTTCAACTCGAATTACACAGAGGACAGAAAACCTGACAACCGTAACCTTGTTGTTGATTCCTTCCCTGTAAGAAATGTTGGGAACAGTAATACTGTTTCACTGTTTTTTGATTTTGCATTACCGAAACTTCTACAGCTGATTACACACATCAGAAATGAGACAAAAGACTCGACGGTAGTTACGGGCACACCTCGATGGTTTGCAATTAAACTCGAGCAATTTTCCAACTATATTAAGCGTCCAAATATATCCATCAGCAGAAACAGACAGACGGCATTCGGCTTGCTCAAAAGCAGACCATCCTGGGAATATCAATTTGGTTTCGCCGAATCGATTCCAAAAGAAATACAGCATTCACAACCCAAAGAGGGTATTACACCTTACGACCATAGAAGCGTATCCGACAACTTTACGGCGTCAAGTGGACTTAATGCAAATTTCTTCTCCCTTAATGCATCATTCACCCAGAATAAGAGCACTAGCATTACTCCAACCAGTAAACAGTCATCGAAATCGACAACCTGGCCCGATATCGGACTACAATTTCCGCAGGTTACGAAATTCCTTCCAAAGAACAATGTTCTTAAAAGCGTTTCAGCATCGGTAAATTATAGGGACGAAAAAGGTTCCAATGAAATTGACTCCGAACCTCAATCAGAATCCAATAACATCTCCTGGGGTCCATCCTTCCAGTTAACCTGGTTAAGAGATATACGGACAAACATCTCTGGAAACTTTTCAACGAACAAATCCAAGAGCATTGCAGCTACGGAAGTTAATACAACTTCGAAAACCACCGGTTACAATTTTTCCGTCTCCTATTCATTCAGAGCACCATCAGGCTTGAAACTCCCATGGGTCGGACATAAGATACACTTCTCGAGTAATCTCGATGCTGCAATGGATTTTAACTACTCGAAAAATTATTCTACATCCTCAAGCGTTCCAGACGGACCTACGAATCATATGATAAATTATATGCTTTCTCCGCGTCTTAGCTATAACTTTTCCGAAAACATAACAGGAGGACTTATAGCTAATTATTCTATGATGAACGACAAGAAAACAAACACAAAATCGAGTACAACGGGAATGGATGTATGGGTGGAATTTAAATTCTAGTGAAAGCAAACGATAGTGGGGAAAAAACTGTAAAAATGAAAAGGAGGAATTATGTGGCAGAACTGGGTTCTATTATATGTGGGGATTTGGATTTCCTATTCAGGCTTACTATTTGGCAAACCCGTTAAATGGCACAATGTCTGCATGGGACTCATTATTGTAGTATTCTCGATCTGGACCGGTATTAAGTCCAGACAACTAAAGCAAAAGGGGGAAGGAAAATGAAAATTCTACTTCTATTTTTGCTAATTTTCACAGTTACCGTCAATCTGTTTACTGCCGTGCCAACGCGACAGGATATGAGAACATTTCTCACCGATCTGAGTGAACCTTTAGGAATTACTGCTAATGGCGGGAATTTCAATTCCTCAATCTATCTTGGAGGGATAGCACATTTCAACCTCGAATCTGGAGTAACAGCTCTTGGATGTAACATTAAGAACCCGGTTGGTGAAGGAAATGTGAAAACATCCATATCTATGTTCTATTTCAAGGGAACTTTCGGAATTTTCAGTGGATTTAATCCAACTGGTTCCTGGAAAGGATTTCTCGGTATTGAGACGGCGATAAAAGGATACGGTTCTCCACTATTTGGAATACTAAAAAAATACAAGGAAAAATCCCCTTTTGGTTTCACTCTGACTGCTAAGGCGAATCTGTTGAAAAATAAGGGATTTATTCCTTGTTTTTCGTTTTCATTCGATTATGGTTCGCTACTTGCTACAAAATTTAGGTTCGCCGATGCACAGTTACATGATAAAGCGAATTGCTCTCTTACAATGACAACGTTTGCTTACCATCTTGATTTAAGAGAAACTTTCCTTCTTGTCGATATTTACACAGGATTTGGATGGCTTGTTCCATCGATGAATGGAACCTATACAATAAACGATTACGATGGAGAGATAACATACAACCAGGGTACTTTAACTAAATTTTACTTTGGCATCGCAGTCCCTGTAGAGCTTATTGATGTGAATCTGGAGTTTGGTAAGTCAGGTGCACTTGGTTACTACGGGGCAGCCCTGGGCTTTAGAATGTAGATAATATAGCTAAAAATGAATTACAGAATAGAGGTATCAACAAAATCATCGCTTGCGGACCCAATCGGTGAAGGTATCGTGAAGGAAGCAGTTGAGCAGAATATCGCAGGTATCGAAGCAATTCGTTTCATAAGAGTGTTCGTCATTAAGGCAACCCATCTTGCAAAAAAGAAACTTGAGGAAATAGCAGAAAACATTTTATCTGATGCTGTTTCAGATACATTCGTTTGCAATGACCATATTTGCCACTTCGGAGACAAGAAAGGAACCTTCGTAGAAATTGCATATCTTCCAGGCGTCATGGATCCAGTTGCACTAACAACATCTATGCTTCTCAAAGATGTTGGTTTTAATGAAATAGAGAATGTTCAAACAAGAAATCGTTATGAATTGGTTGGCAGGTTAACAAATAGAAACATAGAATCCCTTGTAAAAAAGCTTCTTATGAATAATATTATTCAACTCTGGCTAAAGGACGAGACACATTATGAATACACAAGGAAAATCCCTATTCTCGAAGTTCGAAAAATAAATATTTCAAGCAAGACTGAAAGCGAACTGATGGAGCTTTCAAGAAAAGGACTTTTAAGTCTCAATCTGCAGGAAATGAACACGATTCAGAGTTATTTTCTCAACGAAAATAGGGAACCAACTGATGTCGAACTTGAAACAATAGCGCAGACCTGGAGCGAACATTGCATCCATAAAACATTCAAGGGAAATGTGTGCTACAATGGGAAAATAACTGACAATGTCCTTAAGACAACAATAGCTAAAGCAACCAAGGATGTCAGGAAAAAATACTGTGTATCCGTGTTTTCGGACAATGCAGGTATTGTGAAATTCAATAAGGATTTTAACATAACTTTCAAAGTGGAAACACACAACCACCCATCGGCTCTGGAACCCTACGGTGGTGCTGAAACAGGTATAGGAGGTGTAATCAGGGATACGCTTGGGACAGGACTTGGTGCAAAACCTATTGCTAACACCGATGTTTTTTGCTTTGCTCCAATAAACTTGCGAACGGGGACTCTCCCTTCCGGAGTCCTCCACCCGAAAAGAGTATTCAAGGGCGTAGTCTCCGGGGTCAGGGATTATGGAAACAAAATGGGAATTCCTACGGTAAATGGAACAATTATCTTTGACAGAACTTACCTCTATAATCCTGTTGTCTACTGCGGTAGTCTGGGTATCATCCCCGAAAACCTGTCATTTAAAGCCCCTGATGATGGTGACATTATCGTTGTTTTTGGAGGGAAAACCGGAAAAGACGGTATACACGGAGTAACCTTTGCTTCCATAGAATTGAACGAGAATTCCGAAATGACTTCGAGCGGTGCAGTCCAGATTGGAAATCCGATTACCGAAAAAAAACTACTTGACGCTTTACTGGAAGCAAGGGATGCGGGTCTTTATTCGGCAATTACTGATTGTGGAGGTGGAGGCTTATCCTCAGCAATTGGAGAAATGGGCAAAGAACTTGGAGTATCGGTTCATCTGGACAGAGTTCCTTTAAAATATACGGGACTCAAGTACGACGAAATCTGGATATCGGAATCCCAGGAGAGAATGGTTATCTCTGTTCCGAAAAAAAACATTAGAAAATTGAAAAACATCTTCCTGAAACACGATGTCGATTTCGCCCCGATCGGTAAGTTCGAAGATACGGGAAAATTGAAACTTTTTTACAAGAACAAAAAGGTTGCAGAACTGAACATGGATTTTCTCCACAACAAATGTCCAAAGTCGAACAAAAAAGCTACCTGGAAGAGAAAACGCTTTGCTGAAATTCGAATAAATGGTAGAACTAACATACGGAAAATTCTGCTAAAACTCCTCTCTCATCCCAACATTGCAAGCAAAGAAGTCGTTATAAGACAGTATGACCATGAGGTTCAGGGAATGAGTGCACTAAAACCACTTGTTGGCAAGCAAAACGATGGTCCTTCCGACGGTGCCGTTTTGAAACCACTTGTCGACTCCAATAGGGGAATCGTAATAACAGCTGGTATTAATCCATACTATGGAAAAATAGACCCATATTGGATGGCAGCATCTTCGATAGAGGAGTCACTCAGAAACGCAGTGGCCTGCGGAGGAAATCCACAAAAGGCAGCGATACTTGATAATTTTTCCTGGGGTGATGTTGAAAACCCGAAAATATTGGGTGAACTCATGCGAGCTTCTCACGGATGCTATGATACGGCAGTTGCCTTGAAGGTCCCTTTTATTTCAGGCAAAGATAGTCTTAACAATGTTTTTCAAGTGAAAGGTAAGAAGAAATCAATAATGGGAACTTTGTTAATTTCCTGCGTCACCATCTGCGATAATGTTAATATGGTCCCGTCTTCCGATTTCAAGGAACCGGGAAACTTGATATATATTATTGGTACCACGAAAAAGGAGTTGGGTGGTTCACATTTCTATAAAATAATGAACAGAATAGGGAATTCCGTTCCTCAATTGAATTTCAAACTGTCATTAAAAACGCTTAGAAACACCTATAGCGCAGTAAAAAAAGGATATGTTAAGTCAATTCACGATTGTTCGGAAGGAGGTATCGGAGTCGCCATTTCGGAAATGATGATTGCAGGAAGAACTGGAGCATCCATTAACCTCAAAAAAATCAAGAGAGAGGATAGTCTGACTGATCCCGAACTTCTCTTCAGCGAATCAAACTCTCGATTCATCGTGGAAGTGCGGGAAAAGGATAGCAGGCAATTCGAAAACACTTTGCATGGTATACCTTTCAGTTGTTTTGGAAAAGTGCTCAAATCAAATAAGTTCATTTTGTTCAAGGCAGATAAGAAAATCGATGAGGTCGATATTAATATTCTGAAAACCCGATGGAAAGAAAGAATTAAATGGTGAAAAATCCTAATGTAATCATACTCAAATCTGCTGGTACAAACTGCGATTTGGAAACGAAAATTGCATTTGAACTATCCGGAGCCAATGCTCAAATAGTTGGCTTTACCGAATTATTGAGAAGGAAAAAACAACTTTCCAAGTTTCACATTCTTGTTATTCCCGGTGGTTTTAGTTACGGAGATGATATCGCCGCTGGAAAGGTATGGGCAACAGAAATAAGACACTACCTTTCAGAAGAGATGAAAAGCTTCTCCCGGAAAGGCAAACTTATTCTTGGTATTTGTAACGGTTTTCAGGTGCTTGTGAAACTGGGTATATTACCGGGATTCGATGGAAATTTCAAACAGTCGGTCACACTCACGTTTAATGATAAACCACGATACGTCGACAGATGGGTGTATCTAAAAAAGAGTTCGCGAAAGTCTGCTTTTTTAAAAAACTTTCACGGACTTCTTAATATCCCTGTTGCACATACGGAAGGCAAATTCATAACAAAGAATGAAGAGATACTTAAAAGATTATTTCGCGATAACCAGATTGCACTTCAGTATGTGGACAGTGAAGGCAACCTTACTGGCTATCCCGCCAATCCAAATGGCTCTGTTGGGAACATTGCAGGGATATGTGACCCAAGCGGTAGAATACTTGGAATGATGCCACATCCCGAGCGTGCAGTTTTGAAGACACATTATCCTAACTGGAGAAGAGAAAAAATAAGAACATCGTCTATGGGTAAGACTATTATAAAAAACGGGATAGAATACGCAAGAAAGAATTTAGTATAGGAAGATTGAATTGTTACTGTTAAAAACAATATGTATTTCTACCGGATTTCGCTGATGCTCCTTTCGATTTTTTCAATCCACAATTTTGCACTGCTTTCTTCCAGCATACTCCTGATCTTTTGAAGAATAGAAATGGCTTTTTGAAATTCTTCTTTGCCCTTAAGAAACTCCGCCTTATGGTATAATACTGAAACAAAACCAAGTCTGTCGCCTGTTTTTTCGCAATGTTTTTCAGCCCTTTCGAAGTACTTGAGTGCCTCTTGTGTCCTTCCTGCTCTTCCGAGCAGCCTGCCACCGAAAATTTCGATGTCCCTCTGAAGACTTCTATCTTCAGTTTCATTCATATCCTCTGAAATGCTATCATAGAATTTTTCTGCTTTCTTTGTATCATTTCCCTTTAATGCAAGCCTTGCTTGCATAAGCAGTATTTGTGCAGCATAATCACGCGATTTGTAAGTCCTGTTAACCTCTTGAACTTCCTCGATAATTTCAGATAATGCTTCATCATTCCCCTGTTCAAAGAAAAGTTCGGAGAGACCAAACAGTGAATGCATTATCCCGCTGACATATTTTATCTCTTCCGATTTCTCCTTTGCTCTAAAAATATACAAAAGTGCTTTATCGAAATCGTTTTGCTCGAAGAATATCTCCCCAATATTAAGATAAGGAATTATTGCAGCCTGCACCTTTCCAATATTCTCCCATATTCTTAAAGCCTCTTCGAACATATTCAGAGCTTTTTCAAACTTAATACTCCTTAAGTACAAATCTCCTATATTATTGAATATTGTTGCAACTCCGTCGTTATCTCCTATCCTTTTGGAAATGTTCAGGCTTTTTAAATAGTATTCCCTTGCTCTGTCAACATTTTCAGAAGCAAAAACGATGCCAAGATCGTTGTAAATCATTACCTCAAGATAATAATCACCTATCCTCTCAGCGCTTTCAAGGGCTATTTTAAGAAATCTTTCTGCATCTTTTACTTTGCCCTGTTCAAGACAAACTCTTCCAATGTTCTTGTAAGCGGTTGCTATTCTATTTTCTAAGCCACATTTTTTTGCAAGAGCCAAACTCCCGTTAAAAAACTTAAGCGCTTCGTCCATTTTCCCCCAGAAAAAATTGATTTCACCGAGGGTATCAAGAATGTGAGATTTCTCTCTTGTGTGTTCTTCCGTTAGCATATCAAGGGCTTTCTGAGCTATGTTAAATGCCTTTGTATAATTACCCTTTTTTAGATGTACTATCGCTTCATCATTATATATTATTGCTGCTTCCATTGAATCCAAATTCCGAAGAGATTCTCTTGCCTTTTTGTAGTAATCTATTGCGACTTCGAATTTACCCCTTCTCATATAAATGTTGCCCTTTCTATGCAGCACTTCGGCTTTCTTATCACCGCTAATTTCTGGAATTTTTAATGAATCGTTAAAAAACTCTTCTGCTAGTGCGAGCTTTCCAATTCTCTTATACAGATATCCTAACTTAAAATACAGATCGAAAATTGACATTTCAGATTTTTTCATTTTCTTAGCCAGTGTAAGCATTTCCGAATAGAAGGAAATGGCTTTCTGGTAAACCATCATCCGTTCTGCTTTATTTGCACATAAGAGGTAATAGGAAAAAGCCTTTTTTTCCATTCCCGCATTTCTGAAATGATTAGCAAGGTTCTCCAGAAACTCTTCATTATCACCCTGACTTAGCTCTAACATCTCTCCAACTTTTTTGTGAACCAAGCTTCTTTTTCCGGAAGATTGCAAATTATAAAGAACCGACCGAATCATACGATATGTAAAGCGATACTTACCGATTTCCCCTTTACTCTCGACAATTATCCCCTTCGTTAGTGCTTCATCGAGGAGGTCAATTAGGTAACCCTCATTCTCTCCTGTTATGTATCTCAGATTTTCAAGCGTAAAATGTTCACCAATAACAGAAGCGCTCATTAGTATCTTTCTGGATTCGGAGGAAAGTAAATTGATTTTCTCCTTCAGCAGGTCGCTTATTTTCTCCGGTAAACTCGCTTCAGTCAATTTGAAAAAATTCCAGCTTCTTGCAGTTCTATATATGTACTCCTTTTCAACAAGCATTTTCAACACTTCGATAACAAACAAAGGATTCCCTTCAGTAATACCCTTAATGAAATCTACCACGAACTTAGGAACCTCCCATAATCCCAAAACAACGCTGATAAGTTCCTTTATTTCTCCATCCGATAGGGGATCAAGGTCGATCTTCTCCGATAAACCCTCTCTTGATAGCGCAAGCATTGCCTTTTTTAGCGGGTGCCTTTCTCCTTCGACCTCACTCTCCCTGTAAGCTCCTCCTATGAGTATTCTACTTCCGGAAAAATTCCTAATAAAATACAATAACATCTCAATATCATCTTCGCCGATCCACTGAAGGTCATCTAACAGCAAAAAAAGAGGATTTAAATCCGATACATTCGAGATAAATCTTGTAACCGCCTCAAACAAAAGATGTTTGTCACTTTCGCTCGTAAGTTCGGAAACATTCTTCTTTACCGAACCAATGCCGAATTCGTTATCCGGAATTAACCATTTCAAGGTATCGCCCAGGGTGGAAAGATTCGTAAAAACATTTTGCAGAGTCTTTGTATCATAACCTTTTTGTATGTTTCTCAAAAGCAAGTTAAAAAGGGAATAAGGAGGAGAAATTTTCTGCGGAACTGCACTTGCAATGAAAATCTTGAATCCCAGTAAATTAGCATACAAAGACGCTTCTCTTAGAAATCGTGTTTTTCCGATTCCAATATTTCCCTTTACAAAAAAGACCTTGCTTTCGCCATTAACAACACTTTCCGTGCTTGACTTGATCAAAGACAGAATATCCGACCTGCCTATAAACTTTCCAAAATTAAGCTCGATGTTGTCTTCACCTGATTCTTTCTCCTTATACCTTACGACTTTACCTCCACCCCTCCTTTTTGCCTCATACAGGCTTTTATCGGCAAACCTAAGAAGAGCATTTTCATCCTTTGAATCAAGAGGAAAATTCGCTACTCCCATACTAACCGAGAGTTTCACACGTGCTCCTGCCGAGGTAAGTGAAAATTCTCTACTGTTCAATAATTCAATAATCCTGTTTCCACACTCGATACCCCTTTTTATATCCGAATCAGTTAGGATAAGAACGAACTCATCACCTGCATAGCGGCAAACCAGATCATCCTTTCTCACCGAGTCCTTTAGCAAATTGGAAAACAACTGTAACGCCTCATCTCCGGCAAGATGTCCGAAGGAATCGTTTACAATTTTGAAATGGTCGATATCCATGAGGATTATGGTAAATTCCTCACCTTTTGACTTTCCCTGGTTTATTCGTTGCAGCAGCTGTTTATAAAGGAATCGTCTGTTGAAAACTTTGGTCAAATCATCTATATAAACAAGAACTTCTTCTCCTGCCATTTCTATCTTAATCTGTGAATTAGGGGTTAGTTACAATGAAAAGCGCTCGCTTGTAAGCGAGCGCTTTTTTACTAATAATACTTCACAATATGAGGTGTCAGGAAAATCAGCACCTCTCTTTTCTTGGTTGTTTTCCCTGTACTCTTGAATAGATAGCCTAAGATAGGTATCTTTCTCAATATAGGGACACCTTGCTCCGACTGCTGCGTTTCCTCCCTTACAAATCCCCCAAGCACGACAGTCTCACCATCCCTTACCAGCTGCCTTGTCGATGCTTCGGTCGAAGTAATTATCAGAGTAGTCGGATCAACATTACTCAACTCTGCCTCTATGTCCATCGTAATCTCATTCTTTGCATTTATATGAGGTGTTACCTTGAGTCTCGTTCCAACTTCAAAATATCTCGTGACAACATTCCCGGCCTGGTCAAACATGTTAACAGGAAATTTCTTTCCTCCCAGTATCTCCGCTTCCCTGTTATTCAAGGCAGTTATCCGCGGATTGGCAATAACCTTGGTCTTACCTTCTTTTTCATACAGGTTAATTATCGAGCTTATCTTGCCAAAATTCCTTACGCTCCCGATGGAAAGATCGAGCACACCCACCCTTGCCGCATTCAGGGTTCCCGATGCTTGAATATTATACTGCTTGCTTCTAAGATTTTTGGCAACCCAGGTAATACCAAGGTTTCTTCCAAAGTCGAAATCCATGTCGATGACCTTGACTTCGATATCCACCTGAGGATTCGCAGAATCAAGAATCTCCAATAGTGCTTTGATATCCTGTTGCTTCGATTCGATATCCGTGACAATTAAAGAGTTGGTTCTGTCGTCTACTTCAACGGTTCCCTTCTTGGAAATTAGTTTACTAACATTGGTTCTTACTTCCTTTGGGTTTGCAAACGAAAGTTTGTATACTTTGTGAACAACCGGCTGCGCCAGCTCACTATTCTCTCTTTCCTTATCGAATGTCGTCCCCTTTGCAACTCTGAGAATATTTTTTTCTTCCCTGTAAGAGAAACCCGCAGTTTTTACAATCACCTCAAAAGCCTCTTGCCAGGTGACATTGGAGAGTTTCATCGTAATAACTCCTTTAACCTCTTCTCCAGCAACTACATTTTTCCCTCCGTAATGCGCCATTGCTCTTAAAATGGTTTGTATATCGGCATCCTCCAAATCCAGCGATATCATTCCCGGAACCTCATAACCTTCCTCATAACCAAGACTTGTTGGAGTAATCTCCTGTTCCGAAGCAATCCACATCTCGAATGCCTTCCCTTCCTGGTTATCAAACGAAATTACGAGTTTGTTCTCTTTTACCGCTGCCTGATATGTAACTGCAGAGCCAAGATCAACTGTAAGTCTCAGAATGTTAGCAGTGTAGAAGGGAATCAGTGTAATCGTTTTAACACCTCCTCTATCAATCCCTTCATATTTATTTGCTTCTAACCCACTTTCGCATTTCAGAAGGTCGAAAATTATTTTGTTCTCCATCGTGAATTCCGTATAGTTTACCGTTCCATCGAAACTCGCTGTAATTTCCGTCCTTGCATCCGTCCCATTAATGACAACATCCAGCAGCTGTGAACCGCAAAGACTCGAAGAAATGAGCATAACAAAAATGAACGGTAATCCAATATTTAACAACATTCTTCTTGGGCTCATTTTACCACCTCTCTATTTAAGTTTTTCCTCTTTTTGCTCCAGAACTAAAGTTACCTTCGAAGTCACGCCAAATTTTCTAATTTCGAAAGTTACACTTGAACTTGTAATACCAATAACTCTCCCATCGGCAATTCTGTCGCCGATACCTACAACATACCCTGTCCCTCCTGGTTCCTTGAGAAGAGCAAACCTTCCTTTTGGTCCCCAAACTGTACCAACCAAATGGACATTTTCGACATTCAGTTCTTTGCCTTTAAAAAGCGACTCAAAAGGATCTCGCCTTCCCTCACTCCTGTATGAGAATTTTTCGATCCCAAGTGCCATTTCCAGTATCTTTGAAGAATCTTCGCGACTTACCGACGTCTCTGCGCCTTTATCGAGCAACTTACCTGTCTCGCCTTCAGTTTTTAATATATTTCCAGCACTGCCTATCTTTCCACTATCTTGTTTCTTCTCAACGGATTTCGTCATCTTCCCAATCATAAAATTGAACGGATTACCTCCCTTACATCCATAATGAGTAAGAACAAGACATGTAAAAGAGAGAGCAAATAAAACGACTCTTATCTTTTTCATTTTTTATTATTCACTCCTATTTTGGGGGGTTCTTGGTTACATGCTTAGCTTTTCCTACGTTCTCCCTCAAGCCAGCATAAACATAGCTTGAAGCAGTAAACTCCGTCTCTATCCCTCCTCCTCTTCCTTCTTCCTTTCCTTCCTTTCCTGTCATCTTTATGTCACCGATTCTTATTATTCTTTTAAGGTTTCCAATGTCGCTAAAAAAGCGTCCAATACTGTGGTATTTTCCAATAACCTTGATACTAAGAGGATACTCCTGAAAATTCTGCTTTGCAGTGAGTTTCCCAGGCTTAAATGAAAGAATTTTTATATTATTTTCGGTTGCAGATTTTGACACAATGCTCAATAGCTCTTCGGTTTCAGTTTTCGCAGGAAGCATTCCCTGTGCTACAATCCATTGTTTCTTCAAGAAGTTGTATTCCTTCTGTGTCTCAGGTAACCTATTTGCTATCTGTTTCGCCTTGCTAAGGGAATCGCTAACGGTAGAGTATGTGACCTGAAGCTTCCCTATCACGGCGGATGATTTCGTATGTATGAGAAATATATATAAAATAATCAGAACAACTGACAAACCAACGAAAACAAAGAATCTAATTATACCTTTCATTTTGTTGTTCCTTTCTTGGATTTTGTGCTCGTTTTTGCACCCGGTGCTTTCTGTAATACTGCACCAGAGGCTTCGATAAGTTGAGTTTTGAGGTCAAATTCCATAACATTGTGGTTATCAACTTCCTTTCCCACAATGCTCCTCAACTCAATTGCTTGAAAAATCTTCTCTCCCTGCAATCTCCTCATCAAAGCAGCAATTACCTGATTTGAAAAAGTAATACCCTTTATGGTAATAGTACTTGCCTTTACATCCAAATTCTGGATCCAGCAATATTCGGGAAGTATTGAGCTAAGTGTGTAAAGAAATCTAGCCTTTTCATATCTCCCTCTATTCAATCCTCTAATTATCTCTATCCTTGTATTCAAATCTTTCCTCTTCCTGTCGAGCTCTTTCACAAGTTTAACGACTTCCTCGAGTTGTCTTAATTCTTCTCTTGTTTCTTGGATATTCGTGTTAAGTCGTGTAATGTTCCTTTTCTGCCCGATATGAACAAAAGCCAGAATAATTATTACTAATACAACGAGTCCTATACCAAGATAGTTTTCTATCCCTGTTGGCATCTTTATTGAAGGACCTCTAAAACCAGCTCTTTTCTTAACCTTTTCTTCTTTCGGAATAAGGTTTATTCTAACCATAATCGCTCCTATTTTTGAACTTATTCATTAATCAGCCCCTCAAAGCAAGTCCAATAGCTTCTGCTATTACAGGTGAGATCTTCTCTGGTCTCTCCTCAATGAAAACAGCAGGATCGTATTTTATGTTTTGTAATGCATTAATAACAATTACTTCTGTATCAAATCTGTTTTTCAAGTAATCAACTAATCCACGAATTAACGCTCCACCGCCGCATACTACTATGCGATCGATTTTCTCCTTTTCACCGGGCAAAAACGGTATAACTTTGTCAAGCCCCACTGCAACCTCTTCAGCAAATTCCTGGAAGAATTTGTCAACACTATCTGCACTGATTCCCTCAACCTTTTCACCCCTTATTAGTTGCTCTGCTTGAGCACGGTTAAGCCCAAGTTCCCTCTGTATCTTCTGAGAACAACTATTGGTTGCAGAAAAAACATCTCTTGTGAAATGATTAACATTATTTATGATGAAACTAATATTTGTAATCTCCGAGCCAATCGTGACGAGTGCAACCAATTTATCCGGTAGAACAGGATAATTGTGCTCGTAAACATTCTGAATAGCAAACGAAGCAATATCGAGTACAACTGGACTAAGACCAATTTCCTTTATAAGGCTTATATAAGAATTCACGACTTCGCTTTTAGCTGCAACCAAAAGGACTTCCATCTGACCTTCACCTGCATCAGGATTTACTATCTCAAATGCGAGAGAAACATTATCGATATCGAATGGAACGTGCTGCTCAGCTTCCCATCTAATCTGTTCCTGCACATCACTCCGTTTCATCTTATCCATTGTTATCTTCTTAACAATTACTCCCCTTCCCGATATTGCGATTACCACATCCTTTGCCTGGATTGCGAATTTGTCATACAAAGCCTTAATCGTATCGATGACAACTTCTCTGTCCATCACTTCTCCATCAACGATGGCATCAGGCAAGAGGGGAGCAATTCCAACTTTCAAAATGGAAGCTGCCTTTGGGTATCCTGTGAGTTCTACGACTTTTATCTGAGAACTTCCGATATCAAGACCGACTATTGCTTTTCTCTTTCCAAACATTTTTACCTCTATTCTTTAATGAAATTAATGATGTTCTTCCCCAGAATATGCCACCTTCTACCGATCTTCTTGCCTCTGAGTTTCTTCTTTCTCAAAAACGTCCTTACGGTTTGTGCACTCAGGTCAAGGAAATTCGAGATTTCCTGGATTGTATAAAACTTATTCGGGTCTATTTTCTTTAATGATATAGCCATAACAATCAAAATCAGATTATAATTAAGTATTCTTAACTCTAAGTCACTGTAATTATACACAAAAACGTTTTTTTGTCAAGAAAAAAATGATAGAAAATGAAAAAAAAATTCTATTTATATTTAAGTATAAGAGATTAAAGAACTTACTTTAAAGTAATTTTTTCTCTTGACGTCGTTCACATATTACTATATATTGGTACAAAATGTCAAAGGAGTAAAATGAATGTTTTTCAAAATATAAAAACAACTATGTGGAACGAACACATAAAGACGAAAAGCATCTTTTCCTGGTGTTTGCATCCCAGGGAATTTGTTTACTACTTTTCAAATAGCAAAAAAAATAGGTTTGTTGAAAAATCCTCAAGTGCAACCAAGACACCTACCAAAGTATCTGATTTTAGAATAGCTTTTAGAAACAAAATTGGTTTTGTTCTGGGAATAGTCGTTTTTGCTTCCCTTTTGCTCATTCATCCATCTAAAGATATGATGGTAGAAGCACTGAAGGTTGTGCTAAAACATTCCACACAAGAAGTGACAGAAACACTTCTTTCCTTCACCGGTCTGGAAAAAATCCAGTCGATAGATGGAAACAATATTCAAGAAGTAATGGAAAAATCATCAAAAATACTGGTCAGCGTTCCAAAAAATTTCGACACTTCCGGGAAAGAAGGGATAAAAATCGATAGCAAGGGAAAACCACTGTCTTCGGTAATAGAGAAACAGGGATATGGAATCAGAAACGCCATAGCGTTAGCAATTCTAATGGCAATATTCTGGATATCGGAGGCACTCCCAATTCCGATTGTTGCACTTTTTCCAATGGTTTTTCTTCCCCTTCTTGGAATCGCCCACTACAACGATTCTTCTCTTCCCAGTTACTTTCCTGCATTCAGTCCATATATGCACTATCTTGTAGTGCTATTTATTGGTGGTTTTACAATAGCAGAAGCAATGAAGGAATGGGGACTACATGAACGTATTGCTCTTCACTTCGTGAGAATGATAGGTTTTTCGCAGGAAAAAATAATACTTGGATTAATGGTTGCTACAGCCGTTGTCTCAATGTTTGTCTCAAACACTGCGACTACAGCAATGATGATGCCCATTGCACTTGCAATTATTATTAACGCAGGTGCAAAACCAGGTAAAAGCAATTTTGGACTTGTACTGATGCTTGGTATTGCATACGCAGCATCAATAGGGGGCATCGGAACCCTGATAGGTACACCACCCAATATTATTCTTGCAGGTTTCCTCGATGCGTTGCTGAACAAAACGGTAACATTCGCAAATTGGCTGATCGTTGGCCTTCCTCTTGTTGTTGTGCTTTTACCAACGACATGGCTAATTCTTATGAAGTTGAATCCAATGGAGAGTGTCAAGATTGCACAATCCAAAGAAATAATTGTTAGTAAAATAAAAACATTGGGAAGATTAAAGGGTGGGGAAAGAAACACTTTTGTTATTTTCCTGTTAGTTGCCATTTTGTGGATTACAAGAAAACAGTGGGCAATCCCGCTTCATCTTCCATGGGTCAATGATTCTGTAATCGCCATTATTGGTGTTATCCTCTTCTACATAATACCCACCAATATAAGAAAGTGGAAATTTACTCTTGATTGGAAAACGAACCTCCGCATTCCATGGGGAACCCTTTTGCTTTTTGGTGGAGGTATAGCACTTGGAAAAGCGTTAGCCAACACAGGTGCAGCTTCTTTTATAGCAATGCATCTCACACTACTTAAGAATCTACCGATGATTTTTCTGATTTTTGCTGTCGTTCTTCTCGTCGATTTCCTAACGGAGGTAACATCAAATACGGCAACTACAAATATGATGATGCCGATTCTTTTTGCACTTGGAATCACACTGGGTAAAGACCCGGCAATTCTGATGGTTGCTGGAGCCGTTGCAGCTTCAATGGCCTTTATGTTACCTGTTGCCACACCTCCGAATGCAATCGTTTTTGGAACAGGTCATGTAAGAATCTCTGAAATAGTTAAGAACGGATTCGTGCTTGATATAGTCGCAGCGTCAGTATGGACTGTTCTGCTCTATTTTGTTATTCAGCACATTATACATATATAATCCCTGCCTTTCGAGGTTTAATGTCCCTTTAATATGCTTATCTGCTTAACTCACAATATCACAAGAACGTCATTGCGAGCGTTTCTTCTTGCCCTGTGTAATAGCATTACGCACAAAACACTTTCCTATTACACGGAGCTTGCTCCACAACTGCGAAGCAATCTCGCTGTTAACTATCTGAAGCTTTATTACTTAAATATGAGATTGCCACGTCGCTTCGCTCCTCGCAATGACAAACTTTCAGGCTAAATATCAAAATGGGAGTTAAGCAGATAAGCATTTTCTTTAATACGTTTGGATCGTTTTGTTCGTTAATATCGTTTATAGTGTTGTGAAGCAACATATCGTAATATTGTGCTCAAAGACTGAACCTGAGATTCTTCTAAAATCAATATGGCAAACATTATTCAGAATGACAGTAACGGAATTTACAATTCAGTGTTTTATGGTGTTCTAATTTCTACCAGAACCTTCTTGATTTTCTGACCGTCCATTTCGTTTACTATTAATTTAAATCTTTCTTCCTCTATAACTGTATCCTCGGTCGGTAGTCCTTTGAGATGTTCCATAATGAAACCGCTTATTGTATCATAATCACCCGGTGGTATACAAAGATGTAATTCTTCGTTTACCTCCTCTACTCTACTCAAACCGCTAATGATATATTTTTTACTATCTATTTTCTTTATCATCTCTTCCTTGATTCTCGAATCAAATTCGTCGACTATTTCTCCCAGTAGCTCTTCGACGAGGTCTTCAAGAGTCACCAGACCTTCCAGTTCTCCAAATTCATTTACCACAATAGCCATATGTGTCGGTTCATCTCTTAATTCTGTCAGGAGTTCATCGCATTTCATGTTTGGAGGAATGAATCTTGCAGGTTTCAATATTTTTCTTATCGCTGTTTTCTCCTGGGTAAAAACGTCTTTAAGCGTTAGTATCCCTATTATTTTGTCAGGTTCTTTCCTATAGACTGGAAATCGCGATAATCCTGTTGTTTCAGCTATTCTTAGAACATCATTCATCTGGAAAGGATAGTTTAACATTTCCATTTTAACTCTGGGAATCATTGCGATAGATGCAGGTTTTGCGCTCAATTTTAGTATTTTGCTGAATATTTGTTTGTCAATTTTCTTTATTTTCTCACTTATTATTGTCTTATTTAATGCCCACCATAGGGTTTCGCGGTTTATGCCTGCTTTAAATCTCTCTTCCCTTTTGACAGTTACTCTCAGTAGAAAAAGCCTGGAAACTTTTCTTACAATCCATGAAAGCGGAAGAAATATTATGTGAAATAATTCCAGAATAGGGAAGTTAAACATGGCAACTCTATTGGAATGAACTCGAGACAGCGACTTGGGAATAACCTCACCAAAAAACAGTATAACGAAAGATACGATAAAAGCTGTAAGGACTTTTCCTGTAACACCCCAATATATCGAAAGAAACCTCGTAGCAACAACTGTCATTGCAACAACGAAAAAATTGGTTCCCACAAGGATGGTTGCCAAGTAATCTTCAGGTTTTAAGAAAAATCCGACTACCTGCCTTGCTCTTCTATTCCCTGATTTTGCCAGATGCCGAATCTTTATGGGACTTGCGGAAATCAATGCTATCTCAGAAGAAGTGAAGAAAATAATGAACAGAAGACAAGCACATAAAATAATAATATAAATCAACTACTCTTCGCTCCTGCTTACAAGAATTTTCTCTAATTTCCTTCCATTTAACTTCACAATAGTAAAAACTAAATGTTCGTAAACAAAAGACATATCCTCCGTAGGAACTTTTCCCATACTCGACAGGATGAATCCACTTATTGTCTCATAGTCTCCGTGTGGAAGTTGACTGTAAAAACCTTTTGGAAATTCATCGATTTTAAGTTCACCATCAACAATTATTTCGTTCTTTGAAACATATCTGTACCTCGGACTACTCAGTCTATGATACTCATCTTTTATGGTACCAACAATCTCCTCCAATATGTCACTTACCGTAACAACACCTTCAGTTCCACCAAATTCATTGACCACAATGGCAAAATGAACTCTCTTTTTTCTAAATTCACAGAATAGGTCTTTCAATTTCATCTCCATAGGTACGAATAATGCGCTTCTTAGAATCGATTTTACTTGTCTGTTTTTTTGCTCTCTATGTATGAGAATATCCTTTAAGTATAGGAGTCCAATTATTTTTTCCTTGTTTTTTGAATATACAGGAATACGGGAATATGGCTTTTTCTTAAGGAGTTTATACACCTTTCCGATCTTTGCATCTTCACTAATGGAAAACACCTTCACTCGAGGAAGCATTATGTCTGACACTCGAGCTTCGCTCAACGTAAAAAGAGATTTGATGATTTCCTTCTCTCTATCCTTAATAACTCCCGTATTTTCACTTATCTCAAATAGAGTTTCCAATTCACTAAAAGAAATTTGCTCATTTATTTTAGATCCGGTCAGTTTTATTATCCACTCGCTTGCTATATTTAGCAAGAACACTATGGGCTTTAGTATTAAAACAAAGTAGAAAAGCAAAGAGGCACTGACGCTTGACACTTTCTTATACTTTCTAAGAGAGTAGAATTTCGGTGTAAATTCCCCGAAAATCAATAGAAATGAAGTTATAAGAATCGTATCTATTAGCATACTAAGCCGAACATCAAAATGGTATCTGGGTATAAATTCGAGGAATAGCAGCGTGAACAAAAAAGAAAAAGTAACATTCACTAAAGTGTTGGACAATAGAATGGTCGTAAGAAGATTTTGTGGAAGAAACATTAGCATATGAAATACTGATTTGCGCCGTCTGTTCGAAGTCTTTATTCCCATTATCTCCGACTCACTCATCGAAAAAAGTGCAGTTTCCGATGACGAAAAGAATGCGGATAGTAAAAGAAGAATAAAACAAACGAAAATTAAAGATACAAGTCTAAACATGTTAAGAATCCTTCTCTTCGATTAAAGAAATATAGTATCTTTCTTCCTGTTCCATTTTTTTCTTTCCCAGCTCCTCGTTATCATCGTAATTGAGAAGATGGAGCAAACCATGAATGAAAAGAAGTTTTATTTCGTAAGAAAAGGTAACTGCAAACCTTTTCGCATTTTCCTTCGCAGTATCAGTGGAAATATAAATGTCACCTAATTGATTATTCCTAAAATCAGCCCCCACTCCTTCTACAAAGGAAAAGGCAAGGACATCTGTCGGATAATCCCTATTCCGGTATTGTCGATTCAGTCTTTTAATGTATTTATCATTGGTAAATACACAACATATTTTTTCAGAAACACCAACCCCTTCCCGAATAAATATCGTTTTTGCCAACTTTCTAAGACTTTTTGTATCAATCTTTTCTTTTGTAAGGTTATCGAAAGTTATCATGACTTCAGACAAATTCTCTTTTCTTTCGGATCGGTGTTCCTTATTATCTTTGAATCCAACCTTATAGTATATAACTTTCTATACTTCCAAATAATGATAAATGTTTTGCTATTTACCGGTTGCCTGTTGTTTTAAGATTTTTGGCTTGTGATTCCTTCTTAGGATATTCAGTCCTCAGGTGGTGCATACCTACTAAAATAGGCAAAAAACTTGCACCGATTTTTGTTAGTTCTACAAGAGTTAGTTGAGATTCATTCAACTGCCCCGTTCTAAAGCGTTCTTCAACTATATCACTTATAAGAGACTTTATTTTTCTGGCATTTGGATCTTCAACGCTTCTGGATGCTGCTTCAACCGAATCCGCAAGCATTACTATTCCGGATTCTTTTGTCGATGGTAAAGGACCAGGATATCTGAAGGCATTCTCATCAACCTTCTCTTCCTGTTTTTGTTTCTTCGCCTTTTCAAAGAAAGGAATAATTAAGGAGGTTCCATGATGCTCTCTAATTACTCTTATTATTTCCTTTGGTAATCCTGCTTTTCGCGCAATTTCAACTCCTTCTTTAACATGCGATATCAGGATGATGCAGCTAAGCCGGGGTTTTAACTTGGCATGAGGATTTTTTCGTCCCATCTGATTTTCGATGAAATACTCGGGTTTAACCATTTTACCTATGTCATGATAATATGCTGCAACTCTTGTCAATATCGAATTGGCGTCTATAGCTTCAGCCGCGGCTTCGGCAAGATTTCCAACAACAATACTGTGGTTATAGGTTCCAGGTGCCGTAATAGACAGTTTTTTCAAAATTGCAGAATTAAGGTCAGACCATTCAAAAAGTGTTATATTGGTCGTACTCTCGCTAAGTCTCTCAAAAACGGGCAGTAGCCCAATTAGTAGAAATATGGAAGCAACGGCACTAATGAATCCGAAAGAAGAACCAAAGAGAATATTCTGAATTGTATTTCTGCTAAAAGATTCAAGACCAAAAGCCAACAGAATATTCACTGCTGAGACAAATATCAAGGTTTTATATAACTGTGATCTTCTTTTAATACTTTTTACTCCTAAAATTCCGGCAAAACTACTGAATAAGAGGAAAATAAAAACTGGAAACCTCATTCCTGAAAATACGGCAATTAAACTCGCAAGAATAATGGAAACTATAATACTCAAGACTTCACCGTAAAGCATCGCAACTACAATTGCGATAAATGAAATTGGAATTAGGAATAAAAAAATATGTTCCAAACGGAAAAGAAAAGATACAAGATATAGGAAGACAATGATTACGATTTCTATAATTAGCAGTTTCTCACTTTCTTCCCAGAGTTTTCTTTTATACCTGTAAACAAAAAAGTACATGAAGAAAAACAAAATTATTACAATAGTGTTTAAGCCAATCCGCAGCAATATCCTTTCCATCAAACTTCTTTTCCTTCCCAGAATTCCATTTAGCGAATTCAGCTTTAGTACAGTATCTTCGGTAATCTGATCATGAGCTCTAACAATCATCTCACCTTTCAAAACCAAGCCCTTAGTCTCAGAAACCGAAGCACTAGCTTCCTTTCTTCTCTTTTCTGTTTCTTCTATATTTATTTGAAGATTCGTCATGTAAAATTGTGCCGTAAGCTCATCCATTGCTTTGATGATATCTTCGCTCTTTTTTACAGTTGAAAATGCTCTGTTTTTAACTTCGTTCCTGGCTTCGGAAATACTAAAGAAATCCTTCGGTGAATATATAACTTCACCATCTGCTTTCCTCACAGAAATTCTCTTCACTTTCATATATGGGATCTTACTTTTGTCATAAATTATCCCGTTTATTACAGGAGTCAATAGTATGCTTTCAAGTTTATCTTTCTTATCTCGGATGCCCTTCTTAAGCAACAAAGAAATCGTTCCTTTCGAGAATTGAAAACCAAGAATGTTCAGCTTTTCCTTCCTTGCTTCAAGTTTTCCTTCTTCCACACCATAAATTACTTCTAGGAACATTTCGATATTGTGCTTCATCCGACTGGTTTTATCTTCATCATAATCAGCAACAGGCAAAACGCTTTCTACTGCCTTTTTTCTTTCTAATCCCAATTCAAGTGAAGCTTTCTTCGTCGGAAAAGTAAATGGTGCAACAACGTCTTGCTGTGCTATGTCCCCAACCTGAACAGGAAAATTGACATCACCTAATTTCGGATAAATAATGTTAAGAAAAACCAGGATTATAGCAAACTTCAAAAAAGCAATATCTGGTCTCGACAATACTCTTCTTAAAATCTGCCTTATATCACTTTTATTTTTCAGCTGTATATTCCTCATAAGCTTCGACTATTTTTTGAACAAGTCTTCTTCTCACAACATCTCTCTTTGTGAGATAAATGAATTTCACACCTTCAACATTCTCTAATATCTTCTGAATTTTAACAAGACCCGATGCCTCTTTCCCGGCAAGGTCAATTTGAGTGATATCCCCGGTAACAACCGCCTTTGAACCGTTGCCAAGTCTTGTAAGAAACATTTTCATCTGCACACTTGTCGTATTTTGTGCTTCATCGAGAATTATGAACGCATCGTTAAGCGTTCTCCCTCTCATAAATGCCAATGGAGCAACTTCAACTGTTTGAGTATCGTAAAGATGTGTTAGTTTTTCCCTAGAAACCATATCAATCAAGGAATCATAAAGTGGTCTTAAATAGGGATCAATCTTTTCTCTATAGTCACCGGGAAGAAATCCAAGACTTTCCCCTGCTTCCACGGCAGGCCTTACCAAAACGATCCTTTCGTATTTTTTTTGCACAAGAGTCTCCACAGCCTTTGCAACAGCTAAATAGGTCTTACCCGTTCCTGAAGGACCAATACAGACCACAATATCCATTTCCTCAATTGCTTTGACATATTTCTCCTGTCCCCTTGTTTTTGCTCGGATTGTTTTCTTTGGTGTCTTTATTGAGTTTGCCTTTTCAACTCTGTCCTGTGTCCCCACTTCGTCCCTGAAAACAGAAATTATCGTAACTTCATCCAAAAGCTCTCCCTGCTTCGCTCTTGAAAACAGAATTTCAATCCCTTTGCCAAACTCCTTAACATCGCTGCTCTTGCCAATCAATTTTAGGTTTTCACCTCTAACTATTATTTTCCCCCCGAAGAGATTCTGCAATACTTTTAAATTCGAGTTATTGCTTCCGAGCAAATGAATGGGTGGAAAGCCTTTCACTATGTACGTTTTCTCCATTATATCAAAGACTTTCTTTCAATGTTAAGGGAAATGGTTCAATATTAATTTACTAAAAAAGCCAGGCAGTCAAACTAGTGAAAACCTTGACTGCCTGGCAAAAATACTAATTTATGGTCTTGGAATCGCGAGTTTCCAACCCGGATAAATAAGGTCTGGGTTCTTAATCATGTTTTTGTTTGCCTTGTAAATCCTCTGCCATTGAGCATAATTTCCATGTCCATAAACTTCGGGGTATTCTGCAAGTTTGCTGAGCCAGTCACCTACCTTAACAACATAGTAGTCACTATCTTCTTTCTCAGTATACTTGGCTATCTCAGCCTCAAGCTCCGAAATCCTGTTATCAAGCTTTGCGACTGCATCCATCAATGGATCTACTTGAACTTTAAGTTCATCAACCTTTGCACCGTACTCTTCCACACATGCTTTATACTCTTCGATCATTGCAAGAGCCTCTTCTTCTTTAATCTTTTCCTGTGCCATCGACAATGAATATGTTACAAGAAGAAAAAGAGATAAAAGCACGACCAATAATACTTTGGTTTTCATCTCAGTTCAACTCCTTTCATTCTAATCTTACTATTCGCCCTTTAGTTCCTCGAGCCTCTTTTCGAGCTCTGCTACTTTTGCTTCCTTTGCTGCTTTCTCATTTTGGAGATCTTCGATCTGCTTCTCCAGTGATTTAACCTCTGACTTTACAGATTCGCATGCACTCTTTGCTTCCTCCAATTGATCAAGGGTTTCTTTGGATGCATATTTCGGTCCGCAACCAATCAAACCAAGAAATGAAATGAGAACTATAGCAACTACCGTTATCGTGAGCATTCTTTTCATAGAAAAAACACCTCCTTTCACTAATTTATTTACAAAGTATACCAAAGAATGCGATTCTTGTCAAGTAAAATCTAACGAACTCTTTAAAAAGTTATTTTTCACTTGACAATCCTATCTAAATATGCAATTATAATCAAGAAAATACTTAACCAAAGAGAGCTAAGGGTATGATTGGATAGTGAAAGAGAATGTGGTTTTTCAGTGGCTCTGTGAACTCTGTAGTATGTTATTCTGAATTGAAAATCAGGAGGTAAAAATTGGCTATAAATAGTGAAGGATTGCCACCAGAAATAGAAAAACTTAGCGAGAGATTGGCAAAAGACCCAAAGTCTTTAGTTTTTTCGCCTCTTGCCAACGCATATAGAAAGAATAATATGATAGATGAGGCTATTGAAATACTACAGAAAGGGCTGGAGATTCATCCCAGCTATGCAAGTGCTAGAATTGTGCTTGGCAAGTGTTATCTTGATAAAAGGATGTATGAACTTGCAAAGGTCGAATTTGGCAAAGCTGTAGAAATAGATTCCCAGAACATAGTAGCCCTTGAAAAACTTGGTGAGACATATAAGAATCTTAACCAGTTCGAGGATGCTTACGATATTTATAAGAAGCTTCTGGAGCTTGACCCTCTCAACGAAAATTTCACGAGGGAAGTAGAGTCACTTAAAAATCTCACAGGGGAAATGACACAAGATTCACAGCAATTCGATACATTTCAGAGTATACCCAAGCAAAAGGAAGATGAAAAGCAAGAAGAAGTCGCGGAAGAAGAAAAAGAGCAAGAGACCGAAGGTCCAAGTATTGAAGATATTTTTCAAGAACCACAGGAAGATACACATTCGGAAACCGCAGCGCCTCCCGAACCGCAACTCCCCTCTTTAGAACCCTTGGTGGAACCCTCCGTGGAAACCTCTGAGGAGAAAACAGAAGAAACAGAAACAGAAACAAAGCAAGATTTCAAACCGCCTTGGGAAGAGCAACCTAAAATACAGGAAACGCACACCGAAGAACCACAGGAACAGCTCGAAAAACCTGCAGAAGAAGAAGCGCTAGAAGAGAAACAACCAATAGAGACAGAACAGCCGACCCAGGAACAACAAGTAAAATCAGAAGAGCAAATTGAAGGAATATCTTCCCTTTTCGAAGAAACCAAGTTAGACGTTGAGGAAGAAAAATTTACAGAGCAAAAACCTTCGGAACAGGAACAAGTAAAAGAGGAATTTCATCCACCTGAAACAGAACCTGAAGTACCTGATGAAACAACAAAAAAAGATGAGGAAAAAACCAAAAAACCTGCTGCAACTGAAACACTCGCGGAAATCTACTTGAGTCAGGGTTTCAAAGAAGAGGCAATTAATATATACAAAGAATTACTCATCAATAATCCGAATAACGAAAAACTCAAGACTAAACTTACAGAGCTGCAAAAGCAGACACAAACTGAAGCTTCACCCAAAAACAAAGAAGAGAAACAAATTCCAGAGAATCCCGACGAGGAAGAAACTAAAACAGACAACTCCGAACAATCTAAGAATCTTGACAATTTTCAAGACTGGTTGAACAAATTTCAGAAGTGAAAAACATAAACATCTTCAAGTACCTACCCGAGAAAACCAACTACTTCCTGATAACAAATTTAAAGAATATTCGTTATCTGAGTGGTTTTTCAGGTGATTGGGCAGTTGTTCTTCTTTCGAAGAGAAAGAGATACATCATAACGGATTCAAGGTTCACCGAACAAACAGAGAAACAGACATCGGGTTTTGAAATTATAACAATTAAGAAACAGCTATCATTCTACTTAAAACAATTAATACAGAAATCAAAAAAAGTTGCATTTGAGTCAGACAATCTCCTTTATTCATCCTATAGGAAAATCAGAAAAAGCTTGCCAGGAAGAAATCTTGTTCCAACAAGTAGTGTTATAGAAAAATTCCGTATGATTAAAACTCCTCTGGAGATAAAAAAAATTACGAAGGCTGCCGAAATTGGAGACCTTTCATTGTCAGAAATTCTCAAGTCTATCAAAATAGGTGTAAGGGAAATCGACATTGCATCTGAATTTGAGTATATACTTAGGAAAAACGGTTCTACCGCCCACCCATTTCCCACGATTGCGATAACTTCAGTAAATACTTCGCTCCCACATGGGCAGCCCGGTATGAGAAAAATAAAAAAAGGCGATTTCTTCCTTTTTGATTTTGGCGCAACATACGGTGGTTACGTTTCTGATATGACAAGAACAGTGGTAATAGGGAAAGCAAGCAAAAAACAAAAAAACATATATAAGCTTGTTTTGAAGGCTCAGATTTCAGCAATTAATGCAATCAAAGTTGGAATAAAGCTAAGTGATATTGACGGAATTGCAAGAAACATTATTGATGAAGCAGGCTACGGTGAGAATTTTGGTCACGGACTTGGACACGGTATAGGGCTTGAAGTGCATGAAGCCCCCGGACTTTCCCATAGAAGTAAAGAGAAAGTCGTCCCGGGAATGGTCTTCACTATTGAACCGGGTATTTACTTACCCAACTGGGGTGGAGTAAGGATTGAAGATGACATTGCAGTTTATCGTAATAAAATAAATATCTTAACAAAATCACCAAAACAAAGACTATTGGAACTCTGATTATCGTGGCAACAACATCGGATATAAGAAAAGGGATTAACATCCGTTACAAGCAAACTATCTATTCAATCATTGAATTCCAGCATGTAAAGCCTGGAAAAGGCGGCGCCTTTGTAAGATTGAAACTGAAAAACATTCAAACTGGGCAGGTATTGGAAGATACCCTTAGAGCTGGATCTTCAATCGATATTGTTCGAATTGAGAGAAAGATTTATCAGTACCTTTACAGCGACGGCAACATCTTTTATTTCATGGATAAACATTCTTACGAACAGGTTCCCGTCAGTAGCAAATTATTACTTAATAAAGGTTCATACTTAAAAGAAGGTATAGATGTTACCTGTCTTTTTGCCGATGAAAATCCTGTAGGGGTTGAACCCCCAATTTTTGTCGAACTTATCGTAACCGAAACTGAACCAGGACATAAAGGAAACACCGTTTCATCCGGCACAAAACCTGCCAAAATGGAAACAGGTTTGAAAGCAAACGTGCCTCTGTTTATCAATGTTGGAGATGTAATAAAAATTGACACCCGTACTGGTCAATACATCGAGCGGGTGTAGAATTTAACCAATGGTGTACATTTTTATAAGAAAATAAAAACACGATTTCTCTTGACAAATATAAATATTTTTTTTGGTATAAAAAAAAGAAGAAATACTGAAATTATTGAATCCTTACAGAAAGATATTGTTAATATTTATTTTTGTTCTTTTCACCTCGATCAAAATTCATTCTTATATAACATGTACCGATAACCTTCCGCAACATGTTTACATATCCGCTGGAGGAGTGATACCTGTGACTGTAATATGTGAATCAGATAACCCAAATGATCCGGTAGATTGCAAGGAAATAAAGCTCTTATATTTTAATTAGTGTTACACTGATCGGGGATATTTGCATGTCAGAACAACCAACTACTCTATATTGGAATACTTTGTTAATGGAGGCGCCAAAGTGGTGTTGAATTCAGGAATAATATATTGTGATAGTTGGACACACGATGATTGGACTTCACCATGGATGGGTTATACTGCTCCCCGTTGACAAGAGGCAAAAGTTAGTGCAATCTTGTCAAAAGGAAGGAGGAGTAGATGGGACGGAGGGAATGGAGTTCGAGGGACAAAACGAAGGTACTTTTGGAGTATTTGAGGACACAGAAGACAGGAGAGATTTGCACAAAGTACGAGATTCATCAGAATCAATTATACAACTGGCGGGATGAGTTTTTGAAGAATGCGCACAGGGCATTTGAGGTTAACGGAGCTACGAAGAAGGAGGATAGTCTATCAAAGGAGATAAAGGAGTTGAAGAAAGTATTAAACGGTCATCATCTTTGAAAAATTCTCCTAGAAATTCCTCTTTTGGTGAATCGCCTGTTTCTTCATTTATGCATAAGATTAACATGGCAACAAAGGCAATAAAAAACGAGCAACAAAAAAAACTTTGTCAAACTAAAACCAGAAAAATGAGGTAGAGACGAAGAAAACATTACGAATTCTAGCAACGTCTTCTTTCCTTTTTTTCGTCCTTGCATTTCCTTTCCAATACGCTATGCTAATGATATGGCTATTTCTCCAAGCTGGAATGAGCAAGCTCGCGTCATTTGTTATGGAAGCTTCCTTTTACTTAGCAAATTGGCCAAGTGTACTTACAAAAATCTTTCCTGTTTCACTAAGGTCAGACGGTGTGATTGGCTATGACATAATTCATTGGATAAGAAATCCCAAGGTTATCTTTACAAATGCAGTCGGTTGGGGATTGATTGGATTTGCTGTAGGGTTGATAATTTCAGCAGTAAAGGGGAGAAAACGGGCGGATTTCAACAAACAAAAATAAACTAAATTCTCAGTAAAACAGCAAAAGAATTGCATAATTTTATAAGTTCACATTCTTCGCTTATGCGAATAAGTGAATAACACAAAGTAGGGAAAGATTTTTCTTGAAATCTTTTCTTTTTGGTGATACATTTTCGAAGATAGAAAAAAAAGATTTAAAAATGGAAAATAATAATTTTCGAGTTTCTCAATTTCTTTCTTCTGAAGAAAGTCTTATGTCTTCGGTCGCATGTCTTATGTCTATAGATAATTACTGGGACACGGGACAGTTGAAAAAGCTCGAGTATCCAAATGGTGTTAAAGAGCAGTATAAACTGACATCGAGGAAGTTCATAGATATTGTAACGGATTCCTCCGGAAACAATCAATTATTCAAATCTGATTACAAATACAATGAAATAGGAGACAGGGATACTCTTATTTTCAAATTAACAAGGTCTGGTCCAGTCGCACCAATAACAGGAACCATTGCATACAAATACGATGATTTGCGGAGAGTAACGGAAGCAAAATATCCGAGAAGTATCTATAACAAAACGAATAAATATACTTATGATAAGGCAGGTAACAGAAAATGGTACTACTCCTAATACTTCCTCTCCCTTTGAGGGAGAGGAAAGAGGTAAGGTAAATATGAGATTGCTTCGGCAGAAATTATGAAAAATTACCCGCAATGACAAACAAAAAAACAGAAAATGAATGAAGCGCAACGGAGTAAAAATCCAACGGGGAAAGCAAAAAGCATATGTGATATGTTTTCCTTTTTATAAAACTTTATCAGTCCTTTTTCACTTGCTGGTTGTATTTTTAGAGTTCTTCTCTAGATTTTTTCTATTAATTCAGTTCGTATTAATTTAAAGGCTTCTTCCTGATCATATTCTACGTCCGGACGTAACAGTGCATAGATGTCCCCACGAAAGTCCGGGTCATCCAGCTTTTCTTTCATATTTTGAAGAAATTGTTTCCGTGTTGGAGGATTACCCACTGAAAAAGCCATATATTCTTTGTAGCACTTAATGATTTTAGCGAATTCCAGACGCAAATTGGTTATGGCATAATGAATATCGAATAAGTCCCGCCCTTTTTTCCGTTGGTAAAGGGCACGAATTTTTGTTCCAAGTAATTCTTCTGGTTCAAATGACATAATTTTGCAGTAACCTTTTGCCCAAGTATTCTCTACTTGATGTTCAATTTCTTTGTACCCTAGTACAGAGAAATGCTCTCGACAATTGATCTCAATTTTTAATCGAAGATTAATCACAGGAGGTATTTCAGAGTCAAACCTGTAAATTAATGTGTTGTTGTTAGCTTTTTGCTTAATCGTCGGTTTGCCAAGAAATCCAAATTGCTTTCGAATAGTAGACAATGTGTCTTTAATTGATTCGGGTTTAATTTGTACAAGGTCAATATCTTCTGAATACCTGACTTGAGGTTTAAGAAAGATCTTGTGTAAGGCTGTTCCTCCCCTGAATGCCAATCGCTCTCTTAAGAATGGATCAGAAAATAACTGGATTAATGCTTTTTCAATAACGAGGTCTTGCTCCACCTGTGTGTTTTCCGTCCACGACGAAAATTCTTTCCATTCTTCGATGTATCGTCTTGGTATCATCTAAAATCAAGTTCAGTGTTAATTATTAACTTCCAGCGCTCATTAACATTTCCTGTTCTATCCTTATGAACAAGAGATAACGGTACTTTTTTCATTTTTGTCTTTTCTATTGCCTTAAAAAGGGAGTTAGAAAGACTTGTATTCTTTATTACATCCAATAGATAACCAAGTCGTTGTATTGTGGGTGACTTCTGGCTACATGCTATTTTTGTGAGCAATGATGGTTTTATCTCTTCTGACAAATCTTCAAGAATTGGGATGATACGGTTAAGTCCACCAATATTTTTATTGTAATAAACCAGATCAAAAGCTGTCAATTCAGGTGTTGAAACATTAAGATAACCTGCTTCGGTTTTCTTTTCGGTTATTTGATCCTTGTTCCAAGCTCCTTTTGTAAAAAAAACGATAAGGAGCTTTTGATTCTTGATTTTTCGCAAAGCGGGTTTTTGGGTCACCACCTGAAATTCCATTGGTTGTTGATGGCTTGCACCATGTAAAGCTGCCGCAGAAAGAAGTCCTACGTAGTAATCTTTATTAAGATGCTTCATCATATCATCTATGAAGATGGTAGGAGGAACCATTCCCTTATCTGAGTATTGTGGTGGTATGATAACATAAAACTTCTTTCGGACTTGAGCAACTTGATTCTTACTTTTTAAGCGAAAAATATTTTGAAGTAAAGCCTTTTTAGATACATCAAATTCATTTCGTAATTCTTCAAAAGATATTGTGTATCTACCTTTCGACTGAACTTTAATCAGATAGTTGGAAATATAATTATATGTTGGTTTATCTTTTTTCATTTCGTTCGCATAAAGCTACACAAAATGTAGTACATCGCAAACATAAATAACGAGTTGACTCATCCCTTTGCCAAAGCTTAATCTCTTGTGCTTCTTCAAGTTGTCCCAGTGAATCTCGTTTCATAATTACTAGTTCGTATTATAAGGAAAAGGGAATGATTGTCAAGAAGTTTTTTACAGATATACACCCCATTAATAAATACTCAGTTAATCCTGTCATTGCGAGCTCCGAAACGAAGTTAAGCCTGTCCTGAGTCCTTCGTTTCGCTCAAGGATAAATCCCACGAAGGATGGTAATCTCCTATGACGAAGGGTCTATTCCTAATACTTCCTCTCCCTTTGAGGGAGAGGAAAGAGGTAAGGTAAATATGAAATTGCTTCGGCAGAAATTATGAAAAAATACTCGCAATGACAAACAAAAAAACAGAGAATGAAGCGAATGTCTTCTAACACACCCCTAAATCCCCTCTTGACAGAGGGAACTTAATGTACTGCTTGGAATGACAGATTTTGCAACAAAGGGGCTTTTGTTACTCGCTACTTAAGTCTACCAATCGCCCTCTCTACTTCTTCAAGTATTTCACCTGATTTTACCACCTTGGCAAGTTTGTTTATATCGTCATAAATTGGTCTGTCCTCTTCAAGATGCTCCACATATTTTCTAATTATATCATATGCAACTTGGACACCTTTCCCGGGTTTTATGGGTTTCCTGAAATCGAGTGCCTGTGCACCAGCCATAAGTTCTATTGCAACAACCGCATTTGCATTCTCTATGATTTGTCTTGTTTTTATTGCGGTTGTCATTCCCATACTTACAAAATCTTCCTGGTCTGCTGCTGCTGGAATAGAGCCAGTTGCAGCAGGATTACTCAGGACCCTGTTTTCACAGACAAGTGAACCTGCGGTATACTGAGATAGCATTAAACCGGAAAACATTCCCGCACCCTTCGTGAGAAATGCAGGTAAACCCATGCTAAGGTGCGGATTCATCAATCTGTTCGTTCTCCTCTCCGAGAGAGCACACACTGTTGTAATTGCAATTCCAACTAATTCCAGTCCAAATGCGAGTGGTGTTCCCTGAAAATTTGCACCTGTAATAACCGTTCCTCCGTCATCTTCGAAAAATAGAGGATTATCGCCAACACCGTTCAGTTCTATAAGAAACATCTCTCTTGCGAATTTGAATGCGTCCTTTGCCGACCCTATTACCTGAGGTGTGCTTCTTAAACTATATGCGTCTTGAACCTTTTTTCCTTTCCTCTTCAACAATTCGCTATCTTTTACCAACCTTCTTATATTTTCACTTGAAGTAATCGCTCCTGGATAACCTCTTGCTTTATGTATCCTCTCATCATAGGCAAGCATATTCGCATTCAATGCCTCGAGCGTCATCGCTGCAGTAATCTCACTTGTTTTTAACCACTGTTCAGCATCGAATATTTCCAAACTTCCTTTACCCGCAACTACATTAGAACCATTTATCGTCGAAAGTCCATCTCTTGCCTCAAATACAAGGATTGGAATCCCTGCTTTTTCCATTGCTTTTTTACCGCTCATCCTCTCACCCTTATAAAATGCTTCACCCTCCCCAATCAAAACAAGCGCCATCTGTGCCATTGGTGAAAGGTCTCCGGAAGCACCCACAGAACCTTTCTCGCACATTACGGGTGTAACACCTTTATTCAGCATCTCTTTCAGAGTCTCAACAACAACAGGTCTACAACCTGAGTTGCCGTGAACCAATACATTTGTCCTGCTTAGCATTGCTGCCCTCACTTCCTCGACAGGCAATGGCTCACCATAACCCGCTGCATGGCTGTAAACAAGATACCTCTGAAATTTTGCTATCTGTTCTGGTGGAAGAATTACCTCCGATAGTTCGCCTATCCCGGTTGTCACACCATACATTATCGCGTGTTCTTTTATCTTTCCCTCGACAATTGCCCTGCACTTCTTCACACGTTCCATTGCCACTGCAGGAATGTCTATCTTTTCGTTATTTCTCGCTACAACGACAACATCTTCTATTGTTAAATTCTTACCCTCAAGCTTTACTGACATAGGAGACCCTCCTTTTTACAATATTTTTGTTTTCGTCACATATACTCGGTTCCACTACAAATATTCCATCGTAAATAATCAGTGAACTCCGTCATAATTCAGAGTAAATAAGCAGTGAGTCGTGTCATTGCGAGTTCCACTTCTTGCCCTGTGTAATATCATTATTCACAAAACATTTTCCTATTACACGGCGCTTGCTCGACTCATGCGAAGCAATCCCATACTTGCCTTTCTCTCAATATGAGATTGCCACGCCTGCCTTCGGCAGGCTCGCAATGACGGGGTTTACTGACTATTTACATTCCATCTTTATATCAAATTTATTCCTTTTTGTCAATAAAGTTTTCGAACCCCATATTGCACAAAAAAAAGTTCTCCGTTTCTTTTAGCTTGTCTACAAGCTCTATTCTTCCATAACCATAAACTATTGCCTACTGAGAATGACAAGAAGAGGGATGAATTTTTATGTTTTGATTTTACTTCTCACGTATGGGACAAGTCCACCGGCATCAAGGATAGAGAAGATGAAATTGGGAAATTCTTTGAACTTAATAGTTTCTTTATTACTCAATGTGCATTCTCCTGTTGCAAAATCGACTTCGATTTCATCACCGTCTTTTACTTTATCAACCGCGGTGGATGATACTATGACAGGTAATCCTTGATTTACCCCGTTCCTGAAGAAAATTCTTGAAAAGGATTTGGCAATTACGACCGAAATTCCTGCAAATTTAAGACATGTTGCTGCCTGCTCTCTCGAGCTTCCACAACCAAAATTCTTTCCCGCTACTATTATATCTCCCTTACCGATCCTATCAGGGAAATCGGGGTCAAGTCCTTCAAGTGCATGTAGTGCCATTTCCTCTGAATCTATGATGGGAAGATACTTACCAGGATAAATCACATCGGTATCAACATTATCTCCCAGTTTGATTACTCTTCCCTTGATTCTTTTTAGCATTTTATTTCCCTTTTATTTTGAATTCAAATTCTTCGACTCAAGTAAACATAAGTCTCCGGTTATCTTAAAAGAAAAACTGCAATTAAAAAATTTGCTGCATTCCAAACATTAAAGCTGAAATCTCGCCTACTATTTTATATTTAAGTATGTGTTTCTTTTTACTTACCTATCATCTTCTTTCTTCTCGTTCTTGCTTATTTCGGACTGAATTTCCTTCATTCCCTTCTTGAATGCACTGATACCTTTACCAAACGAAAGCATAACTTCAGGTATTTTTTTGGCACCAAAAAGCAGCAAGACTATAAGCAAAACAATTCCTATTTCCTGCCAGCCTATCGCTCCACCAAACATCTTTAGTTACTCTGATTCATTATCACAACTGCGAACCTTGTTAGACAACTTAAATAAACTCATAAATTCTGCTTAAAAAACTTAGAAAAAAATCTGAAATTGCATTACGAACTGATCGTTTTCATACTCGCCTATTTCTTCTCGTTTTTTGATGTAGTTTAGAGAAATTTTCGCATGTTCACCATCTATGAAGTAGTTCATTCCACCGGTAATCCAGCTTATTGCATTACCGTCAACACCGGTGTTTGAATCAAAACCATCGTATCTTCCGAGAAATTCTATCTGAGGATTTGTTTTAAAAGACAATTGTCCATAATAACCGGCGCTTTTCAGATCATTTACACCAACACCTTCATCCGTTCCCATCACATATTCTCCCTGGAGTGAAACAGTCATCTGTTCATTCAATGGGTAATTCACTATGGCACCACCACCGATCCTATTCTTTGCAAGATCAACAGTATCTGCCATAAGCATATTTCCAAACCAGCCATATCCGAAGAATTTAATGAAATCAACTGGTGGTTTCACCGTAGCTGAAATCAGCACGTCCTTTGCATGATTGTCTTCGCTTATAGATTTTGCTGGATATCCGTTGAATATACCCAAGCTAAAATTCAAAAAGTCTGTCGTTGTCGTAGTTTGAACGCCAATTTGCTGCCACATTGCATAGCCTTGAACAAGCAACGGATACTCTATCAAATCCAACATTGCACAATTGCGAGACATATAATAGGTAAAATTTGGAAGGTAACGACCTATGGCGATACTTGTCATCGGAATGTAGTTGTCAAACATCAGTTTTGTCTCAATTATGTAGGGTGAAGTCATACCTCCCCCTTTAACGAAGTATTTAACATTATCCTGGAGGATTGTACCCCAGAAGAGGAAAATCGACTTCCTCACGGCAAACTGTGTTTGTACCTCAAGCGTATCCAAATTGTAAGTAAATGTGCTTTGGAGAACTCCCCCAACTTTAAGTGTACCGTAATGTGATATCACGGCTTCATCTTGTGAAAAAAGTGTTATTGCCAAGAGCATAACAGATAGAATTGTCAGGACAAATACCTTCATCAAAATACCTCCTTCTTGTAAGGGATTGAAATACAATCAACCCCAATTGATTATGATGTATTTACAACTGATGCCTTAATCGTTCTCTTATTCTCTTTCGCATTCTCGTCTTATGATCAGAACACTACGGTAAACGACATCTTAGAGCGGTCTTTCTATATCAAGCTTTGTTAAATTAGCATATAATAAAATTGTCTTCTTGTCAAGAATTTTCCGGCAGGTTCTTTCCCCAAACTTCAGTATCCTCTGATCTTCTTTAGTATCGTAGTCTGAAGTCCCTCTGAAACAGTTTCATAACCATGAAATTGCATAGAATAAACAGCTCTGCCTTGCGATAGGGAACGTAATGCAGTAGCATAACCAAACATTTCTGAAAGAGGTACAAAAGCTTCGATTATTCTATTCTTCTCTCTCTGTTCCATTCCAAGGACTTTTGCTCTTCTTGATTGAATGTCCTTAATAATTTCACCTGTATAGGACTCAGGGGATACTATCTCGAGTTCCATAATAGGCTCAAGTAATTTCGGATTATCTTTTTCCATTGCCTTATAAAACGCAATGGAACCGGCCCTTCTAAATGCAATGTCGGATGAATCGACTTGATGGTATGAACCATCCAGAAGCGTGGCTTTAACGTCAACTACAGGGAAACCCGCAATGACGCCATTTTCTGCCGCTTCAAGAATTCCAGCTTTCACTGAACTTATGAATTCTTTTGGAATCACCCCCTGCGCAATTTTGCTTTCGAAAACAATCCCTTTACCTTTACCAAGAGGTTCAACCTGTATCTTAACATGAGCATACTGACCTCTCCCACCAGTTTGCTTGGCGAATTTCTCCTCAACAATTTGACTGCTTGTGGTCGTCTCTTTGTAAGCAACCTGCGGATTGCCTACATTTGCTTTGACTCCAAATTCACGTATCATCCTATTTAGAAGAACTTCAAGATGCAATTCTCCCATCCCCGAAATTATTGTCTGCCCTGTTTCTTCATTATATTTCACAATAAATGTTGGGTCTTCATCCTTAAGTGTCCTCAATGTGGAACCCAACTTCTCCGAGTCCATCTGTGAATGAGGTTCTATGGCGATAGAAATTACTGGTTCTGGAAATGTCGGCGTTTTAAAAAGAATGGGGTGTTTTAAGGTCGAGAGTGTGTGACCTGTCCTTGATTCCTTTAATCCAACAAAGGCTGCAATGTTTCCGCAAGAAACGGAAGGTATCTGTAAACGCTTGTTTGCATGCATTTGAAGGATTCGATTGACACGTTCATGTTTCTTGATATTCGAATTGTAAACAGCTTTTCCTTGCTCTACAACACCAGAATATATTCTGACAAAAACTAGTTTTCCAACATGAAAATCTGTTGCTATCTTAAAAACCACTGCGGAAAAAGGTTCACTTTCCTCTGGAAGCCGTTTCTCTGTCTTCCCGGAAACAGGATTTACACCTTCAATTGCAGGAATGTCCAAAGGCGATGGAAGAAAGCTAATAACTGCATCAAGTAGCTTCTGAACTCCCTTATTCTTGAATGCAGAACCACATAGGACGGGATGGATAGCGTCATTTATCGTACCTTTTCTAAGCACTTTAATAATTTCATCTTCACCTATCGGTTTTTCTTCAAGGTATTTCCTGGTAATGGATTCATCAAGGTCACAAACCTTCTCGATTAATAACTCATGAAACTCCTCTGCTTGAGCAATATGTTCTCTGGAAATATCTTCTTCATACAGGTTTATTCCCCATCTTTCTTCGTACCATTTTACTGCTTTCATTTTTATTAGGTCTATTACTCCCTCGAAATTTTCCTCCTTTCCAAGTGGAATTTGAAGGAGTACGGGATTGGCTCCCAAACGTTCCTCCATCATATTGACTGTCCTTGAAAAATCTGCACCCATTCTATCCATTTTGTTAATAAAGGAAATTCTTGGAATTCGGTACTTATCAGCCTGACGCCACACCGTCTCGGATTGAGGCTCCACTCCTTCTACAGCACTGAAAATCATTATTGCCCCATCAAGAACCATTAACGATCTCTCTACCTCCACAGTGAAATCGACATGACCTGGTGTATCTATTATATTGATTTGGGTTCCATTCCATACACACGTGGTCGCAGCGGAAGTGATTGTAATTCCTCTCTCCTTCTCCTGTTCCATCCAATCCATTGTTGCGGAACCCTCATCAACTTCTCCCACTCTGTGAACCTTACCCGTATAGAAGAGAAACCTTTCTGTGGTTGTGGTTTTTCCAGCATCAATGTGAGCCATAATACCAATATTTCTTACGTCCTTGAGTGGATATTTCATTATTTGTATTCCATTAAAAGATCGCAGGCACTGCCTGCGATTATCTTTACCCTTTGTTCTATTAACAACCTTTACCACTTGAAATGCGCGAATGCTTTATTGGCTTCGGCCATTTTATGGGTGTCTTCTTTCTTTTTTATCGCTGTGCCCTGATTGTTGCTTGCGTCGATTAACTCCATTGCAAGTTTCTCCTTCATGGAATGCCCTGCTCTTGCATCCGCCGCCTTTACAATCCATCTAATAGCGAGTGTAGTCTTTCGACTGGGTTTAACTTCCATCGGTACCTGATAAGTTGCTCCACCTACCCTTCTAGGTCTCACTTCAACCTTTGGCATAACATTCTGAATCGCCTTCTCCAGAATATGGACACCTTTTTTGCCTGTTTTATCCCCTATTATTTCTATTGCACCTTCCACGATTTTCTCGGCAATGCTCTTCTTCCCGCTCTGCATAATATTGTTTATCATTCCAGCGACTAATAGACTGTTGTAATGGGGATCCGGGTAAACCTTCCTTCTCTCAGGTCTCCTTCTTCTCGGCATTAAACCTCCTCATAGTTTACTATTGACCACAAATAATCAGGTTTCTTTTATCTGTTGCTTCTTTCCCTTTTTCGCTCCATATAGCGATCTACTCTGTTTCCTCCCTTCAACGCCTCCCGTGTCAAGAACACCTCTAATAATGTGATATCTTACCCCCGGTAAATCCTTTACCCTTCCTCCACGAACAAGCACTATTGAATGTTCCTGAAGGTTATGACCCTCCCCGGGTATGTAACATGTAACCTCAAAACCGCTTGTAAGTCTCACCCTTGCAACTTTCCTCAATGCCGAGTTAGGTTTCTTTGGCGTGGTCGTATAAACTCTTGTGCAAACACCTCTTCTTTGCGGGCAACCCACCAAAGCTGGTGTTTTGTTTCTTTTAGATATCGTTTTTCTTCCTTTTTTGATCAGTTGGTTAATCGTTGGCATTATTCCTCCTTACAGTACTTCTGCGTTTTTTGTTGATACCGATTCTTGAGTTTTCTCTTTTTCTAATTCGTCTTCGGGATTTTCTTCATCCTTCTCATCAACTACAAGTTTTATGTCCAGATATTCCTTTATCCCCGTCCCAGCTGGAATAAGATTTCCAACAATAACATTTTCCTTGAGTCCTAGCAAGTCATCCTTTTTACCTCTCACAGCCGCATCGGTCAAAACTCTTGTCGTTTCCTGAAAAGAAGCTGCCGAAATGAAACTTTCTGTGCTTATCGCTGCTTTTGTAATTCCGAGCAAGAGTGGTTTAAACACTGCGGGTTTTCCTCCCTCCGAAATTATTCTCTTATTCTCCTCGTTAACCCTCCATTTTTCGACAATATCCTCTTCGATAAAACCAGTATTTCCAGGACTCCCTATCAGGATTTTCTGAAGCATCTGCCTCACGATAACTCCAATGTGCTTGTCATCTATTTTAACACCCTGCAATCTATAAACCTCCTGGATTTCATTTCTTAGATACTCCATTGCAGCAACGGTTCCCTTAATAGCAAGGATATCGTGGGGGTTAATTGGTCCATCACATAACTTGTCGGCTGCCTTAACCTTTTCTCCCTCATGAACGATCAGATGCCTTCCATATGGTACCTTATACTCTTTCTCGTCACCAGTATCGCTCTGAACAAGAATAGTTCTTTCTCCTCGCTTTATCGGTCCAAAACTTACCATACCATCGATTTCGGAAATGATTGCAGCGTTTCCAGGAATCCGAGCTTCAAACAGTTCCGCTACCCTTGGTAATCCTCCCGTAATATCCCTTGTCTTCCTTATTTCTTTTGGAATCTTTGCAAGCAAATCACCAGGTGAAGCCTTCTGACCACTTTTAACGAGAAGATATGCACCAACTGGAATTGCATAACTTGCTTTGCTCTTATTCTTCGTGTCAATAATATCGATTTGAGGATGGAACGTTTTTCCCCTTTCTCGAGATTCAACAATTACCTGCTGTCTTCTTTGAGTTCTTGAATCGAGTTCCTCAACCATTGTGACGTTTTCGACTATATCGACAAATTTTATCTTTCCTCCGTCTTCCGAAATGATGACTGTGCTGTAAGGATCAATGCTGAAAACAACATCTCCTACCTCAATCTCATCTCCTTCTTTCACCTTAAGTATGGCACCGTAAGGAACCCTCATCCTCGTTTTCTTCTTAATAACCTTATCTTCAATAAGGATGTAACCATTTCTCGAAAGAACTTCGATTTCATTATTCACTGACACACAATATCTTATTTCTTTATACTTGACTTTTCCTTTGGTGGTAGATTCGATTTCTGATTGCTCTGTAATTCGAGTTGCAGTCCCTCCAATGTGAAAAGTTTTAAGAGTTAACTGAGTCCCCGGTTCTCCAATACTCTGAGCTGCCATTACTCCAACAGCTTCGCCTATTTCTACAAGTTGCCCTGTTGCGAGATTTCTCCCGTAGCACTTCCTACATAATCCTCTTTTCGCTTCGCATGTTAAAACCGACCTTATCTTAAGCGATTGGATTCCTGACTTTTCTATTTCTTTTGCCTTTTCAGCCGCTATCTCCTCATTTGCTTTTACGATAATCTCATTTGTAAACGGATGAATAACATCTTCAAGTGAAAATCTCCCTTCTATTCTGTCGCTCAACGGTTCGATTATTTTCTCTCCTTCTTTCAATGCAGTAATATCCAGACCAAGCACTGCATTGCAATCCTCTTCTGTGATAATAACATCTTGAGCAACATCAACAAGCCTTCGGGTAAGATATCCTGCTTCTGCTGTTTTCAATGCAGTATCTGTCAAACCTTTTCTCGAACCATGCGTCGAAATGAAATATTCAAGAACAGTCAAACCTTCCTTGAAATTATGTAGAATAGGAGTTTCGATGATTTCTCCAATCTGCCCCGTTATCTTCTTCTGCGGCCTTGTCATCAAACCTCTCATCCCTCCAAGTTGCCTAACCTGCTCGGATGAACCTTTTGCACCAGAGTTGCTCATCATAAATATCGGATTGAAACCTTTCCTGTGCTCACTCAACTGCACCAGGAGAGCATTTTCTACAGATTCAATGGCATCTGTCCACGCATCGATAATCCTATTATATCTTTCGCTATCCGTAATGATACCTTTTTCATAATTCTTCTGTTCTTGCTCGATATCTTTCATCACCCTGTCAATGATGCTCTTTTTCTCGGGTGGAGTGATAATGTCATCGATTCCGATAGTTAACCCGGAATAAGTTGCATATTGAAAACCCAATTCCTTAAGTTCGTCCAAAAATTCAACAGTTTTACGGTTACCTAAAGTCCAGTAGCATTTTGCAACAAGATCACCAAGCGAATTCTTATCCATTACCTTGTTAACAAAAGGCATACCTGCTGGAATAATTTCGTTAAAAATAACCCTTCCTGCCGTGGTTTCAATAATTTTATTATCTACCTTATATCTTATCTTTGAATGAAGTTCTATTACTCCGCTATCTACTGCAAGCTGCACTTCTGCGATATTAGAAAAAGCCTTGTTCTCACCTTTGCTATTGTCCTTCTCCTTAGTAAGGTAATAACAACCAACAACAATTTCCTGGGTAGGAGAAACAAGCGGTTTTCCATGGGCGGGTGAAAGAACATTATTCGATGAAAGCATTAAAAACACCGATTCTACTCTAGCCTCATAGGACAGAGGAATATGAACAGCCATCTGATCTCCATCGAAGTCTGCATTATAAGGAACACAGACAAGCGGATGTATCCTTATAGCTTTTCCTTCCACTAAAACAGGATTAAATGCCTGTATGCCCAGTCTGTGCAGTGTCGGTGCACGGTTCAACAATACGGGATGATCGGTTACAATCTCTTCTAATATATTCCACACCTCCGGTGATTTCTTATAAAGCAATCTCTTTGCTCCCTTGACACTCTGCGCATAACCTCTTTCCTCGAGTTTTCTTATAATGAAAGGCTTAAATAGTTCCAATGCCATTATCTTAGGAAGCCCACATTGTTCTAATTTGAGCGTGGGATCCACAACAATAACGGATCTTCCCGAGTAATCTGTTCTCTTGCCAAGAAGATTTTGTCTAAACCTTCCCTGTTTTCCTTTCAAAGCATCCGATAAAGACTTGAGCGGTCTGTTTCCTCTACCTTTTATTGGTCTTGACCTTCTTGTGTTATCAAGAAGCGCATCGACAGCTTCCTGTAACATCCTTTTTTCATTGCGAAGAATGATATCAGGAGCCTTTATTTCTATCAAATTCTTAAGTCTATTGTTTCTTGTAATAACCCTTCTGTAAAGATCGTTCAAATCGGAAGTTGCAAACCTTCCACCTTCGAGAGGGACAAGTGGCCTCAAGTCAGGCGGAATTACTGGTAAAACCTTGAGAATCATCCACTCGGGTTTATTCTTTGACAAACGAAATGCTTCAACAATTTTAAGCCGTTTGACTATCGATTTTTTCTTTGTAGAGGATTTCTCGATTCTCAAGTACATTTTTAGTTTCGCTGAAATTTCATCAAGATCCAATTCGCAAAGCAGGTCGTATATTCCTTCTGCACCCATTTTTGCAGTAAATCCTTCGGGATTCTCCAGAGATAATTTTGAATATTCCGTTTCACTCAAGAGATCACCCTTGTTCAGTTGTGTGTCAAGTGGATCGATAACCACATAGGATTCATAATAGAGCACCCTCTGCACAACTTTCGGAGATATTCCAAGCAAATAGCTTATTCGCGATGGTATAGTTTTATAAAACCAAATGTGAGCCACTGGTATGGCAAGTTCAATGTGTCCCATTCTTTCACGTCTAACTTTGGAAAGTGCTACCTCGACTCCACATCTTTCACAAACAACTCCTCTGTACTTCACATGTTTGTACTTACCACAACTGCATTCAAAATCCTTCACTGGTCCGAAAATTCTTTCGCAAAAGAGGCCCTCTTTTTCCGGCTTCTGCGTTCTATAGTTGATGGTCTCGGGTTTCTTCACCTCACCATAAGACCAGCTTCTTATTACTTCAGGGGAAGCTAATTTAATCTTTATATAATCAAAATCTTTGGGAGTTACATTTTTACTCTGCATTCCAATTAACAATTCATACACCCCCTCTTAGACTTTTTCCTTTCCAAGTTCAATATCAAGGCACAATCCCTGTAGTTCCTTTATCAGAACATTAAAGGATGCAGGCAAACCAGGTTCAGGTGGATTCTCTCCCTTAATTATGGCTTCGTATAGATGAGTTCTTCCGCTAACATCATCCGATTTCACTGTCAGCACTTCCTGGAGCGAATATGCAGCCCCGTAAGCCTCCAGTGCCCAAACTTCCATCTCTCCGAATCTCTGCCCTCCGAACTGAGCCTTTCCTCCAAGCGGTTGTTGTGTAATCAATGAATATGGACCACTGCTTCTTGCATGAATCTTATCATCAACCATATGAGAAAGTTTCATCATATAAGCATACCCGACAGTAATCTTACTTTTGAAAGGTTCACCGCTAAAACCATCATATAGCAAAGCTTTTCCATCTTCTGAGTATTTCGCTGCCTTCAATTCTGCTTTTATCTCATCTATTGTTGCACCTTCGAAAATCGGACTGGCTACTTTATAACCAAGTGCAGCAGCCGCCCTACCCAAATGAGTTTCCAGAATTTGCCCCAGATTCATTCTTGAAGGAACACCCAGAGGATTGAGAATAATTTCGACTGTTCTTCCATCTTCCATATAAGGCATATCTTCTTCCGGCACGATCTTTGCGATTACACCTTTGTTTCCATGACGCCCTGAAAGCTTGTCCCCTGTTGATAATCTCCTTCTTTCTGCAACAAAAACCTTTATCTTCTGAATAACTCCATAAGGTAACTCGTCCCCTCTGAACAAATTCTCCTTTTTCAATTTATGGTTTCTATCGATTTCGGCAATCCGCTCTTCATACTTCTCATAGATCTCCGCAATATTAACTTCGTTGTAAACGGAATCTTCGGGAAATATACAATCGTTCAGGTTAAGCTCCTGCAATCTTTCTTCGTTGAATGTTTTCCCTTTCAAAAAGATGGTTTTGCCCCTCCTATTCTTGAGAGTTGCCAAACATTTTTTGCCATTCAGTAGTTCAATCAAATATGCATCTTTTTTTCTTGCAAGCTCTTTTTTTTCATCCCTTACCTTTCTCTCTAACTCTTTTAGTAGAAGCGTATCTTTCAAGTCCATCTTGTCCCTTTTTGATCTTTTCTTCAGTACTTTCACATCTATTATAATACCTGAAACCCCAGGTGGAACTCTCAAGGAAGTATCCCTTACTTCAACTGCTCTCTCTCTAAAAATTGCTCTCAATAGCTTCTCTTCAGGTGTGAGTTCAGTTTCACCTTTGGGAGTAACCTTACCAACCAATATGTCATCTGGTTCTACTTCCGCACCTATCATCACTATTCCGCTTTCATCAAGATTCTTAACCGATTCCTCGCTGACATTAGGAATTTCTCTCGTTAGTTCTTCCGCTCCCAATTTTGTTTCCCTGACCTCGCTTGCAAATTCCTCGATATGAATAGATGTCAGTTTGTCGTTTTTTAACATTTTTTCGGATACGATAATCGCATCTTCGAAATTGTACCCTCGCCACGGCATAAAAGCGACCAGGAAATTCGTGCCAAGAGCAAGTTCACCCTTCTCTGTCGCAGCCCCATCGGCAATTACTTCCTTTTTGCGTACATAGTCGCCAACCTTTACCAGAGGTCTTTGGTTAATACATGAGTTCTGATTTGTTCTTTTGAACTTCTTTAGCACATAAACATTCTTCGAGAAAATGTCAACTTCACCTTTCTTTTTAACTGGTTCAATCTCTACAAGGTTCGAGCTTACTTTCGTGACAATACCATTTGTTTTTGAAGTAACTACTGTTCCTGAATCTACCGCAACACGGAACTCCATTCCTGTTCCTACAATAGGTGATTCTGGAATGAGCAGAGGAACAGCCTGTCTTTGCATATTGGAACCCATCAGTGCACGATTTGCATCGTCGTGCTCTAAGAAAGGAATAAGAGATGCTGATGTGCTTACAAGTTGTTTTGGAGAAACATCCATATAGTCTATATCTACCGGTGAAACAATTGGAAAATCTCCCCTTTTTCTTGACAGAATTGCGTTTGAACTAATCTTACCTTTTTGATTCCTTGGCGTATTAGCTTGAGCAATTATATACTTATCTTCTTCATCAGCGGTTAAGTGATCGATCTGCTTTTTAACTTTTCCATTTTCAATCTTTATATAGGGTGATGTTATAAAACCATATTTGTTAATCTGCGCATAAGTTGAAAGGGAAGTGATTAAACCAATGTTAGGACCCTCCGGTGTCTCGATCGGACAAATTCTTCCATAATGGCTATAGTGAACATCCCTTACTTCGAAACTCGCTGTTTCCCGTTTTAAACCTCCGGGACCAAGCGCCGAAAGTCTCCTTTTGTGAGTCAATTCTGAAAGTGGATTTGTTTGTTCCATAAACTGCGATAGTTGACTTGTTGCAAAAAAGCTTCTTATCGAACTCGAAAGGTATCTCTCGTTGATCAGGTCGCTGGGGGTCAAATCGCCTTTGTCACTTAGAAGCATCTTTTCTCTTGTGGAACGACCCATCCTCGTAAGAATAATTCTAAATTGATCGTTCAGTAATTCCCCAACACTTTTCAGCCTCCTGTTTCCAAGATGGTCAATATCATCAAGATAACCTTCCCCCTCGGTTAATTTGAATATGTACTTGACTATATCGATGATATCATCTTTCGTAAGTGTAAACGGTCGGGACTTAATGCTATAGCCGAACCTGCTTGCCATTTTGTACCTTCCAACTTCACCGATATTATACTTTGCTTCGGAAAAATATGTATTGAGAAGGTATTTTTTCGCATTCTCAGCATTGGGAGGTTTTGTCCCTCTCAAAATCGAATAAATATTTTCCAGTGCGAAGTCCACTCCGGTTACGCCGTCCTTCTTAAGCGTAGTTGATAACAATTCTATAGCATCATCAGTTTCAACATCCACAATTTCAGCTTTCTTTATCTTTGAAACGAACATTGAATTGAGAACAGATGGTGTAATTTTACTGCCAGCTTCTGCAATGATCTCGCCTGAAAGTCTACTGACAACATCTGATGCAGCATACTTTCCCAATAGAGGAGATTCCGCAAGATTCGCTTCTCCACCAACCTTAACCACTCTTGTGTGAAAAAAACATTTGATTATCTCTTCATTCTCCTGAAAACCAAGAGCTTTCAGGAGAATCGTAAAGGGAAATTTTTTTCGCCTGTTAAGGTTTACATAAAGGATATTTCTTGTATCAAATGAGAACTCAATCCAGGAACCTCTGTAGGGTAAAACTTGTGCGATATATATCCTTTTTCCTGTTGGGTGAACCGTTGAAAAGAAATATGCACCAGGTGAGCGGTGAAGCTGACTTATGACTACTCTCTCAACGCCATTGATAATAAATGTTCCAGTCCTAGTCATCACAGGAAGGTCGCAAAGGTAAACCTCCTGTTCTATAGCTTTTTCGATCTCCTTCTCCTTACCCATTGTTACAAGTCGAAAAAAGCCCTTCAGGGGTGCTGCATAGTTGACACCTTTCTCGACTGCCTCTTCTGGTGTATAGTTGGTTTCTCCAACGGAATATTTCAAGTACTCAAGAATGTAACGACCATGAGTATCTTCTATTGGATAAGTTTCTCTAAAAACAGCCTCCAACCCTTTGGTCTTTCTTGAACCATGAGAGACCTTGGCTTGCAGGAAATCATTGAACGAATTTAGCTGAAGGCCAATTAAATTCGGAATATCAAGTGAAGAACCTACCTTAGCAAAGCTCTTTCTTTTAGGAATCAAAGGTAAACTCCTTTATTTTGCGGTTTTACAGTGCAACACCATATGGAACTCTCACCATATGGGTTACAAACACTGCTTTAATACACAATATGTTTTTAATGCGAAGAATCCAGCAAATCAGTTCTATTTTACTGTTATAGTCGCTCCAACACCTTCAAGTTGTTTCTTTATTGTTTCTGCTTCCTCTTTTGATATTTTCTCCTTTACTGGTTTAGGAGCACCATCTACAAGTGCCTTCGCTTCCTTTAATCCAAGTCCTGTGATCGATCTGACTTCCTTAATTACCTGTATTTTTTTGTCACCAAATTCTTTTAGAATGACATCAAATTCCGTTTGCTCTTCTACTGCTTCTGCTCCAGTATCTGCAGCAGCCGCCGCTACCTGCATGACAGGAGCTTGAGCTTTTACATCAAACTTTTTCTCCAAATCTTTTACAAGCTCCGAAAGTTCAAGAACGGTCATGCTTTCTATTAAAGTCATCACCTCTTTTTTTGCATCCTTTTTTACTTTTGGCATCCTTCCTCCTTTTTCCTTGCCCAGTTTATTTTTTTGTTTCGTCTGTGGCATTTTCCCCGTCTTCTTTTCCTTCTCTTTTCTTGCTTGCTTCTTCTTTTGGTTCTTCGGTTGACTCTTCCGTTTCCTTTTCAAGTTTGTTTTCTTTAGTATCCGAAGAGTTTTCCCCTTCCGGGGTATTAACCTCTTCTTTAATTTTTTCCTTCTGCGGTTCCTGCTTACTTTCTTTTGCTCCTCTTATCTCATCTAAAACCACAACAAAATTCGTCAATGTATTCTTCAAAACATTTACAAACCTCGTTATCGGGCTATTAAACAAATTCAACACTTGACCAATAAGAACAGCTTTTGATGGCAAGTTGGCAACTTTCCTAACTCCATCCGCAGCCAACCACTGACCTTCAACGTAGCACAGTTTGACTTTTGGAAGTTTATGTTGTTTATAATATTCATTGATAACTTTCGCGGGTCCAATAGCATCATCATAGGAAATTGAAATCGCATTTGGTCCGGTCAGATTTTCCAGGACCTCATTAAAACCAAGTTTCTCACTGGCAAGTTTCAGTATGGTATTCTTGATTACAAAATATTCAAAATTATCGCTCTTGAATTTCTTTCTTAAGCTATTCATATCATTAGCACCAAGACCGTTAAAATCAACAATGTAGAATGCCTTTGCCTTTTTAAGTTTTTCTTCCAGATTTAGAACTCTTTGTTTTTTTGTTTTTATCGCTGCTCTTTCCATTTCCTCCCCTATGTGTTCATTTTCTACTAATCAGCGTAAAGCCTTGGTAACATCACCCACATTTAGCTTTATCCCAGGTCCCATTGATGAAGAAAGATAAACATTCTTTATGTAAGTTCCTTTTGACGCTACCGGCTTCAATCTAACAACCTCTCTCAGTGCCTCTAGTGCATTTTCCTCTATCTTCTCAAGGCTGAACGATACTTTTCCAATTGGCATATGAAGGTTCGCTGTCTTGTCCACCTTAAATTCCACTCTTCCTTTTCTTGCATCTTCTACCGCTTTCTGGATATTTTTCGTAACAGTTCCTACCTTTGGATTTGGCATTAAACCTTTCGGACCAAGTATTTTACCTATTTTCCCCACTTTTGCCATGAACTCCGGCACACTAATGGCTAAATCAAAATCCGTCCACCCTTTCTGGATTTTCTCGATCAAGTCATCCCCGCCAACATAATCTGCACCAGCTTTTTTTGCTTCCTCTTCCATATCCTCCGTCGCAAATACAAGAATCTTTATCTTTTTGCCTGTACCATGCGGTAAAAAAGTGGTTCCTCTGACCATCTGGTCCGATTTTCTCGGATCAATTCCTAATTTAATTGTAAGTTCAACTGTCTCATCGAATTTCACTTTTGAGTTTTCCTTTACAAACGATATCGCTTCAGCCAGAACATATTCCTTTTTCTCCAATTTCTCTTTTAACTCTTTGATTCTCTTGTAGGACTTCATTGGTTTTTCTCTCCAGGTATTTAGGTTACAACAATCCCCATACTTCTTGCAGTCCCTTCTATGATTTTTATAGCTTCTTCGATTGTATTAGCATTAAGGTCTTCCATCTTCCGCTGCGCTATTTCTTTAACCTGTTCCTTCGTAACTCTACCAACCTTTTCCTTGTTAGGAGTCGGAGAACCCTTTGCCAGAGAAGCAGCCCTTTTAAGGAGTATCGAAGCAGGTGGTGTCTTTGTAATAAACGAAAATGTCTTGTCCTTGTATACGCTGATTACAACGGGAATAATCAGTCCTTCTTTTCCTTTTGTCTTCTCATTGAATTGACGACAGAACTTCATTGGATCCTGCAGATGTTGTCCAAGAGCAGGGCCAACCGGAGGGGCAAGAGTTGCTTCACCACCCGGAACATGCAACTTGATATTTCTCACAACTTCTTTCTTTGCCATAAACCCTCCATCAAAAAATTAAGATATGATACAGCTGAAATTTGGTAATTGCGAAATTAGTAACTGCAACACTCCTCCTATTTTCGTAATTTCTATCTTTCCGTTCTTGCTTCATCTTCACAGAAGTTTAAGCTGCAAAAAATTCAATTCAACCGGTGTTTGCCTTCCGAAAATCGTAACAACGACCTTAACCTTTTCTCGATCCGGATAAACATCTTCAACCATTCCATTAAACTCAAGGAATGGACCATCGATTATTCTAACGGAATCCCCTTTCTGGAATGGAATCTCTCTTGAAATCCTGTTTATTTTCGTCTCCATAATCTCGACCATTTTCTGAGCTTCTTCTTCTGATAATGCCTGAGGATCATCCCTACCAAGGAAGTCCATAACACCAGTTATGTTCCTTATGAATCTAAAGTTTTCATCCATAGGTTCCATTTCAATTACAATGTATCCAGGATAAATCCTTCTTTCGGTAACAACCTTTTCTCTATTTTTAATCCTCCCGACATTCTCCACTGGAATATAAACGTGGCCAAACTCTTCTTCTTTTCCCTGAATAGCTATTTTTTCCTCTATCAGTTTTTGAATTTTCTTTTCCTGTCCAGTAAAAACCTGAACTATGTACCATTTCTTCATATTTTTACCTTGAAAGAACAAATGCGATTATTTTGTATATTACTGTGTCTATAATCCATAGAAAAACGGAAAGAATAACCGAGACTATCAGAACTACCGTGGTTGAACCAACGAGTTCTTCCTTTTTGGGCCAAGTAACCTTTATGAGTTCTATTCTTACTTCTCTAATGAACTGAATCACTTTTGCCATCTAATAAACCTTTCTCCAATTTTTGTGTTTCAATACATCATTATTCTATGGCAGGCCTGGGAGGATTTGAACCCCCAACCCCCGGATTTGGAGTCCGGTGCTCTATCCGTTAGAGCTACAGACCTACCGTGTTTCCTTATGCTTCGTATGTTTTTTACAAAAAGGACAGTATTTCTTATATTCTACTCTTTCAGAGTGTTTTCTCTTGTTTTTTGTGGTTGTGTAATTCCTGTGTTTGCATTCTTTGCATTCAAGTGTTATAATTTCTCGCATCATTCACCTATTCGTTAATTTTTGTAACTACTCCGGCTCCTACCGTCCTCCCACCTTCCCTGA
>CAYMQB010000005.1:0-95088 GCA_964392665.1 uncultured bacterium | reverse complement strand
GATTCACACCTTAAATTTCTCATTTTTCTGTCCAAACGATGGGGTACACCTCAGAGTTCAATGCCTTTGCTTGTAAGAAGGTTATACAACTCAGTGATTTTTTTACGTTCTGATACATCTCTATAACTATCCTCAGGGAGCGTAATAATTCTAACCCTCACACCCTGAATGGCTTTTTTCACAAGCAGTTGGATAATATCTTCCGATGTAAATTGGAATGATACAATATCAATAAAATCTGATGCTTCCTTTATTGCATTTTCTAATAAAGCTTTATCACGTCGTAGTTCAAAAATAGCCACTTTCAGCCTTGCTTATCCTTGAAAATCTGCATTTGTGTTACAGCTGAAGAATAAAGTGTCTGCCAGATCTCTTTTAGATTAGGTGTATATCTATAGTAACTGAAATATCTTTGAACACTATCGGAAGGCCTCAAGGATTTTAGACGGGTTTTGATTAGCTCCACATATTCGGGATCTATTTCGATTCCAATGGACTTTCTTTTCAACTGGGAAGCAACAACAAGGGTGACTCCTGTACCTGCAAAAGGATCAAAAACTGTATCCCCTTGCTTAGTGGATGACAAAATAATCCTCAAGAGAAGAGCGATCGGTGACTGTTGTGCGTGAACTCTTTCTCCTCTGTTATTCCGTATTGCCTCATCTCCAGCAAAATATCCAGAGGTTAATTCTCTGATATCATCCCAAACATCAGTGACAAACATACCGTTTGTCCGCTCATATTTATGATTGGGTGCTTTAGGTGGGTCTATACGTAATCTGTTAAATACGCGTGGTTTCTTTCCTTTTGTAGCAAAAACAATAATCTGATGGTGTTTCGAATATCTATATCGAGATGGGACTGCAGATGTCATTTTTTTCCAAATAATCAGGTTTTGGAATACCCAATTTGCTGCTCTAAGTGCTCTGATTACATGTTCTATGTTTTTTTCCCTCTGCATAAAGTAAATAGCTCCACCTTCAGTTGATATATTGTAAGTTTCCTTTAAGATTTCTTGAAGCCAACTCCAATATTCTTCCTCGGGTTGAGTGTCGTCGAAGTATCTGTAATCTTTTCCTTGATTAAAAGGGGGATCAACGAAGGAAAGATTAACGTTTGTTATAGCACCTTCTCTGAGATATTTTAGACAATCAGCCTGTATTATCTTGTATTTATTTTCAGAATCCATAGTATATTACTCCGTCATTAATCTATCGATATTGATAAACATAATGCTTTCATTTAGTATCTTATCAAACCTCTCTTAAGAATTCAAGAAAAAAATGCGATATTGAAAAGAATTATTTCAATCCTTAAGGACCTTCACAATTGCCGCAAGGATTGCATCGAGCAAGTCACCAGCGATAATTGAATGTTCGCCCATTTTCTCTTTTAGAACTTCTCCGGTCATAAAATGAACATAGACCCCAGAAACAACTGCGGCAAACGGGCTTGTTTTCTGCGCCATAAAACCTACGAAATTAGTTTAAATCAGTAAGATTTGGGCAGCCCGTTCTCCCCCGTGTCGATATTTTGAACCTTTTTCCACTAGTTTGGGTTATTAAATTAAAGGAGGTATTATGCATAAAGCAATAATATTCTTGATGTTTGTTTTTCTGTCCTGCAGTAAAACATATATAAACACGGAAGTGGGACCGGAAGGAAGGACAATAAACTTACAAAAAGCAAGATTCACCTTTCCAAAGGGTGCGATTGAAAAAACAACTACATTGCGAATAGAGATGGGAACTGGAAAACCCAAACAAATAAAGGAAGGCTTTACCATATCGAAAACGACATTTACAATAACACCAGAAACTCTGACTTTGGCAAAACCCGTTCTCTTTAGCTTCCCTGTTAGCAATATAAGAGAGAATTTGGCTATTAAATTCAATAGAGCATATCTTCCGATCGCCGATTCAAAGGTTGAAAACGAAACCTTGTACGCATCCATCAATCATCCGGGGAAATATTGCCTGGTTGAGATGCCGGAGAAATATGGCATACTAAACGACACGAAAACAAGCGAAGCATTGCTGCTTATCAGCGATTTGCACACGGGTGACTACCTTGAGAATTTTCGTAGATATCTAAGTAAACAGGGTTATTCACTTCCCATCTGGACATTTATCTATCCACCGGGCAATACGATTAGAGAAAATGCGGAATTTTTGCATAAAGAATTAGAAAAATTACACGAAAAGTACGGCAATTTCAGGTTGGACATTGTCGCTTTTGGCATCGGAGGTATAATCTCCCGAAGATATGAACATGACCCTGTATTATATGGAAAGGACCTTGGTAGCGCAATTATTGCCGTTGGAACACCGTTCAAAGGCACTATATTTGCTTCTAAGAACAATGTAAGCGAAAGCGGGAACGCTTTTGGATACTATTTCATCGATGGAATGGGTCGAAATGCAAAAGACTTGGCTCCAAACTCTTCTCTTATAAATTGGATCAAAGAAAACCGAAATAAAGTTCGCATCTCCAATTTCACTGATACCCGGGAAAATAGCAATTTTGCATCTATTAGGGGGATTTTGCCTTCGACAGATGAGTCTCCTATAGAAAATGCAGGAGATGGTCTTATTTCTCTCTCATCCACTTATCTTACGCCACTTGAGCCAGAACCATTCCAACTCGACCATTTCCAGCTTTATGAAAATGAAGATGTTTATGGCACGATTAAAGATTTCCTCGATTTATATCGCAGTTTCAACTGGCCAGAGTTGTTTCTCAGTGTCTGGAAGGGTGATGAAAACTTGAGTGTGATGAACGAAATCTGGAATAAGGAAGTTAATCTTCACTTCAGGAATCGATTAAACTTCGAATTACTTCTTGATTTCAATGAAAACCTCTTACTTAGCGTTCCCCAAAATGGCATCCTTATAACAAATGGCGACAACGATACTTATCCGGGCTGGTTCCTGCAATCAAAAGGTGTAAGAAAGGATGTTCTGATTGTGAATTGGTCTCTCCTGAATGTCGTTAACAATGTTCTCTATTTAAAGAAACAAGGACTTCCAATCCCTTTGACCGATCTCCAAATAAGGACATTGAAGCCAGTCAGAAAAAAATCTGGTGAAATTGTATTTCCGGCTGACTCATTGATTAAACTCCTGATTATGAATAAAGAAAGACCCGTCGTTTTTGCAACGACGGTTTCAACATCAAGAATAAAAAAGTATGATACAAGCCTTGCCGGACTCGTTTTCGAACTGGCAGAAAACGATGTTAACATCGAAAAAACAAAAAAACTCTTTCATTCAACATATAAACTTAATAAGACATTTTCTGTACCTCCCGAATCACTTAATCTCGTTTGTAAAATGATGACAATGAATTACACCGCATCTCTATACAAGCTTACTAATGTTTTAGTTAAGCAAAAAAAATATGACGAAGCACTAACGGAAATTGTGTATGCAAGAAAATTCCCTGTTTCCCCACACTTTCTATCTCCTCTTTCTTTGACGGAAGCGTCAATATATTACAAACAAGGAAATCCCGAGAAAGCCGAGGAGGCATTAAATAAAGCACTTGACATTGAAAAGAACACCAATATAATAATGGGTGTTGCTGAAATATACTATGAAAATGAGAATAAGGAAAGGGCAATCACAGTACTTGCAGATTGGCTTAAGGACAATCCAGATGATAAAGAGATTCTCAGGCAATTAGCGAAGTATGGAGGAGAATAATCGAAACAGGATATAAAGGTCTATCACCATTCTCGCTCTACCGAATATTCAAAAGTGGTGACAACCAGGCATTTGAACTGCTCTACAATCTCTTCAGCACTCGCATATTCAATTATTTGCTAAAACTTGTTGGTAACTGGGACCTTGCGGAGGATATTCTTGAAGAAACCTTCTTGAAACTTTACAAATCCGATCTTGAAGAAAAAGGCAAACTTAAAAACTGGCTCTTTAGAGTGGCAACAAATCTCTCCCTTAAAGCTTTAAGGACAAGGAAATATGAAATTATGGATTGCGATGGGCTATTTGCCAAACAGAGAGAAAATGCAAACGAAGATTTGGAAACCCACATAGAAGTTCAGAAAACTTTGATGAAAATACCCGAGACTCAGCGGGTAGTTATTGTATTGAAATTCTATCAGGGAATGAAATATAAAGAGATAAGCGAAATTCTGGGTTGTCCACTCGGCACAATAAAAACAAGAATGTATCATGGACTAAAAAAGATGAAAAAACTATTAAGTACGCCGTAATCCCAAAAAATGCAGTGAAAAACACAATCATCAGTGATTACAAGAGAATGTGTGATAAATAAAATCTCTTTGAGTCTCTTCAAATCCCTGTTGAAGTTAAAGAGGAGGAAAAATGGATTGCAAGGAAATAAGAACAAATTTGTTTGATTATCTTCTTGGCGAGCTTGACCCACTCATAGAAATGAGAGTAAACGAACATTTGTTGGAATGTAAAGAATGTCGCAGGCAGATAGAAGAAACAGAAAGACTTTTCGAAACACTAAAAGATAGTAGGGAATTTATACCCGATAATTCCATTTTAAAGAGCATACAAGAAAATGCTTTAGTGAATAGAAAATTTAATCCCTTTGCTTTTCTTAATAAGCCGGTTAAGTTGTATTTTGCTGTAGCTGCACTACTGTTCGGAATTCTGCTTATATTCTTGCCTTCCCTCTTCACCGACAATGAACAGGTTGAACCCCTGAAGACGAAGACAAAGCCAAAATACGAATCCACAACCGCAGACAGCATTGCTTTCTATGCCGCTCCTTCTCACAGACTTCGTGGAACATAAAAAACAAGAATTGATTATTCTCAAAACCTTAGGGAATAAGCGAGTCAATCTCCTGTTGCTAAAAAACATATTTAGTCTTCTAATGCTTTCATAATTGCCGCAGGGATTGCATCAAGCAAGTCACCGGCGATAATCGAATGCTCGCCCATTTTCTCTTTTAGAACTTCTCCGGTCATCGAATGAACATAGACTCCAGAAACAACTGCGGCAAGCAGGCTTGTCTTCTGAGCAAGAAAACCTATTATGAGACCGCTGAGCACATCTCCCGAGCCGCCTGTTGCAAGCCCTGAATTGGCATAGTTATTCAACCAGTATACTCCATCATATTTTGAAATAATGGTTGGGACCCCTTTTAAGACAAGGATGACACCCCATTCCTCTGCAAATTTCCGCGCAATCTCAAGCCTGTTCTCATCGACATTACGAGCAGAACTGTCAATAAGCCTTGCCATCTCCCCCGGGTGAGGTGTCAAAATTGTTGGCTTTGTCCTCTTTTTCAGAATTTCGGTATATCCCATAAAAGCATTAATACCATCGGCATCAATCAGCAGAGGAACCGTAGCGTTCTTAACGACTTTCCTTATAAGTTTCTGCGTTTCTTTGTTCCTTGACATACCGGGACCTATAGCAAGAACGTCGACATTGGATACATGTTCCATTATTTGCTTATATGCTTCGAGACCAATGCTGCCTTCGATTGTTTCAGAAACCGGTATTGTAATGGCTTCCGTGCATTTTACCTCGAGTATTGGATTTAGCCGCTCTGGAATAGTAAGATAAACCAAGCCAGCACCTGCCCTTAGTGCAGAATTAGCACTCATCGCAGCTGCACCTGTCATTCCTGTGCTGCCTGCAACTATTAAGACACGTCCAAATGCCCCTTTGTGTAAATTGACTGGACGCCAGGGTATAAACCTTCGTAAAATATCTTTATCCACAAGTGTTCCCAAAGGAGATACCTGCTCTATTATTTGTTCGGGGAAACCAATGTCTGCTACATAAAGCTCTCCAACATAATTTTTTGCGGGATAAAGGAATTGTCCAATTTTTGGCAATCCCATTGTAACTGTCATATCGGCTTTAACCGCAACGCCAGAAACCTGACCACTGTTCGAATCTATACCACTCGGCGTATCAACCGAAACAATACTCAAACCAGATTCGTTTAGCTCAGTTACAACCTTACTTCCTATGCCGCTAATTTTTCCCTTAAAACCCGTCCCGAATATTGCATCAACGATAACCTCCGAATCTCTAATCGAACGATTTAGTTTTTCTATATCTTTTACCGAAGTGATCGTCTTCGGTTTTAAACCAATGCCTTTAAGAATATCAAGATTTTTCTTTGCGTTACCCTTGATACCATTAACATTACCAACAAGGAAAAGATCAACATATTTACCCTGGTTTAGTAAGTATCTTGATACTACAAATCCATCCCCCCCGTTATTCCCTTTTCCACACACTACCGTAAGTCTGCTTACATTATCCATTTCGAAAAAATCTTCCATCGCAGATACAACACTCTGACCAGCATTCTCCATCAATACCATTCCAGGTATCCCGAGTTCTTTGATCGTAATTCTATCGATTTTGCGCATTTCTTTAACATTTACAATCTTCATTTCATACCTCCTGGCATTTAAATCCCACTGCCCCCTTTTTCCTTGACTTTGTCATTCATCTTATCTCTTGTAATATCATCATACCGACACAACAATGTCAGCCCTATGAAAACAGGGCAAGAATCCAGTGCAGTTCCAATTCTGGATACCTGCTTCCGCAGGTATGACACTTAAACTGCACTCCATTGTGTTAGACAGAACCGCCATAACAAAGCTCAGCGTCTCTCTCATCACTCCTCTCTCTTCAGCCTTTCAAGGTCTTCGACATCATGTCTCTGGTCTTAAGTTTTATGTTTACCTTTCTGATTTTCCCAATTTCCAATTTCGTATTTTCGTCCTTTTTTGGTCACAGTATCAGCATTGCGTCGCCGTATGAAAAAAACCTGTAATCCTGTTTTTTTGCCTCTTCATATGCTTCTAAAATCATTTTTCTTGCTGCAAAAGCTGAAACAAGCATCAACAGTGTCGTTCTCGGTAGATGAAAGTTTGTAATCAAATGGTCAATAACCTTGAATTTATAAGGTGGATAGATGAACTTTTCCGTCCATCTGCTTTCAGCCATCACTGTCCCATTCCTACAAGCTGTCTCAAGAGCCCTTGTTGTTGATGTCCCCACTGCAAAAACTGCATTGCGATTCTTCTTTGCTTCATTAATAGCCATAGCACTTTTTTTATTTATTTCGTAGTATTCACTATCCATCTTGTGCAAGCTTACATCCTGACTCTTTACGGAACGAAAAGTCCCCAGACCTATGTGCAGAAACATTCGAATAACGTTAACTCCATATCCTTCTAAGCGACCAAGCATCCCCTCTGTGAAATGCAGCCCTGCAGTAGGAGAAGCGACCGAACCTTGCCTTTTTGCATAAACCGTTTGATATCTGTGGTAATCAGTCCCTTCCACCTTTCTCTTAATATAAGGTGGAAGAGGAACTTCCCCAAGTGAGAAAATATCCTTTTCCTTTAAGGTTTCCGGGTAGAATCTTATTTTCCACTTCCCGTCCGCACCTCTTTCCTCTACGCTACACCCTATATGTTCATTAAAGATAATCTTTACGCCAGGCCTAAGTCTTTTCGCTGGTTTCAGAAGGGCATTCCATAGTGCTCCACTAATCCTATTTAAGAGAAATACTTCCACTCTACCTTTTGTACTTTCTTTGTTGCCAAAAAGTCTTGCTGGAATAACCTTCGAATTATTTATGCATAGAACATCATTGGGAGAAAAATAATCAACAATCTCTGCGAACATTCTATGCTCAATTTCCCCAGTTTCTCGATCGAGAACAAGCAATTTCGATGTTCCTCTTTCTTCAGGAGGATACTGTGCAATGAATTTCCGCGGGAGAGAAAAATCAAAATCATCAAGGTTCATTTTCGCTTGACAGAAAGCCTCGTATCAAGTCCTGGGCTTTTTGAGAATCTTCTTTCCTGACCAGAATCTCACCCCAATCGCCCTTCATCACGGTGCCGATACTATCATACATCGCAATTTGATTCGATTTTAAGAATGTGTTTATACTATTTGTATTTAATAAACTCTCGATGGTCTTTGCCATAAACTCATCGGGTGCTTTATAAACACTTTCCAATGCCACATCACTGTTTTCTTCTTTGCTCAAAACAGCCTTCCTTCTGTGTCTTTCTTGAGTCCAAAATGCTTGTATGCAAGAGGAGTGGCAATCCTTCCTCTAAGGGTTCTATCTAAAAAACCCTCAAGAATAAGGAATGGTTCAAAAACCTCCTCAATAGTATCTGCTTCCTCACCAACTGCCACGGCAACTGACTTCAGCCCAACAGGTCCTCCGTTAAACTTCTCTATTATTGTTTTAAGAATTAATTTATCCATTGCATCAAGCCCTTTTTCATCAACATCAAGAAGTTTGAGAGATTTCAATACAATACCCTGTGTTATATTGCCATGTTCCTTTACCTCGGCATAGTCCCGTATTCTTCTCAGTAATCTGTTTGCCACACGGGGCGTTCCTCTTGCTCGTTTTGCTATTTCTATTGCCGCATCCTTTTCTATTTCAATATCGAGAATCCTCGCCGTCCTCATAACTATTTCGGCAAGCTCCGCAGGCAAATAAAAATCAATCCTGTGGACTATGCCAAATCTCGCTCTCATAGGAGAAGTCAATAATCCTGACCTTGTTGTGGCTCCAATAAGTGTAAATGGTTTCAAGTTTATCTTTACACCACGAGCTTTTGGTCCCGTGTCAACCAATATATCCAGACAAAAATCCTCCATAGCGGAATACAAATACTCTTCAACCGCCCGGTTTAGCCTGTGAATTTCGTCGATGAACATAACATCACGTTCTGACAGATTAGTTAGTATCCCGGCTAAATCGCCAGGTCTTTCCAAAATTGGTCCGGAAGTAGAGGAGATGTTTACACCGAGTTCATTTGCGATTATGAATGCAAGCGTGGTTTTACCCAGTCCGGGTGGACCAAAAAACAGTGCATGATCCATCGCTTCATTCCGTGAGTTGGCTGCTTTAATGGAAATGTTCAAATTCTCTTTAAGAATTCCTTTACCTATAAAATCGGCTATTTTCCTTGGACGCAGATTATTATCAAAATCACCATCATCAAGGACTGGCTCAGGATTCGTTATTCTATGCTCCATAGGATATAATTATATCATACATCGCAAAAAGTCAAGCAAAAACTAAAATGTTGAACCAAGTAAAAAATTATGCGAATTTACTGAAAACGAAATCCCCTTTTTTTACACCTACTACATTTGCAACTACATCACATTTTGCTCTGAGGAGAAAATATATATCATTCCTTGTACCATGTAATGCTTCAAAATTCGCATGACCTTTTGAGATGACAATGTCAGCACTTTTAAAAATATCCTCAAATTCCCTTTTTATTGTTTTTGAATCAAAGTCCAGATTACAGGTTCCTGTTTCTATAATCTCCGCAATCTCGGGAATACCCGTACCCTCTATTTCTTTAATCGTGACATCGTTTATGAAAGGAATAGTCTTGACTGCAACTATCTTCTTTACTCCCTGCAGCTCCTCTAGTAAGACCCTGTCAAAAATTATCTCTCCACAATTATCAACTATAAACAGCAATGTTTCTGAATTGCGTAACCTCATACGGAATTCTTCAAACTCGTTCTTCGCCAGTTCAATATTAGAAAAATCCTTAAGTATCCCATCTACGTCAAAATCTGCATGTGCTCCTAAGTCTATAACATTGCCTATTGCTGATATCATAAATGCTGCTTCTAGTCTATCGGTCGAAGCAGAGACCATTTCTTTTAATCTTGGATATATCCCCAGTGCTTTGTCATTTTGGTTCTTCTTCTCATCTTCATATGGGTCTTCAACACCAATTTCCCTCTTTATGATACCAGTGGCATAATCTGCTAACGCTGCAGGAGATTTTTCCAGAGGGTAATCCGCAATTCCTTTGACTATTTTCTTAAAAACTTCTTCTTTTTTTACCTTGTCTGCACCGGAGAAGTTCAAGGTCCTTATACAAAAATTCAATATACAAGGAATGCACATAATATCTGCCTTCATATGTTAGTCCTTTCCGGAGTGCAATATCTCCTGTTGTTGCTTGCGCTCCAAAAAACCTTTAAAAATCTCATCCTTTTATCACTCCAAGGGGTCGCAACTTAACTACCTTTTTCCCGATACCAGCTTTATCTACAGTATCCACAACTTCGTCAACATCCTTGTATGCCAAGGGTGCTTCTTCTCTCAAAGTCTTTACTGATGCGGAACGCACATATATGCCAATATCCTCAAGTTCCCTGTAAATAGCCCTCCCTTTCGTTGCTTTAAGCGCCTTGTGTCTCGACATTATCCTCCCTGCTCCATGACAGGTTGAACCAAATGTTTCACCCATAGCCTTATCCGTTCCAACAAGAATATAAGAATGCGTTCCCATATCTCCTGGTATAATAACCGGTTGCCCGATTTCTTTGTATTTGGCAGGAATCTCAGGATGATTTGCAGAAAATGCTCTGGTTGCACCCTTTCTGTGAACACAAAGTGTTTTTGTTTCACCGTCAACCTTATGCTTTTCAAACTTCGCAATATTGTGTGCTACATCATAAATCATATGCATACCAAGTTTTTCTGCAGGCACTTCCATCACCTTCTCAAACGATTCTCTAACCCAGAACATAATCATCTGTCTATTAATCCAGGCATAGTTCGCAGCGCAAGCCATTGCTCCAAGATACTTTTTACCTTCTTTCGATTTTATTGGAACACAGGCAAGTTGCCTATCTGGAACACTTATGCCATATTTTTGCATTGCACTTCCCATTGTTCTCACATTATCATCACACACCTGATAACCCAACCCCCTGGAACCCGTGTGTATCATAACCGTAATCAATCCCTTTTTAAGACCCATGACTTCCGCAGCTCTTTCATCATATACTTCCTCTACTTCCTGAATTTCAAGGAAATGATTTCCAGCTCCAAGAGTCCCTATTTGTGGTCTCCCTCTTTCTATCGCCCTTTCACTCAACGTTTCAGGGTCAGCAACATCAAGCCGTCCGTGCTCTTCAGTAAATTCTACATCTTCTTCCCAGCCAAAACCTCTTTTTACAATCCACTCGGAACCATTTGTCATTGCATCTCTGAGTTCACTTTCCGAAAACTTTCGTTTCGTTTTCGAACCAACTCCACAGGGAACATTGGTAAAAAGTGCATTAATAATATTTTTTATTCTGCTTTTCACATCATCTATCTTCAGATTTGTCCTCAAAACTCGAACACCGCAGTTGATGTCGTAACCGACACCCCCGGGTGAAACAACACCCGTATCCGGGTCAATTGCCGCAACACCCCCTATGGGAAAACCGTAACCCCAGTGAATATCCGGCATTGCAAGTGAATACTTCACTATACCAGGAAGATGTGCAACATTTGAAACCTGCAATGGAGTTTGATCCATCCTTATGTGAGAAAGTAGCGATTCCTTTGCATATATAATTCCATCAACCCGCATTCCTGGATGGTCTTTTTTTGGAATCCTCCATCTATAATCATCTATTTTCTCAAGAACGCCTTTCCATTTATCCATAATAACCACTTTCTCTCTTTAAAAGCAAATACCCGAGAGCGAATGCCATTAAACCCACAACAGGGGCAGTTACCGCACTCCCGAGGTAAAGAGGTTTCGCTATATTACCAAGAATACCGAAGAAATTTCTAAAGGTCATCTCTCCTAAAAGCAACCTTATTGAATGTACATTCAGCGAAGAATCCATCCCCAGTATCTTCTCCCCTACTTTAAAATCTAGAAAAAATACAAATGGTAAGGTCAGGGGATTGCAAACTACCTGTGTTGTGACAACAACGGCAACTTTGTTAACGCGAAAAATAAGGGCAAGTAAAACACCAGTTAAGAACTGGAAACCTGTGATTGGAAACATTGCAATAAAAGCACCAATTCCTATCCCCACCGCTATCTTAATAGGGGTGCTGTCAATCCTTGCTATTTTAAGAAAACTGTTTCTCAACCATTTCCATATGCATCTCATAAAACACCTTTCTCACCCACGATTTCTACACGGTTAAAGAATTTCACCACAGAGACACCGAGCACGCAGAGAAAAGATTTATTTCAAGGTTAAAACCAATTTAACCAATCAAACCAATTCAACATCTTTCCTGCCTTGGTTAATACACGGAAATTTGCTCTTCTACTCATCCTTAAGTATCCTGTCAATTTTTTTTGCACAATAATCCAGTGCTTCCTTTGGAGTCTTTACTCCTCTTAAAACAGGCTCTATGCCCTCCGTTCCAAGTATTTGCCTTCCTGCAAGCCAGGCTGCTATTCGGGGTTCTGTATATGCATAGTTGAGCTGTGCAAAAACACTCTCTAACCCAGGTAATTCCTGCATCCTCTTCTTCATAAGAGGTCTTTGGAGACTTGAAATTCTCACAGGAACATAGCCGGTTCCATAAGACCATTGCGCTTGAATCTCAGGAGAAAGGAACCAGTTGATAAACTCTACAGCAGCCTTTTTTTGTTTATCCAGTGCGCCGTCGAAAAGCGCAATATTTGTTCCGGAAATTAACACAGCATTCTTCTGCCCTTTTGGAACGGCTGCAATACCGATTTCAAACTCTGGCTTCGATGATATAATAAATGAATGCGAAACAATCGAACCTGAAATTGCTGCAACCTTGCCCGCAATGAAGTCATCCTGATGCTGGTATCCGGTTGTTAAATACCCTATTTTGTACTTGTTCAAGATACTCAGTTGAAACTTCAACGCATCAATACCTTCTATCTTGTTGAAAACAGATTTCCTATTTTTATCAGAAAGCAATCGCCCGCCATTCTGATAGAGTAGAGTTTCAAACATCCAGGTGCTCATTGGAAATGCAGTTGCATATGTATCCGCAATCCCATCTCCATTTTTATCCCTTGTTAATTTTTTACCTATTTCAACAAATTTATCCCAGCTCTCAGGGAAACCCTCAATCCCAACTTCAGAAAAAACCGTTTTGTTATAGAAATATGCTGGAACACTCTTGTTAAACGGAAGTGTTACCAACTTTCCACTATAAGTATTATCTTCAACAAAGACCGGATATAGGTCGTTTTCTAACTCAATTCTTCCTTCTGCTGTCAGTAAATCTTCAAGTGGCGTAAGGGCATATGCTCTAATCAACTGGTCGGTCCAGGATTCAAAAACCTGGGAAATTACAGGTGGTTTCTTCGCAGCAACTGCCGCCATTAGTTTCTGACTGAGAGCTTGATAGTTTCCCATACTAACAGGGTCGATCCTGATATCAAAATGCTCTTTGTTAAACTCTAATATAAGGCTATCGAGTGTCTTACCAAGAGGTCCTCCCATTGCATGCCAGAAAGTTACAACAGTTTTCTGCTTTTCTCCTTCCTTGCAACTGAAAATAGTAAGTATTGCTATAGAAAAAAAAGCTTTTACGAAACTTTTAAAATTCAAACACCACTCCCACCTGAGTTGTTCCTGTTTTCTTCCCCATCCCAACCGATACACCCACATCCTCATTGAATCCGTAAAAGTGAGCGTCGGCGAATGCGTCAGCACAAGCGAAAAACCATATTCCTGCATCCCACCACAGGAGATTTTTAACTCTACTTTTATGTTTGTTGTATCTCTCTCGGGTCGCCTCTTCCTTGTCCTCATTGTACAGGGCAAAATAATCCCTTTCCTGCATCTTTTCATAAATAGTCATAGATACAAGTGAAATCTGAACTGCAGAGAAAAACAACCCTCTTGCATAGTTGTCTGCATAAAACTGTCCACCACCTGGAAGAACTGCAGTTGCAATAATAGCCCAACCGGGATGTTTCTTGATTTCTTCGCTTCTAATAGGCATAACGCTCAAAAAAAACAAGAAGCAAACAATTATTTTCTTCATTTTTCCTCCATATTACAATTCATACAATAATAGTCATAGAAAGTCAATAACTTTTATAATATGAGCAAAGTTATGGAAGGGAAGAAAATATTATTGTTACCTGATACGACTTCGAATCCTCAGATTGAAATGTAAGATATTAGCTTTTTGGGAACTTCGGAAAGTCCTTATTTTGTCAAACATTACAGAAATTATCTACTAGTAAAATTCAAAGGCGATACCGTCCTTATCAAAGACACAAATCTTACTGCCAGCGATTACATCTTCCAGTGTCTGACCTGCTTTGGCAAATTATAAAAAAACGCTTGACAATTTCCAATTATAGAGATATAATTAGTAGTAGAAAAAATGAAATATCCATGTCAAGTGATTTTCCGGGGGTATTTTTTTGAAAAAACATAAAACAGTAAAGAAGAGCATAGTAGCCAGCGATTTCGAGTCTCGTGAAATTCTGAAGAGCACGTTAGACGCATCTGACCAAATTATTTTTGTAAAAAACTTAAAGGGTGTCTATATTCTTGCAAATACTGCTTTCTCCGTGAGATTCCGAAGACCTCTGAGCAAGATAGTCGGAATGACAGATAAGGACATTTTTACAGAAAAGGATGTCCGCAAGTTGAGAACAATAGACAGAAGTATAATAGGAAGCGGTCGTCGTGATACGCGTGAAGATACTCTCCTCGTCAATGGTAAGAAACGCATTTTCAGAGCAACAAAGGTCCCTATCTGGAGCACAGAAGGTAAGATAATTGCTCTGTGTGGCTTTGCAGAAGAAATCACCGAACAGAAAAGAACGCAATTGCTGCAGGATATTACATATAGGATTACTAATGCTACAGTCCAGCACAACAGCCTTGCAAAACTCTATCGGATAATTCATAACGAATTAAGCAGATTACTAAACACAGACAATTTCTATATTTCTCTTTATGATAGAGAAAATGATTTAATCACGTTTCCATATTATGTTGACGAAGACAGTCCTGAAAGAGACCCAGCTTCTGCATCTCCCAGAAAAAGAAGAAAAGGTCTCACAGAATATGTGATGAAATCAGGAAAAGCTGTTATCCTGAACCAGAAAAAAATTAAAGGACTGCTCAAAAAAGGAAAAATAAAAGAAATCGGAAAATCCACACAAATATGGTTGGGGGCACCACTTAAAAGCAACAAGAAAGTTTTTGGTGTTATTGCAGTGCAAAGCTATAAGGACTCGGAAGCTTACACAAAAGAGGACTTAGAACTTTTCAAGTTTATATCATCCCAGATTTCAATCGCCATAGAGCAAACTCAATCAACCCTGGCACTTAAAAATTCTGAAGCAAATTACCATGCTCTTGCCGACCGTTCCATTCAAGGTATAATTATAGTGCAGGACTTCAAGATTGTCTACGCAAATAGAGTCTTTGCTCGAATTTCGGGTTACTCTATCAAAGAGCTTCTATCTCTGCCACCCAAAAAAATTACGAATCTCATTCATCCCGATGACCAGAAACTTGTCTGGGGAAACTGGCAGAAGCGGCTTTCAGGGGAAAATGTTCCTCCGCGCTATGAGTATAGAGGTGTCAGGAAGGATGAAAAGCTCATCTGGCTTGAAATGTTTGCTAGCAGAGTAACGCACAATGGAAGACCAGCGGTCCAGGGAAGTATAATCGACATTACTGAAGGAAAAATGAATTCTCTGAGACTAAAACATCTTAATACAGTTCTTCATGCAATAAGAAAAACTAACCAGATTATTGTAAGGGAAAAAGATGAAAGTCATCTGCTAAAAACCATCTGTAAGACTCTGATTGAAACCCGTGGATATTTTAGTGCCTGGGCTGTAATACTTGACGATAATGGAAAATTCAAGAATGCTTATGAGTCAGGTTTCGGGATAGGATTCAAACCTATGCTACGTTGGCTCAAAAAGGGTAAACTACCCCATTGTTGCAATAAATCGTTTTCCCAGCCAGGGGTATTAATTGTAAAGAGACCTTCGTCTGATTGCAGAGGTTGTCCGCTTTCAACCTCTTACGAAAACAGGGCAACGTTTAGTATGCGTCTTAAATACGCCGGAAAATTATATGGAGTTCTGGGCGTATCCATACCCAGAGCACTTGCGAACAGTAAAAAGGAACAGTTATTATTTAAAGAGGTTGCGGGTGATATTGTTTTCGCTTTGCACAACATTGAACTTGAAAAAGCAACAAAAGAAGCCCGCAAAGCAATTGAACAGAGCGAATCATTTAGAAAAAGCATAATTGAGAGCAGTTATGATTGTATAAAGGTCCTCGACCTTGACGGTAATTTGCTATTTATGAGCAAAGGTGGACAGAAATTAATGGATATAGACAATATCGAGAAATATCTGGGCAAGTCATGGGTAAAATTCTGGAAAGGAATGGACAGAAAGGCTGCACAGGAAGCAATCAAGAAAGCAAAAAGCGGAAAGATTGGCACATTCTTGGGATTCTGCTCAACCGCGAAAGGTATTCCAAAGTGGTGGCACGTTGTCGTTTCTCCGGTTAAAAATTCAAAAGGCAAGATAAAACAACTTCTTTCTATTTCCAGAGACATTACAGTACACAAGCAATTGGACCAAAACCTCGAAAAGCAAAGGAATCAGCTGGCTTTGCTCAACTCAATCAATGTTTCTGTAAATGAAGGGAAAACGCTTTCAGAAATCTTCAAGATACTGTCAATCAAAACAAGCCAAATATACAAAAGCTCCGGAGCAACAGTATATCTTACGAGCGAAGATGGCAAATACATTACTATGCAGTATTTAAACCTCATCCCATCACTAAGGAAAACAATCGAGAAAATCATCGGAGTAAAGATTCCTAAAGTTAAAATTCCGCTGATGGAGAAAGGTATATACTCACAAGTAATTAAAGACCGAAAAACGTTGCTTCTCAATGATGAAAGAAGCATTAAGAAATTGATGGCAGAATGCACCAATAACAAACTCATAAAAAAATTAGTGCCGCAAATATACCGCGTTCTGAATCTCAAATCCGTCATCATTATCCCACTCATCTCAGAGAATAAGACTATCGGACTTATGGATATTGGTCGTAAAGAACCATTCACAAAAAGTGACATAAAACGATTTACTGCAATTGCAGATAATCTATCACTTGCCATTGCGAAGAGAATGGATGAAGAAACAATTGAAAAGAGCGAAGAAGAGAAGTCCACTATTTTAAATAATATGTCTGAAATAGTAGTTCGTTATGACAGGGAAATGCATATTCTGTGGGCAAATGGAATGACCGCTCAAATATACGGGGTTCCTATCCAACAAGTTTTGGGCAAGAAATGTTATGAAGTCTGGCATAAACGCAATAAACCCTGCGAAAACTGTCCCATTGTTAAAACAAAAAGTACTTTGTCGCTGCAGACAGACGAAATAGCAACACCGGATGGAAGAATGTGGTTAGTCAAAAGCTACCCCATCTTCAAAAAAGCAGGAAAATTGGATAGTATAGTAGAGGTGGCAACTAACATAACAAAACTGAAAATAGCTGAGAACTCCCTTAAACAAAGTGAGGAGAAATACCGCACATTGGTTGAAAACACGCCTGATGGGATATTTGTTGCCAGTAAAACTGCAAAGTTTCTTTCTGTTAATAAAGCTATATGTGAGCGGCTTGGTTATTCTGAGAGTGAAATCACTTCGATGAATGTCGAGGATATAATGACCGAAAAATACAAGAAAGTCTTCAGAAAAAGGATAGTAAGAATCTTAAAAGGGGACGCTTTAGCAGAACCAGACGAGTACAAAGTAAAAGCCAAGAACGGAAAAGAATATATTATAGAAGTAAGTTTCGTACCCTATATCAGGAATGGAAAGACTATTGGTTTTCAAGGTGTGGCAAGAGATATTACCAAAAGGAAGGAATTGGAAGAAAAACTTGTAAGAATCCAAAAGCTGGAATCACTGGGAACCCTTGCGGGAGGAATAGCACACGACTTCAACAACATTCTCACAGGTATCCTTGCAGGTATCTCCATAGTCAAGATGCAAATGGACCCCCAGAGTAAGACGTATGATGTGCTTAAAGATACAGAAAAAGCCTGTGCGCGTGCAAGCAATTTGACCAAGCAACTCCTAACTTTTTCAAAAGGTGGAATGCCTATAAAGGAATCTTTCAATATGAAGGAACTGGTAAAGGGCTCCGCTGAATTTGCAATGAGAGGTTCTAAACACGAGTGTAAACTTTTCATACCTGATAACCTGTGGGATATAGAGGCTGATAAGGGACAGGTCAGTCAGGTGATTCAAAATCTCGTTATCAATGCTGACCAGGCAACACCTGAAAGCGGTGTAATTGTTTTAAAAGCAAAAAATATCTATGTTACCGATGCAGATAGATTACCACTTAAAAAAGGTAAATATATTAAACTATCTATCGAAGATTTCGGAATTGGCATATCGGAGGAATACCGAAACAAAATATTCGACCCTTACTTTACAACAAAACAGGACGGCAGCGGACTTGGACTTTCCATTTGCCATTCAATAATCAACAAACATAATGGGTATATAACAGCCATCTCGGAGTTTAGTGTAGGAACCACATTCACATTTTATCTGCCCGCGATTGGAAAAACCTTTGAGGAAAAAGAAAAGAACAATAGCCAAATACCGCATGGAAAAGGTAGAGTTCTCGTTATGGATGACGACGAAATCGTCCGAAATGCAGTGGGTATGATGCTTGAGAACCTTGGTTACGAGGCAGAATTTGCTCTCCACGGTGCAGAAACAATCGATAAATACCGCACCGCTTTTGAGCAGAACAAACCTTTCGATGCTGTAATAATGGACTTGATAATACCAGGTAGAATGGGCGGCAAGGAAGCAATAAAAGAGTTGAACAAGATAGATCCCAATGTAAAAGCAGTTGTGTCAAGCGGCTATTCGAGCGATCCGATAATGAGCAACTACTCAGAATATGGCTTCAGTGGTGTAGCTGCAAAACCTTTCGATTTAAGTACCCTTAGCAAAATACTTCATAAACTCATTACTAAAGAGAAAAACCAAGGAAATTTGTTCTAAAAGAAATTTGAAAGAGGCTTAATAAGAGAAAGAATTTTTTCTTGACTATATCCTATATTTATGACATTCTTATTCGATGAAGTTAAACTACTGTCCTGAATGTGGCAACCATCTTGAGGTCAAGAAAGAGAACAACAGGGAACAACTGTTTTGTTCTGCCTGCGATAAATTTGTCTACCAGAATCCTGTCCCGGTAGTTGCAGGACTTATACAAAATCAAAAAAAAGAAATCCTTCTCATAAAGCGTGGCATAGAACCTTGCAGAGGAAGCTGGGCACTTCCAAGTGGCTTTATGGAACTTGACGAAACCCCGCAGCAATGCGTTCTAAGAGAAATCAAAGAAGAAACCAACCTTGATTGTAAGATAGTCCACCTGCTTGGTGTATACCAGCAGAAAGGTTGGAGATATAAAAGCATTATTGTAATTGCATACATTCTTGAACCAATAGGCGGAAAGCCAGAAGCTTGTGATGATGCAGATGAGCTCCAGTATATTCCTTATAAAAGCTTACCGCAGATTCCCTTTAAAAGCCATAGAAAAATCATCAGAGATTACTTTGTCAACTCTAATACTTACATAAAAAAGCTATTTGACAGTTAAGTGCCATTTTTTACTTTATCCTATGCTTTTAGAAAACATAAAAAAGACAAACGCACTGGTGCTCAAAGGAATGGACTATCGTGAGACCAGTCGTATTCTAATGGTATTCAGTGAAACTTTTGGGAAAATAACGCTTATTGCAAAAGGCATCAGAAACCCAAAGAGCAGAATGGGAGCGGCGCTTCAGAGTTTTATTCACTCAGAAATAGTGATATACAAAAAAGAAAATACTGAAATGTTCCTCATAAAAGAGGCGGAAATTATAGAGTTTTTCAAGAATATTCATAACGACCTTGAACGATTTAACTACACATCGGTTATAGCGGATTTCCTATTTACCTTTCTTGCAGAAGAACAGGTTTCTAAAATACTTTTTCAATATGTCCTATTCACAATCAGGGAGATTGAACATAAAGAAAAGGAATATCTACCGGGAATTCTTGTAAGGTTTTTCTTAAAAGCAAATATCCTGCTTGGTTTTAGAATCGAACTTGCAAAATGCACCTCCTGTGGCAAGGAAGCAACATTTCCTATTTACTTTTCAAATCCGAAGGGTGGAGTAATTTGCTCGAATTGCAGCAAATCCAACAATGAAGTTGTCCCTTTGCCAAAAGATGTCTATAATTTCTTAATAGTAAACGAATCTGATAAGAAAAAGAAAGTTCCTACTGTTCTGAAACAGAAAACATTGAGAGAGATACTTACTTTTTTTTCCAACTGGTTTCTCTATCACAATCATAGAACGCTTAAGACACTTGACAATCTGATAAAATTATGAGTTTGCGATTCCCCTGAATCCTCCTTTTATTGAAAAGGAACTTATGTGGATGCAGTTTTATCAGGCAATGGCTATTAAACTATGAAAATTTTCGTTGGAACATCAGGCTGGTACTATTCGTGGAACAAGGAAAAGAACCTTGACTGGTATGTTAAACATTCCTCACTCAATTCCGTTGAGTTAAACGCATCCTTTTACAGATTCCCTTTTCCCTCGTATGTTAAATCGTGGATACAAAGGGGGAAAACCTTGAAATGGTCAATCAAGGTTAACAGGCTAATAACCCATAGATATAGATTTAATGAAAAATCCTACGATATATGGGAAAAATTCAGGGATTTATTTAACCCAATGGAGAACCTAATCGATTTTTACCTCTTTCAATTACCTCCTACCTTCAATACAAAATACTTGAAACGACTGGAATCCTTTTTGTGTAAAACAAGATTAAGAAAGAGATTCGCACTAGAGCCAAGGCACATATCATGGTTCAACAAGGAACATATCAACTGGACTAATAAACAAGGAATAACCTGGGTCTCCGTTGATAGTCCTAACCTGCCGAGAGATATTTTTAAAACAACCGATTCGATTTACATTAGAATGCACGGGAGAAACGAATGGTACAGACACAACTATACCGAGGCGGAACTAAAAAATGTATGCCTGAAAATTATTGAGAAAAAACCCAAATACGTGTATATCTATTTCAACAACAACCACAAAATGCTGACAAATGCACAAATGACGAAGAAAATTCTCGCATTTTTTCCTTGACTAATTTTCAAAAAACTGTTATAATGCATTATCTTATTGAATAAAGAAAGCAAAAAGGAGGAACCATGAAACTCTACCTCTTAGTTTTTGTTTTATCTCTATCGCTTGTATGTGTTGGCTCGTACGCTCAAACCATTACTATACTCTCACCGAACGGTGGTGAAAACCTGCTCGTCGGGGATATAGTTCCGATCAACTGGACCTGGACAGCCGTAATAGATAGCGTTAAGGTTGAATATTCCACAAACAGTGGAGGAACCTGGACTCCTGTCGAGACAAAGACACTCAATGACAGTATTTGCGGATGGAATATTCCGAATAAACCTGGTAATTCATACCTTGTGAAGGTTACTGACGCATCAAACCCCTCTATACTTGACATATCGGACAATCTCTTTTCGGTCACAAGTTCAATAACTGTAACAGCCCCGGTTGGCGGAGATAGTTGGGAAGTAGGAAGTTTGCATTCAATTACCTGGTACGCAACGAGTGGCATTACTGATGTAAAATTAGAGTATTCCACAAACTCAGGTACAAACTGGACAAACATAGTAACCTCAACACCAAACACGGGTTCCTTTCCCTGGAATATTCCAAATAAACCGTCATCAAATACTGCTTTGATTAGAGTCACTGATATAAGCAATACTTCCGTGCTTGATATGTCTGACCTGTTTAGTACCTCAACTTCTCTAACGGTTACTTCGCCGAATGGTGGAGAAAACTGGGAAGTTGGAAGCCTTCAAAGTATTACCTGGAATGCTTCTCCCGGCATTTCGAATGTAAAAATCGAATATTCTACAAACGGAGGTGGTTCATGGCTAAGTCTTGTAGCGTCTACTTTCAATACAGGAGTTTATGGATGGAAACCCCCTGATGCACCATACAACACTTGTAGAATAAAAATAACGGATGCTACTAATCTTTCAATAACTGATATGAGTAACAACAATTTTGCATTGACGAGTTCTATCAATGCTATTTATCCAAACGGTGCAGAAATCTTCTATGTTGGAGAAGAACAGATTATTTCATACGGTGCCTCTCCTGGAATAAATAAGGTAAAAATCGAATATTCAATAAACAATGGCTCTACCTGGGCTCCGATTATTACAGCTGAAAACGATAGTTCGGTTGTGTGGAATATACCTAACAAGCCTTCTACCCAGTGTCTTGTTAGGATTTCAGACAATGCGGTAACCACCGTTTACGATGTTTCCGATGACACTTTCGAGATAAATACTGGAGTCAAGATCGAGGAAGAAAAAAATGATAAGCCTATCCCAAAATTCTTTTCCCAATCTCAGAGTGTTCCCAATCCATTTGGAAGGGAAACCACAATAAGATATGCTATCCCTGAAGACTGCAGGGTAATACTGAACATCTATGATGTTAGTGGAAAAAAGATAAGAACATTGGTGCAAGAAAAAGAAGAAGCAGGTTACAAAATTATCCGATGGAATGGGACCGATGAAGAAGGCAGGAAACTACCAACTGGTGTTTACTTCTACAGAATAAAAGCAGGGAGATTTTCAGATACGAAAAAATTCATACTCCTTAATTAGATTAGCTGAAGCGAAAGACGCATTGAAACAAAACAATATTAGATAGGAAAAGTCAAAAATGAAAAAAATAATGCTCATTGTGTTTTTTGTTACATTCCTTATTTCTCACTCCTTTGCAGACATGCCTATTGAGTTTTTCAAGGAAGAAGTGAACATAGAATTAGGCAAAAATACTATGACTGTCAAGGGTCTGTACTTCTTTGAGAATGTTTCGGACTTCGACATTGACGCAACAATATCCTATCCATTCTCCATAGACAGCAACCATCAATATCCCACAAAAATCAAAATTTTGAACCCAAGACATCCCATTGATTTCACAAAAATGGAAAAAGGGATAAAGTGGACACTCAATTTCAAACCAAATGGAATTAATAAGGTATCTGTCGAATATACTCAGCGGATAGAAGAGAATAGTATTACCTACATTCTCACAAACAGCAAATTATGGAAGAGAAAAATAGACAAAGCAATGTTCACGATTGAAACCCAAAAAGATTTTGCGGAACTAAATATCTCATTGGAACCGGACAGTATAAAAGTTAAAAACGACAAAAAACTACACTTCATCACAAAAAGATACTTCCTGCCGAAGAAAGACCTTAAAATCGTCTGGTAAGCACTTTCCTGTTTTATTTTTTTTCTTGACATTTTAACAAATAGTAACTATATTTGTAAAGTCTTTTTAAAGTAAACAATAACAATGAAACATATAATAATTCTTACGTCTTTAATATTCTTTATACTTTTGACGACAATTAACGGTTGCAAAAAAACACCACCACCTTCTCTCAACCCACCCGACACCGAAATAATCAACCCCAATAATGGTGATACTTTAATGGACGCTCTCGTCCAATGCGAATGGAAGGGTCTGGAAAATGCAACCGAATATCGACATCGTATGGATTCTCTTGACTGGTCAAATTGGATAAGTAACACTCAGAAAACAAACTTTCTCGATGAAGGGACCCACACATTTAGTGTCACCTCAAGAAATGAATTTAACAGAGTAGACCCTACTCCTGCAGTTGTAAATTTCTATGTGGACGCAATAACAGGACCAGCACTCTGGTTAAAAAGTCGAGAAATGCAGGTAAGTGTTTCTCAATCATCATCACTTAAGGTATTTGTTGAAGACATAACAAACCTGATGTTAGCAAATCTCGAACTCCTTTATGACAATTCAAAGCTCAAGATAGAAAACGTAGTCCCGGATTCTTCTTTTCTGGCAAAAAACGGCGGTCAGATTCAGATGATCTCCGAATTTAACGATTCCCTTCCGCAAATTAAGATAAATATTGGTATTATTGGAGGAATACCCAAAGGAGTTTCAGGCTCCGGATCACTTATCAAGCTATTCTTCTTTCTAAAATCACCTGACACAACACAAATTGCTTTCTCATCTTCCTCCGAGCTCAGAGATACATTAAACAGCTCAATCTCCCTGACGGGAGGAATGTGTTCTTGCACAATTATTCCGGAATGAAAAAATGAAATATAGAGATGCAGGTGTAAACATAGACATTGCCCAGGAATCAGTAAAAAAGATAAGGCGACTTGCAAGAGAAACATTCTCACCATCTGTTTTGACCGATATAGGCAGTTTTGGAGCACTTTTCGAAATGAGCACGAAGTTCGCGGAACCCGTTCTTGTCTCAAGCGCCGACGGAGTTGGGACAAAACTTGAAATTTCTTCGATGACAGAAAGGTATGATACAACAAGTTACGATCTTGTGAACCACTGCGTCAATGATATTCTAACGACTGGTGCCACACCGCTATTTTTCCTTGACTATATTGCAACAACAAAACTCAACGGCAATATGGTGGAAGAAATAATAAGAGGACTTACGAAAGGGTGCAAGGAAAATGATTGCTCCCTTGTTGGAGGAGAAATGGCAGAAATGCCGGACTTTTACAAGGAAAAGCATTACGATATTGCCGGATTTATCGTTGGAATTGTCGAAAAAAAGGAGATTCCAAACATCAACAATATAAAACCCGGAGATATTCTTATTGGTCTAAAATCAAACGGTCTTCACACAAATGGTTTCTCTCTTGTCAGAAAAATTATATTCGGTAAACTCAAACTCACAGTTGAGGAATATATTCCAGAGATAAAGAATTATGTGGGAGACGAGCTGCTCCGAACACACAGATCCTATTTCCCTCTTCTTTCCTCTCTAAGAGAAACAGGCATTATTAAGGGATATGCTCACATAACGGGTGGTGGTTTCATCGATAATTTGCCAAGAATATTACCTCACGATTGTTCCTGCAAAATAGATTCTTCAAAATGGGAAATACCTTCCATATTCGACTTCTTGAGAGAACAGGGCAGCATTCCAATTAACGAAATGTTTAGGACTTTCAATATGGGTATCGGAATGATAATAGTCATTGAACCGAAACATAAGCAAAAAGTTGAGAAATACTTTAAGGAAAAAGATGAAGATTTCCTTGAAATTGGAACCATTACAAAAGGAAATAAAAAAGTTGAAATAGCATTTTGAGTGGAGGAAAAGATGCCTGACGACGAGATAATGAAAGGGATTAAAGAAACGCAACTCAGGATGGAGAAAATTTTCAAGAGATTTTTCTCAGAATCTTTTCCATTCTCTGAAAAGGGTGAATGGTTACCTGCCTGCGATGTTTATGAAACAGAGGATGATATTATAATTCTTATGGAAATCGCAGGTATTGAAAAAAAGAATTTAAAAATAACACTTGAAGGGAATTATCTTAACATAAAAGGACTGAGAAATGATCCCTCCAAGGTTGACGGAAGAAGAAATTACTACAGTATGGAGTTGAACTTCGGTCCCTTTCAAAGACTTGTTTTCATCCCTTGTTCTGTCAAGGTAGAAGGTGTTCGTGTCGACTACGAACAAGGCTTTCTTAAAATTTCGCTTCCCAAAATAAAAAAGGGTAAAAAAGAAGAGAAGATCATTGAAATTAAGTAGTTCAAAGGAGAGAGAATGAACAAAAAAACTGGTAATTCGTTTAGCATTTTAGACACTACAGAAAAAAGACCGGAGGTTAAAAAAATATCAGAGGAATTACCGATTCTTCCAATAAAGGGTACCATAGTTTTTCCACAAATAATCGTTCCTCTTGTTGCAGTAAAAGAGAGAGCAATAAAACTCATTGATGACGCTTTAGCTGGAAATAAAGTGCTGGGTCTCGTTGCGCAAAAAAACTTGAAGAAGGAAATTCCTGGCAAAAACGACATACACATGATAGGTACAGCTTCTTCCATAGCGAAAATGCTCAGATTTCCCGATGGAAGTTTAAGATTACTTGTACAGGGATTATCAAGAATCAAGATTAAAGAATTTATTCAGGAAAAACCGTATTTGATAGCAAAAGTTGAAATTGTAGAAGACAAGTGGAAAAAAGGTGTGAAGGTCGAAGCACTTATGAGAAATGTCGTTTCAATGTTCCAGAGACTCATCGATCTGTCTCCGCATCTTCCGGAAGAACTTGAAGCAATTGTTATTAATATCGAAGAACCAGGAAGATTAGCGGATTTCATTATTGCTAATCTTAATTTCGAAATATTGGATAAACAAAAAATACTTGAAGCGTTTGATCCCGTAGTTAGATTGCAGAAGCTAACCCCCATTATCATGAAAGAAATAAACATCCTGGAAATCGGTGCCAAGATACGCTCACAGGTCAAGGATGAAATCGATGAAGACCAGAGAAAATTTTACTTGAGGGAACAACTAAAAGCAATACAGAAGGAACTTGGAGAAAAAGACGAAAAAACAATTGAAATCGACGGAATAGCAAGGAAGATAAAAAAGTCGAGAATGCCGAAAAAAGTCGAAAAGGTTGCAATGAAGGAATTAGATAGACTTGCAGTTATCCCTATACAGGCAGCTGAATATCATGTAATAAGAACATACCTTGACTGGCTAATTACACTTCCCTGGTCAATTGAGACTAAGGATAACCTCAATATTAAAAAAGTTGAAAAAATACTTAACGAAGATCATTATAACCTCGAAGATGTTAAAGAGAGGATTGTTGAATTCATGGCAGTAAGAAAACTCAAGAAAGATACAAAGGGTCCTATTCTATGTCTCATCGGTCCACCTGGGGTAGGAAAAACCTCCCTGGGCAAATCCATCGCCCGAGCACTTGGAAGAAAGTTTGTGAGACTTTCTCTGGGTGGAGTAAGGGATGAAGCAGAAATAAGGGGACACCGCAGAACATACGTTGCTGCATTACCCGGTAGAATCATTCAGGGAATCAAACAGGCAGGTTCAAGGAATCCGGTTTTTATGCTTGATGAAGTCGATAAAATAGGTGCTGATTTTAGAGGAGATCCTTCCGCCGCACTGCTCGAAGTACTTGACCCTGAGCAAAATAATTCATTCAGTGATCATTACCTTGAGGTTCCCTTTGACCTATCTGCTGTGATGTTCATTACAACTGGAAACATTATTGACCCTATCCCTCCTGCGCTAAAAGACAGGATGGAAATCATAAGATTGCCAGGATATATCCTTCAAGAAAAATTACAAATAGCAAAACACTTCCTTGTTCCAAGACAGATAAGAGAAAATGGTCTTTCCAAAAAGCTTATTAAATTCACCGACGAGGCAATACTTGAAATCATCAACGACTACACAAGAGAAGCAGGTGTGAGAAATCTCGAGAGATCCATAGGCTCAATCTGCAGAAAAGTTGCAAGAAAAGTAGCTGAAGGACGAAAAAAGATTACATCGATCAAGAAGACTGGACCAAAGGAATACCTTGGTCCAATCAAATTCTATTCCGAAATTGCAGAAAGAACAGGTGAAATTGGAATTGCTACTGGTTTAGCATGGACGAGAGCAGGAGGAGAGATACTTTTCGTCGAAGCAACAAAGATGAAAGGGAAAAAATCTCTAACACTGACAGGACAATTAGGTGAGGTAATGCAAGAATCAGCAGAAGCGGCGCTTTCATATATCAGGTCAAATGCAAAGAGACTCAGAATAGAAGAAAATTTCTACGACAAATATGATATCCATATTCACATTCCGGAAGGAGCAATCCCGAAGGATGGTCCCTCGGCAGGAATTACAATGTCAGTTGCTCTTGCATCGCTGCTCACCGATAAACCTGTGAGACCCCTTATTGCGATGACAGGTGAAATAACACTCCGTGGAAAGATACTACCGATTGGCGGAGTAAAAGAAAAGGTTATGGCAGCAAAAAGAGCAGGTATAAAAGAAATTCTTTTGCCTGCAAAAAACAAACCTAATCTTGAAGAAATATCCGACAAGGTAAAACAGGGCATTAAGTTTGTGTTTATCGACAAAGTGGATGATGCAATAAAAGAAGCATTGGAAACAAGAAAAAAACCGGGGGGAAAATCAAGAAAGACAGGAATTGAGAAATGAAAATCACTCTTGCTGTAACCCTTGTCTTTTTTCTTACCTTCCCGATTTTCCCTGCGGAGTTAAATACCGATAGTCTTGTTTCCATAATTGAGAATAACTGGAAAACAACAAAAGATTATACGCTAACTCTGAAAACATATTCGTTGAAAGACGACAAGGAAGAAGAAAGTATAATAGAGCAGAAATTCCTGAAACCCAAATGGATATATGCAAAGGTTACCAGCGGGAAGAACAAAGGTTCTGTTGGTGTATACAACCCGATTACAAAAAAGGTAAAAGGTCATCAAGGCGGATTACTGAAGTTCATTGTCCTCACATTGGACCCCTCAGACAAGAAAACTTCCTCTATAAGAGGCCACAGGATTGACCAGAGTAGCTGTGGAACTCTTGTGCAACGCCTTATAAACTATAGGAAAAATGATGAGTTCACCTCAATCTGTCTTTCCACCTATGATGAAAAACCTGCATATCTTTTTACCGCAGAGATAGAAGACACATCAAAACTCTGGGGAGCTACAAAAGAAATGATGTGGATTAATGCGGAAACTCTCCTCCCTCTGCATCTGGAACAGTTTTTAGCCAATGACAAACTCGTCCATTATTCCACTTACTGGAATATTAAGATAAACACAGGCTTAACAGAAGATGATTTTAAGCCATAGCTGTAAATGAGTAAGAAAGACCGAAGACCAGAGACAGTGAACCGGAGAAACGGAGTATCGGGGAAGAACAAAGGTAAGCAGTACACAATAAGCAGCAAATAAAAAACAGCAAAATGGAAGGAAGAGGTTTAAGTGGAAGAATCTCTATGTTAGACCAAGGAGTGTAGATGAAAAAGGGTTTTATCTCAATAACAGATTTTTCAAAAGACGAAATAGATGAAACATTCGATATTGCAACAAAACTAAAGAAGGAAATGAAAGAAGGGATAAAACACCATCTGCTTAGCGATAGAATTCTGGCAATGATTTTTGAGAAACCCTCCTTGAGAACAAGGGTTACCTTCGAGGCGGGAATGGTACAACTCGGAGGACATGCAATATACTTAAGCCCTCAGGATATACAGCTTGGAAAAAGGGAATCGGTCCCGGATGTTGCAGAGAATCTATCCCGCTGGGTAAACTGCATAATGGCAAGAACCTTTGCTCATAGCACTGTAAAACACCTTGCGGAGAAAGCAACCGTTCCGGTCATTAATGCTCTTTCGGATAGAGAACATCCCTGCCAGATACTGGCGGATTTTTTTACGATTCTCGAACATAAAAATAAACTCAAAGGGCTTACTTTAAGTTATGTAGGTGATGCTAACAATGTTTGTAACTCCATAATTCTGTTCTCGAGTATTTTCGGCTTAAACTTACGAGTAGCTTCACCGAAAGGATACGAACCAAACACTTCCATATTGATGCAAGCCGAAGAAGTGAAAAACCCAGATTTCCAGTTAATGGTTACGAATGACGCGAAATCTGCAGTGCGCGATGCAGACGTGATATACACCGATGTATGGGCATCTATGGGACAGGAAGCGGAAAAAGAAAAAAGACGAGAAATATTCAAAACCTTCCAGGTCAATTCTACCCTTGTTTCAGACGCAAAGAACGATGTAATCGTTATGCACTGCTTACCCGCACACAGAGAAGAAGAAATTACTTCGGAAGTGCTAGATGGTATCCATTCCGTAGTCCTAGATGAGGCAGAAAACAGATTGCATACAGAAAAGGCACTCCTTGTGAAACTCTTGACACGGTAACCGCAGACTTTAGAAATACTTCAAATGAAATGCATGTCAAACATTGGTCAATATGAGATTGCCACAGGGCTAACGCCCTTCGCAATGACACATCTTTTGTCATTGCGAGCGTCATCTGTTAATTTCTCAATTTCTAATTTCGTAATTTCGGTTTTGTAAAGAGGAGAAAAGATGGATAAAAAAGTTTTAAGCACAAAGGATGCCCCCCAAGCAATAGGACCATATAGTCAGGCTGTAAAAGTGGGGGATTTCGTTTTTACAGCAGGTCAGATCGCAATAGACCCAGAAACCCAGAAGATGGTTGATGGCGGCATAAAGGAGCAGACAGACAGGGTAATCAATAATCTTGACGCCGTTCTCAAATCGGCAGGACTCTCGCTTCCCGATGTCGTAAAGGCAGATGTATTCTTAAAGAACTTGGAAGATTTCTCAAGAATGAATGAAGTCTATTCAAACTTTTTCTCGGTTTCCAAACCTGCCAGAACAACGGTTGAAGTTCGTGATTTGCCTAAAGGTGCACTTGTAGAAATTTCTGTAATCGCTGCACAGTGAAAAAGAAATTGTCATGCTGAATTCATTTCAGCATCTCGTTTAACTTCGAAATTGCCTTGACTTTTTATTCTCATTGCTTTATATTCCCAAATATGATAGCACCTTTATTCCATTCGATGAAAATCGCATTCACAAAGCTTGAAGGCTCTGGGAACGATTTCGTTCTTATCGACAATATAAAAAGTAACGTCCCCAGCTTTTCAAAAAAATCAAGGTCAAAACTCTGCGATAGAAAAAGGGGCATAGGTGCGGACGGTATTTTACTATTGGAAAAAGATAGAAAATTCCCTTTTATGATGAGATACTTCAATGCGGATGGGAAAGAAGCGGAAATGTGTGGAAATGGTGCAAGATGTTCTGCTCTTTATGCATCTATGAAAAATATCGTCCCATCGAAGTTTTCATTTCGTTCAAAATCAGGCATTCATAAAGCACAGGTTTTTGAAAATAACTTGGTCAAAGTAGAACTTCCTGCCTGTAAATTTGAGAGAAATGTAAAGATTAAAATAGAGGGAAAAAAATTCGATGGTTTCTTTTTAACAGTAGGAGTGCCACATCTCGTAATTTTTGCAGAAAATATCGACAAGGTCGATGTCGAGAAAATTGGAAAAAGAATCCGCAATCTTAAAAGATTTACACCAGAAGGCACTAATGTAAATTTCGTTAAGATTAAAAACAGAAACAGATTGAGTATCAGAACGTATGAAAGAGGTGTAGAAGCTGAAACTCTCTCCTGTGGCACAGGTGCAGCAGCCTCTGCTTACATTGCATATAAGGAAAAAAACTTCCCCCTGACAATATACGTTAAACCACAGTCAAAAGTGTCGATTAAGGTCTCTCTTGAGGAACTTTCTGGCGAAGTAATTCCACATATATCAGCAAAAGCTCACATCGTTTTTTCCGGCACTGTAATAGTCTCAAAAACCTGACCTATTCGCTTTGTTTCCACAAAATAAAGGAGTGTGTAAGCCACAATCCCAAAAAGGGAAAGATAAAGATTCAATGCCATCTGGATGGGAGAAAGAATAATATTTGCCATAGCTCCTACATATGGTATAATCCTTATAGGCATAGTAACGACAGCATATGCCATCCCAGCTCCAAATCCTATTACCAGAAGAATTAAAAAGGTGAGAAAAGTATGCCCCGGGTATTTTTTTATGAAAGCAAGACCCCCTTTCATCGAATCTCCCACCCCAGCATCTTCTACAATAAGATATGTATTTGCAATAGAAGAGTAAACACCAACCAAGATACTTACAACTATATATGTAAATAATAAAATCCCACCACCCATAATTCCGAAAATTATAGCACCTGACTGCGATGTTTGATATAGTCTAAAACCCATAAAGAACATTGCAGTTCCTATACCTCCAAGGACAACAAACAAACCTAAATGAATCATTCCAAAAAGACTCCATAGTCCAACCACCCTTGCAAAAAACTTCTTACAGTTCTCCATAAATATCTTCATTTCAAAAACTTTACCCTTTAGTATATTGTTAACTACAGCAGCTCTAATTCCTCCTGTTATAAACGCCCAGAGCAGAAGAGCGATGAACAGGAAAACAAGAAATATTAGTGCGCTAAAAAGGAAAACAACTATATTGTCAAGAATAAAAGGAATAAAATTTTCCACTTCGTAATTGTTGGTTACAATCGGGATTACAATAACGATAACAGGAATTACTATCGCAAGAACGATAATGGGAATCATTATTAGGTATGTAACAAATTGAAGAATAATAAGTTTCCAGTTCTTGTTGGTTTTTTGGAAGACCGATTTCGAGAAATCTATAATATCCATCTAAACACCTCTCTCTGCCACGCTTTCTGCACGGTTAACATCAATTCAATGGTATACAACCACCCCACCAAGACAATTTTCGCCACAGATTGCATTATACAATTTTCACAAGATTCTTTCTCTATTCTCCCCGTTTCCCCGTTCCGCTCCTCACAATCACATGTTCCGAGATTCTTCCATAGTCAAGAATCATTGTTTACTCAGAATGACACATTACAACAGGAAGTGGTTCGTTTCCAGCGAAGCCTCTAATCAGCGATTGCGCCAAGACACGAACCTATGAGCACAGGTAGATTTGCTCCACCAATTCCAATACCGAACATAAATGTTTTTTTCTCCACATCCAGCGGATAACCGAATTCTACGAACAATGAATTAGGAATCCAGTCCAGCTCCGGCGAAACCTTCTCACCTCTTCTAACATTGAAACCAACAAAAATCTCCCTGTTAGCGAATTTGTTCAACTCAGTGTCAGTTAATTTCGGTGCATAAAATATTTCTCCACCTCCGTAAAGCGAAAAATACTCCCCAAAACGAAAACTTCCAATAAGGTCACCCTTCGGAACAAAACCACCGCGCCAGAGGTCATAATTTAACGAAACAATAGCCGCTACATCGAATGGATTATAGTTTCTACTCACATTTCTCCTTCCTCTCGAGAGCTTTCTACTGCTCGTTTTTCTCTTCGATGTTTTTCCGCCAGGTGTAAAACGAAATTTACCTTGAGCACCTATACCAGCTGTTCCAAAGAACAGCCCCACATCGAAATTATCCGTTGCTCCTATCTGAAAAAATCCACCAGCACTCATACTTTCGATAATATCTTCCATTGTGGAATCACTGTACGCATAAGTTGGAACTGTAACATACACAGCGCTACCAACATTTCCAGCACCAACCGTCTCCGCCGTTTGAAATGTTCCAAAAAAACAGCCAGAAGAAATAATTCCCAATAGAATTCCACAACTAAGCACATAGAAAAACCCTCTTCTAATCATTTTCATACTACCCCCAGTTAAAATCCTTTCTTGTTTACCGTCTCCCTGTCTAACTTCTCGAAGTAAAATGGGTCATACAAAAACTTGCTAGGCAAAATCCCTTCCTTCGAGTGAATATCACATATCTCAGTGGGCTCCGTTCCCGCAATATAAACCTCTGTCCTCGTATGAGGACAGTATTCGTTAGCCAATCTATTGGTGAGTATGCAAATATTTCTTGTAACTACACCTTTTGGAACCCTGAATTTTTTTACCGGTGTATTCTTTTCTGCATCCTTCATAAATCTTGTCCAGAGAGGAACTGCAAACGTTGCACCAGAAGCACCTCTTGTAATTTTTTTCCTTGTATCAAAGCCCACCCATACACCACAAACCAGCTCAGGTGTGAAACCTATGAACCAGGCGTCGCTATAGTTGTCAGTAGTTCCCGTTTTTCCTGCTGCAGGTCTCGAAAATCCTTCAACCCTCACTCCTATACCCGTCCCTTCATCAATAACACTTCTCATTAGGCTGGTCATTACATAGGCTGTTGCGGGAGGTATCACTTGTTCCCTTTGAATCTTATGTTCATAGACAACATCCCCACCTCTCTGGACAATTCTCTCTATGAAATGCGGGTCGACTCTAATCCCGAGATTTGGAAAAACAGCATATGAACCAGTTATCTCCAGAGGAGTGACTTCAGAACTTCCAAGGGCAAGAGATGGAACAGCCTTGAGCCTTGAATTAATTCCCATTCTTTTTGCATATTCTACTACTGTTTGCTCACCAATATATTTTATCAATCTAACAGCAGCCAAGTTTCTCGATAGCGCCAGCGCTTTCCTCAGAGTAACGGGTCCTTTAAACTTATGGTCATAGTTTGCAGGACTGTATTCAACTCCTCCAGACATAATAACGATGGGAATATCCATCAACTCATCGGTCGGAGTAAAACCATTATCAACGCAAGCTGTATAGACGAATACCTTGAAGGCAGAACCGGGCTGTCTTTTCGCTTGTGTTGCTCTATTGAATTCACTGTCCTTGTAGTCCCGTCCTCCCACAAGTGCACGTACCGCACCGGTTTGCGGTTCGATAGCAACCAATGCACCTTGAATATACTTTGTAATTCCTCTAATGCTGTCCCGTTTCGTAGAATCTCTTTCCACCTTAAATCTATATATATTTTCTAACTGCTTTAACCATTTTTCCGTATCCCTGTTTGCTTTTTTCTGCATTTCTGTATCAAGTGTCGTAAAAATATCCAAACCATTTTTGTACAGCATATTCTCTCCATACCGCTGAAGAACTCTTCTCCTGACTTCTTCCATAAAATATGGAGCTTTATTGAACTTATCGATATGAGAATGCAAGTCTAAAGGTGCATTTTTCGCTCTTTCACCATCACTTTCATCGACAGCTCCTGTCTCAATCATTGCATTCAAAACAATGTTTCTTCTCCTCAACGCTTTTTCAGGATTCTTAAAAGGGTCATAGTAAATTGGTGACCTCGGTAAAGCAGCAAGCAAGGCAGATTCTGAAACATTAAGATCCCCTACATGTTTGTCGAAGAAAGATTGAGCCGCTGCCTCAATACCATATGCTCCATTTCCATAATATATCTGATTAAAATACATCGTGAGTATTTCGTCCTTACTGTATCGCCTTTCTATCTCAATCGCAAGAAACGCCTCCTTCATCTTTCTAGTTATGGTTCTTTCCTGTGTAAGAAAAAGATTCCTTGCTAATTGCTGGGTAATTGTACTTGCACCCTGTACGGTTCTCTTTGCTTTAATGTTCTGAATGAATGCTCGAAGTATACCGATAATATCTATACCCCAATGTTTGTAGTATTTTCTGTCTTCAATAGCTAAGGTCGCATCCAACATACTCTTTGGAATATCACTCAACGACACTGGCAGTCTCTTCTGGAAAAAGAATTCACCAATTAAACCACCATCCTTGTCATAAACACGGGTAACAACTGGAGGGGAGAAATCTTCCAATGTTTGCATGCCTGGAAGGTCTCTTTTTAACGATACTATTGCGGTTCCAAATATTCCCAGCAACAGAAAAAACAGAATAAAAATAACAATTCCACTAAAACGTATTATTCTCAATTGAAATCCCCGTCCTCTTTTCCATTATTGTTACCTCTCATCTCCTTCGATTCCCCAAATTTCATCCTCTCTCTGTCTTTCTTAGTAAGTAAGTCAATTTTGGCCTCAAGGTCCCTGACCTTTTTCGAAAGCATTTCCTTCTCACCAATGCGGTAAAGGATGACTGACCTCACAAGAACAATTAGAGAAAAGACAAAAAGCAGAATATCAATCACTATGGGAAATATATTAGGATAGCTTTTCAGAATTCCGGTATCAAAAAGAAGAGAAAGAAATGCAATAATTATCAATATGACTGAAACTGCAATCATGCATCCTCCTTATTTTCATAAAACTGCGGATATTTTCTCTGTGCTGCACCAGCTTTGCCAGCGTGTCCTCTGTGGTTTTTGTGGTTTCTATCATAGCATGTCTCCTCATTCATCGCTTTTTTATTTATAACCACAATATTAGTGAAAGTCAAGCAAAATTTGGTCACAAAGGGACATGGGAAACACTATACGAACTATATTAAGGCAGTAGAAAAAAACAGGGGGAAGGAACGGGTCCTCCCCCCTATGATAAACTTTACGACAAAATCTACCTGATAAGTAGCAATTTTCTGCTGAGTTTCCGCTCATTTCCGTTCACAGTAAGTCTTGCGAAATAGACACCTGACGTAACATTCCTACCGTTACTTGTTTTTCCATCCCACATCGTGCTGTAAACTCCAGGTAATTGCTCTTTATTCACGATGGTTCTTACAATTCGTCCACTGACATCATAAACTCTCAGTGAAACTTTGCTTTCAGTAGGAATTGCATACTCTATGTTGACAAGGGAAGCGAACGGCTGCGGATAAACCTTTGAGATACTGAAAACAAACGGATTGTCAGAAGGACCTGGCTGTTCTTCAACGCCAACCGGAGGATACCTTGCCTGTGCACTATCATAATTCTGCTGTATATCACCAAGATTCTCACCACCAAGAATGACAACTGCGAATGATACAGTATCTCCAGGACTCAAGTCAAATGGACCCGCTGCTACACACATACCCCAGTCCGAATCAGGTGATGGATTGTGGTTACTGATAGAACCATTCAGGAACTGTATCTTGTCCGAATCCAGAATATAAGAGCTAGCCCATACATACTGCGGATTGTAAATAAGCGTTACATTGGATGCCGTTGATGGGTCAAGTAATCCCACACCTACATACTTGGTTCCGGAACCATACATATAGGCAAGATTTCTCGTCATATCAACTCCACCGTAATCATTGTAAGCATCTCCTACATCCCAATCCATGAACTGCCCACCATATAGCCCATTGATCGCTGACGAACCCTCGTTTTTGAAAGTGTATTTCATTATGACATAGTCTTCTCCACCAACATCTGACCATGCCCATCCATCCTGTGTACAGGTAAGATTCTTGGGAGAATTCATACCGGAATCATCGCATTTTGCCCAGGAATCCTGGTCTGAATAAAGCGTACCATCACCGAAGATTCCGTCAACGGATTGCCAATCACCAGAATTTTCAGCTGAATAATCTCTGTTCACAACATAACTTGACGAATTACCAGCCCAGAGAGAACCTATAAAGAGATGCTGTGCACCGGATATTGGATAATGGAATCCACTACCGGTAGTCTGATTATCATCCATAAATCCACAAATACCCCTGTTCGTTACAGTAAATCTGACATTACCTATATCATGGTCATAGTAATCCACAGGAGCATTGCCAACAGCATATGTAAAAGTTGGATCCCAGGAATAACCACCATTCGCAGTGATATGTAAAGTAAAACCAATAACCGTGCCGTTGGGTGTACTTGCACTTGCTGTCATCTTGAATGGGTCTCCTGAATTACTTGCGGAACTTCCGACTGCAATATTACCGAATGAAGACGTAGAATCACTTATCGTAACGTACTGCCCATTCGTAGTTGCTCTCAAAACCGCCTGAACGTTGTTTGCATCCATACTTCCACCATTGGACAACGTCGTAGTCAATTCTGCATATTCTCCAGGGTCCCATATACCATTATGGTTCTGGTCATCTAAAACCTTGTCGGAGATGTAAACATAAGGTTCATTCGCTGCGTTGAGCCTGACACTCATCTCGGGGTCACCAAAAAGGTTAAGTTCAAGCCCGCAGTAATGCCAGACACCTTGACTCCATATAAGATTCTTGAAATGGTTTTTTGTTGCACCATGAATTATACCTATATGCAATGTATCTTTGAGCATTATACCATAGAAAAGTGTATCCATCTGTTCCGAGGGTCCCATACTGGGAGGTGTTCCCCATCCATACCTGGAGTTCATTGCAACTGCAACGCAGCCAGCACCACCTGATTTGTTCATCAATTGCTCGGCAAAACAATTTGCGTATTCATCGAAATCCCCAGAATAGCAAGCAATAGTGTTACATATCGTTGGCATTGTATTTGTAAGACCTGCCACTTCGGAATTGGTAAAAACCGGAGTCCCATATGCACTGTATGTCCCGTTCTGGTCACCATGACAGGCAATGTGCATAAAGTTATAATTCTGATTAAATGCATTTTTTGTATTTGGAGCATAAGCCTGAGAATCCTCTAATTTGGTTACCGTCCACCCGGGGAAAATGTTTCCTATGGCATTATTTACAACCCTACCGTGATAGTTGGAAGAACTGAAAAGCATTACGCTCGGAAGTAAAATCTTTTGGATGTAAGAAGCAGGTGGGTCATAGATATATACGGAATCTTTTTTGAGAAATGAATTGATGTCCGTCGTGTTGTCTATAGGTGGTCTACCAACATAAATATCAAAATACCCATCAACTCCATCGCCTGTTCTCTCTCCATACTTGTGGTCTCCATCTCCATCCCAGGTTCCATCAAGGTCCGAATAGTAATAATCGGAAGCAAGATAGTATGGGGAATAGTAATCACTGTATGCATCTCTTTCGGGAACTATGCCGTTATCACCTCCAAGTACGGCATAGATCAATCCTTGAGTTGTATAGTAGTCCTTAAGAAAATTCCTTATCTTTTCCGGGTTATCGTATCCTGTATAATTCGAATATATCCACGTGGTTGTGAAAACCTGAGCGGTGTAGCCAGCAGCAATTTTCCAATCTGCAAGCCTCTGCCAGGCAGTTGTGTAACTTGAACCGGTAATGATTGCAAAATCACACGCTCTTGTTGGATTGGCCTTTACCGGGGGAGAAAAACTCTTGATATCTTCCCTGTTAATCACTATGATTTTAACTCCCTGTGCAAAAGCGTCAATCTGATTCTCCGTCAAGGCAATTGGATTATGAATACCTTCCGCATACTGGATTCTTATTGTAATTTCCTTGGAAAGAATGAGTTTTTTCTCATTTGGAACATACCTCAGAGGATTTATTATGATGCCGGCAATTCTGTATCCACCCATCGAACCTGAAGGATATGAAATAAGCTCCTCCTCTGGATATGGATTAGAAGAGTAATATGAGGAAATATCTGGTTCTACAAATGGCATTTCCTCACTTTTTGAAATAGGTTTTGGCGTTTGCGTAGGACAGATATCGTAAGCTCCTTGAAGCTGCTGTGTCTGATTTGACAATATATCTACACTTGTAACCTCTGCGCTAGCCGGAATAACGAAGTTAGCAATAACAGATGGAATAGACGGTTTTCCAACATCTGTGTTGCTCACCCCGCCTTTTATGGAAACAACATCGTAACCATTGTAGCTTGAGATATTGATGTCAGATTGTGAAAAGTGAAAAGTATGAGTAACAGAACCTGCAATAAGAAACGCAGGAACCAAAAGAATAAAAGAAAGAAGGATTAATTTAACCTTCATTCAACACCTCCTTAAGTTGTTAGCACTAAAAAGAAATCATCACCTCCCTTCGTAGGTCTATATAGTAACTTTCTTAATATTCGAGTTTACTCGTTCAAATTTGTTTTGTCAAGAAAAAAATTTGACAAAGCTCAAGTCTTGTGTTATTTTTAGTCAAATGAGTAAAAGATTTAAAGATTTCTGGACCGCATACAAAAAACTTGTCCTGATTTGGCTTATCATTGTATTTTTCGTCATAGTAAGTGTCGTTCTCGGATTCGATAAGAAAATCATAGCACTTGTTGTCATCCTTGCAGGATTTCTAACCCAGGCATTCAGCGGACTTCTCGGAATGGTTGGCACAATACCGACGGTTGGTCCTTTGATAGTAAAGGTAGTAACTCTGCCTTTCTTTCTCTTACTAAACGCATTGGCATATATCTTAACCTTTACTGCACTCAGGATGGGTTTCAAGAAGGATATAGTTCGTGCAAGAATTATCGTAACCGCGTTTCTTGTCGGCATTGTAATTGGTTTCATATTAGGGAGGATATTTTGAAAAAAAATTGTCTCTTATTCGTTTTTATGTTAATTTTTTTTGCTTCACTCTCTTCTCAGGAATTCGGACAAAATAAGATTCAGTATAAAAACTTTGACTGGAAGAATATTAAGACACCCCACTTCATAATATATTACTATCAGGGAGAAGAAGAACTTGTTAGATTCGCTGCACAGGTCGCAGAAGATTCATATATTGAGTTAAAGGAAGATATGAGTCACAATTTCAAAAAAAGGATACCTTTGATTATATATAACTCGCACAATGATTTCGAGCAAACTAATGTTACACTATCTTTGATTGAAGAATCTGTTGGTGGATTCACCGAAATTTTCAAAAACCGCATGGTTCTTCCTTTTGATGGCTCATACGAAAGTTTCAGGCATGTAATAAACCATGAATTGGTCCACGCTTTCCAGTTCGATGTGCTCTTTGGTTCGAAACTTGGCAGCATTATGCAGTCCGAACTTATGATTTCCCTGCCTTTATGGGTAATGGAAGGTCTGGCAGAATTTGAATCCCTTAACTGGAATTCCGAAACTGAGAGTTACATCAGGGACGCAGTAATAAATGACAAACTCCTTACTATTCAGGAACTAAATTACTCGTATGGCTATGCAGCATATAAAGAAGGACAATCCATTTATAAATTCATCACTGATACCTATGGAAGGAAAAAGATAGGGGAATTTTTTCATACTTTAAGACAAACAAAGGATTTTGAGAAGGCACTGAAAAGAACAATCGGGCTTTCTGTTGAACAGCTGAATAAAGAGTGGACGAAATCATTAAAGAAAGAGTACTGGCCATCCTACGATAAAAAAGTGGAAATTACTACTATAGCAAGAAGATTAACAGACCATGAAAAACAGGGAAATGCTTATAATGTGAGTCCTTCGATTTCGCCGGATGGAACTAAGATAGCTTACATAACAGACAAAGAACAATACGTGGAGATATATATATTATCTGCCATTAGCGGGAAGGTGCTGAAAAAATTAGTGAAGGCTAGGAAATCTGCCACTTTTGAGTCTCTACACTTTTTGAGACCGGGCATTTCCTGGTCACCGGATGGTAAAGACATTGCATTTTCTGCAAAAGCAGGTGAAGAGGATGTAATATACATTATGAATGTGGAAAATGCAAAAATGAAAAAAGTATTAAGACCACAATGTGATGCCGTTTACTCCCCAAATTTCTCTCCCGATGGACTCGATATTGTTTTTTCTGGTATAAAAGATGGAATGAGCGATATATACAGTATAAGGATTGCAACACAAAAACTCTCGAGACTTACAGAAGATGCCTTCGATGACAGAGATCCTGTTTGCTCCCCGTTAGGTGATTACATAGTTTTCTGTTCGGATAGAGAAGAAACGGTGGATTCCATTTGGCATTATGGTAAATATGCACTTTTTCGTATGAGAATAGATGGAACTGACATTGAACAACTTACAGAAAGGGAATCTCATATTGGCAACCCTGCAATCAGCGGAGATGGAAAGAAAATCATCTTCACCTCGGACAGGGCAGGTGTCAATAATCTATACATGCTCGAGATAGACAGTCTTAACATATACAGGTTGTCAGATGTTTTCGGATCTCTTTCAAATCCAACACTTTCAAGGGATGGCAGGAAGCTCGCGTTCTGTGGATACGAAGATATAGGTTACGATATATATGTAATGTTTGACCCTTTTGAAAATGCCAAAGTGCAATTGGCTGACAGGATAGATCACCATACAAGATATTCAGCGGTGTTTAAAGACCATTTTCTGGGAGAACAGAAAAAAGCCGCGCTGAACTTCTCGACCGATTGGGCAGGAGGTTACCTTGTCTATGCTTCCGGTTATGGATTCCAGAGTATGGTGGAAATAGCAATTAGCGATGTTCTGGGCAATAATAGATTTAATGTTGCTCTTAACCTTTACTCCAAGAATATTCTCGATTCAAACTTCCAGATTGTATACTGGTCTTTGCCTAAAAGATGGGACATCGGTGCTGCGATCTTTCAACAGAAGAATTATTACTTGCTTTTTCCAACTGCTCAAGACCAAAGGTATCAGTTTATCGAAGAAACACTCCGAGGATTAAGCACTGCAGTTCTCTTGCCAATAGACAGGTTTCATAGATTCGACGTCCAAATGGACCTTTTCTCCGTAGAGCAATACTATGAGTGGATAGATTCAAATTACAATTTCGGAAAAGGTAAAACTGAACCTTACTATGTTCTTATTCCATCTATAAACTGGGTAAGAGATACCGCTCTCTGGGGATATACCGGTCCTGTAAACGGTGAAAGATGGAAGTTCACCTATGCTAAGTCAATTCCACAAATTTCAAAAAACTCCTTCGATTACTCAATGCTTTTTGGTGATGTAAGAAATTACTTCAGGATAGCCAGGGGATTCACTTTTGCTACAAGAATCTTCGGTTTTTCCTCCTGGGGCAAGGATGCAGTATCGTATTCTCTCGGCGGAACCGAGAATATAAGAGGTTTCGATTACTACAGTTTTTATGGGACGAAGGCAGGTTTTATGAATCTCGAGCTAAGGTATCCGTTTATAGACAGGTTAGAGATGAGATTTCCACTTCCGCTGAGCATAAGGGGAGTAAGGGGTGTAACCTTCTGTGACATTGGCGGAGTTACCAACCAATTAAGAGATTTTAAAACGGCAACCAGAGAAAACGGTATATTCAGGTTAGATGATTTGAAACTCAGTTTCGGAACAGGAATCAGGATGAATATTACGATCGCTGTGGTCAAGTTCGATGCTGCCTGGCATACAGACCTAGATGGTGTTTCAAAAATGCAGCTACATTTTTCACTCGGAAGTGAATTTTAAAACTTAATGCGAAAAGTAAGAAAAATTCTTGATGGAAAAATCCTTCTTTTCTGCATAATTTCTCTGTTTTTTGCATTCATCGTTTTCTTTTTCCTTCCCGAATTTACAAGAAAATTCAGTTTTTCAAATCATATATCGTTTGGCTATTACTTACGACAGCTACATACAATAATATTTATACTACCGGTTTCTCTTTTTCTCTTTTCAATCATTCCGCTAAGAAAAGTTTTTGATTACTCAAGGTATATCGGCAAAATCAAAACGTTTCCATTTCTCCTGTCGGTTTTGCTTATCTCCTTTATAGCTCTTAACCTTATCTCCTACTTTTCATACAACCACATACCACAAGGGGATTCTGTGGTTACCTTTTTTCAGGCCAAGATTTTTTCTTCTGGACATCTCTGGGCAAACCTTCCAGAATATCCAGAGTTCTTCCTGAAATCCATGGTCAGCAGCAATGGGAAATGGTTCAGCATGGTACAGCATGGACATTCTTTAATTCTTTCGCCATTTAAGCTCATACGTATGCCTTACATACTATCACCGCTTTTAGGTTCCTTTTCCCTCATCATCCTTTTTATGTTTCTGAGAAATATTAATGACATTAAAACAGCAAAAGCCGGAACGGTTTTTCTACTGTTATCTCCAACATTCCTGTTTGTTTCATCTTCTTATCTTAATCAGAATTCGAGTTTTTTCTTTATACTCTTAAGCCTCTTTTTCCTCAGCAAAACAAAGAAAGAAAACAACAATCTATTTCCGTTCTTTGCCGGAATTTTTTCGGGTCTTGCTTTCCTCTCAAGAACAACTGTTTTAACATTTATTCCTTCAATCCTCATATTTCTTCTTGTAGGCATAAGAAAAAGGTCGTTCTTACTCTTTCTTCTTGGCTTTCTTCCCGTTTTCTCAATACAGTTTATTGATAACTACATCTACACAGGAAGCATTTTCCGCTTTGGTTATGCACTTCATGGCAATTCACAGCTACATACCATAGGATTTGGGATGGGAAAAGGCGAGCTCACCTTTGGCATCCTGGGCCATACACCGCTTAAGGCATTATTGAATTTCCTATACAATATTTTTGCGTCTTCCCTACATCTTTTTGGATGGCCACTCCTTTCTCTAACTTTCATTCCTCTTGCATTTTACAAATGGAAAAGGGATGTCTGGGATCTTTTTGCCGTATCTGTAATATTAACCTCTATCCTCTTCTTTTCTCTATACTGGTTTCACGGTGTTAGCCCGATGGGACCAAAATACTACTTCGAAATAGTCCCGCTTTTGGTTCTTCTAACGGTCAGGGGTGTTATGAAGTTCAATGTAAAATCACTTATAACCATTTTATTCATATTCGACATCTTTGTCTATATTCCTTCCGGCTTACACATATTCAATACGGTGTGGGGAACCAATAACAACTGCTACAACGAAGTGAAAAAGCAGGAAATTCACAACGCAATCGTTTTTATAAAAGACCTACCTGGAAAGAATGAACAGGAAAAGACCATAAACAGACATAACTATCTCTCTGTTGCATTCAGAAACAATCCTGACATCGAAAAAGGTGACATAATCTACGCAAAAGACTTAGGAGCAAAGGACACCCTACTCCTCAACGAATTTAAGGAAAAAAAAGCATATATTTTTGAGTATTCAGATGGTGGAAAGTCCTGGAAGTTACAGCCCTATTCCCCACTTTGAGCCTGTCATGCTGAATAATGTCATACTGACCCTGAAATGAATTCAGGGTGACACTACTTGTTTCAGCATCCCGCCTTTTGGATTCTTCACAGGTCAATATTAAACGGATTATTCAGAATGACATCATCTTTGACCGATTATAAATTTGTTGACAAATGTGAATATTTTCACTATAATAAGCAGACTTATTTAGTATTAACGCTTTTAAAAAATACCAGAAGGAGGTTTCACCATGACAGAGTTTAAAAATGAAACATACACAGATTTTTCCCTTCCGGAAAACCGCAAAAAGATGGAAGAAGCAATAGCGAAAGCAGAATCCGAACTTGGAAAAGAGTATCCAATAATCATCGGAGGTGAAGAAATTACGATTGAGGGCAAATTCAAATCCTTTAATCCCTCGGAAAAGGAACAGGTTATAGGAATATTTCAGAAGGCTGATAAAGATACCGGTGAAAAGGCTATGAAAAAAGCGCTCGATACTTTTGAAGAATGGAAATTCGTTGCACCTGAAAAAAGAGCGGATTATCTCTTTAAAGCTGCCGAGATAATGCGTAGAAGAAGATTCGATATGGATGCCTGGGAAATTCTGGAAGAGGGAAAAGGCTGGCTGGAAGCGGATGCAGATGTAGCAGAAGCAATCGATTTCCTCGACTTCTATGGAAGAGAAATGCTCAGATATGCTGAAGAACAACCACTTGTCCAGATTCCGGGAGAAAAGGAAGAACTTATTTACATACCTCTGGGTGTTGGCATAGTCATTCCCCCTTGGAATTTCCCTATGGCAATACTGTGTGGAATGACATCTGCGGGACTGGTAACAGGAAATACAATCATACTTAAACCTTCGAGTGACTCACCCAAAATAGGGCATCTCTTTATGGAAATCCTAAAAGAAGCAGGGCTTCCTGAAGGTGTTGTTAATTATGTTTCAGGTAGTGGTAGCGTCGTAGGAGATTATCTGGTCAAACATCCCAAAACAAGATTCATTTCATTCACCGGCTCAAAAGAGGTAGGATTAAGGATAGTTGAACAGGCAGCGATAGCAAGAGAAGGACAGAAATGGATAAAAAGAGTTGTTGCCGAAATGGGTGGCAAAGACGCAATAGTAGTCGATAGTGAGGCGGATTTAGACGCCGCTGCAAAAGGAGTTAATTATTCTGCTTTTGGTTTTCAGGGACAGAAGTGCTCAGCCTGTTCACGCGCTATCGTAGTCAGCGATGTTTACGATTCCTTTCTTGAAAAACTGCTCGAAGAAACCAAAAAGATTACCGTTGGTCCTGCAAAAACATATGAGAATTTTATGGGACCCGTAATAAACGAGAAAGCCAAAAATACCATACTATCCTTCATAGAAAAAGGAAAATCAGAGAATGGTAGATTGTTGATAGGTGGGAAAGTCGCAGAAGGTAATGGTCACTTCATCCAACCGACGATAATTGCAGATGTAAAACCCGGCGATACGATAGAGCAAAACGAAATATTTGGTCCCGTACTTGCCGTAATAAAGGCAAAAGACTTCGATGATGCCATAAAGATAGCCAACGATACGGATTACGGTCTTACCGGTGCCGCTTATTCATTGAATCCCGAGAAGATTGCAAAAGCAAGGAAGCATTTCCATTGCGGAAATCTATATCTTAACAGAAAATGCACCGGTGCTCTGGTTGCAGCACAACCTTTTGGTGGATTCAATATGTCTGGAACCGATAGCAAAGCAGGTGGAAGGGACTATCTACTCCTGTTCTTACAGGCAAAATCAATTGCAGAGAAAATTGGTTAAATAAGAAGCACAAGGTTAACGGTTCGATGCCTGAAAATGTAAAGAAAGGCACAATTCTCAATTTCATTGCATATGGTTTATCTGGTCTATTCTTATTTATTTTCAACATCATTGCGGCGAGAAACTTAGGTCCAGAAAAATTCGGCATCATAAGCGTTCTATGGTCTGCCATAATCGTTGTCTCACGTTTCTTTACAACAGGCATAAAGGATGGAGCTACACGTTTCATTTCTATCTATGAAGCAACCAATAACACAAAGAGTATTACAAGGGTTTTCAGACAAAATACAAAATTCACTGTTTTTGTAACTATCCTCTTCGTTCTTATCTCAATTGTTTTCTTCAGGTTTATAACTACTAACCTTTATTCTAACTATTCAAGCCTCTACATAATCTTCCTTGTTGCTTCAGCCCTCTATTTCTTTGTGTTCTTCTTAAGAGGTACTCTCCAGGGTTTGCGTGAATTGAAACACAGTGCACTTTCAATAGTCATAGAATATTCGGTAATGCTCCTTTCCATCCTTTTATTATTCACGATTTTTTCAAAGGATGTCCGACTTGCAGGACTTTCCATTCTGCTTGCTCCCGTCGCGTCTCTTATCTTCATCACCATTATAATGCAGAAACACAGGAAAAGATTCTCACAGGAATCCTCTTTATTGCCAAGTACAAAAACATTGTTACTATTCATTATTCCCACGAGCTTTATCAACTTCTCAAGCGGATTTATCACAGCACTCGGACCTCTATTCATAAAATTTCTCGGGGATTTCCGTCTCGCAGGGATTTTCGCAGCTTCTCTTGTGATTTTCAAAGGTGCAAGAACCATTCTTACATCACTCTTTATCAGTATTTTCCCTCACCTTGCGAGACAGGAGGTATTGAAGAATTATGATACGTTTAACAGAATGATAAAGAACGGTGTTATATTCGTTGTACTTGTTTTCATGGCATTGATAGTCATTTCCGTGACAATTGGACAATCAATAGTAGAAATCATTTACGGAACTGAATTTGCAATAGGAAAGATTCATCTACTCTTGATGTCGTTTTTCACGGGTTTTTTCCTTCTTTCCGAACTTTTCAACAGAGTCCTTCTGGCAAAATCTATGATAAAAGAATTATCGACATCCTGGCTCATTGCTCTTGCAGTACTGATAGTTCTTCTCTTGCTGCCTCTTTCACCTCTGTTTAGAGTTGAGTTTGCTCTTCTTGGAACGGGTATTACTGCATTTGCGGTTATGATACTATTCCTAACATTCAAGAAACCACGGGATGAAAGATAAACTTGAAACTCTCATCGGTTACCATAGCAGCATACATCCTTCTTTGACCGTCCAGGATATTTACAAACTACTGTATCAGGGATTTATGGGTCCTGCACACATAATTACGGATAGGGATAAGGCTTTTTCCGAGCTTAAACGCGAATTTCAGCTAAAAGAAGAACACACACCCATAAAGGAAGAACTTCTTGAGACTGTAAGTATAGATGGTAACATGGTCAGGATCAACTTCAGACCTTACAAAAAAAAACTTGATGATGTTGAATTGCTTTTCAGCATTATGCTCGAATCCGCTGATAAATTCGTTCCCGATGAAGATAAACTAAGGTCTACTTGGGCAAAATTCAAACAAATGGTTTCAGTGGGCAAATTCCTTTTCGATATCGAAGATACAAGAAACTTCGAAATAAATGCACTTTCCGGGGATAAAACACCGATTAGGCACTCTGAAATCTATAGAGAAAACGAAAAACCAAGGTATCGTCTTGCGCTCTTAAGTGTAATCGAAAGATGGATTCCAAAATCCATCATGTGAATTTCTCTTGCTTTTTGTGCTTCCATCTGATATAATTAAGGGTGACGGAAAGGAAAAAAACTATGAAATCCATAGGTATAGTCGTCAATCCTGCAAAACCACTGTCAAGAACTCTTCTACCGAAACTGATAGATTGGATTACATCAAAAGGAATTAGTGTTTCTCTCGTGCAACAGGAAATGCTGGATTTTATCGACCATTCACTCTTCATTTCTTCCGAAAAACTCAAGGAAAAATCCGATTTCGTCATCGCCATGGGTGGTGACGGGACACTACTCAGGGCAGCAAGATACATAAAGGATAGCAGTATTCCTCTTATTGGAGTTAATTTGGGGAGCCTTGGATTCTTGACAGAAATAGTGATAGAAGAACTCTATCCGACTATGGAAAAAATAATAGCCGGCAACTATAAAATTGAGAAAAGAAGTGTGATTAAGGCAGATTTGCCTGACGGCAGGGAGTTTTTTGCACTCAATGATATCGTTCTGCATATGGGACATTCGGGCAGAATAATGGAGATTGAAATTCTCGTTGACGATTCACCACTTGCCGAATTTTCTGCAGATGGATTAATTATTTCCACACCTACCGGTTCAACTGCATATTCACTTGCTGCAGCTGGTCCCATTTTACATCCGGGTGTTAAAGCCAAGATAGTCACACCAATCTGCCCTCACACATTAGCATTGAGATCAATGGTTTTTTCAGAGGAACAGGAAATTACTGTAAGATTGAAAAACGGAGAAGGTATATTCGTTGTAGATGGTCAGATGATTATCCAGGCAAAAAAGGATTTTGCTTTTAATGCAACCAAAGCCAATTACGAGGTGAATCTTGTTAGAGCAACAAAAAGAGACTTTTATGAAATCTTGAGGACAAAACTGAAATGGGGAGGAATTTAGTGCTAAGTGAACTTCATATTTCAAATTTTGCATTAATTGAAAATCTAACACTCGAATTGCATCCAGGATTGAATGTTCTGACAGGGGAAACGGGTGCAGGAAAATCCATAATAATCGAAGCACTAAATCTTGTTCTTGGCGGACATGCGGACAAAGAAGACATAAGGACCGGGGCCAATAATACCAGAGTCGAAGCCATTTTTAATGTAAGCAAAAACGATAGTCTTAGCAAAATTCTTTCGAATCTCTCAATCGAACCTGAAAATGACCTTTTGATATTGCGAAGAACCATCGGTTTGAACCGACAAAGCAGAAATTTCGTTAATGATAGTCCAGTAACACTGAAGTTGCTGAAAATGCTGGGTAACAAACTCGTGGATATACACGGACAGCACGAACATCAGAATCTCCTAAAAATAGATAAACATATCGATTATCTTGACAGTTTTCTTGGCTTAAAAGAAAAAAGAGAAACATTCGCTACCTGTTTTTCGAATTTCCTACGCAAGAGGAAAACACTGGAGGAATTAAACAAACAAAAAACACAAATTAAAGAAAAAGAGGAATTGTACAGGTTTCAGGTAAAAGAAATCGACGAAACAGAAATTACAATAGACGAAGATGCGGAACTCGAGAAAAAACAGCGTATTCTTGAGAACAGCGAAAAACTTATAGAAACTATTAAAAATACCTATAGAACAATTTATGAAAACGAAAATTCAGTTCTTGATGTTGTAAATAGACTAAAGGCAAACATCGAGCCGCTGTGCAAAATCGATGGAAATCTTAAGAAAAATATAGAACAACTCGATAGCGTGATATTCAACATCGAAGAAGCCTCTTCCGCCTTTTCAGCCTATTTAAACAAAATGGAATTTAATCCCGCTGAACTTGATTCCATTACCACAAGACTGGATTCAATAAATGCGCTTAAGATGAAGTACGGAAGAACGCTTGCACAAATACTTGCTTACAGAGACGAGAAACAGAAGGAGGTAAACGAAATCCGAAATATTGAAATAGAAACTGAGACTACTGAAAAGGAATTAACGGAATTGCAGCAAATCCTCGCAAGAGAATCAGTTCAAATCTCCGAGCAAAGAGCAAAAAGGAAAGGTGAACTTGAAAAAAGAGTAAATCAGGAACTGAAAGAATTGGGTATGGAATCAAGTAGCTTTTTCGTCGATACAAGAAGAGTTGAAAATAATGAAGGCATAGATTTCCCAAATGGCAAAAAGTATAGGGTAACGGAAAAAGGTATTGACTACGTAGAATTTCTGATTACAACAAACCCTGGAATACCTCCGATGACACTCAAAAAAATCATTTCAGGAGGTGAATTGTCAAGGATAATGCTTGCGCTAAAATCCATCCTTGCATCTCTGGATGATGTTCATTGCATGATATTCGATGAAGCAGATTCCGGTATTGGGGGAGCTCAGGCAGAAGCAGTGGGAGATAAGATGAAGCAGGTAAGTCTTGAAAGACAGGTCATTACTCTTACGCATCTTCACCAAATTGCATCGAAAGGGGATAGACATATCAAGGTCGAAAAAGAAGAAAGAAACGGAACTGCATATACATATGCTAAAACACTCACAAAAAACCAGAGAGTGACAGAAATTGCAAGGCTCATAAGCGGTGAAAAACTCACGGAGACGGCTATTAAACACGCAAGAAAAATACTTACAGAGAAAAAATGAAAAAAATAAAGATTATCCCCATTATCTTGATAATGTTTATTTCCTGCTGGAATCCTTTCTCTCCAAAGGAAGGCAAAATGCAAGAAACTAATCCCATCTCTTTGAAAGACCCATTGAATGTACTTAACCGAATAGTTATATCATACCAGAACAGGGATATCGACCTGTATGTGTCAACATTGGACTCATCGGACTTTGTTTTTGTATTTGATTCAAAAGATGAAGGACTCCTGGAATATCTGGAACAACTGGGAATTACTGATTACTCCTGGGGTTACACGGAGGAATACTTTTCAACAAAATCCCTATTTCAAAGTTTGCAAGAGAAAAACATAGTGTTAATACCCATATTTGGCGCAGGCTATGAACAAAGCTATGGTGATACTCTTGTTGTCATAGTAAGGTCTTACAGTTTCGAACCTCCGGTTATCGAAGGTGAAATTGTTGAAGGAACTGTAAATTTCTGGGTTCGTAAATGTGAAGATGGATTGTGGCGGATTATTCGATGGTTAGATTTCGTTAGATAAGCTCGCTGAAACCTAACTCCTTCTGAAAAAACCTCTTTTTTTCTTTACTTCCTTCTGAACTTCTTTTTTTTCAACCTTAGCTTCTTCTTTCCTGGGTGGCTGTTTTAACCTGACAAGCCCGGAAGAAACAAGCCCATAAAAAACTTTCGCTGTGTTGAATTCCGTTAGTTTTGCCAATTTAGCAATCCCTCGGATGGATTTATCTCCGGTTATCAAAGATAGTATTTTCCATTCATCAGGAGAAAGGTTAATTTCATTAGAACTCACCTCAGGATCCTCAACAAAATCGACAAGCATCTCAACTGATGGAATTACTTTTTCAAGCCTTTTCCATTCGTCAATTTGTTTTGCAGCATCTAGTATTAAATTCTGAATCGGAATGTCCATCATTTTGTCGGGTGGTTTCTTCTCGGGGCTGAACACAAATTTCCCTTTCGTCCACCTTAGAATATGATGTATCCCATCCTCACCTTCTCTCTTTATTGTTTTAGCATAAACTACCTTTCCATTCTCAAAATATATTTCGCCATGATTACCTTCTGTGTCTATCTCAAGCGCACCGTTTTTCTTCCCCAGGTGTATCAATTGCAACACATCTGTAAGATCAAAGTCTTCCAAATTACCCTGTAGAGCCAAAAAGACCTCCTTTTCTTATCCTTATTTTGCTTTTCCGACCTTGATAATCTATATTTAAGCCTTTTTCACAATCCCCATTTCAAAAAATTTTCTGTGTCTTTCCCTTATCAATTCCTCTGCATTCACGCCTTCGGTATCCTTAAGAAATTTAGCTATTTCCTCCGCAATCAGTTGCGCAGCCCCTTCTTTATCCCTGTGACCACCATCGGGGGGTTCGGGGATAATGCCATCCACAACTTTTAATCTGTAAAGATCTTCAGACGTTATTTTGAGTGCTTCAGCAGCCTGTGCAGATTTACTGGCATCCCGCCACAAGATTGAAGCACAGCCTTCCGGTGAGATAACCGAATACATAGCATTTTCCATAATTAGAATTCTGTCCGCTATAGCTATTGCCAGGGCACCGCCACTTCCACCCTCACCGGTAATAATCGTGAGAATCGGTACCGGTAATACGGCTATTTCCTTGATATTTTTCGCAATAGCCTCTGCCTGACCCCGTTCCTCAGCTCCAATACCGGGATATGCTCCGGGAGTATCTACAAACGTCACAACCGGGATTCCAAATTTCGCTCCCAATTTCATTACTCTCAATGCTTTTCTATAACCTTCCGGGTGCGGCATTCCGAAATTCCTCCTTATCTTCTCCTTGGTACTCCTTCCCTTTTGATGTCCGACAATGACAATCGATCTGCCCCGAAATTTACCTACTCCTGCAACTATAGCAAGGTCATCTGCAAAAAGTCGGTCTCCATGTAATTCAATAAAATCCGTTATCAGGTACTTAACATAATCAAGTGTATAGGGTCTATCCGGATGCCTTGCAAGCTGCACTCTTTGCCACCTGCTCAACTTAGAATAAATATTGCTTCTTAGATGTTCTGCTCGCTTCTCTAACTTCTTTATTTCATCCGTTACCTCAAGATGCTCCGCATCAGCAAGCAATCTCAGTTCTTCTATCTTCTTCTCCAACTCTACAATCGGTCTCTCAAAATCCAATACAAAACCGAGCAATCATCCTCCTAACAGAACATTCTTCATCTTCTTTGCTCAAAAATCGAAACTCACCGAAAATGCCTGTTTTGTGCCAAGATCAAGAAGATAAGGCGAAAAAGAGTAGTCGATGGATAGGAACCTATACTTGATGCCCATTCCTCCAGCCAACCGAGTGGCATTTACCTTGCTATAATTGTATCCAAACCTGAAGCTAACGAAAGAGTAATTCGTTTCGATCCCAAAAGCTCCAACTATTGGAGTATCGATAGATTTCAACACTTCCGAACAGAGAATTATATTGGTTTTCCTTATTTTCCTCGAATATGATAAACCTAGTTTTGTAGTGAATGGCAATCTGAACGTTTCATTCTCAAAAATCACTTTTGGTCCGAGATTATTAACATTTAATGAAATAGCAACAGATTTAAATACCTGAGGTGAATAACGAAGTCCAAAGTCAACCGTGTATGTGCTGGCTGAGTAAACATAAATTTTCTCAATAATTCCAGCTAAAGAAACTCCTCCAATAAAGTCACTGCCAAGTCTATGTCCATAAGAAATTTTCACGAGAAAGTTGTAAGCATCAAACGTTCCGCTGGGTTCTACTGAAGGTCTCTCATCCCTTAACTCCATCCCACCATAGAATAGCCCGCCAAATCCAATTCCAAACCCCTGATTTCCATCACCAGTGGAAATGGCTACGAATTCATAATTTATTCCTTGCATAAGGGATAGATGGTTGAAATTAACATCCATTCCATCCGAATAGATTACTGCACCTGGATTCCAGTAAACTGCCGTGGCATCTTTTACGATTGCAGAATAAGCACCTCCAAGTGAAACTGCTCTTGCGCCCAAACCAATCTTCAAAAAGCTCATTCCTACAGAAGGTGAAGCATTGTTGAAATAATCGCTTAAACCATCTGCAAAGCCACTTGATTTAATGCATAGAAAAAACACAGATAAAACAACAAAAACCACTTTCTTAAAGCTCAAATTACCTCCTAATTTCAACAAACCTACAATAATCAAAATTCTCTGAAATGTCAAGGCTTTTTTTGCTCGTCTGAAGGCAATGGAATTACTTTTGTCATCTCTCCGACAATAATCCAGAATTTATCACCTTTAAGTGATTCTACAAGAAATCTTCTGTTTCTCTTTCCTCTAATCGCTCCATCTTCAACAATCTCTGATTGAATAAGCCTTTTTACCCTCTTTTCCTCACTCTTAAATCGAAAAATAAGCGGATACTGCTCACCTCTATGACCACTATACCAGGAAATAACCTTGTCCTTCATCTACCCCTTTAGTCCGCTCCTTGCGAAACTCGCTATAATTCTTCTCTCGAGGAAGAAAAAGAGAAGAACAATGGGAGCGATCGTAAATGTGGTTGCCGCGGTGAGAAGAGAGTAATTCGTGCTCTGCTCCTGCACGAAGTATGCAAGACCAACCTGAATTGGTCTGAGAATATCTTTTGAAGTGACGACAAGTGGCCATATGAAAGCATTCCAACTTCCTATTATGGAAAACAATGAAACTGTCACAAGCACGGCCTTTGACAGAGGGATTACGACCTTTACAAGAAATCCGAACTTACTACAACCATCCATAATAGCTGCATCATAGAGGTCCTTAGGAATCGTTTTGAAATGCTGTCTTAACAGGAAAATGGAAAAAACATTGGCTAGCCAGGGAACCGTAAGGGCAAAATATGTATCCACCCAGTGAAGCTTCATGAGTATCAAGTAACCTGGAACAATATATACAGGAACGGGTATCATCATCATAGCAAGAAACGAGAGAAAAAGGAAATTTCTCCCTCTGTATTTCATACTTGCAAAAGAGTATGCGGCAAGACATGAGGTAACAAGAACACCTACCAGAGTTGCAACTGCAATAATTAGCGTATTCAAGAAATATCTTGGAAAAGGAACTTGTTTCCATGCTTCTGCATAGTTTTGAAATCTAAGATGATGCGGAAACCAAGAAGGCGGCAAATGCACTGCTTCGAGAGATGTTTTCAGAGAAGTTATAATCATCCAGTAGAAAGGAAGAACCATTACAATACCCATAAGACAAAGAAAAACAACGACGATGATTTTACCTGATAAGCTCTTAGCCATAGAAAACATTTCTTTCAACGATTTTTCTCTGCAGGAGAGTAAGCGACAGTATAATTACAAAAAGAATAAAAGCAACTGCAGTTCCATAACCGTATCTTGAAAAATTGAAAGCATAGTCGTAAAGATAGTAAACCAGGACATTGGTTGTTCCAAGAGGTCCGCCGGCAGGCGGTCCTGTCATCATCCACACATATGCAAACATTTGAAAAGAGACAATTGTGGTCATCAATAGAACGTAGAAAGTTGTAGGAGAAAGAAGGGGCCACGTAATAGAGCGAAACATCTGCCACCTGTTTGCTCCATCTACTTTTGCCGCTTCGTAGTACTGAATTGGTATATTTTCAAGTCCTGCAAGGAAAAGCACAATATTGTAACCAAGTCCTTTCCAGACGCTAACGATTATTAACGATAAAAGGGCAATGCTTGGTCCCTTTATTAACGGATGAACCTTAAAAGAATTGAAAATCAACTCGAATATTCCTTTCCATTCAGAAAGCCAGTTTATTCCTTTAATGTTGAAAAAGCCAAGCAAACTATTGGCTAATCCAGCTTGCGGGTGATAGATCCATTTCCAGACCATCGAAACAGCAATCACCGATGTAATCACCGGCAGAAAATAGATGGTTCTGAAAAACCTAACACCTCTGATCTTCTGTTTCAATAAGACTGCTAAGAAAAGAGAGAGAAATAGAGAGGTAGGAACAACCCCCAGTGAAAAATATATTGTATTTCCAAAAGCCTTCCAGAAGTTCGAATCTTTCAGAATAGAAATATAATTTCCCAGAGCAACAAATCTTTCGACCCCTCCCATTCCCCATTTGAAAAAGCTCACTCTGAAGGCATAGAGCATTGGAAGGAAACGAAAAACAATGATTACAGCCAAAGCCGGAATAAGGTAGAGATAAGGATTCAAAGTTTTTAGCAATTTCCTCATACAAATTTAATAGCATTCTTTTATTTAATTTGTCAAGACTTAAATTTTTTACTTGACAAACCGAGAAGGAAGTGTTATATTCAATTGAAAATGAAACTCAATATCAATAATGAAGGAAAATTAAAAGAATACATCAAAAATGAAGGATTAAGACTTACAGACCAGAGAAAAAGGATAATAAATTACTTCTGTGGGCAGAACAGACATTACACTGCCGAAAAACTTTACAGCGAATTAAAGAAGAGAATTCCTTATATCGGTTTTGCCACAGTCTATAGAACTCTCCATCTTCTTGTCAACGCCGGCCTTGCAAGAAAGACCCGTTTCAGAGACAATATTACAAGATTCGAACCTTTCGGTAAAAAGAAACATCATGACCATATGATTTGTTTGGGCTGCGGAACTATTATAGAATTTGATAATCAGGAAATCGAGAAATTGCAGAAGAAGGTTGCAAAGAAGTACCATTTTTTCATAGAATCGCATAAATTAGAACTGTATGGTTATTGTAAAGAATGCAGGCAAAAATTCCGAATGAGAGGAAACCAATGAATGAAACCGATTTGACACAGTTGCAAAACAGGACAAAAGCCTTGGTCAGCAGAATTCTCGGTGGATACGGATTGCAGAAAAAGCTGGAAACACTTGGGATAAGAGTCGGATGTGAGGTAGAAAAACTTTCCGCACAGGCGCTGCGGGGTCCTATTATACTTAAAATTGGCAATGCACAGGTGGCAATTGGATTTGGCATGGCAAAGAGAATTATAGTCAAGTATACAGATATGGGACAGAAGGACGCAAATCACAACACGAAAAATGACAACTGAGGAAATTCCTATGGAAATGTTACGAAATATTCTAACCTGTCACTTATATTATTCTCCGCTCATATTTGAAGAAAAGCGGTTAATGTGAGAAAGATCCTTTTGATTGGTAACCCAAATGTAGGGAAAAGTGTTATATTCTCGCGATTGACAGGAGTTCATGTAATTGCCTCCAACTATCCCGGAACAACTGTAGAGTATACCAGAGGTTATATGAGGTTGGGCGATGAGAAAGTAGAAATAATTGATGTACCTGGCACCTATGCTCTTGAACCAACATCAAAAGCAGAAAAAGTGGCAATAGAGATGTTGAAAGAAGGGGATATTGTTGTCAATGTTATAGATGCGACAAATCTTGAACGAAACCTCAATCTTACTCTTCAATTAATAAAGAAAAAAGTCCGTCTTATTATCTGTCTCAATTTCTGGGACGAAACAAAACATACTGGCATAAATATCGATAAGGATAAATTGGAGAAAATCCTGGGTGTGCCTGTCGTTCCAACCTGCGGAATAACAGGGGAAGGTATCAAACGACTCGTTTCGCAATTAATAAAGCCAAAAATCAGTAAATATGAATACGAGACCGAAAATAAATGGTCCGAAATCGGGGAAATTATAAATGAAGTTCAGAAATTAACACATCGTCATCACACAATCTGGGAAAGATTGGGAGATGCGTCAGTACATCCGTTAACAGGAATTCCTATTGCGATAATTATCCTATATCTTGCTTTTAAGATCGTACGATTCGTTGGAGAATCAATAATCGGTTATGTCTTCGAGCCTCTGTTCGAGAATTTATGGGCGCCTTTGATGTTAAAATTATCCTCCCTCTTGGGGGGCTCAGGATTCATTCATAATGTGTTGATTGGTAGATTGATTGAAGGAAAGATCGAATTTGTGGAATCTTTGGGACTTTTAACAACAGGTTTGTTCGTTCCCATTGCAATGGTTCTTCCATATATTTTCGCTTTCTATCTCGTTTTAGGTTTTATGGAAGATTCAGGTTATCTTCCCCGACTTGGTGTTTTGCTTGATAATCTTATGCACAAACTCGGAATTCACGGTTTGGCAATAATCCCGATGTTATTGGGTTTTGGATGTAATGTCCCGGGTGCACTGGCGACTCGAGTATTAGACACAAGAAGGGAAAGATTTATCGCTGCGACCCTCATGGCAATTGCTGTTCCCTGTATGGCACAGATAGCTATGATATTTGGTTTGGTTGGGAAATACGGTTCTGGTGCACTTGCTCTTGTTTTTGGCACACTCTTTATTGTCTGGATTATACTCGGACTACTACTCAATCTTACATTGAAAGGAGAGAGTCCCGAAATCTTCGTTGAAATCCCACCATATCGTTTTCCATATCTTCTGGCACTCTTGAAAAAACTCTGGATGCGGGTGTTATGGTTCTTAAAAGAGGCAGTACCCTACGTACTTTTAGGGGTTCTCGTTGTGAATATACTTTACAGCCTTCACATAATTGAATTTGTCGGTAGAATTGCTTCACCTGTGGTAAAAGGAATCCTCGGACTACCCAGAGAGGCAGTTGGAGCATTGGTTATAGGTTTTCTTAGAAAAGATGTTGCAGTTGGAATGCTCGTTCCATTAGGATTAACACTGAAACAGATGGTGATAGCATCCGTTGTTCTTACGATGTATTTCCCCTGTATTGCAACCTTTGCTGTTCTGGTAAAAGAACTCGGTATAACGGATATGCTAAAATCTGCATCAATAATGATTATATCTACTTTAATCGTAGGAGGTCTCCTCAACCTCATTCTTAGGTAAAGGGGGTGAAATGGAGGGGTTCTGAAAAACAATACAACGAATCTTCTGCTGTATGTCAAATGTTGAGACCTGATCCCTTAGTTCTTATGAAACGAAGCATTTTTAGATTTTCCGAGATGAATGGAATCGAGAAAACTATTTCCATTGTTTGTTTTGCCGGAATGTTCTTTGCCTTTTTCTTTGACCTATCAAACTTCATTTCCAAAAATATCTCAAGGATTATTTTCTCCGTCTTTTTGGCGGTATTCATCATAAATTGGGTCATAGTTCTTCTACGACATAGACAATGAAATTGCTTTCTCTAAATTCTTTCCAACTCAAGTGGTTAAAGGATGGGTTTTGGGGGAGTTGATTTCATCCTTTTTAAGTGAATCATAAGTAGTGAAATATCCGCTGTGCGGACACCTGAAATCCTTGATGCCTGTCCAAGTGTGAGTGGTTTTATCTCATTTAGTTTCTCTCCTGCCTCCTTTGAAATTCCCTTCAATTTCGTGTAATCGACATTCAATGGAAGTGCAGTATTCTCAAGTTCCTTCATCCGTTTAACTTCCAATTCCTGTTTCTGGATATAACCGTCATACTTTGCAAATATCTCTACTCTTTTTGCTACCTCTTTCTCTATTTCTCCTGTTACCAATTCAATATTTTCAATCGATATCTCGGGTCGCTTTAAGATTTGAAAGACTGATTTTCCTTCGGTTATCTCTCTTGACTTCTTCGCTTTAAGAATCCCGTTTATCTTACCCGGTGCAACAATTGTGTTCTTGAGTTCTTCTATTTTCCTACTGACCTTTTCATCTCTCTGGTTAACACTATTCAGAAACTTCTTGCCAACAAGCCCAAATCTGTTACCATATCTTATAAGTCGAGTGTCTGCATTGTCCTGTCTTAAAAGCAATCTAAATTCTGCAAGAGAGGTGAACATTCTGTATGGCTCTGTTACTCCCTTTGTGACCAGGTCGTCAATTAACACACCAGTGTACGCCTCATTCCTTGACAATATAAATGGTTTTTCATTCCGAATTTTCAAGGCAGCGTTTATGCCAGCCATAATCCCCTGTGCAGCAGCCTCCTCATAACCGCTTGTCCCATTAATTTGTCCTGCAAGAAACAGACCTTTAACTTTTTTGGTTTCAAGCGTAGCGTAAATTTCCGTAGGATATACAAAATCGTATTCTATCCCGTATCCAGGTCTTACGATTTTTACATTTTCGAGTCCTTTTATTGTTCTAAGCATTTCCTCCTGCATGTCCTCGGGCAGTGATGTTGCAAGTCCGTTAAGATAGAAAATATCCGTCGTTCTCCCGTCAGGTTCGAGAAAAACAGGATGGGACTTTCTATCGCTAAAACGGACAACCTTATCTTCTATTGACGGGCAGTATTTTGGACCCTTACCTTGAATAACACCTGTAAATAGAGGTGACCTATCAAGGTTTTTCAGTATGATATTGTGTGTTTTCTCGTTTGTAGCAGTGATATAGCAATCCATTTGCTCTGGATTAAAATCTTTGGTTTTCATAGAAAAATGTCCCGGATTCTCGTCGCCGGACTGTGATTCAAGGATAGAGCAATTCATTGAATTTCCAGAAACTCTTGCAGATGTTCCGGTCTTCAATCTTCCAATTGAGAATCCGAGTCGAGATAAAGCTCTGGACAAACCTATTGCAGGAAATTCTCCAGCTCTTCCGGCAGGATAATTCACGAGTCCAATATGGATAAGCCCATTTAGAAAAGTTCCGGTCGTAAGAACTATTGATTTTGCTTTGTATTCCATACCTGTTGCTGTAACTACACTATACACTTTTTGCTTTTCCACAAGTATATTCTCTACGATACCTTCCTTGATAGTAAGGTTCATCGTACTCTCTATGGTTTTCCTGATTTCCTCTTTGTAAGCAATTCTATCCACCTGTGTCCTTAATGACCGAACAGCAGCACCTTTTGAAGTATTCAACATTCTAAACTGTGTTCCTGTTTTATCGGTATTAAAACCAATTTCCCCGCCCAGGGCATCAACTTCAAAAACAAGATGGCTTTTTGCAAGCCCCCCTACAGAAGGATTACAGGACATCTGTCCGATTCTATCAAAGTTTATTGTAACTAAAAGGCTATTTATCCCCATCCTGGCTGCAGCAAGTGCAGCCTCACATCCTGCATGCCCGGCACCAACAACGATACAATCAAAATGCTCGGTTGAAACACTCATACTGTTTTTCTCTTCCTGTCACTGCCAGCCAGATTGTCATTCTGAGGAATACAGCATTTTCTGACTCACTAAGAATCCCGGTTTCTCCAGGTATGAGATTGCTTCATTAAAGAATATGAAAGCCTACTCGCAGTGACGGACAAATTATTAACGAACTAAACGCTGAAAACGATTCAAACGAACCCGTACCTTTGAACAAAGTACTGGTAAATTACCATTTCCCGGTCATCAGATACTTATCGATCTCGATCGAAGCCCTTCTTCCAAATCCCATTGCTTCGATAACGGTAGCCTCACCTGTCACAATATCACCACCTGCAAATACACCTTTCATAGAAGTTTTCGTTGTATCCCAATCCGCTTCGATGTATCCCCATTTATTGAGCTTCACTCCCTCAAGGGTGCTTAACGCAAGTGGATTTGGACCTTGCCCTATTGCAATTACCGCTGTGTCACAATCGTAGATGAATTCGCTTCCTTCGATGGGAACAGGTCGTCTTCTTCCGCTTTCATCCGGCTCCCCAAGTTGCATTCTAAGGAGTTTCATAGATTTTATCCTGCCATTCTCGTCTCCTATAAACTCAACAGGATTAACAAGAAAATCAAAAATTACACCTTCCGCTTCGGCATTTTCTACCTCTTCTTCCCTTGCAGGCATTTCCTTTCTTGACCTTCTATAGATAATGTGAGTTTCCTCTGCACCCAGACGCAATGATGTTCTTACCGAATCCATCGCAACATTTCCACCACCTATTACAACTACCTTTTTACCCACCTGGAGAGGAGTGTCATATTCTGGAAATAGATAGGCTTTCATCAGATTGCTTCTCGTAAGAAATTCGTTAGCAGAATATATGCCTACGAGATTGATACCAGGAAGCTCGAGAAATCTTGGAAGACCTGCACCAAGACCAAGAAAGACAGCTTCATAACCCTCTTCGAATAATTCGTCTACCGAAGCAGCTCTGCCTACTACGAAATTCCTTATTATCTTTACTCCAAGTTTTCTAACAAAATCCACCTCCCTTGCAACTATAGCCTTGGGTAGTCTAAACTCTGGTATACCGTAGACAAGAACGCCTCCGGACTTATGCAGTGCCTCTAATATAGTTACGTCGTAGCCCATTTTTGCGAGTTCTCCGGCAACCGTTAACCCGCTTGGACCGGAACCAACTATTGCAACTTTTTTCCCTTTCTTTTCGGGGATACTCGGAATATCCACCTCTCCCTGTTCCGCTTCAAAGTCGGAGACAAATCGCTCGAGTCTTCCTATTGCAACAGGTTTGTCCTTAATACCCAGAACACATTTTATTTCGCACTGCGTTTCCTGCGGGCAGACTCTACCGCAAATTGCTGGTAGTACATTAGTTTCCTTTATTTTCTTTGAAGCCTCCACAAACTTTCCATCGGCAGCAAGCTTAATAAAACTTGGGATATCCACCAAAACGGGACATCCTTCGATACATTTTGGTTTTGGACAAACAAGACATCTGCTTGCTTCAAGCATTGCAGTTTCTTTAGAATATCCAAGGGCGACTTCGCTGAAATTCTTTATCCTTTGAGCAGGGTCTTGTCTTGGCATTTCCTGTCGGGGAGGTTTTGGCTTTTTCTTTCTCTTCTTTCCTTCTTCCATTTTAATCTCTTCCTTTCAATTATTTGCTCGACGATTAAATTATATTGTCATTCTCTCCTTTATCCGCCATCATTGACTTTCTGCAAATATCTATCGTAAGCAACTTTCTCCTCCGTCTTGTATGTTGCAAGCCTTTTCATAAGAAGGTCATAGTTAACCTCATGCCCATCAAACTCGGGTCCATCCACACAGGCAAATTTCGTTTTTCCTCCAACTTCAACCCTGCAAACCCCGCACATTCCTGTCCCATCAACCATAATGGAATTTAAGCTTACTATGGTTTTTATCCCATATTCTTTTGTTAGAAGAGAAACGAATTTCATCATAATTGCCGGTCCAGCAGCGAGAACAAGGTCTATCTTTTTACCCCCTGATATAATTTCCTTTAACTGATCCGTAACCAAACCTTTTCTACCATATGAGCCATCATCTGTTGTAATGTAAAACTCATCCGAAAATCCTTTTGTTTCTTCCTCGAGTATTATCAAGTCTTTTGTTCTTGCACCTATTATCGTTATCAAATAATTTCCTGCCTCTTTCATTGCTCTGGCAATCGGATAGCAAACCGCATGCCCAACACCACCTCCAATTGCAACTACCGTGCCAAATTTTTCAATATGCGTGGGCTGCCCAAGAGGACCGACCAGGTCTCTTATACTATCACCAACATTCAGAGTCCCGAGGTGATGTGTGGATTTACCGACAACCTGTGCGACAATCGTTATAGATCCAGCATCTTTATTAACATCTGCAATTGTGAGAGGGATTCTCTCTCCCTCTTCATTGATTCTGAGAATTATGAACTGCCCGGGTTTTCTTTTCATAGCAATACGAGGCGCTTCAATCTCAAAAAGATTCACTCCTTCGGTAAGCACCCTTTTGTTTAAGATTTTGTTCATACTCTCTCCTTTCTCTTAGCTTCTTCTCTCATTTTGTTTACATAATTTGGGCTCTCGAATGAATACTTATATGTATGGGGGTCAGTATACTTCCCTTTAATAATGGCAACCACATCCTCTGTAAAAACTATCTCTTCATCCGTAGGTATCACAAAAATCTTAACCTTGGAACTCTTGTCCGAAATTACAGATTCAATATTTCTACTAATTGCCTTCTTGTTTTTCTTCTTGTCGATTTTGATGCCCATAGTCTCAAGTCCATCAAGCGCTTCTTCCCTGAGTTCATAAGACAGTTCACCAGCCCCTGCAGTAAATACTATTGCATCAATATGACCCAATGCCGCCACATAAGCACCAATATACTTTTTTATTCTGTAACTCTCTATATCAAACGCAAGCTTCGCCCTCTTATTGCCCTTTTCAATTGCCTCTGTCACATCCCTCCTGTCCGTGAATTCTCCTGTAATTCCAAGAATACCGCTTTTTCTATTGAGGATAGAAATTATTCTCGGAGCAGTAAACCCTTCTCTTTCAGAAATAAACCCTACAATTGCGGGGTCTAAATCTCCCGAACGCGTTCCCATAACCAAACCTTCGAGAGGAGTAAAACCCATGGAATGGTCAACAGGTTTTCCCTTTTTTATTGCTGTTAGGCTGACTCCATTTCCAATGTGGCAGGTTATTAGATTCACTTCATCTTTTTTCTTTCCCAGAAGTACAGCTGCTCTTCTTGAGACATAAAGATGCGAAGTACCGTGAAAACCATATCTCCTTATCCCATACTGTTGGTACCATTCATAGGGTACCGCGTATATGTATGCTTTTGCTGGAAGTGTTTGAAGGAATGCTGTGTCCATAACTGCAATATGGGGTATTTTGGGTAAAAGTTCCATTGCTGCCTTTATGCCCGTAATGTTGGGAGGATTATGCAGCGGTGCAAGTTCCTTTAATTCCTCAAACATTTCAAGTACTTGTGCATTTATCAGCACGGATTTTATGAATTTTTCACCGCCATGAACAACTCTGTGCCCAACACTCTTAATGCACTTAAGATCTTTGATTGCAGGATTTTTACCACCAACTATTGTATCTATAACAAGATTGATTGCTTCCTTATGGTCCGCACACTCTCTTTTCTTTATTATTGGTTTCTCTCCCTCGATCTCATGCTTTATGAAGGATCCACCAATAATGATTCTTTCAACAATACCTTTACACAGTGCAGTTCGTTTATCCCAGTTGTACAGCTGATATTTCAGGGATGAACTGCCGCAATTTAGCGTCAATACAACAATATCCTCGCTCATATTATTACTCTCTCCATATCTTATAACACTACTGCCCAAAAACCAGTGAAATTTCTTTTCCTGCGTTTTCATCGGAATCAGAGGCATGCACAGCATTCATCTGGATATTACTTCCATAACATCTTCTTATCGTTCCAGGTGACGATTCGAGAGGGTCTGTCCCTCCAACTAATTTCCGCAATTCATAAACAGCATTTTCCTTCTCAAGAACGCAGACTACGCACTCGGACGAGGTCATAAACTTAATCAATTCATCAAAAAAGGGTTTATCCTTGTGGATTGCATAAAACCTTTTTGCAAGTTCATCACCGAACCTTAGCATTCTCATCCTTGTAATCTTAAAACCATCATTTTCTACTATGGCAAGAACCTTCCCGGTCATATTACTCTTAACAGCGTCGGGCTTTATGATAAACAACGTTTTCCCCATATTGCTCCCTTTAATCTTCGTCACAGCGATTCTTGCTTCGTATTAACTTCCGAAGTAATGTCACTGCTTCCGTTTTTCAGTAACAAATATCTTTCTTCCTTTTCTCATACTACAATAACTGTACCCGAAAGTTTGTCTATAGCCGATTTTGCATTGTGTATCGAACCAATTATAACTTCTTTACCGCCTTTTGATAGAAAATTGATTGCTGCTTCAATCTTGGGTTTCATACTCCCAGCAGGAAATTCGCCATTGAGTAAATACTTCTTTGCCTTTTCAATATTCATCTTTCTTATAACCTTTTGTCTGTCAGTTCTAAAATTGACATACACAGCATCGACATCCGTGAGTATTACAAGCAGTTCTGCTTCGATATCGTTGGCAAGAACAGCGGATGCCCTATCCTTATCTATTACAGCATCAAGCCCCTCGTACGATCCATCCTTCTCGACATAAACCGGTATACCACCACCTCCTGCAGCAACAACTATTATCCCTGAATCAACGAGATGTTTAATCGCTTCTTTCTCAACGATTTCGATTGGTTTCGGCGATGGTACTACTCGTCGAAATCCTCGTGCCCTATCTATTTTTATAATCCAACCCTTATGTATTAAACTATCAATATCCTCTTTTCGGTAAGATGGTCCAACGAACTTCGTGGGATGACTAAGAGAAGGGTCCTCTCTATCAACTACAACTTGCGTAATAATGGTAACAACCTTTCTTCTTATATTCTCTCTCCTTAGCCTATTCTGCAACGACTGCTCTATCATATAACCCATCCAGCCCTCTGTTTCTGCATCGATACATCCTAGCGGCAGCATAGGAACTTCCCCCTTCGCATATTCATTTTTGATGAGTTCGGCTCCTACTTGAGGACCGTTACCATGTGTGATTGCGAGTTTGTAGCCCTCCCGCACAAGATCTACAATACCGGAAAGACTGTCCCTTGCATTTGCAAATTGTTCATGTATACCACCCTTCTGTCCCTTTTTTATAAGAGCGTTTCCACCCAATGCAATAACTGCTTTTCTCTCTTTTACAGTCATAAGAAATCTTTCAACACCGTCTTAAGTGTAGTCTCTCCAATTTCCTCGAGTTCATACCTTACACGAACGCTGGGTTTGTTTATCTTAATCAGCTTCGAAAGATCAATTGGAGTTGCGATTATTACGGCATCAACCGGGCACGAATTTATTGTCTCTTCCAAATCCTTAATTTGTTCATCACTGTATCCCATTGCAGGCAAGACCTGACTCGTTTGAGGGTATTTATCGAATGTCTCCATAATACTACTAACGGCAAAAGGTCTTGGATCTATAATCTCCTTAACTCCGAATCTTCGAGCAGCAACAAAACCTGCTCCATATTTCATTCCACCGTGAGTAAGTGTGGGCCCATCTTCAACAATAAGCACCTTTTTATCCTTTATTACTTCTGGTTTATCAACACTAACTGGTGAGTTTGCTTCGATTATAACTGCTTCTGAATTCACAATTTCTATGTTTTTTCGTACATTTTCAACATCCTCTTTCTTTGCGCTGTCCATTTTGTTAATAACAACCACATCTGCTGTTCTCAGATTCACTTCGCCTGGATAGTAAAGAAGTTCATGACCAGGTCTTAAAGGGTCAACAACCACAATTAGTAAATCGGGTTTATAAAATGAAATATCGTTATTTCCCCCGTCCCAGAGAATTATATCCGTTTCCTTTTCCGCTGCTCTAAGAATTTTCTCATAATCCACTCCCGCATAAACCACGATACCCTTTGCAATATGTGGTTCATATTCTTCTCTCTCTTCAATAGTACACTTGAAAGTTTCAAGGTCTTCATATGTAGCAAAACGTTCCACTATTTGTTCTCTTAAATCTCCGTAAGGCATGGGGTGTCTGATCGCAACGACTTTCTTTTTGTTGGCAACCAACAGCTCAGCGATTTTTCTCGTAGTTTGACTTTTCCCGCATCCAGTTCGAACAGCACACACAGCTATCACCGGTTTTTCCGACTTTAACATCGTATCATCCGAACCAAGCAAAAGAAAATTAGCACCAGCAGCAAGAACTTCGGACGCCTTGTGCATAAGATATTCATATCTTACATCGCTGTACGAAAAAACAACATAACTGACGCGAAGTTTTTTTATCAATGAAATCAATTCACGCTCCGGATAAATCGGGATGCCTTTAGGATAGAGTTTCCCGGAAAGTTCAGCTGGATATTTTCTGTCGTCGATATTCGGTATTTGTGTTGCAGTAAAAGCAACAACCTCATATTTGTCATTAGTTCTAAAAAAAACATTAAAATCGTGAAAATCTCTTCCCGCAGCTCCCATAATGATAATTCTTTTTCTTTCCATCCTACACTCCTAACTCGGTGGTTATGTGCCTATCTTCCAGGAAGCAAGATACTTTTCCTGTTCTTTTGTCAGCTTGTCATACTTTATATTCAAACATTTCATCTTCAATTTCGCAATATCCGTATCGATCTCATCCGGAAGTTTATAGACCTTCTTACCTAAGTACTTACCGTTTTCTTTCAAATAAAGAACAGCCTTCGATTGATTCGCAAATGACATATCCATAACACATGCGGGATGCCCCTCCGCGGATGAAAGATTTACAAGGCGTCCTTCTGCAAGAAGAAAAATCTTCCTGCCCGTTTTTAATGTATGTTCTTCCACAAAAGGTCTAACAACCCTTCTCGACTTCGACATCTTCGCCAACGCCTTTTTATTAATCTCTACATCGAAATGACCGGAATTTGCAACGATTGCCCCATCTTTCATTTTCTTAAAATGTTCTACATCTATCACATTGATGTCTCCTGTCAGGGTTACGAAAAGATCACCCAGAGAAGCTGCTTTGTTCATCGGTAAAACCTTGAATCCATCCATCACAGCTTCGAGTGCTTTTACGGGGTCTACCTCCGTGACAATCACATTCGCACCCATCCCTTTTATTCTCATTGCCAATCCTCTTCCACACCATCCATAACCTGCAACAACAACAGTTAAACCTGCAAGTAGTATATTTGTCGCCCTTAGTATGCCATCTATCGTGCTCTGTCCCGTTCCATATCTGTTATCAAAAAGATATTTTGTGTAAGAATCGTTGACTGCGATAATAGGATACCTGAGAACCCCTTTTCTTGCCATACTTTTTAACCTTACAACACCCGTTGTTGTTTCTTCGGTCCCTCCTATAATTCCAGATAGTAATTCCTTTTTTCTCAAATGAATACTGGAGATAAGATCTGCTCCATCATCCATCGTTATGTCCGGTTTTATTTTGAGTGCCGCATCTATATGCTTGTAATAGGTTTTGTCATCCTCTCCTTTCACTGCAAAAACAGGTATGCCGTAATCCTTAACTAATGACGCAGCAACATCATCCTGCGTTGAAAGAGGATTTGAAGCAGTAAGAACAACCTTTGCTCCGCCTTCCTTAAGAGTTCTCACAAGATTTGCCGTTTCACTGGTAACATGTAAGCAGGCTGCTATGCGAAAACCTTTGAGAGGTTTCTTCTTTTTTAAATCTTCTCTGATATTCGAAAGAACCGGCATATTTCTGTCCGCCCATTCTATCTTCAATTTTCCATCTTTTCTAAGTTTTGTATCTTTTACATCAAATTCCATTACTACTCCTCTCTTATTTTAGAGCCTTCTGTATCTCATCAATTTTGTCAGTTTTTTCCCAGGTGAAACCCTCGTCACATCTGCCAAAGTGTCCATAACTTGCTGTTCTTCTATATATTGGTCTTTTCAAGTCAAGCTCAGTTATAATACCATTTGGTGTCATATCGAACAGGTTTCGAATAACCTTCGTTATCCTGTCATCACGAACCTTACCTGTCCCAAATGTCTCAATGGAAACACTTATAGGTTCAGCAACTCCAATGGCATAGGACAGCTGAATCTCACACTTCTTGGCAATACCAGCAGCAACAATATTTTTGGCAATGTATCGCGCCATGTATGTTGCCGAACGGTCAACTTTAGAAGGATCCTTCCCGGAAAAACATCCACCCCCGTGCCTTGCAAGTCCGCCATATGTGTCAACCATAATTTTTCTACCCGTTAAACCTGAGTCCCCCTGAGGTCCCCCTATGACAAATCTGCCAGTTGGATTCACGAGAAATCTTGTGTCCTCATCTAATAAATTTTCTGGCACAACCTGTTTGATAACGCTGTTTATAATGTCTTCTTTAAGTCTCTCATCTTTCACAGTAGCTTCGTGTTGTGCTGAAATTAAGACAGAATCGACTCTTGTGGGTAATCCGTCCTCATATTCTACTGCTACCTGCGATTTTCCATCCGGTCTCAAGTAAGTAAGGCTCTTTGTCTTTCTCACTTCCGCCAATCTCCTAACAAGCTTGTGCGCAAGCATTATTGGAAGAGGCATTAGTTCTTCGGTTTCATCCACGGCATAACCAAACATCATACCCTGATCTCCAGCACCTCCGGTATCCACACCCAGCGCTATATCTGGAGATTGCTCCTGAACGCAACTCAGAACCGCACAGGTTTCATAATCAAAACCAAGCGCAGGATCCGTGTATCCGACATCTTTTACAAGTTTTCTCACAACCTGGGGAATATTAACATAGATACAAGTACTTATCTCCCCACCCACTATTACCAAACCTCTGGATACATAGGTTTCACAGGCAACTCTTCCCATTTTGTCCTTCTCAATAACAACATCAAGAACAGAATCTGATATCTGATCACATATCTTATCCGGATGCCCTTCGGTCACAGACTCACTTGTAAGAAGTTTCCTTTCATGCATTTAGATTACCTCCTATTAGAATTGTTCGCTTGTAAATAATCAGTGAATTCCGTTACACTTTTCTGGAAGGTTGTCATTTCGAGTATTTTTTCATAATTTCTACCTAAGCAATCTCGGTTTTTTGCACTATGAGATTGCCACGCTCACTTCGTTCGCTCGCAATGACGGGTTTTACTGATTATTTACGTCCATTGTTTCCTACCTCTAAAAAACTTTTCAAAGATCTAACTATACACCTCTGTTTTCTATCACTTCTGATTTTCCTACGACCATATTCTCCACAACACTGTTTTTAACTTCTGCATTATCATACACAATGCTATTTCTTACAACCGAATCATTGACTTTGCAGTCATTACCAATTGAGACAAACGGACCAATTATTGATTTTTTTATGTCTGCGCTCTTTTCTATAAATACGGGTTGTGTAACTACTGAACCCTGTATTTTTACCTTTACAGAATGTTTCTCTAAAAGATGCTTGTTTGTGGCAAGAAGCGTTTCTGGCTTTCCACAGTCATACCATCCTTCAACCGGGAAAACCCCGATTTCGTGCCCTCTGTTAACTAAACTCTGGAGTCCATCGGTAAGTTGAAATTCTCCTTTTGTCTTTCTTCCTTGTTCGAGCAATTCTCCCAGTGATTGAAAAAGCTCTCCTGCATTCTTGATATAATATATACCAACGATTGCAAGATCGCTGACTAATTTCTCTGGTTTCTCTACAAAATTAAATACCTTGTTCTCCTTCAACTGGACAACCCCAAATCTAGATGGATTCTCAACCTGTTTCACGCCAACAAGTGATTGTTTACCATTGACGATTTTGAGAAGGTCAAATTCAAATACCGTATCACCCAACAGAATGAGAATCTCATCTTCTTCTTTTACAAATTTCTTTGCCATGTACACTGCATGCCCGAGTCCAAGTTGTTCCTCCTGATAGATGAAACTCGTCTTGACTCTGTAGTTTTCCTTAATATATTGCTCCACTTCCTTGCCAAGGTGACCAATGATGAATATTAACTCAGGCGATGGAATCTTAACTATTTCTTCCATAAGATAACTGATAATAGGCCTACCTGCCACTTTCAATAAAACCTTTGGTGTTGTCAATGTGTGTGGTCTCAACCTCTTTCCTATGCCAGCAACTGGTAGAATAACTTTAAGACTTTTCACTTATTCACTTAATCTCTTCTTTAACAAATTAATTCTTTCCACAGGTGTGGGGTCAACTTCCAGCAGAAGGGAAAGATAGTAGCTGAAGAAATCACCTTTATATATTAGCATAAACATGTCCTCAAGTTTGTTCTTCCCGTCTGACTCCACGATTCTTATATCATTAACAAAATCTCCCAAAATCGCTTTTGTAAGGTCAAATCTCCGCCTTATCCTATCATTTTCATAGAATCTGCTTCGCAAAAATATGACAAACATCTCTTTTATTATTCTCCGCGGGAAATCAAGACCTACAATCTCATTGTGGTTTGCTTCCGGAATAACATTGATATGAGCAAAGCTTTTACTATTCTCATTAATTTGTGTTTGCCATCTTACTGCAACGGAACTTAATCTGCGACTGACATATATTACAGGTATCTTTCCATGAGATTCAAGTGCAAGTTTCTTAACCTCACTATCAGAATTCGATAGTATGTCCCTTTGTACTTCCAATGTCTTGACAAGATTCCTTAGATGTCCTTCGTTGAATGGAATAACGAAGATATCACTTAAAACGCCAAGCATTGAGAAAAAAGAAAAACCTAACGCACTCCTCGGCGGATAACCAGGAGGTAGTTCTATCGTAGTAATTCCACGTTCTCTGGAAGTTCTTCCTACATTTCCATTACTTGTAAACACGAAAATCCTTGCACCCTTCTCTATTCCATCGTGCAATGACGAAACTGTCTCTTCCGTATTTCCAGAGTAACTCGATACAAATAGCAGAGTTTTTTCATTTACATAAGCAGGCAATGTATATCCTCTGTTTACAAAAATTGGAACATCGACGCTGTCGAAAAACAGATCTGCCAGCATGTTGCCAGCAATTGCGGAACCACCCATTCCTGTTATTACAAGTTTATCAGCCTTTTTTACTATTTTCTGAGACTTACCCCTGGCAAAAAAATCCAGAATCTGCGAAGGAAATTCTTCTATTCTTTTTTTCATATGTGCAATGTCATATTTTTCATTAAACACTATAACCTCTTCTTCATAATACCTATTTTACATAAGCATCTACAGCCAATATCAAGTCTCTTACTGCTGTCAGTTTTGTGTCTACAATGTCTTCGAGATAACGTCTTACCTCTCTGGAAGTGGAAAATCCAATACACTTCTTCGCAATTACCTTGGATTCCTTTAACGAAAGGGTTCTTATAACTTTTTTAACCTCCGGAATCACTATTGGTGATGCACTCAGTTCATCGACCTGCAAACCAATAAGAACGGGAATGGCAAGAGGGTCCCCTGCAATTTCCCCACATACGCCAACCCACTTGTTTTGACGGTGAGCTGCATCAATAATACCCTCTATAGCTTTCAGCACAGCCGGATGTAGATGATCATAAATAGAAGCGACGAGTTGATTGGTTCTGTCAACGGCGAGTATATATTGAGTAAGGTCATTTGAGCCAATGGAGAAGAAATCGACTTCTTTGGCAAAATCATTAGCTAGAATTGCGCAAGAAGGAACTTCAACCATAATCCCAACTTCCAGATTCTTGTCATAATCGATTCCGTCGCGCTCGAGTTCGTTTTCGACATCTTCAAGAATTTTTTTTGCTTTCCTGACCTCTTCCAGGTCAGATATCATAGGAAACATTATTCTCACCGATTTTCTTTGACTTGCACGGAGAATAGCACGCAATTGAATCCTGAAAATGTCCTTTCTTTGAAGCGACAAACGTATTCCTCTCCATCCCAGGAAAGGATTCTTATCCACAGGACTATTGTCGAAAATCTTATCACCACCAAGGTCGAGTGTCCTAAAAATGACAGTTTCCGGATATATTCTATCCACAACGTCCCTGTATATCTTGAGTTGCGACTCTTCGTCTGGCAGACGTTTCTGGGTAAGATACAGGTATTCAGTTCTATAAAGCCCAATCCCTTTGGCTCCATATTCATTTGCAGAATCTATATCTTTGTTGAACTCCACATTTGCGGACAGGTCAACTGTATATCCGTCAATGGTTGTAGCTGGCAAATCACGTAATCCAAGAAGTTTCTTTTCTATTGCCTTAAGATGCTTTTTTTTTCTTTCGTAGTTCTTGAGCGTCTTCTCCTTCGGATTGACTACAACAACGCCCGAGTAACCATCGATGATAACTTTCACTCCAGGATAAATGTGTTCTGTGATTTCTCTTAGACCAACTACTGCGGGAATCTCCAGAGCCCTTGACATGATTGCCGTATGTGAGGTTTTACCTCCAAGATTCGTAAGAAAAGCAAGGACTTCTTCTTTATTAAGCTGAGCCGTATCTGAAGGAGTAAGGTTATCGGCAACGAGAACATGCATTTCCCCCGGGGAAACCTTCATACTTTTTCCCCCTTCTAAATTGTCTATAACCCTTTTTACAACATCCTTTATGTCAGAAGTACGCTCTTTTAAGTACGGATCATTTATCTCCCGGAATTTTTCAAGAACCTTCTGTTCAATTTCAAAAACCGCCTGTCTTGCTTCTTTTTTCTCTTCTTTTATCTTTTTTATTGTTTCATCCATCATCCACGGGTCACCTAATGCAAGTATCTGAACGTCAAGAAAATTGGCTTTCCTAAAACCGAGTTTCTTAACCAGACCATCCCTTATTTCTTCGAGTTCTTTTTTCGATTCCTTTACTGCCTTCTTAAATTTTTTAATCTCTCTATCGGTATTTTTTACCGGTCCTGCTGATTCCCTGTAAACTGTTGTTTTTTCGCCAAAAAGATAAGCAGGTCCTATAATAATCCCTGGAGAGGCAGCAATACCCCTCAAGATAAAATCATTCTTCATCGAATTTCTCCACCTTAACCAATTTTACGAGCGTCTTCATCGCTTTTTCTTCGTCTGCTCCATCAATTTTTATTGTGATTTCACTTCCCATCTCCGCAGCAAGCATCATAACTCCCATAATACTCTTTCCATTCACTTCAATACCATCCTTTATTAGTTTTATATCGCTTTCGAATCTGCTTGCGTTTTTAACGAATAAGGAAGCAGGCCTCGCATGTAAACCGAGCTTGTTTTCAATTCTCACTATTCTTTCTATCATATATTACAAAATGGGCTTAAATCTTAGATATTCAATTGACCTTACAACTGCTATCTTTTTTATTTTATTAACTTAGCCAACAGGTCGACTCACTGCCCAGAGAGTAATTATACAACAAATTTTCCCTTTTGTCAACCAAAATTGAATTAACTTTTTCGCTTGACTTTGGCAATTTGAGTGCTATAAAAGAACTATGCAAAAAATACTGAAAGACGGAAAACATTTTATTTTTCTTGCCACCGTCGACGAAGAAGGAAAACCGCATCTAAGACCAATAACTGCATTAGTTGAATCGGGAAAAATCTATTTCTCCACAAAAGATAGTTCAAGAAAGGCAAAGGAGATTGCTCTTAATCCCTGCTGTGAAATTCTCATTCCAAACATAGAGAATGACAAATTATCCTATTTAAGAATATCCGGCGAAGCCTTGAGGATCCTTGAGGAAAGTTTAAAGAACAAAATCATTGAGAATTCAGGATACAATATCCAGCAATATGTTCCGCTCAAAGAAGCAGATGAAATACTTCTATACGAACTCCTCCCTACTGCAGCAGAGCTGTTCAACTCTGAAACAAAAACCACAAGGGAACTTCATATTTAGAACTCCTTTTCATTTTCGTAATTTCCGTTTTCCTATTTAATGACAAGAATTTGGTAATACACTGTATACTGCGAGTTGGAAAAACCCGTCTGTTGTTTATAATATTTCTCTTGATTTGACATCAAAAATAATATAAACTCCATCTATGAAAATACTGGCTATCAGATTCAGTTCGCTGGGAGACATAGCCCTCTTAACGCCCTTTTTTAAGAAAATAAAACATCGATATCCTGCATCACACCTCACTTTCTTAACAAACAAAAAATATGAAACCCTTATTAGAACAGACCCAAATATCGATAGAATTATTCCCTATAGTGTTGAGAGTGAAAACGCAGCCCAATTTCTGCAACTTCTCCGAGCTATTAGAAATACGAAGTATGACCTCATAATAGACTGTCACCTGATTCCACGTTCCATTTTGATTTATCTTTTTGGTAGATCGAAAAAAAGAAGACGTATAAATAAGTTCTCCCTGGCAAGACGAATGATGGTCAAAACACATAGAGTGAAAACACTTCCACATATAGTTTCTCGATACCTTGCAACCATCGATGGAAAGCAAGAGCACGATTACAAACCAAAGATTTACTTGAAACATAAGGATATAGAGAAAGCGCAAAAGCTGTTCGACAGGAACCTGGGCACAAGTAAAATTATAGGTTTTGTCGTTGGTGCTTCAAAAAAAACAAAGATGTGGCAGGGAGAGAAACTAAAAAACCTTGCTCTGGATTTGGTCAAAAAGGACAATGGATTCATAATTTTTTTAGGAAGTAAAAACGAAATTCCGGTTGTGAAAAGGATAAAAGAGGAAATGAATGGTAATTATACCGACCTCACAGGAAAGACTAGTTTAAGACAACTTGCTGCTGTGCTCGATAAATGCGATGTGCTATTTACAACCGATTCCGGACCGATGCATATTGCAGTTGCAGTCGGTACTCCTGTAGTCGCTATTTTTGGTCCAACCATTCCTGAATTTGGTTTCACCCCATATGACGAAAAAAGCGTAATCATCTCAAAATCCTTATCCTGTAAACCCTGCAGTCTTCATGGAACAGACATATGCCCATTAGGTCACCATAATTGCATGAAACTTATAGAAGTCGAAGAAGTTAGGAGAAAAATCCTCAAACTGCTGTATAAGGACAAAAAAGGGGAGTCAGTGCATAAGAACGAAGAACAGAAAATAAGGAGCAAATGAACACTAAGCTGTAAACTAACCCCATATGACCACTACGATATCATGTAAGAATGTATTTTACTTGGCATACGGGGCAGGCGCTGTTGCTGAAAAACAAATGCACTTCGTGCTGTGAAACAAACGCTACGCTGTAAGCTAAGTAAACTGTGTAAACTATGTCGACTGTGTAAACTAAGTAAATTATGTAAACTGTGCAAACTCGAGAAATAATGACTGATAATAGAAAAACCATTCTAATACGGTCCCCAAACTGGATAGGGGATGCAGTAGTTTCGACTTCCATACTCGGTCCTATAAGAAATTTCTTCAAGGATTCCAGAATAGTAATGGTGACCAAAAAATATGTAGCCCCTGTTTTTGACAACAATCCCTTTATTGATGATATTGTAATCTTTTCGGGTTACAAAGATGGGATAGCAAAAATAAAGGGAAGTATTGGAATAATTTTACCCAACTCATTCTCTTCTGCACTACTTTTCGCGCTTGCTGGAGTGAAACGAAGGATAGGATACAAAAGCGATATGAGAGCTTTATTGCTTACAGATAAAATACCAATGCCTTCCCTGAAGCAGGAACGCTTGGTTGATAACTTCAAGAGAATTGCGTTGCATGTTATTGGCAGCGAGAATACCTGTAACTTCGTTCCGGGGATTTTCCTTCGAGAAAGAGAAATAGACAACAACATAAAACAAACGAAAGCACTGCATCTTAAAGAAAAACCTGTAATCATCGATCCTGGGGCTGCCTACGGACCTTCGAAGATCTGGCAAGTTGAGAAATATGCAAGACTTATTGATTACATTAAAGAACAGAAAAAACTTCCGGTAGTTCTGCTCGGCTCAGCAGCATCTCTCTCTCTAACTCGTCGAATAACAGCGGCAACCAGAAACAAACCCATTGTCCTTACGGGAAAACTAAATCTTAGAGAGTCCATCACAGCAATCTCAGGATGCAGATTATTTATCTCGACTGATACAGGCGCAATGCACATTGCAGCAGCCTTTGGTGTTTCGCAAATTGCAATTTTCGGTTCATCTTCACCTAAATGGACGGGACCACTGAATACGGAAGCTCTTATCGTCTATGAAAACCTCCCCTGTTCTCCCTGTTTCAAACGCATATGTCCCCTGGGGACATATGAATGTATGAAAAACATTACACTAAAAAAAGTAGAACACTTTGTGGAAAAATTATTATGAATAGTGACTCTCTATAAACTTTCTGTGTTTACCGTGCAAAAACCAAAGGATTTGGTGGAGAAAACTCTTTGAAAAAGAGAGCGGTTTTTCTTGACAGAGACGGAACAATTATTAAGGAAAAAAACTATCTGAGGGATGCAAATCAGATTGAATTACTGGAAGGTTCAGCACAGGCTTTAAGATTAATTCAGAAAATGGGATTCAAACTCATCATTATTACGAATCAATCTGGAATAAAGAGAGGTATCATTAGGCAAAAAAATCTAATCCAAATTCATGCCCAATTAAAACGGATGCTTGCAAACAAAGGTGTCACAATAGACGCAATCTATTATTCTCCCGACCTCCCCAATGAAAAATCTACAACAAGAAAGCCAAATACCGGGCTTCTGGAGAAAGCAGAAAGAGATTTCGGACTTTCACTGAAAAACTCCTACTGTATTGGAGATAAAAAAGAAGACATAGATATGGGTATGAAGAAAAAAATGGTAACAATTCTGGTCTTAACAGGATATGGAAACATACACAAAACCGAAGTATCTTCTGATTATATCGCTAATAATTTAATGGATGCAGCAAAATGGATAAAAAGCAGAGAGAAGGTAATTAAAAAACAAAAGAAGTAGCCCATAATGGTTCAATTGAGATGAGAAATGATAAAATTGTTGTGATTGAATTTCGTGAAAATTTAATAACCTTTACTCAACCGCGGTTAACAAATTCTCCAAAATATGCTTGACAAAAATAAATCATTCTGTTATAATGAGTTGAGGTTAATGTGAAATGAAATTAGGTGAAATCCTAGTAAAGGAAAAATTAATTACTGAAGGACAACTCGACGAAGCTTTGGAAGAGCAGAATACGCGAGGGGGACGTCTCGGTACGAATCTGGTCAAACTCGGGTTTGTCAGCGAAAAACAATTGATAAGCGTGCTTTCGAAGCAGCATAATGTTCCGGGGATCGACCTGAATACAGTTGACATAGACGAAGAGGTTCTAAAAATCGTCCCTGCGAATGTTGCAACCAAGTACGAACTCATTCCTATCTCAAGAGTGGGAAAAATGCTAACGGTAGCAATGGTTAATCCCGACGATATTTTTGCATTGGAAGATATAAAGTTTAGCACAGGTTTCGAGGTTCAACCTGTGATTGCCTGCGAAAATTCGATAAGAATTGCCTTAGAAAAATACTACGAAGGACAGGATTTGCTTCAGGAGGTAGAAAAGGAACTGGAGACAGGAATGGAAGATGATATCGAAATAGTTGGCGAGGAGAAGAAGGAAGAAGAAGAGATGAGCGATCTTGCCTCGCAGGTCGAATCAGGTCCTATCGTAAGGTTGGTAAATACAATAATCACTAACGGAGTCGATGTAGGAGCAAGCGACATACATATCGAACCTTATGACAAGGAATTAAGGGTTAGATTCAGAGTAGATGGAATTCTAAGAGAAGTGATGAAACCACCTAGAAAAATGCACAAGGCTATTGTTTCAAGAGTCAAAATTATGGCAAAAATGAGAATCGCAGAGAAAAGATTGCCGCAGGACGGTAGAATGAAGATAAAAATCAAAGGAAAGCCAATAGACCTCAGAGTCGCTTCAATGCCCACTATCTATGGAGAAAAAATGGCTTTAAGAATTCTGGACCGGTCTGCGATCTCCTTTAACCTTGAAGACCTTGGATTTGAAAGCGGCCAACTTGATTTGTTTATCAACGCAATAAGAATGCCTTTTGGTATTGTTCTCGTAACCGGTCCGACAGGTTGCGGAAAGACAACAACATTATACGCGGCTCTTGAAAAGATAAACACAATGGATGTAAACATAACAACCGCCGAAGACCCTGTTGAGTATAGTCTCGTTGGAGTAAATCAGGTGCAGATGCGCGAAGCAGTTGGCTTGACATTCGCCAGTGCTCTAAGGTCATACCTAAGGCAGGACCCGAATATCATAATGGTCGGAGAAATTAGAGATAGAGAAACAGCCGAAATAGCAATCAGAGCTTCCTTAACTGGTCACCTTGTGCTAAGTACTGTTCACACAAATACTGCCGCTGCAACCATAACAAGATTAATAAATATGGGTGTCGAACCTTTTCTGCTTGCGTCAACGCTTAATATCGTCGTATCGGAAAGGTTGCTTAGAAAAGTATGTGTTAATTGTGTAGAAGAAGTAAATATTTCCAATGATTATCTAAAAAGAGTAGGTTTGGACCCCGAAGAATTCCAAGATGTGAAATTCTATAAAGGAGCGGGATGTTCCATTTGTAACGGTTCGGGTTACAAAGGTAGAATGGGTTTGTTCGAAGTGATGACTCTTTCTCCAGAAACAAGAGAACTTATTCTCGAACGCTCATCGACAGACAAGATTCAAGATGTAATCGTTAAGCAAGGAATGAAAACACTAAGGGATATGGCTATAGAAAAGCTAAAACGAGGTACAACAACACTTGAAGAGGTGCTTAGGGAAACAACCATAAAATAAGGACAATAGTGAAGGAAAAAATCGGAAATCTACTGATAGATGCAAATTTGATAACAGAAGAACAGCTTTACAAGGCGCTTGACGAACAAAAGAAAACCGGTGACAAAATTGGGGCGTCACTTATCAAATTGGGATTCATTGAAGACGGAGAGCTTGTTAAATTTCTAAGTAAGCAGTTTAAGATACCTCCCGTAAAACTGGATGATGAAAAAAAAGAGGCTTCACTCATCTCGCTTATAAGTGCAGAGCTTGCACATCGCTATGAGGTTTTTCCTGTGAAGAAAATTGGAAAAACACTTATGCTTGCAATGTCTAATCCCAGCGATATATATGCGATGGAAGATGTTGGTTTTAATACGGGATTAGATATTCTTCCGCGTGTAGCATCATCCATTGAAATCAAAAAAGCCCTGAATCAATACTATCCTGTATCCAAAGCGGTAAGCAGTATTAAAGAATTCGAAGAAGAACTACAGGATGATTTCGAACTCGTTGATGGCGAATATGAAGAAGAAGACACACAGGTAGATATTAGCAAACTTGAAGCATCGGGGAAATCTGCACCAGTAATAAAGTTGGTGAATTTTCTAATAACGGACGCAGTTAAGGTGGGGGCAAGCGATATTCACATCGAGCCTTATGAAAAACTGTTCAGGGTTCGATTTCGAATAGATGGTGTTCTTCAAGAAGTAATGTCACCTCCTATGAGAATGAAAACAGCGATTGTTTCAAGAGTAAAGATAATGTCTCGCCTTAATATCTCAGAGCGTCGGATCCCCCAGGACGGAAGAATAAACGTTAAAGTTGGAGTCAAAGTAATAGACTTGAGAGTTTCTATTGTTCCGACATTGTTTGGCGAAAAAGTAGTTATGCGAATTCTCGACAAAAGCAGCCTTATGCTCGATATGAAGGATTTGGGTTTTGAAGAGGAATCTCTTAGGAAATTTATACAGGCAATTGAAGAGCCATATGGAATCGTTCTTGTGACAGGACCTACAGGAAGCGGTAAGTCAACTACACTGTATTCTGCACTTAGCAGGTTGAATACGAAAGAAGTTCAAATAATAACCGCCGAAGACCCTGTTGAATATAACCTAAAAGGAATAAACCAGGTTCAGGTAAACGAAGAAATAGGTTTCACATTTGCCGAAGCACTAAGGTCATTCTTAAGGCAGTCACCCAATATAATAATGGTAGGTGAAATTAGAGACAATGAAACTGCCGAAATCGCTGTTAGAGCTGCATTGACGGGTCATCTTGTTCTATCGACGATACATACAAACGATGCTCCGAGCACCGTCAATCGACTGGTGGATATGGGTATTAAACCCTTTATGGTAGCGGCATCTTTGAACCTTATCCAAGCTCAAAGACTTGTTAGAAAAATATGTTCCGAATGTAAGGAAGAAGTAGAACCTGACCCCGTGCTTCTTAGGGAAGCCAACATAGATCCTACACTGCTTGAGGGCAAAAAGGTTTATAGAGGTAGAGGGTGTGCAAGATGTAATCAAACAGGTTACAAAGGAAGAATTGCAATAACGGAAGTTTTACCTATTACGCCTATTGTAAGGGAATTGATTCTTAAGAATTCTCCGGCTGCAGCAATTAGAGAAGGTGCAAAAGGAGAGGGTATGCATACATTGAGAGACGATGCACTCGTTAAAGTAAAAAAAGGAATAACAACACTCGAAGAAGTAACCAGAGAAACAGCTTCACTATAATAAACCAAGAATGGTAAATACTAAGAAGAACAAGCGAATACAGGAAAACGGAACTTCGACTTTTTAAATAGGGGGAACTATGACAATAACACAATTGTTGGAAGAATTGATTTCAAGAAACGGCACTGATCTTCACCTAACTGTCGGAGCACCACCAGTGATACGTATCGACGGAGACCTGGTGCCAACCAGCCACGAAGTGCTCACCCCAAAGGTCACAAAAGACCTGGTCTACAGCCTTCTTAATGATGAACAGAAAAAAAGATTTGAAACAACCAGAGAACTTGACCTCTCTTTTGGAATTCCGAACCTTAGCCGCTTTAGGGGAAACGTTTTTATGCAAAGAGGTGCAATAGCAATGGCAATCCGAACTATTCCATATCAGATTCGAAGCTTCAAGGAATTAGGACTGCCACCTGTTGCAGCAGAACTTGCAGCACGGCAGAAAGGACTTATACTTGTAACCGGACCTACTGGGAGTGGAAAATCGACAACATTAGCTACTATGATAGATAAGGTAAATAATGAGAGAAGGTCCCATATCGTAACGGTCGAAGACCCAATAGAATATCTTTTTAAGCACAAAAAATGTATAATAAATCAGAGACAGGTGGGAGACGATACAAAAAGCTTCGCGAATGCTTTGAAATATGTGTTAAGACAGGACCCTGATGTAGTTATGGTGGGAGAGATGAGGGACTTGGAAACTACCGAATCAGCATTGAAAATCGCAGAAACAGGTCACCTCACTTTCGCTACGCTTCACACTAACTCTGCAGCAGAAAGCATAACACGTATCATAGACATATTTCCAACGAACAGACAATCTCAGGTGCGAACACAGCTTTCATTTGTTATTCTTGGAATCCTCACCCAAACACTTATCAAAAGGGTAAGAGGTGGAAGGTGCCTGGGGCTTGAAATACTTGTAGCAACTCCGGCTGTAAAAGCTCTGATAAGAGACGATAAAGTTCACCAGATATATAGTCATATTCAGGCAGGTCATAAATATGGTATGCAGACGATGAATGAATCACTCTATAGTGTCTATATGAAAAAAGAAATTTCTCTTGAAATGGCCTTTGCTCATTCAAGAAATCCGGAAGAACTTCAGAAGATGATAGAACAGCAAAGTAAGGTAAATGTTTAATTTTATTTAATCTGGAGGTAATAAATGCCTACTTTTGTATGGAAAGGTAGAACTGCATCGGGAAGGGTTACAACAGGGGAGATGGTTGCAGAAAACCAGGCTGATGTTCTTAAAGCATTAAGAACAAAAAAAGTCATACCCGTTTCTGTTAAACCAAAACCAAAACAAATGTCTCTATCACTCTTTGGCGGAAAAAGGCTCAGCACAAAAGAACTTGCTATCTTTACAAGACAATTTGCTACGATGATAAATGCTGGCCTCGCCCTGATGGACTGTCTCGAAACCCTTAAGAAACAGGTTAGCAAACAAGGTTTCAAACAGGTTTTAGCCGAGATAACGGAAGACATTGAAGGAGGAGCAACACTAGCCGATGCCCTTGCAAGACAGAAAAGGAGTTTTTCGGACCTTTATATAAATATGGTTGCCGCGGGTGAAGCAGGAGGTGCGCTCGACAACATACTAGTACGACTTGCCACATATTTGGAAAAAACCGCCGAAATTATTAGAAAAATAAAAGGTGCTATGATATATCCTGCAATGATTACGATAGTCACAATAGCAGCTGTAGCAATTCTTCTCGTCTTCGTCATTCCAATCTTCGCATCGATGTATCAAGGAATGGGCGCATCCTTGCCGATGCTCACTCAGATAATACTAAATATCAGTCACATTTTGAGAAGATACTTCCTGATTGTTATTGTTGTAGTTATAGCAATTGTTATCGCCGTGAGGATGTATGGAAAAACACAAAACGGAAGATTGGTAATCGATCAACTTATGCTTAGAATTCCAGTCCTGGGTGACCTTTTGCAGAAGACGGCTCTTGCCAGGTTCTCGAGAACCCTATCGACACTTCTTGCTAGCGGAGTCAATATCCTCGATGCACTTGAAATAACCGCAAAAACATCCGGGAACAAAGTCGTTGAAATCGCCATAATGCGTGCACGAGACAGTATCAAGGAAGGTGAGACAATTGCCAGCCCACTGTCGCAGGAAAAAAGGATTTTCCCTCCAATGGTTATACAGATGGTTTCCATCGGCGAAGCAACTGGAGGCATAGATGATATGCTAAACAAGGTTGCAGATTTCTATGAAACCGAAGTGGATTCAGCGGTTGAAAATCTAATGGCTGCTTTGGAACCTATTATTGTCGTGGTTCTCGGAGCCGTAATAGGTGTTATTGTCGTAGCAATGTATTTACCTATCTTCCAAATGGCTTCAACATTTATGGGTTCACAGTAGGATGAAAAATGGGAAAAGATGAGCGGAAATTCCCCGCGTAGATTAATAATAGTACTTCGTCCCATTATCTCAACCCTTGTATTAGGACCTGAAATCTTCTTTAGAAAAAGCGACCCTTTCACTCAGGTTTTTCCACTTGTCATTGTTATTTTCCTTAGTTACTTGGCAAGCATAATCTTCTACTTAATCTTGAAAACCGGTAAACGAGGTCGTGTTTATGACTTCGCACAGAGTGTAACCGACACAATAATCGTTACAGGACTCGTTACTTTCACGGGAAGCGTAAACAGTCCTTTCACTCTTCTTTTCTTCCTGAATATACTTGAGGGTAGCTTTTCCCTTCATCCAGCCGGTGCTTTCACCGTAACAACAATTGCTGGTGCAGCACTCATTGCGAGCGAAGTACTGTGGATGAATCAACACCTTTCTTCGGAAATCAACATAACAATCTTCAATATAGAAGCGATGCATTACTTTTTGAAAATCTTTATTTTTGTTCTATTTTTCTACCTATCTTCCGCCCTTCTAATATATTTCAGGGGAAAATTCTCCACAGATTCTCTGGTTCTCAAAGACATTCGAATGACAACCGATGACATACTCGAAAACATTCACTCGGGGATTATCACCATTGACAAAAATTCAAGGATCAAACACTGTAATCCTGCAGCGGTTTCCATCCTCTCTTTGGATAGCAAAAAATCACTCTCAAGTTCTTTTGAAAAACTTCTCCCCGAAAGATTAGAGGAACTCGGAGAGTTTATCTCAACCTTCTCCGGGAACGAGCGCAAACAGAAAAAACTGATTGTTTCAAATGCTTTTGACAAAGAAATCCCGATTATGGTTACTGTATCACCGATGAAAAGAGAGAACATTAACTACGGAGGAATATTAATAAGTATCGTTGACCTAACAGAGGAGGAAGAAGTTAAAAAGAGACTCCGAACTACCGATAGAATGAAAACAGCTCTGGAACTATCGGCAGGTATAGCTCACGAAATTCGAAACCCTCTTGCATCGATTCAAGGCGCTCTTGAAGTTATAACAGAGCAGATTAAAACCAGCGATGAGAAAGTTACAAAACTTGTCGGTCTTGTTCTAAAAGAAGCAGAAAGATTGAATAATATTATCGAAAGGTTCCTGCAATTTGTTCGTATACCAAAAGGTGAACGGAAGAATGTCGATCTTTCATATATCCTGAGAGATGTTATAGAACTTGTAAAAAATCACCCTTCATACAACAGAGGAATCGAAATAACGATTAACTTTCCCGAAAAGAACACAGCCATAGTCTTTGCAGATCCCGAACAGATAAAGCAGGTTTTTATCAATATTCTGTTAAACGCTTTTGCTGCTTTGGGGAAAAATGGAAAAATAGATATCTATTTTTCAGCAAAAAACAACTCCTGCGGAATTACATTCAAGGACAACGGAAAAGGGATGTCAAAACAAGATTTAGAAAGAATATTCCAACCATTCTATTCAAAAACCAAAGGCGGTTCGGGTTTGGGACTTTCGGTTGCCCATAGGATTATTGAACAACATGGTGGTGAGATAATTGTGGATTCAGAAAAAGGCAAGGGCAGCAATTTCACCGTGTGGCTTCCCCTCCAGAAAATAATTACCTAAGAGATGAATAATCCGAAATCAAAAAAAAATAGATCCATCCTGGTTGTCGATGACGAGGAAGGAATTCTCGAATGGCTCAAGATTGCACTGGAAAGAGAAGGTTATGAAGTAGAAACAGCATCAGGTGGACAAAAAGCCTTAGAAGTCGTTGCGACCAGATTTTTCCACTGTGTTATCACTGACATCAAGATGTCAGGAATGGACGGTCTTGAACTGCTAAAAAAATTAAAAAATGACAATCCGGATATTATTGTGCTGCTAATTACAGCATACGGAACATTCGAGAGTGCTGTAGAAGCCCTAAGAGCAGGAGCAAGTGATTTCATTACAAAACCGTTTAGAATTAATGAGATAAAATTCAGATTAAATAATGTCTTTGAAAAAGAGCAATTGAGACAGCAAAACATCTTCTTGAAGAATAAAATGGTAAAACAGGAGAGCAAAATTATTGGCAGTAGCAAAAAAATAATTGACCTTCTCGCTCTTATTGACAAGGTTGCTCAAACAGATGCAACCATTATGATATACGGAGAAACAGGAACCGGAAAAGAACTTATCGCTAAAAGGCTTCACAATAAAAGCAATAGGAAAAACGAACAATTCGTCACATTGAATTGTAGTGCCCTTCCAGAAACACTGCTCGAAAGTGAACTCTTTGGATACAAAAGAGGTGCCTTCACTGGCGCTGTTCAAAACAAGAGAGGACTTTTTCAGGTTGCTGACGGTGGAACCTTTTTTATGGACGAGGTTGGAGAAATAAGCCCAAAGATACAGGTCAAATTGCTCCGTGTGCTTCAGTACAAGGAAATAGTCGCCTTAGGTGATACAAAAACCGTAAAAGTGAATGTTCGTCTGATTGGAGCAACGAATAAGAATCTCGAGGAATCCGTTAAGAAAGGAGAATTCAGAGAAGACCTTTTCTACAGACTCAATGTCATTCCCGTATTCATTCCCCCCTTAAGAGATAGGAGAGAAGATATACCGCTTCTTGTAAACAATTTTACACAACATTTCACAAGAAAACTCAATATTCCACCAAAAGAATTCTCAAAAACAGCAATGGATAAGCTCAAAGAGCATAATTGGCCTGGGAACGTGAGAGAACTTGAAAATTTCGTCGAACGCACTATGATTCTCATAGAAGGTGATAAAATAAGTGAAGAAGATATCTATCTCATTATTCATTCGGATATCCCGGTCAAAGAAGATGTGACGCTAAAAGACTTGCAAGATAGCGCAATACGAGAAGCAATCAAAAAATGCGGGGGCAATAAGACAAAAGCTGCAAAACTATTAGGTATACATCCTGCAACCCTGTATCGCAAAATAAAGAAAAGCTTCTCTAAGCAGAAGTAAACCAAACTGAGCTCGAAGTAGATAATTCTTTTAATTGATGCCAAACTGTGTTTTGGTGCACATTAAACTGAAGAATTTTTTAAAAAAAGCATGAATATAATTCTTACTCATAAAGGTAACCTCGTTAAAAAGTATGGTAAGGACACAACGTCAAAAGTATTGAACGCAATAAAAGAGCTTGCAAATCTGAAAGATGGCAAATTCTATATTATTGACAGACTAAAAGGTACATTGGCTAAGTTTAATTTCAAAACCAGGATAGAACCTGAAAAACTGAAAACCTTTTTTGATGCAATTGAAAAAAACTTCAAAATCAAACTTGATTTCCTTATTGTTGGAGGAAATTCCATTATTCCCTTTTATATAACAGAGAACCCTACACCTGATCAGGACAGATATTTGCTGACAGATGCTCCTTACGCTTCAAGTGACAATGATTACCTGATTCCACAGAGAGCCCTTGGAAGAATTCCCGATTCTACTCCCAAATCACCCGATTTCCTTCTGCATCTTATCGAGCAAGCAATAGATTATCACAGAAAATTAAAAGGTTATCAAAGTAGTTTTGGTTATTCAGCATCCGTATGGAAAGAGGCTTCCAGCGAAGTATTCAAAGCAATTAAAAACACAGAGCAGCTAAAGATATGTCCACCCTGTAACGTAAAAAACCTTAAGAAGAATTGGTTAAAAAAGAGACTTTTGTACTTCAACCTGCACGGCTCAAAGGCATCTCCAAACTGGTATGGACAACGAGCAGCAGACGATCCAGATAATTTCCCTGTTTATCCCATTGCGATTGCACCTACTTCCATTCCCACTCTCAAGCGAACTGTAATTTACTCCGAAGCTTGCTATGGTGCCTGGATATTCGAAAAAACAAAGATCGAATCGATGGCTCTTAGATTTCTCGAAAAAGGAGCAATGGCTTTTGTGGGATCAACCGCTATTGCTTATGGCCCCCCTCATCCACCTTCAAGAGAAGCAGACCTTTTAGGGAAATATTTCTTTCAATATGTCGAAAAGTGTATTCCCTTTGGTGATGCACTAAAAAATGCAAAAATAGACTTTGCAAAGAAGATGGTACGTACGCAAGGATTTCTTGATGACGATGATAAGAAAACCCTTCTTGAGTTCCAGCTTTACGGTGACCCATCCTTAACACTTTTGAACAAATAGAATCAAATTTATAACAGAACCTTTTTACGATTGAAATGTCTATAAGTAAAGAGAAGATAAAAGTGGAAGAGACATTCGAGAAACTCGTAATGAGCCATTATCAAAGAATTTTCAATTATGTCTATATGCTCACGAACGATTATGAATTATCCAAAGACTTAACACAGGATACCTTTGTTAAAGCCTATATCTCTTTCAGAAGGCTAAGGAGAAAAGATGCTTTTCCTGTCTGGATTATGAGAATCGCAAGAAATCTATCGATAAATCGAATGAGAAAAGAGAAGCTCAGGGGAATAAGATTTATCTCTCTGTTTACAAAAAAATTTGAAAAAGAACTAATCGATACTTTAAACGACCCGGTAGCACCTCTTGAGGAAAATATAGAGACAAAAGAAGAAGAAACTATTGTCAGAAAAGCACTCTATGAAATCCCATCGAGAATGAGAGAAGCATTAATACTCAGGGAATGGGAAAACCTTTCCTACGAAGAGATAGGTAAAATTATGAAAATATCTAAAAAAGCCGTTAAATCATTAATCCATAGGGCTAGAGAAACGATAAAGAAAAGGTTGGTGGGAAAAGATGTGTTCAAGTAACTTATTGGAATGTAAGAAAATACGAATACTACTTTCTTCATACATTGATGATGAACTCGATAAAGAGCAGACGAAAATGGTCAGGTTACATCTTACCTCTTGCACTGACTGCAACAAGGAATATCACGGTCTCTTGAAAATTCGAGGAATCATAAGACATTTGCAGGAAATCCAAGTAGATTATGACATCCCTGAAAACATCTTTAAACGGATCGATGCCGCAAGAAGACTCCCGGAAACGCTATGGTTCCCTGTTACAATAAGAGTTGCCTTAGTTCTGGCAATCATAGTCAACATAGGAATACTCAGCCTATTCAGAAACTATAAGCAAGAAGCTCCAAAATTTTCAGCTTACAAACCAATAAAAGTCGAAAACATCATACTTGAAAAAGAACAGAATGTGATTGAAGTAAGTTTTTCTTCTCCTGCAGAAGATACCATAGAGAAATTCATTCCCCCGAAAGTTAAGAATTTCGAAAAACCAACATACCCGGAAAGCTTCTGTGCAAAAAATATCCAAGGAACTGTTATCTTGAATATTGGAGTAAGTGCAGGTGGTAAAGTTGAAAATATAAAAATGGCCAAATCGCTTAGCTCTGAAGCAGATTCGCTTGCACTTATATCTGCGAATGCAATGAAATTCTTCCCAGCAAAGGTCGGGACTCTGAACGTTAACAGCAATATTATGGTAACATTCGTTTTTAAGGTTTCTTTCTCATATTGAGTGGTTAAACCCTCCACTCACTTGAGTGCGCTTCAGCGCTGGCAACGATGCAATTTAGTGACCATTCACTATCATCCAGTAGTACAAAGAAAAAAGTGGAAAACCAACTATTTTCATAGATTTTCTTCTTTTACTTTTTCGTTTTTCTCTTGACTTTTCTGTCATTTAGGCTTATTTTATCCAAAATTTAGTAAAGAAAACCAGATGGGGGTAATATGCAAGTTCCAATAGTTGATTTAGTTTCACAATATAAGAATTTAAAAAGAGAAATAGATGAAGCAATAAATAGAGTTCTTTCACATGCCCATTTTGTGTTTGGGAAAGAATTAGAGACCTTTGAATCCGAACTTGCAGAATTCGTTGGGACTGAATATGCACTCGGCGTAGCGAATGGAACCGACGCTCTTCTTCTTTCGCTATATGCATTAGACATAAAAGAAGGGGATGAAATTATAACGACACCTTTTACCTTTTTTGCATCAACTGAAGTAATAGCAATGCTAAAAGCAAAACCTATTTTTGTGGATATTAAAGAAGACAGCTTTAATATAAATCCTGAATTGATTGAAAACAAAATCACCGGGAGGACAAAGGCAATCCTTCCCGTGCACCTGTTTGGACAATGTGCGGATATGAAACACATTAGCCAGATCGCTTCCAAACACGATCTCTTTATTGTTGAAGATGCAGCACAGGAAATTGGGGCAAAATTCAATGGGAAAATGGCGGGAAGTTTTGGCAATACTGCAGGACTGAGCTTCTTTCCGACAAAGAACCTTGGTGCCTGCGGCGATGCAGGTGCAATCCTCACAAACAGCCGTGAACTTTACGAAAAAATCAAACTTCTCCGGATTCACGGTTCTGTGAAGAAATACTATCATCAGTCCATTGGTTTCAATAACAGATTGGACGCTATTCAGGCTGCAATACTCTCAGTTAAACTAAAATACCTTAACACATGGAACAATAGAAGGCATAAAATAGCATCAAAATATAATGAAGCACTAAAGGACTATGTAAAAACCCCTGCTGAAAAAGAAAACTATCACTCAGTTTATCATCAGTATACAATAATGACAGATAAAAGAGATAAACTTAAATCTTACTTGCAGGAGAAAGGTGTGGTTTCGGCAATCCACTACCCAATCCCTTTGCATCTTCAAGCTGCTTTCGAATATCTCGGTCACAAAACCGGAGATTTTCCTGTTTCAGAAAAGGCAGCACTTCAGGTTTTTTCGCTTCCCGTTTATCCGGAACTGACAGATGATATGGTAGGTTATGTAATAGAGAAGGTTTCGCAATTTTTCAAATGACGCAACGATGGGGTTTAATCCCTTCCAGAAACTGGTACGTTACAATGAGATACTGAACCCATACTGAAACAAGTTCAGCATGACAACTCACAAAGTTCTCATCCTGAGCAATGTCATCCTGAAATCATTTCAGGCTCTCGATGTTAAACTGTCATTCCTGAGTTTCATCAGGATAGGTCTGAGCAAACAAAGCGTTTTAACCCCGAGGAATCTATCAAAAAATGGTAAAACTTAAAAGATTAATACTATTCACTTTTGCTTTAGAGCTTCTTATTCTTACTAAAACTTCTGCGAACTACATCTGGCCCATAGACGGTAAGATACTGCTGAATTCCAACTTTGCCGAATGCAGACCAAATCATTTCCACGCCGGGATTGACATACACGCAAAAGAAGCCACACCGCTTAAAGCAATTGAAGATGGCTATGTCTGGCATATAGCTGTAAATCCTTTTGGTTATGGGAAATCACTCTTTTTAAAGCTTGATGACGGAAGAACCGTTATATATGCCCATCTTCAAAAATTCTCAAAAAAGCTCAATCAAATTGTCGAACTTGAGCAGCAAAGAAGATTCTCCAATAGAATAACTTTGTATTTCAAAAAGGAGCAGCTTAAAGTAAACAAGGGCGAACTTGTTGGTTATGTGGGTCGCACAGGAGCCATTGGTGCTCATCTCCATTTCGAGATTAGGGATTCCCAGAACATGCCCATCAATCCGCTGGTAACAGGATATTCCATTATCGATTCGATGCCTCCGTTGATACAAGCTTTTCAGGTTACACCCCTTGACGAATCATCCTTTGCCTCCGGTTCACCTTTCCCTATTATCCGAAAAACCCATTATAACGGTAGATACTATACCATCAACGATACAATAAACATAAATGGCACTTTTGGTCTTGAAATATGTACCCGTGATTATCAGAATGAACATTCGATGGGATTGAATATACAGAAGATTGAATTGTTCGTTAATGGAAAACTTACTTTTCTTTCGGATTTTCGAAGGTTTTCTTACACATATACGAAAGAAGTTGAACTGGAGTTTAATTACAACCTGTACAGAACAGGGGCAGGTAGATTTCACAGACTCTATAAATACGGAGATAATCACCAGACATTCTATAAGAACGGGTCTGGACTTATCGAAAATGTAGAACTGAAAAACATAAATGAAGTCAAAATTGTGTGTTATGATGCAAACAGTAATAGAGCTATCCTAATATTCTTTCTTAAAAAGACGAAGAAAACAGTCCAAAATGATAATATCAAAGGCGTTACTCAAACCGAAGGTATATTTTTCTACCGTAACCTGATTAAAATCGTGCTTCCAAATGTACGGAATACGAAAATAAAAAAACGCAAGGGTATGTTGAATAAATATGGAGAATTTCGCAGGCAAGGAGACTGGGTCGTAGGATATTTCCGCCTACCCCCGAAAAAGGCTGGGCAATGTTCTCTGGTTGTTGGAGAGACGACATTTGACTTCGATTACAATACGGTATTACAGGATTCCGGAGGAACCATTTCAACTACTGATGCACAATTTCTTGTTGACATCGAAAAAAACAACTCTTATGAAGATCTTTTTGCAAGAGTAAGGAAAACAAAAGAAAGCATTCCTATGGGATTAAAACTCAAACAAGGATGTTATCAGGTAGAACCACAGGGCGCTATTTTTCGAAAAGCAGTTACGATTATTTTCCCCTATCCTGTCGCGCATTCGAAAAAACTTGGCATTTATAAGAAACAGAAAGACGGATGGCTTTATCTGGGCTGTAAATATAGTCTCTCAAAAAGAGCTTTCCTCGCTGATAGCAGACATCTGGGGACATTCGCTTTGATTGAAGACGACTCTTCTCCGCTTATCAGTGACTTCCATATCGTCAAACACGAAGATATTATCAAAAAAATATTTTTTAAGGTAAAAGATATTGGAACTGGCTTCAGAACGCAAGATATAGAAATAGAACTCGATAACACCCGATTCATACCTGCTTACGACCCTTACAGGGACGAAGTAAGTTATCTATTATTTGATAAGAAAATTAAAGAAGGTGGACATACGGCAGAGATTAAGGTGACTGACCGCGCAGGCAACAAGAGTTCTCTTTCGATCTCCTTTTAAACATATTTCGACAGGGAATTAAAGAGATTTGAATTTTCTTCTTTGCAAATTATTGTCTTCTTATTGCAATAATAACTGTCAGGAAAATTATGAGCAGGCCTGTTAATACATTACTCCATAGGTAAACCAATCTGTGTTGCCAGAGAATTAAACCCGAAACAATAACCCATACAGCAACCAGAAAATAAACCCAGTATCTCCACATCGTTAACAACTCCTTAAATGAATTGATATCCTTTTTACGCAATAACAGAAGCAAAGAAACTATTATAAGTGATATTGAAATAACAATCGGTACAAGAACAGGGGCAAGCCAAACTCGAGGAATTAGAAATAACACATCGTTTGTGAAAAGTCTCTCGGGCCAGCCAATAAGAATACGGAGCCAGACATAGTAGAATATATCCCAGATACTGAATGCAAAAAGAAAATATGCAATCCGCCTCAGAATATTTTTCCTCTCGGTCAGAATACCTAAAGATGTAAGCATTATAATGGTGGCAAATTCCCTTCCTGCTTCAATTAAAAGTATTTTCAAAGGAATTGTCTTCAGTGACTCCTGTGTTATAATGTGAAAACCTTCCGGATAATACAATGCACGCAGGTAGACAACCACAGCAGATTCCATATAACCCATTGCAGCAGCAAACAAAAAAAGTCCAAAAAGCTTTAATTTCGCTTCTCTTTCCAATCTCATAAGTACACTTCCCGCATGCTAACCCTGTGTAATACCATTATGTGAAAGCATTTTCCTATTACACGGGGTAAAGCCTGCTCCTACCAATATGCTGTCATTCTGAGTGATTCTTTCCATATAAACCCGGAAGAATCTATGCCTGAGATTATTCGGTCGTTTCACTATCTCAGAATGCCACATTTCTTTCTGTCATTGCGAATATTTTAAGTCCCCTCTAAAAAGAGGGGTGTCATATACCGTATTGCATATGACGGGGTGTGTAATACCTTGTCATTATATAACAGTAACCAGAAACAAAAGTCAAGCTCAAAATAAAAAGAGGTGAAGGGTGGTAAAACCCTTCACCTCTTAAGTAACTTCCATTCTCTGAATATTACTTCACGATTGTCAATCTCTTTGTGAATGCTCCATCCGGTGTCGAAATCTTCAGAAAGTAAACTCCCGAACTAGCTGAACCTACATTGATCTCTGTTGTGTAACTGCCCACAGTTCTGTGCCCATCAGCGAACGTCTCAACCAATCTTCCAGTGGCATTGAAAAGAGCAATCTTTACCTTTCCATCTTTCTTAATATTGTAAGAAAGTTTTGCTATATTTCTTGATGGATTTGGCGTAAGATGCAAAAAGTGAGCATCATCTTTGCTCTTATCTTGTTTTATGCCTGTAGTAAAATCAAATGCATCGCACCAGGTATTGACAGAACCAAATTCACGGTAAACTAAATACCCACCTGAACAATCGCTGCTGTAGTCAATCCTACCACCATACTCGCCAGTGATGCTGTAATCATTGTGAACTCCTCTATCTTCCCATACAGTTGGGCTGGTTGTTCTTGAAAATGCATAAACGAGCGAATCAGGTCCTGCTTCCGGAATAGTGGCAAGTGCACGCAACAAGGTACTATTGTATGAAACACGAACATAAGGGTATTTCATATCCCAGGTACTATGTACATAATTTGTAACTGGCCATGGAGCTCCTGCTGCCCAACTTGTTCCACCGTTTGTAGTGTGACTAACGCGAATGCTTGCATTACCAATACTGTTCATCTGGCGGTATAGAATCCATGCAACCTGTGATGAACCGGGTGTGGTCCGTCCTGCAGCAACTGACGGATTGAAGTTACCATAAACATTAGATTGAACGGTTTCGAAATGAAAAGATGGGCTTATCAGGTTGTTGGTATATCTACCGACACGGATATCGGTAGTGTCATAGTTTTGGTATACAATATAAACATATCCATCACCACCAGCACAAACTGCAGCATTCCTCGAGTTGCCTGCAACGTTACGATGATTACCCCAGCTGGATGTATAGTCAGAAGAACTCTCCATGTCAATGCCCTCGTTTGTGCTTTGCCATGCGATGAATATGTGCTGTGGGGTTTCAATATTGCGGTCGACACTGAAATTCTCGAGTGTATCACCTGCAACGACTATCTGTGTCCATTGTACACCTGAGGTGTCTGGATGCATACGTAGGACCCACAAACCACCACTGGAGCCTGCGCCGTCATAAAGGCAGAAGCTGTAAACCCACGTCACTCCTGACTCATGACCTATCAATATTTCATGGTCTCTGATGCCACCGGTGCCTGAGGCGCCTGCCTGGGTCGTAAAATGTTGCCAGGTCACTCCTCCATTTGTAGAACGGTAGGTATAAACTGTGTCATATATTCCGGTATGAGGCACGAGTAATGATGCGTACATATCCCCGTTTTGCTCATCCTGGTCGGTCGTGATTGTACCCCAGGTGGGTATACCATGGCTCATAATCAAAACATCGCTTCCCCACAAAGGTATGCTACCCGAATTGCCTCCGATGTCGGGTCCATAATATGGAGCATTCGCTGACGGTGCGATATCCGAATAATCAGTGAAATCTTCCGCATCAATAGCTACACTAACCCGACCCTCGTCATCAACCGTTACATTGGAACTTGATTCGTGAAACCAGGGATTATTTTGTGGTTCTGTAGGGTGAAATGTTGTTTGCTCAGCCATTAAAGGTAAAGCGAAAATCGCCAAAGTCAAAACAAATGCAAATACTTTCATTTCTTCTCCTCTTTAGTTAAAAGTTAAATAAACTTTTCTTTCCCACCTCCTTTCAATTTTTTTCTTGCATTTTTTATTGATGCAAGATTTATTATAACACTTCATTTGAAAAAAGTCAAGTTTTTTTCTCTTTTAAACAG
>CAYMQB010000004.1:0-97688 GCA_964392665.1 uncultured bacterium | reverse complement strand
TCCAGGGACGGATCGTATTCTATCACGATGCGCAGCGGTACCGCCTTGGACCGAATTATCACCTGATACCGGTGAATTCACCGAGAGGCGTCAAGGTCAATACCTATCAGCGGGACGGAGCCATGAGAGTGGATGGCAATTTCGGTGGACTGCCAAACTACTATCCGAATAGCTTTGAAGGTCCTGAACCAGAACCCGATGTGGCGGAACCAGCACTGGAATTTTCAGGAAAGGCTGCGCGTCAAAAGTTTGTTCATCCCAACGACGACTTCGTTCAGGCGGGAAATCTCTACAGAAAGGTGATGACAGATGAAGCGAGGGAACACCTCATTGGAAATATTGTAGACCATCTTGGTAACGCCAAGAAGGAAATCCAGCTGCGTCAAACAGCCCTATTCTACAGGGCTGATACCGAGTACGGCAGCCGCGTCGCCAAAGGACTTGGTTTGGACATAAAAGAGGTAAAAAAGCTCGCAGAGAAAAGGTAACATCGAGATAGTGAAATCAAGAGGTCAGATCGTCTCATATGATTCGATTCGGCGGTAAATCGCAATGTGGAATTTAGGGAGAGGGGATAGTGGCAACTACTTAATTTTTAGAAGTTTTGTCGTATAGATTTTTCTTGATTTTGGGTCTTCGAGTTTCAAGAAGTAAACGCCGGCATTTAAGTTAGTGCCAAGTGTGAAGTGCCCGGTATCTAGCGAAAAAGATTTAACCAGTCGTCCACTCAAATCGTAGATACAAAGCGAAATTGGAAATTGGGAAATTGGGAAATTCTTATTTTCCATTTTCGTAATTTCGGGAATCTGCATTCTTATTTCTACCTCTTTTGTAAATGGATTAGGAAAGATGCTCAATTGTGTTCTCTGTTCCCTCTTCTCTTCGGTCTCTTTGATTTCCGTAGCATTGTGGAAGACGAGCATAACCGCATCTGCGAGGACGATGCCAAGTGAATCGCTTCCTGTATCTGTTGCGCCCACGGTGACGCTATCCTCGAAATAATAAGTTCCAAGTTCGTACCATCCAGAAAGCCCGTAGCCCCGCTGGTCAACGATTGTTTCTGTTGTTCCATTTTTATGTTTTACAAAATAGTGCGCATTTTTTACTCTATCTCCGCCCCTGTAAAATTCTGTATAGACAGAAACAGTATCGGGCTGGGTGATATGAATTTTCCAGAATGCCGTATCTCCTTGAACAGCAGCATCGGTGTAGTATGAATGCATATCGTAACCACCTGTTCTTTCAAGCCAACTGCCTTTAAAAGAGAAAACAGTATCCAGGTCATCGTATATCTTTACGGTTGAAGGGAAATCATACCTTGAACCAATGTAGACCTTTACTTGATTGAGGTTTTCATAACCGTTGTTGTAACCGGGCCAGTCATAAAATGAGCCGCTTCCATAATAGTTTGGATAACCTGAATTCTTGTTTCCGTAAGGGTCGTTTGAGATTAACGTGTGTTGAGCTTCGACATATCCCTTTCCAAGGATGATGTGACCTGCAGTCGTGAGTTGCGTCGATACAACAACAGGATAACCGTTATCAATCTCGGTAAGAAACTCAGTCCAGGTAGGAGAGGTATCCATAAATGAATTTATTAAATGCCATATGATATACTGTTCCATATTAGCCCATAATGCTGCTCCGCCAGGGCATATATAGCCGTAAGCACCAAATGCAGGATTACCGCCAGCATCATAACTCATCCAGTCGTATGTAATTTCATTATATGTGTAAACGTCGCTTATATATCTGCCGAATAGACTCATATGCCCGTAAGGCAAGGAGCAGATGGTTGCCCAATTGGGGAGTTTGTTGTAAGTCTGGACAGCCATTACGCAAGAAGTGGGACCGCATGCCCATCCACCGCTAAATGAATCCTTTGTGTCATAGAGTTGATGAAGATAGGGTATATTGAGAATTATGTCTCCCCGTTGCTCCCTCACGGGGAATTTATCATCGGAATTTATCATTTTTTCATCGAGTATCTTCTTTCTTTCAACGATTCTATTATCTTCGATATCTGCTTCGTAGATTGCTCCGTCGATAAGTGAAACATAAAATAGTCTATTATTGTAGAGAGAAGGTTCAGTTTCGAGTTCATCAGGGGTTTGAAAAGCAGTTTTCTTGATGTTCTTGATGTTATAGATGGTAATGTCTGAACTTATGAGGGTATAATGTTCTACTTCCTGTTTTACAAAGCAGATATTTTCATTATCGAGCCATCGAGGAGAATCGCCTGTTCCAATGTGGATAAGGGAATCCTCTTCGACATAATACACGAAAAGTTCTCCGTCGAGAGAAGAAAAGAGAATCTTCTTATCGTCGGGGGACCAGGATGGACCACAGTAACCTAATTTTTCGTCCGTGATTTTCTCCTTTATTTTTGAATAAATATCGATTACCCATAACTGGTCATTTTCATCATTAAAGACAAGAGATTTACCATTATGAGAGATGGGGGAGAGATTTGCATAAAAACCAATATCGAGTTCTATTTCATCCGATTTATCCAGTATTATAACACTTTTTCCCCTGGAAAAAGCCTTTCTACCATCAAGAGAAATGGAAGGATTTCCGCAGAGAGGATACCATTCTGATCGATACACTGGTTCTCTTAACAAAGGATTATAGAAACAAACCCTTTGAAAAGGTTTATCTATCTTATTGGATATTTCCTTATAACCAATTAGATTATTCTCTTCTGAAACAATAAAGTATCTTCCACTTCCCCTTTTATCAGAAATTGTTGTTATGGTTTTGTCAGTTTCATCATAAAGAAAAACCCCGTTTCTCGATTCACTTGAAAACAGGATATAAGAAGGGGGAAGAAAAATGGGTTGGGCAAGTCTTTTCTCCTGGTTCTGCAACGTTTGCGGAATTCCACCAAGAAATAGGAAAGCAACCAGGATATATATTTTGCTGTACATTTTCCCTGTCATAATTTCACGTCCTATCTCCATTCTAATTTTCTATGAAATTTTTTAAGTGAAAAATACCTTGGTTGACGGGTGGTGCATTGGGTTTGTGCTTTGTTTCAAGAAAGACTGATATAGCATCAGGAAAGGTTTCGTAAAGTAGGTTGATATTTGCAGGTTCGTTTTCAAATGCCGCTACAACATCTCCGATTTTTTCGATATACTTCAAAACTCTTTTCTTATAGGTAAAGGTTTTCGCGAATCGTTCAGGTTTCATTATGAGTTCAGTGTGCTCTACACCAATAGGAAAGCCATTTTCCTGAAGGGAAGAAACCGTGCCTTCGAGCATAGCGGAAACATCCCTGCCTGTTAGGTAAATAATGAGAGCACCTGAGTCATGTAAGGTACTTACAAAGTCTACACTCCCCGGAATCGGTTCATCGTATTCGAGATATTCATTTTTAAAAAAGTTTCTTCTCCAGGAATCGAGAATTTCCTTAAGTAGTGTCGAATCTTCGATACACGCTTCAATAAGACTTTCTCTGACTTTATATTTCATTTTATGTGCATTGAGCATTTGGACCCTTTTCTTTAATGTAATGTCCCCTTTTCCTTCTGCAAATTCAAGAAAAATCCTTTTTGATCTTGAACCGTTATCGAAAAGAGTTCCATCGAGGTCGAAAATAACTATGGGAATTTTACCTGCTTTCTTTGTAACACAGACTCTTTCTGTAACATTCTGGAGAAGGCTATCTGGTTGGAGTGATGCTACCAGTAAGAGAAAAATAGAGGGAATCAGGATTTTCTTCTGAATCCGAATAAGATTTTGGTGAAGTAATTCCATTTTCGTCTATGCTAATACACCTAAGCCAAGGCTTCTGTGGACAGGAGCCTCGGGTGACAGGGGCTCAGGAGAACAGACCCTGTGAATCTATTCAGGTGTTCTTGATATGACATTATGAAACAAACAGGCTGTTTGTAGAAAAATTCGGATCGGTGGTCAAATTCACTCCCAGTTTACGCAAACCTTCTTCATCCCCTGGTGTAGGTATATGAGTCATATGAATTTCACACTCTCTTAATTCTCTCAATTTTTCTAACACCAGTTGAGCTGTTGGATTTGTTGTTGCACTGATGCTCAGAGCGATAAGGGTTTCTTCCAGGTCAAGACTTGCAGACCTTTTATTTAAAATATGTTTATCCAGATTTGCAATTGATTCGATTACCGTTAGGGAAAGCAGGTGTATTTTGTCAGGAATATCCGCAAGTTTTTTTGCCGCATTGAGCACCAGGCTCGATGCAGCATGCATAATTGTAGAATTTTTACCGGTAATTATCGAACCATCATGAAGTTGGATAGCTGCACCACAGAAAATTCCTTCGTTACCTTTGTTTTTTTTCCTGGCTTCAACTGCAGCGCGGCGTGCTTGCTCCACCACTTCCCGGTCTTCCTGTTTGATGTTCTGTTTAGCCATCAACAGCTCAACTCTCTCTACAGTATCTTTTTCCACAAATCCCATAACATATTCACACTTGTAACGAAAATATCTCCGTATTATTTCCTGTTTGGCTGCCTGTCGTACAACTGCATCATCAACAATAGCAAATCCAGCGCGGTTAATACCCATATCCGTTGGTGACTTGTACAAAGCTTTACCTACAATCTTTTCTATGATACGCTGTAACACAGGAAATATTTCCACATCACGGTTATAATTGGTTGCGGTTTCACCATACGCTTCTAAATGGAATGGATCAATCATATTATAATCATGGATATCGGCTGTAGCTGCTTCATATGCTATATTAGCAGGATGGCTTAAAGGGATATTCCAGATAGGAAATGTTTCAAATTTTGCATATCCCGATTTTTCTCCACGACGGTAGTCGTGATATAATTGAGAAAGGCATGTAGCCAGTTTTCCACTTCCCGGTCCAGGTCCGGTGACAATTACTAAAGGTCTGTCGGTTTTAATATATTTGTTAGCACCGTAACCTTCGTCACTAACAACCATATCAACATTCGCAGGATAACCTTTTGTGTACCGGTGGGTATAAACCCGTATACCTCTCCGTTCCAGTTTGTTCTTAAATATTATGGCAGACGGTTGGTTGTCAAAGCGAGTGATAATAACAGCCGCGACAGATAAACCCCAATTGTTTAAATCGTCTATTAATCTTAAAGCATCCACATCGTAAGTGATACCGAAATCAGCCCTTACTTTTCTTCGTTCGATATCTCCCGCATAAATGCACAATAAAATATTTGCCTTTTCCTTAAGTTCTTGTAGCAACTGCATCTTTACACTGGGATGAAATCCAGGCAGAACTCGTGAGGCATGGTAATCAAAAACCAGTTTACCACCAAATTCGAGGTAAAGCCTGTTGTTAAACTGAGTCACACGGTCAAGAATTGCTTTAGTTTGTTCCCTTATATATTTTTCGTTATCAAAACCTATATTTGACATATCTATTGTCGGAACCTTTGCCTCATTTGGAGCTACTATATAACACAAAATGAAAAGCTTGTCAAACAATTTTAAAAGCGAGGATGAGAAGAAAGGTAAATTCCCTTGACTTTTATACCTTAAGAAGTTATATTTTGATGATTTTTAAAAGAGATGTTCTCTATGCCAGAAGAAAATCAGGGAAAAAACGAACAGGAAAAAGAGAAGAAAATGGGGCTCCTCGAGCATCTCGAGGAACTAAGAAAGAGGATTATTTATTCGTTTGTTGCAGTTATCATATGTGCTATAATTGGCTATGCAGTTTCTAACTATGTGTTAGAATTTTTGACAGAACCGATTCGTAAACTGATTTTCCTGGCACCAACGGAGGCTTTTGTAACAAAGCTAAAGGTCTCCCTTGTTTGCGGTCTGTTCATTGCACTGCCGGTCATCTTTTATCATTTCTGGAGATTTGTCAAACCCGCTCTGTATGCCCACGAGCGGAAGTATATTATATGGGCGGTACTTTTTTCATCATTGTTCTTCTTTTCAGGGGTGGTCTTTGCATACTTCGTTGTGCTTCCAGTCGGTTTAAGATTTCTTCTGAGTTTTGAGACTGCTAAGTTGCAGGCTACGCTCTCGATTTCGAACTATATAACGTTTATAACGAAAATACTCTTTGCGTTCGGCATTATATTCCAGTTACCCGTTGTATCTTTCTTCCTCACAAAGATGAAAATCCTAAAACCGAGATTCCTGAGAAAAAGCAGGAGAATTGCAGTCGTTTTCATCTTCATAGCAGCTGCGATGCTCACTCCTCCCGATGTCTTCACACAGTTACTGATGGCTGGTCCCTTGATTCTTCTTTTTGAAATCAGCATATGGGTATCTGTGTTTGCTGAGAGAACAAAAAAGACCGAGGGGAACTCTCAATGACGACGTTTGAGAGATGCTGAAACAAGTTCAGCATGACACGAAAGGACAAGTGAAAAAGTCAGGACAGGCTCTAACCAATGCAGGGGACTCACAATAACCAATTCTTTTGAAACCAAAAAGGAAAAATTGCGTATAACCTATTGATGAGAAGATAAGTTGAAAGAAGATATAAATGTCATAAAAGAGATTAGAAATGGAAAAAAGAATGAATTCGCCTGGATTGTCAAGAAATATGAAGATAGATTATACTCATTTGTGCTCAGGATGGTGCGGAACGAGGAGGATGCTTTGGATCTGACACAGGAGAGTTTTATTAAGGCGTTTAGTAGTGTGGACAAATTCGATGAAAGATACTCATTCAAAAACTGGCTTTTTACCATTGCTTCACATCACACAATTGATTTTCTCCGAAAGAAGGGGAAAATTAGTGAGTCGCAGCTTGTGGACAAAGATATTGGTAAACCCTTCATTTCCCATATTGACAGGATAATTGCGGACGAAAGAACAAAGAAATTGGAACACGAGATAGAGCAGCTGCCTGAAAATTATAGAATGGTTATCCTGTTGAAGTACAAGGAGGAAATGAAAATAGAAGATGTGGCAAAAATAATGGAAATTCCTGTCGGAACGATAAAAGTCTGGCTTCACAGGGCGAGAGCGCAGCTTAAGAAAAGGATGGCAAAATAAAATGAGGGAAAAACTTAAGAGGAAGCAAAAAGAGATTATAAAAAACGACAAGGAAGATTTCGAATTTATGACGATGCTCAACGAACTTCCTGATGTTCGAGCACCGCGTAAATTAAAGAAGGAACTTTATAGAGAATTGGGGATTTTTTACTTTCCGCTTCATAAGAGAATATTATCGCTTGTTGGTTTATTCATCTTTACGGGAGCTATGTATCTGTTTGTTCAACGATTGTTTCATAAGTTTGCAGGGAATTTCAGTCTGGAAGCTCTGCTGAAATATATGTCGCTTGTTTACGAAAAACTTCTTCAGTTTATAAGTGTTATTAAGGCTGGGAGACATCTGCAAGATGTATTGTTCGCTTTCACAAATCCATGGATGCTGTTTGGTTTTTCTTTCGTATGTTCTATACTAATTCTCGTTTTCTTAGGGTTAATGAAGGAAAGAATACAAAAGGAGACAATCCTTGTTAAGTTGCGATAAAAAAGAAGTTATTAATAAGAAAGGAGGATAACAATGAAAAATGTAAGATTCATTCTTGCAATATGTGCTCTTTTAATTATTTCCTTTTCGCTTCCTTCGGCAGCGGATGTTCAGGATGCAGATGAAGACACAATTGAGATTAAGAAGGTGAAGATAATTAAGAAGACCGAGGATATCGAGAAGGAAAAAGATTTCTCCTTAGAAGTCGAAGATGAAAGTCAAACAGTAAGAATGGGAGAAGACCTTACTGTGTTAGCAGAAGATACGATACGAGGGGATGCTGTAGTCATAAACGGCAATCTTGATGTTATTGGTTTTGTTGAGGGAGATGCTGTTTGCATTGGTGGAAATCTTTTTGTCTCAGGATATGTTCATGGTGATGCGACAGTAATTGGAGGAAATGCAGATATTGAAGGCACTGCCGTTATTAATGGCGATCTTGTTTCGGTTGGAGGTAGGATTTCTCGTGCAAAGGGTGCAAGAGTTGGAGGTGAAGAAACGAGTATTTCTCTTCCAATAATCCGCTCCATTCTCCCTTTTGCTTTTAAGTTTGTTGGCATCCCTAAGGTAGGTGTACCGTATCATCCCTACATTCATCCTATCGCAAAGCGCTCAATGGGATTTGGTTTACAGCTTATTAAGATCGTCGCTCTCATTGTTTTTGTTTTACTAATTATTCTTTTCTTTAAGGGCGGAGTTGAAAAGGTTTCAGATGCGATAGAGAATCATTTCTGGAAATCTGCCCTTGCCGGATTTATTGGTGCTCTAATTATTGTTCCTCTTACTGTACTGCTTGCGGTGATCATAATTGGAATACCATTAATTCCCATTCTCTGGATCGTAATAATTGCAGGGGTGATTTTCGGTTATACGGGTATTTCATACACTATTGGAAGTATTGCGGCAAGGAAAAAGGGTTGGAAGGATAAGTCACCGTATCTCCTTGCATTAATAGGTCTTGTTGTGATCGAAATTATAGCATTCCTGGGTAGTCTTATAGCAATCCCGGGAGGACCATTTGCAGTAATCGGCGGATTAATAAAAGTGCTTGGTTTTGTAATTAGCTACATTGCCTGGATGATTGGATTTGGTGGAGTCATTTTGACCAAATTCGGAGCAAGAAAATACGGGAAGTAGCTAAGCTGGAAGGGAGAGGGTAAGTAGTCAGTAAACCCCGTCATTGCGAGTCTGAACGAAGTAAAGGCGTGGCAATCTCATATTGACTGGGAGCGAATAGGGGATTGCTTCGCATTTGTGGAGCAAGCCCCGTGTAATAGGAAAATGTTTTGTGCATAATGTTATGACACAGGGCAAGAAGAGTTACTCGCAATGACACCCTTAGAGGAGAATGTAACGGTGTTTACTGATTATTTACGGGAGAGGGTTAAGAGTTAGGTTGAAAGATGAAGTTTCACGGGAGTATCTCCCTCGCAATGATAAGAGAAAATGTCATTGCGAGGGTATTTTTCCAATTACTTATTTTATTTGTATTAGTTTTCTTATCCAGATTTTTTCTCCAGCCGCAACTTTTATGAAGTATACGCCAGAAGGCAATGGTTCGTTCATCTCGATGGAATAATAACCGGGTAAGTAAGTTTCTTCTTTGATGTTCTCGATGAGTCTACCCCTGATATCGTAGAGTCGAGCACTGACAGGTGTTTTTTCTGCAATCTGGAGATTGATACGTGCTCTGTTATGGAACGGATTCGGTCTTATGGAGTTCAACATAGTTACCGAGGGCAACAATATTTGGCTTCCATAAACCCCGGTCAGGGCAATAGTGAATAAACTATCACTGATATCGGACGCAATATTTAATGCTCCATCATATCCTTCGACCTTGATGAGACATTCCGTAGAGGTTGTCTCGGGAATCGTCCAGTGAAAAACCGAATCGTTTCCTACTACATGTGTTACGAATATCGGGTAAGTTGCTCCTCCGTCAAGGGAAAGTGTTATATTAAGGCTGTCGATGCCAACGTTATCATCAGAATCCCAGAGGATATCGTGCACTTCATTGTATACCCAGACTTCTCCACCATTAGGTTCAAGTACAGTGATTAGAGGTAATGAATCGTCTCTAATTTCGAACATGGAATCAGATTCGTCTTCAGCCATATTAAGAGAGGCATCAAATGCTTTAACCTTCATCAGACATTGTGTTGAGGGAGTGGGTGGAATAGTCCATTCATACATTGTATCGATTCCTGGAGGACTTGCTACATAGACCCAGTCAGTGCCACCATTTGTTGAGTATTCAAGACGAACGGAATCGACACCGATATTATCAGAAGCAAACCATCTTATGGTGTCCATAATTCCAATACTTAATATTTCGCCTCCGTTGGGATAGTGCATCACGGTTGTTGGTGGAATTGCATCGTGAATGGTGAAAGTATTGTCAGAGATATCCTCTGTGCTGTTGGGAAATCCATCGTATGCAATTATCTTGACAAGACAATTAGTCGAAGGTGTTTGAGGAATGGTCCATTCATAAATCGAATCGTTCGTTTCTCCTGTGCTTATTGTGTTCCAATCGCTTCCGCCGTTTGTCGAATAGAGGATTGAAATAGAATCGACGGCGATATTATCGGAAGCAATCCATGTTATCGTATCTACCTCTCCGATATTCCAGACTTCTCCTCCATTAGGCATGGTCACCGTTAGTGTCGGTGGAATTAAGTCAGAAAGAATATGTGATGCATAGATGTTCCAGTTTCCGTCTCTATCACTCTGCCAGAGTACCCAGATGTTTCCGGAATCATCGAGTGCTGTTTTCGGGAAAATGTCCTTTCCTACATTCTGCGAGATATTCATGGAATCACCCCACTCACCGTCTTTGTAGTATTTCGCATAGATTTCCCAGTCCCCTGTTCTGTCGGATTGCCAGATGCACCAGAGATATCCATCCTGGTCAACAGCAAATTCAGCGTGTTCGTCTCTTGATGAATCAGATATTACTGAATGGGAATTCGTCCAGGAAATACCGTCATAGTGACTTTCGTATATGTCAGGATTTCCATTTCTCCCGGTGGTCCAGGCAACCCAGATAGTCCCGTCGCCGTCCACTGAAATAACAGGGTCCTGGTCCTGCGCAGTATTGCCTGTAATTCTCCTTATATTTTCCCAGTGCCCGGATGATTCATTGTAGTTTTTAACATATATATTTCTATTGTTTTGCCATCTTTCACTGCACCAGGTTGTCCATGCCATACCTGTGCTGTCAGTTGCCATTCTTGGTTTATAATCGTTTGCCGGGTTAACCGTGACGGCAAACATAGATTGCCATGAAGTTCCGTCATTATATCGGCAGTATATGTCCCCGTTCAAGTGATTCCACCTTTCGAGCGTTATCCATAATCTTCCGCTTCCATCAAGTGTCATTGCCGGAACCATTGCATCTGTTGCCTTACTGCTTATACGGTCAGGAGTGCTCCACCCGGCGTCGTAGTAAGAGGCAAAAATATCGTAGTTTCTTCCATACGCTCTTGCCCAGGAAATCCACATTCGACCTGAAGAGTCGGCGCAGAGGGCAGGGAAGAAATCCCAGTAAATAAAGGGATCAATAATCTCGGGTGAATTCCAAGAACCGTTATCATAGTTCGAAACGCATACTTCTGTTCTTCCATTGGACTGTGACCTTCCCGTAACCCAGGTTGCCCATATACGTCCCTGTCCATCCTTTGCAACATCAAGATAACCATCGGTTTCAGGATCGGTGTCTATTGGTTCGGGATTTGACCAAGAGCATGGCGTATTGATATTTTTGCCTTTTTTTCTTGCTATGCCGAATCCTGGAGTACTCTGTTTTGTCTTGAGTGTTGGGTCTCCACAGATTACCATTCCATAGAACCAGGAAGGATCTGTGATACCCCATTGGGTAAACCATTCCTTGAACGCTTCTCCAATTGAGATACCGCCCGCAAGAGGACCATAAAAATCGTCGAAGTGAAGCATACTACCTACTTTGTCAGAACCGATCGCAATGAGTGAGTTTGTCGGACCGAATATGTAACAGCCACCTGCATAATTCTCCTCAAAGAATCTTGTTCCACTGCATTGGAAAAGATTGAGGAAAAGAAACTCCGGATTAGCGAACCAGTATTCGAAGTTGAACACTGTTCCTGCAAATCCCGAAGTATTTTTGAAAGTATTACCCCAGGGTGAGGAGTGACTACATATCTGCACCCATTCGTATGCATCGTTAAATCTCATTCTAAAGTCACTTGCTACCGTGGTGTTATAGTTTCTAACGACATCGACCGTATCATAGAGTAAGTCGAGGTCGCAGTCTCCAAAACCGTACCAGTCATCGTCCACATAAGCAAGTGCTTTTTGCGGAGTATTGAAACCTCCCATTCTATACTTGTGAGCCTTTGAAAGGTAATTGTTTACAAGGTATGCTTCATTTCCCCAGGTTATCGAACGTGCGTAGATCCTGGCTGTCCAGATTTCCGGTGCCTTATTTCCAGTGTGGTCGTCAAAAAGACCGTTAGCATCGCTATCTATCCAGTTTCCATCGAGATCCATAAGGTAAAGTTCTATCGGGAATTCTTCCCTTCCTTCGGCACTTGACATTTCATACCAGGCAAAAGGGATTTCACCGATAAAGACTGCTCCTTTAAGTTCACTTGAAAGAAGAGAATCCAGATGGTTTCTTACAGTGAGAGGATCTGTTCCTCTCATAGTATCCAGCTGCACGCTGTAACCTTCATTTTCAAGGTCGGAAATGTATACATTTATTGAGTCAATGGTCTCCGCATACAAAGGTGCATAGAGCAAGATGTTGATAAGAGGGGCGCGGTGTTTTGTTTTTGAAACATAAGCATTGCCAAGACGGGAAAATTCTTCGGTCGTTGTTGATTTCCATTCGGTATATGACATAGCTTGCCGTCCGAATGGGTCAATGTAATTCAGCTTCTTCACATTCTCCCAACCAAAAAGAGAGTTGCAGAAAAGTAAAAGCAACAAAACTCGAATCATCTCAACCTCCTTGCAAAAAGTAACAACTTTACTGAGAACCGTGTAACCGAACTTTTATTTTTTCTCTTTCAGATACTTATCAAACCATCCAACGATTCTTTTCAATCTATCAATCCTTCTGTCCGGTCTACCATGCCTGGAAAGACCGTGTGATTCCTCCGGATACCTTAAGAATTGTACTTCTCTTTTTTGAAGTTTAAGTGCAATATAAAGCTGTTCCGCTTGTTCTATCGGAGTTCTCATGTCACCTTCACTATGAATGATTAGAAGAGGTGTTTTCATTCTTTTTACAAATTTCAGGGGTGACATCCTCCAATAATTGTCGAGATTTTTCCACCAGGGTCCTCCAAATTCCCTGGACATCATAAATCCACCATCAGAGGTGCCTGTCATACTTATGAGATTACTAACACACCTCTGACTACATGCTGCCTTGAATATGTCTGTATGACCAATAATCCAGTTGGTCATAAAGCCCCCATAGCTTCCTCCTGTTACTCCCATATTTTTCTTATCTATAGATCTTTTTCTTGATAGTATATCAATTGCAGTCATCAAGTCTTTGTAATCCGGAAAACCCCAGTTGTTTACGAGTGACTTTGCAAACTTTTCTCCGTAGCCCTGACTGCCGTGAGGATTTGAATAGAATACAACATATCCCGCAGCGGCAAGTACTTGAAATTCATGGAAGTATGAGTTTGGGTATTGTGCATATGGACCTCCATGTACTTCCAGTATGAGAGGATATTTCTTGTTCTTTCTGAAATTCGGAGGTTTCAGAAGCCAACCTTCGACATTATCCCCCTTTGCACCCTTGAATGAAAAACTTTCTGGTTTGCATATTCTCAATGTCTTTAGGAATTTTTCATTCATATCTTTTCTGAAATTCAGTTTATTACTACCTTTTTTGGTTACCGAAATGTTTGCTGGAGAGGTAGGAAGCGAGTAAGTAAATGCGATTCTATCTGTTTCTCGATTGTAAGAAAAGTCATTTACCTGCATACATCCTTCGGTGATTTTTTTTACTTTTTTGGTTTTAACGTCGACACAGAGAAGATGGTGATTACCTTGCGATGAAACGCCGAAGATAATTTCTTTGCCGTCCTTTGTCCAGGATGGGGTAACAGAGCCAAATGATTCGCTGAGGTCGTCGACACAAATATTCATCACAGTTTTATCCAATTTGCCTGTTAGTTTTGTTGTTCTTGTTTTATCTAAGGAAACAACCCATAGATAATGATTCAAGCTTCCTGTGTAATCTGTAAATTGGTTGTGACCAACATAGGCAATACATTTGCCGTTTGGAGACCAGGATGGGGTGTGTTTTGGGCCTTTTGGGGTTTTAATTTTCCTTAGATGTTTTCCACTGTAATCGATTGTCCAGAGATCCGAAAGCTGCATATTGAATTCAAAGTCTTTATGTCTGTTTGAAATAAATGCAATCTTTTTGCCATCGGGTGAGGCAATTGGAAAAAAATCGTCCCAGTTACCTTTTGTTAATTGTTTTTTCTTTCTTGATTTTATATTAATAGTGTATATATGAAAGTTTCCTTTAGGTCTGTAACCGCTGCCATCTGCCTTGAAATACATTCTGTTAACTTCTCTTACAAGGGGTGGACTTTTCTTTTCGGTTTTTTTTTCTTTCTTACTGTCATTTCTACGGAAGGAAAAAATGAGGCCCTTGCTATTGGGCATCCAGCGCAGGTTGATAACAATTCCATTTAAATCAGTAATTTTTCTTGATTCTCCACCATTTACCGGTATTACATAAACATTTAATTTTTTGCTCCTGTCTGAAAGAAATGCAATCCATCTGCCATCGGGTGACCATTTCGGTGAAGTGTCGTTCCAGTCACCGTAAGTGAATTGTGAAGTTTCTTTTCCATCGCTCGACATGAGGAATAAATTGGTAAAATACTTATTCTCGCTTTTGTCAACACGTTTTAATGTATATATGAAATGCTCACCATCCGGGGAAAATTCTATGTCGTTTAGCAATTCGAATTTGAGAAAATCTTCTGGTTTCACATTTCTCTTCTTCATCACACCTCCTGGGGCAATATCTATTATACCTAACATCCCGATCTTTTTTAGGATGTTTTTATCTGCACAGTTTAGTATTTTTGCAGACATATGTCAAGAAAATAAATGCAGGATCCGATTGGGGGCTATATGTTATTGTTATATTTTCCCACCTTGACAATTTTGAAAGTTTTCTTGCTGTATTTGTCAAAAAAGAAGTCACCCCTTTTTTTACCAAGCAGTTGAGTCGCAATGGGTGCGGTGTGAGAAACCACTTCTTTATGGGGGTGACGATCCCAGGGGCCTAGAATAATGATTTCCCTTATTTCGTTATTCTCAGAATCCACAAGGGTAATTTGTGTGCCTATTCCAACGCGTCCTTCAATATATTCCAGATCTTCGATGGGTCTTGCCCTGGATAACTCCTGCTTTAACACATTGATCCTATCGAGAAGTCTTCTCTGCTTTTCCTTTGCCGATATATAATCGAAATTCTCACTCAAATCACCCTGTCTTGCCGCTTTTCCTATAGCCTTACTATTAGCGGGTATCTCCGTTTTTACAAGATGGTTTAACTCCTGTTTTTTTTCCTTCAGCGACTTTTTTGTCGAATAAAGGAATTCCTCGGAAGTTTCTTCCCTTAACTCTGGATGTTTTGTTTCCGCAAGTCTTGCGAAGGCTTTCTTATCCTGGGAATCTACATATTGGGATTTCTTAATAATGTTAAGAAGTATTTTTATTTCTTGTTCCGATGATGTGTCGATGACCCATTTGTAGATATCGAAAGCATACTTCGAAAAGACCGATCTTGCCTTTGATCTGGTTTTTTGTCCTGCTTCCTTGTCTGAAACTAATTCAAGCAGAGTTTCAAATAGAATTATGGGCCTACATTTCGTTCTTGTTTTTTCCTCTGTCTTCATAATTTTTCCCAAGAGATAAAGGAAACAAAAAGGGTATTTGTTGGGCGTCTTCAGAACCTTCGAGTGGAGGTTTTCTATTTCGCCCTTTTTCTCCAGAATTCTTTCAGAGAGTGCCCTTAACCAGTTGTCCGTATTCTTAAGAAAGACTATTTTTAGTAAAGAAGGTCTATCATTCGCTATAAATTGGAGCAACTCACTTTTGTAAGCTTTTTTTGATAGTTTGTTCAATATTGTTTCCAGGTCGTCTTCTTGAATATCCTCGAGTAGGGAAGCCAGCCTATTATTCAGTTCTATTTTGTCCCCAGACAATTCGGATTTTGCAAAGGCAAGGTTTATTTTTGCACCTACATTTATGTTTTCATCATCTAAAATGTTCTGCGTCAAAGTCTGCCATCGCTGTTTATCTTTTCGATCTAATTCTTGGTTCGCGATAGACAACAATGGCTCTATTCTTTTTTCAGCTTCCCTTATCGATTCAATATATTCGATAGAGAGTTTAGTTTGTTTTCTAATGGAGGCAAGAGAAAAGAAACTTGTTTTGCCTTTTCCTTTTACTTCAATGCCTTTTGATTTTGAGTAAGTTTTGAGTTTCTTAATGAAATCGCTCCATTCTTCGTCCTCGACTATTCCTGCAAGTAAAGACTTTGCTCTATACTGAGAAATAGGATTTTCCGTATTCAGCATGAGTTCTATTAATCGAATTGGGTTTTCATCCTTTAGGGACAAGAGAAAAGCTCTGTTTTTAATTCTTAAAACGTTGAAATCATCGTCCCTGAGGGGCATTAGGATAGTCAACGCAAGGTTTAAATCCACCGAATGTTTTGGATGGTTTTGAAAATCAATGTATACCTTATTAAACAAAAGATCGATCGATTCTATTTTGCCAATACCCCAGTTTTTGTGCATCACATAGTTTCCCGGACATAGGTTTAGAAGTTCCTCGAGTGATTGAATGGCAATTTCAACCTTTTCGCTTCTTCTGATATTTACCTTATCCAGAAGGTTTTCAATCTCACTGCAGCTCGAGTAAAGTTTTTTATAGTAACCTTCGAGACGTTTTCTCAAATTCGCATTTTTCGGGTCTATTTTCAGCATCCTTTTCGAAATGTCGATTATATCGCGTGTGAGTGGTTCCGTATTCTCCATTAAAACCAGGTAAATGTCAAGCAGTGTAAATGCTTTTTCTTTTTCCTCCAATAATTCCAATTTATCTGCAATTTCTGATACTAAATCTCTATGAATAGTTTTTGTCTCAACCAATTGTATCCAAATATCCTCTACTGTGTCGAAATCTTTTTTCTTGAGAGATTGCAGGATTAGTCTACGCGACCATTTTATCCAGTTTGATTCATCCCCTGTATCTTTGTAGTAATTCGCCAGTTTGCTTGAATAAGTTTCAGGTTCATTTTCCCCTTTTGCAAGAATCTCCCAGAACGGAAGGACTTGTTTTTCAATTCCAAGATTCTCGTAAGCAAGAACAATCATTCTAACTATGTATCTGTCTTTGTTTTTCTTAAAGAATTCAAGAGAAGAGAAAAGCAGTTCTTTCCAATCCTTTCTTTCTTTAAGTTCCCTTAAAGCTTGTTTGTAATCCACAGCTTAATTAACCTTTTGTAATTTTGATTATGATGTTTCTTGATCGGGGTCCATCGTATTCACAGAAAAAAATGCCCTGCCAGGTTCCAAGTAAAATATTACCGTTTTCTACAAAGCAATGCGTATTTATGTTGGTGACAGTTGATTTGATATGAGCATCTGCGTTGCCTTCAAGATGAGAATAATTCGAGTCGTAAGGTATGAGTTTGGTGAGTTGCCTTTCAATGTCATGTCTCACGGATGGATCTGCATTTTCGTTGATTGTTATTCCAGCGGTTGTATGTGGAACAAAAATCCAACAAACACCTTCTTGAATGCCACTCTCTGCAACAATCTTTCTTATTTTCTCTGTAATATCTATGAGTTCGATTCTTTTATGTGTTTCTATTTGAACTGTTTTAGTCAAATTAAGTCACCTCCTACATCACACTTTCCCTGATCCTTTCCTTTTAAGGGAAAGGGTAAATTGCCAACAAAAGCATTCATTATAGAAGATTGTCGGATTGAAGGAATTTAATAAACTCGGTGAATGTGCTTGAGCAAAAAAAAGTGGGGGGCTTAAAGCCCCCCGCTCTTTACTGTGCTATCGGAGTAAAGTGAGTTTTCTTGTCAGCGATCTATCATCGGCTGTCAATCTGTAGAAGTAAACACCTTGTGGTAAGGCATTTCCCTTTGCATCCTTTGAGTTGAATACAACGGAATGAATGCCAGCAGATTCGTGTCCGTTGATAAGTGTTCTTATTTCCTGTCCGAGCAGATTGTAAATTTTCAGGCTGACGTCAGCATCTTTCGGAAGGGCATAGTAAATCACCGCATTGTTCTTTACGGGATTCGGATTTGTGGGAAGCAATGACAGAACATAGGTTTTACCTTCGATTCCTTCGGATACTGCCTGAGGATCATTTGTGTGTGCTCTTACAAGCATTTCCCATGTTTCTCTGTCTCTGGATGGAGCCCATGTTCCTGTAAATTCCCATCCACGTCTTGAGAAAGGACCGACATCTTCCATCATAATTCTTGGGAAACTGTCGCCTACCTGAATCATACCGACGTAGAACTTGCCATCCGAAATTGTGCCAGGACCTGAAGGAATATTAACAAGATAATGATTGAAGCCTGTCCCTGCGGGAACGAAGATGGTGTCCGCATAAAGTAATGTGCCGGGTGAACCATTATTTCCGTCGTCATCCAGAAACAGAATTGGAACGTTACAACTATTGGTTGACGACATTGCGAGTGAAATTTGATTAATCGTAATTGGATACTGGGGTGGTTCAAATTCCTGCCCCCATCCACCTCCTGCACCGAGCCATGCATATCCACTTGCACTCGCTGGATCGGAATCGTATGTCATCCAACCCGGAAGATTCAGAACTTCAAACTCTACATCTTTGGAGTTATTCGTGGGGTTAATATCCCCTGTGAGGTGGGTTTGTATTAGTGTGAAATAATCGTTAACCGAAGATGGTGTCCAGTCGGGGGTAAAGGTAATGGTTGTCTCCGAACCTGCGACCATAGAGGCAACGGTAACGGTATCCGTGTAGTGTGTAGTTCCAGATGTATCCCATAGAATGGAAGTAACGGTAAAAGTACCCGCATCTACATTCCCATAATTGCGTATAGTAGTCGTTATTGCGTAAGGTTCTCCCGGGAACAGGAAAACGCCCTTACTACCGGGCGTTACGGCATCCTTTATGCCAATGTCAAGTGCCTGGTAACTCGTCGAATCGGGTGGAATAAATTGAACGGCGTAGTTTGGTAATAGGTCAGGATTTTTATTGAGGAAAACCTGAAGTCCGACATCACCTATTACATCTTCAATGCCTGCACAGTCAGAACCACCGTAGAATTGTCCTGATTGTGGTCCGTACTGGAAGTAGATGCAGCTATCAGCTCCGGTGAGTATTATCTGGAAGGAATGTTCACCAACAATTCCTCCGCTTGTCCATGCGGGAACTTTTATGAAAGATACAATGAACGTGTCAACATTATTTGAATAATAATAGCATTCTGCCGGTAATCCATCCTGGAAAGTCAAATCCGCTCCAAGGGGTATCACTATATCATTGGGAACAGCTGTATTTGGAATAAAGAAACCGCTGGCACCCTGTGGAGTATAAACATTTGCATCGGAGAAAGAAATACCACCATTTGACTCAACCCAGAATTCGTTGACCGGGTACCAGTAGTATGGAAAATCGAATCCAATCGGTATCGGACCGACATTGTTGTCGTCACCAAGGCCAGCTACAGCGTTACCTATAGTAGTGATGTCAATCCAGTTGAATGTTGGTCCACCAGTTTCATCGCTATCTATCCAGGTATAACCAAAGGAATCTGGACCACCTGAACCAAGAATTGAAGGCCATACATTGTTGGCATTACGATTTGTCTGCATTCCGAAAGCAAGTGTTGCTATAAGAAGAAAAGCTACAATCGTGAAAAGTCTCATTCTCATCTACTGCCTCCTTGTTTTATTAAAAATGGTTGAAAACTCTTTTCACCTCCTTTCATAGTCGAATTAATGCCATTCATACTAACATAAATTGGGAAATATTCAAGCACTTTTTTTTAATAAAAACTTTAACCAAGATTTTTTGTTTATCGTTCTTCGCGAAAAGCATTCTCAAAATACTGAATATCGGCGTCTTGTCTATTTTTCTTGATAGAGAGCACATCAAATCTAACATCTTGTTTGTCATAGAGGTTCTTCGATACAAGATAGTATTTTGCTGTTTTTATGATTTTTTTCCTTTTTCTTTTATCCACAGCTTCTTCCGGATTGCCGTATCCGGAAGACTGTCGTGTTTTGACTTCAACAAAGGCAATAAGGTTTTTTCTGCACGCAATTATGTCGATCTCGCCAAGCCTGGTTCTATAGTTTGTTTCAAGAATACTAAATCCCCGTTTTTTTAGAAAGATTACAGCTGTTTTTTCTCCCTTGTCTCCGACTGTTTTTCTATTAATCATGAAATTCTGTTGCGTGTTCCGATAGAAAAAAAGAGAAAAATATTGGAAGAAGAAAATTTCATTGCAGTCACCAAATTACAAATCTACAGCGGGAAGTGACACTCTCAGGTTCTATTAGGTTTTGAAAAGTAAAGTTTAACTGGATTGAAACTTTTTCTGTGGATCTTACAGGGACCCACTTTTTGGAGTGTTTCGATATGATACTTTGTTCCGTATCCCTTGTTCCTGGAAAAATCATAAACAGGAAATTCAAGGTCGTATAACTCCATAATTCTATCCCTGAAAACTTTGGCAATTATTGATGCTGCTGCAATCGAGAAGCACAAATTATCACCCTTTTTTATTCCAGTTTGTGGAATGGGGAGACCAGGGATTTCAAAACCATCGACCAGTACATAATCAGGAAGAAATCTAAGTTTGTCAATAGCGCGATACATAGATTCGAAAGTTGCCTTCAGAATATTAATTTTGTCTATTACCTGGGCATCCACGCAACCCACTGAGAAAGCGATTGCATTGTTTACGATATCACTGAAAAGACTTTCTCTTACACGTGGTGCAAGTTTCTTGGAATCTTTTATGTTCTTATTGCAGTATTTTTTGGGAAGGATGACTGCCGCGGAGCAAACAGGTCCTGCAAGAGGGCCCCTACCAACTTCATCGATTCCAGCAATGAAATCAATACCATGTTTCCACAATTTTCTCTCGAAACGTCTCATCTTACCTTGCTTCCTTGATTTTTGCCTTCTTTCCTTTCCTTGTTCTCAAATAGTAGATTTTTGCCCTTCTTGTTTTTCCTCTTCTAAGTACCTTTACATTTTCAATATTGGGTGAGTGTAAGGGGAATATCCTTTCGATCCCTATTCCCTGGCTTACTTTTCTCACTGTAAAAGTTTGGCTTGTTCCTTCTCCTCTTTTCTTGATCACGGTTCCTTGAAATCGCTGGATCCGATTCTTGCCTCCTTCTTGAATTTGCACGAAAACTTGAACTGTGTCTCCCGAATTAAAAGAAGGCATTTCTTTCTTGGGGGTTTCTTTCTTGCTCACCTTTCCTCCGTTATATCTTTTTTGAATTCAATAGATCAGGTCGACTATCGATGGTTTTTTTCATAGATTCTCTCTCTCGCCACTCTTCTATGCTTTTGTGATTTCCCGAGAGGAGGACATCTGGAACGATCATACCCTTGAAATTTCTTGGTCTGGTGTAGTAGGGAGCGTCGAGTTTTCCGGACATAAAAGAATCGCTCTCTGCTGAATCGAAGTTTCCCAATACATTGGGTTGCAATCTGGAAATTGCATCAATCATTATCAATGCAGGTATTTCGCCACCACTTGTTACGTAATCTCCAATAGAAACCTCTCTGTCGATGAGGTATGTTCTTATTCTTTCATCCACTCCCTTGTATCTACCGCATATAAGTACTAAATGTTTCTGCTCGGAGAGCTCGATGGCAAGTTTTTGGTTAAATCCTTCTCCCTGGGGGGAAAGAAGAATAACTTCGCTCTCCTCTGTTCTTATAGCCTGAAGCGCATTGAATATAGGTTCTAATTTCATAATCATCCCAGCCCCACCGCCAAAAGGATAATCATCGGTTGTTTTTGCTTTGTCTTCCGCGTAATCCCGGAGATTATTAATCTGAAGCTGGAATTCACCCGAGTCAATTGCCCGTTTTATAATAGAATGTTGTATGGGTGTTGTGAATATTTCAGGAAAGATTGTCAATACATCGATTTTCATATTGTAAAACCTGTAGTCAACAATAACTTACTTATAACTTCGCTACATAAAATTCTCTATTATATGACTTGTTTTTAAAGAGAAGAAACTGCTCCAATACAGTTATCCTAATAATAAATTTAGTGAGTTTTTCTCTATCAATTACTGGCATTTATTCAAGGATTTCAAGAACAGCTCTTTTTCCTGATTTCATTGATGCAGCAGTAATAATGGTTCTTATCGCTTTGGCAGTTCTTCCTTCTTTACCAATGATCTTACCTAGATCTCCGGAACCAACCCTCAGTTCAAAAACCGTCGTTTTTTCACCTTGAATTTCCGTAACTTTGACCATTTCTGGAAAATCGACAAGTGACTTAGCAATACGCTCTACCAGGTCTTTCATCCCTTAGTCCTCCTTTTCCGTTTTTTCCGGTGTGCGCTTTGTCTTTTTCGTTTCATCCTTCTCGGGTTCTTGTTGTCTTTTCAGTTTCTTGTATAGACCCTTAACTGTATTTGAAAATTGAGCTCCCTTTTTCTGCCAATCTTCAGCTTTCTTAATATCGAAAACAATATCGTCCTTATTTCGCGGATCGTAGTGACCGATATTTTCTATAAACTTTCCATTTCGAGAATTTCTTGCATCAGCTACGACAATTCTGTAATAAGGTTTTTTCTTGCTCCCAATTCTCCGTAATCGTATTCTAACTGCCAAAGATCATTACACCTCCTTTCAACAAGTTTTCGTTAATATAACACAATAAATGCTTCTTGTCAAGAGCTTATGTCAAATTTCTTTTTCAGATGTAAACAGGTTAGTAGCTACATATTCGGTAAGAAACAATTACTCTTATATTTTTGTTGCATTTGGTAACTTAATCTGGTATAATGCTTTTATTGTTATTCATACATCAGAGCAAAGACATCCAAAACTGGCTTGTTAGTTAATCGAAAAAATTGTCTTTTAAATTCTTTTATCGTATTCTAAAATCTGCGGAATCATCTATAGTAAACATTATACCGGGAGTGAATATGAGAAAAATTATAATCGCAGGTTTTGCTTTTTTCCTAATTATCAGCAATGTTAGAGCAACATCCGTTCGCATTATAGGAATGGGTTCGCTTGAACTTATTGTTGAAGATGAGACAAACAGGGTTAATCTTTTTGATTACGGTAAGAACGTTGCAGGATTCTATAGGGACGAAGTAGAGTCGAGCATTGAAGCGTATATAACACGTGGTAACATTAGTAATTCGGATTCCAGTGGAACCGGAGAGCCCGAGGTGAGTTACTGGGGGGTTAATCTTCCATATCTAGATTTTTTTTCTGCCCTGATTGACTTAGGGACGGGAGTTAATACATTTTCATCGGAGTATGGTATTCCAGCAGGTGTGAAATTCAATTATAGAACCGAGGATGGTTTCGCAATCGGTGGTAGTGGCGCATACTCTTCATCAAATTCCAGGTATGAAAGCTGGGACAGGGAAGATAAGGTATCGATGCCTTTGGCAAATATTCTGTTCTCAAAGGATTTCGGCGTATACAGCACTGGTGCAGCAGCTGGATTCGGCAAGATAACATATGCGAATAAGCAGGACAGTAGTGAAATGAATGCTTCCCTTAAGGGTTTTGAGTTGGGAGGTGCAATGCACCTTTCACCAATGTTCGATGTTGGTATTGTTGTTGGAATGGCATTTCCGGGTGCGGATTTAGAGGATTCCTGGTATAAGCAATCATTTCAGGGAAATGTTTTCTCGATGGGTGTCCAGAGTATTTCACGTATTCCGGGATTGCTGAAATTAGGCGTTAGATTCGGTGGAATATCATCATCGCTTTCTGGCAGAACCACTGTTGGAAATGTAAGCATCGAATCTGGAGATGTGAACAATATGAATTTCGACTTCGATTCAAAAGTACTTTTTTCTTCAATTCTCACTCCAATGAGAGCAGTGGGCAACATTAGATACAGAAAAATCCATACAACAATCAATGATAGTTTATTGCTTGGTGTCGATAATTACCTGTCCGTCACCAATTTAGGTTTTGGTGTAAGTTATGCTTTACCTTTTCTGACACCAGGAATCCAAGCTAACATTAGAAACCAATCTTTGACTGACAATTTAGGCAATCGAGAAACCATGGATTCCAACATGTGGAGTATACGCTTCGGTGCTGAGTTAGATTTAAGTATTATGAGCCTTAGAGTCGGCTATGTTACTGATAAAGAAGATCCAGACAGAAACGTGGAAAACGATGAGCGAAATTCGAGGAGTATAACACTTGGGACTGGACTATCGTTACCCTTCAAGATTGATATTGCATATGTAAACAAAGAAACAAAACCCCTGGGCAGCCCCACAAAAAGCAAAGAAACAGATAATGCAGTTTACTCAGCTCTCAATTTCACTTTTTGAGCCATGAACAACGGGGTAGGAAAATTAAAGAAACTAGATTTAGAGAGTCATTTGATGCAGAAGAAATAATCAGCGAAATTTCACAAATATTTGCTATAAAGAAGAAAGAAATACTTGGAAAAAAGAGAGGGAATATTTACCGTCAGTTAACGCTATATTTTCTTCGGAAGTTCACTGATTTATCCTTAAACGAGATAGGAGAATTATTTTATATGGATTATACTATTATTTCTATGGCTGTTAAGAGATTTGAAAAGACCCTACCGTTATGATAAGATTGACGGTTGACTGTATAATAGAAATTGATGGCAAAGTTGTTCTAATTAGGAGAAAGAATCCTCCTTATGGTTGGGCAATTCCGGGTGGTTTTGTTGATGAAGGTGAAACCGTTGAAGATGCCGTAAGAAGAGAAATGAAGGAAGAAACCAATCTTTCTTTGCATAACTTAAGACAGTTTCATGTATATTCTGATCCAGCTAGGGATCCGAGGGGACATACCGTTTCAGTTGTGTTTACAGCTACCGGGAAAGGAACACCGAGAGCTGGCGATGATGCTAAAAAATTAAGTCTGTTTTTGGAAGGTTCTTTGCCAGGAGATATAACCTTTGACCACAAGAAAATTCTATCAGATTATTTCCTCACAGGATGAATGTTCAGCTAACTTGTTTCCTCTAATTTAAAAGAATTTATTCGAACAGGGATTTCAAACTAATTTTTCGGCAATTTTATTCTATGATATTTATATTGTATCGGGAAGTTAGTATCTAAATTTAAATTTAATACCTAAATTATAATTTCCGTCCTCGTTTCTTTGACCGACAATATAACTGCCTTTCCATATTTTGTATTCAATTTCTAACTCATCCTTGGAGGCTGCAAAGATATCGTGCGTGACTCCGAGATAAAGGTCTTTTGAAACGTATTTTCCAACTGTTAATTTTGCTGTCTTCTGAGGTCCGATAAGTTTCGTTTCAAGGTCGATAGCATCGATTCCAAGGCTTGATTGAAATTCACGCAGTAGAGTCTGTCTTATCCAGTAACTGGCTGCCCTGTCAGAAAGACTGCCAACATTTGCCAGGGAAGTAATGTCCTCTAACGATATCACATTCAAGCTCAAGAGGAGAATTATATTCTCCTCGGTGAGCGAGGAATTCAGAGAAGTTAGACTGAAATTTGGTTCCTGCATTGTTCCTGCAACATTCAAGTAGACTATTGTCGTTGTATCACGCGGGTTGGAGTTTTTGTCCGGTGAGTATGTGTAGCGTACTTTTGTCTGTGCGCGAAGATCTATCTCTGGATTCAACTCGGGAGAATTTGTGAAATCAAAAACTCCTCTGTCTATTGAAAAAGTGTGGTCGAGATAATATATGAATCCCCTTTTTGTTTCAAACGTACCCGAAAGTTGAGGTGCGTTTCCTGTTCCTTTTGCATATACTTTGCCATTTAGCTCCACGTCAACATCTTCGTTTTTAAGCCAGACATCACCTTCTTCTGCAGAGATTACCACATCGTAGGAGAAATCCCCTTTTTTTATTCCCTTTTCGCTTCTTCTTCGGAATGGAATTGTGATATCACCTTTTTCTACGTTTACTTTCCCCGTTAGTAAGAGTCGTGCGAAAGGACCCTGTAGTTTCATTTCTGGATTAACAATAAGATAAATGTCCTTAAAGCCTTCAAGTGGTATATGTTTTCCAGAAATTGTCAGGTCTATGGTTTTAGGCTTGATACCGCGGAAATCGACTTTTCCAGAAAGGTTCAAATATCCGTCTTCAACAGTTGAATGAATCTTTTTTGTCACTATACCGTGTTCTGAGAGTTGAAAATATCCATCTGTGTTCTTCAGTCTCAATCCAAGAAAAGGTATGTATAGATTCGTGGAATACAGTCTCAGGTCTCCCTTCAGGTCAATTTTTGCAAGAGTTCCTTTTCCTCTTATTGTTCCGTAAACCTTTCCTCCTTCATAGTGGCAAAATCTCTCGAAGGGATAGAAGATCCAGTCGCCGAGGTCTTTTGCCGTGATCACGAAATCTATTTTACTATTGCTGTTTTTACCTTTCCTGAAAATATCTAAGGGAATTGTTGCCTTTGCTTCGGAGATTTGATCAGCTTTTAGAATCCTGAAGGAATTTATCCTTATTTCATCATTTGAATAATCAAATTCCCCTATCATTTTATCTGCAAACATTTCTTCCAGAAAAAAGTCATTTACATTTAGGCTTAGACTTAGTGCCGGTTCCCGGAAATTTCCTTCTCCCGTTAGCATAAAATCCAATGTTCCACCGATATCTTTCTTCATCTTCAAAAGCTCTGAAATGATTCTGAGATCAAGACTATCACCAGATATTAAGATTTTGTAATCCATATTTTTGCTTACATTAAGTGACGTTGATATTGGTATGTTGGCGATAAACAACTCAGCATCATTCATTTTTAGTTCTTGTTTTGTTAGCTCGAGTTTAAGGATTTTTCTATTCTTAATTTCTGCTTTTTTGTATCTAAAATTTATTGTGTCGATTAAAAAGAAGGTTTTACCATCTTCGCTTTTCAGATTCACATCGGCACTAAGATCCATATCCTTACCTTCCGAAGAAATAGAGAAAGCCCTTATGATAGAATCTGATTCTATGGAAAGTGTGAGGTTATCAAGATGTGTGTTTATCATATCAAAATTGCTTATTGTTATGTCAGAATGAGCATTTGAAATTCCGAAGTTAATCGAGGCGCGTATATTTTGTGCTTTTAAGGTTTTGAAGGCAGGATTGGAGTATACTATATTTGCTTTTGCACGTCTTTTTCCCCCCGTTTCCTTGTAGTAGCCCTCCATAGTGAGGAATCCCCTTATATCGGTAATTCCAAAGAGTTCAAGAATTGGCGAAATATTGAAGTGGTTGGCGTTTATTGTCAGGTCTTTGTCATCTCCCCACGTTCCGTTTAATTTCAGTCTTTCCACATTACTGTATAGGTCGAGTTTTTTGGCAACTATTACACCCTTCTTTATTTCTAAATCTGCATTCAACGAATCGAATATAATATTTTTGATGTAGCTGTTTTCAAGATGAGCCTGGAATTTAGTTTTTTGTTTTCGATGGTCTTGAACGTTTTCACACGTTAGCTTGATTTCTCCTGATATTTTTGCGTTCCATTTCTTGCCGAAGGCTGTAAGGATTTTATCAATGATTAGATTCTCCACATTAGAAGCGATTTCGAAATCTCTACTTTTGGTATCATAGGTTCCAGTTAGTTCTAAGTTTCCATGAGAGGATTGCATGCTTAGTTGATTTATGAGTAATTTGCTTTTTCTTAAGGATGCGCTAAGGGAAACCATTTTAACAGTATCTTCGTTATAGGTTAAGTTCTTTATTGACATATTGGTTTGAGCTTTAATATCGTCAGCTTTTCCCTCAAGTTTCAATTTACCCGTTAGGTTACCTTTGATAGTTTCGTTAGAATTAGTAAATGCCCTTAAGAATTCGTCCAAGGAAATTGTTACAATATTCAGGATAAGGGGTTTTTCGTTATCAAAAAGATTTCCTGAAATGTATATGGAAGAATTTGACGTTTTAAGGATGCAGTCAAGAAAACTAATAATATCGTCCTTGAAAATGAATGTGCTTGTGAAAGACTTTATGTCAGTTATATCTTTTATTCCTGCATTGCACTTATTTATGTATACCACTTTCTTGTTAGGCATAAGGAGTATTTTCCCATCCATATTTACATTATTAAATGTGTAAGTCCTGTCCTTTGATTTTAGTCTGATCTCCCCCTTTACAATGGATATGTTCTGTAGCGAGATGATATTTCCTGTTTGATTTCCCTTAGCTTTGTCTTCTTTTTCAGTCACTTTCCTTTTAATCAAATTGGAAGATATTTCTCTAAAGTCGAAACAGGGTTCGTAAATGAGAATCCTTTTAACGGTTTTTACACGCTTTAACATTGAAAAAAGATTAAATTCAATTGTGACCTTTTTTGCACTCCCAACTTGAATAGTATTCTTATCGTAGATTTTTATGTCATAAAAAGTATAACCGGTTAGAATATTACCTTCCGTTTGTTTAATTTCGACTTTTACATTGAGATTGGATTCAACGATGTTCTTGAATACATCTTCAATCTTTGTTTTTACTATATCGCTTCTCGTTGCTAGAAAAGAGAAAATTGTGAGTATTAGAGACAAAAGAATTAGAATTGAAAAAATGGGCCACAATATTTTTCTTTTTCTCATCTTAGTACGCATTACCCAAAGCAAAGTATACATTACCCTTGTAGGTTTTTGTTCTATCGGTTAACCTATACCCATAATCGAGTCTTACGGGACCGATAACTGTGTTGTATCGTATGCCAAAACCTATTCCGACTTTTATGCTTTTCAAGTTTATATCTTCTTTATTCAACCACAATCCACCCCAATCAATGAAAGCCGCACCGCCAAGAAGTTTGTAAATGGGAAATCTGAATTCTTCTCCTCCGTTTAAAAGGTAAATACCGCTGTGTTTTCCTCTTATGTCTGGAGTACCTATTGAGCTTTGACTGTAACCTCTCAGGGAGCTCGCACCTCCAAGTTCGAATCTTTCATCTACTGAAATTGAAGTTCCTGTGTTGGAACTTAATGTTACGGTATATCCCATTTTCAAATTCGACGCCATTACTGAGCGTTTAGTAAACCTTCTGTAAAGGCTTAAATCCTGGATATATCTTATAAAATGATTATCTCCCTTAAGAATGCCACCTGCAAATTCGGCAGAAGTTAGTGAGAGCAATCCCTTGCGAGGATTAAAGATATTATCTCTTGTGTCCCTTAAGTATGACAGGAGTATAGAATTTGTCAATATATTTTCTTCTGGTTTGTAATCACCTATGATATTTATCAAAGCCTTCTTAAACTTTAATTCCGCTGTTACATCGGTGTATAGATTGATCGAATATCCAATTCTAGAGTTTATTCCATATATGTTGCCAAAATATTGAGAACTATTTGCATTCTCTGTTTTTGTTGTAACTTCTCTTTCATTGTAAAGATTCAAACCGAATCTTACCGGCATACTAAAGAGATATGGTTCCGTATAATTAATGTTTAGATTTCCCCACTCTTCCTTTCTGAAGTTGAATGTGTATGTGTAATCAGCATTAATGGATTGATTATTATCGAGAAGGTTATCGTTACCCCAACCCAGATTCATTGTTATTCTATTCGGTGTTTGAAATGCTGTTCCAAAGGCAAACCACTTTGTTTTTCCCTCAATGACCTTGAAGATGACTGTGACTTTATCCTTTCCGTCCTTGGTGCCTTCAATTTCTGACTTCACATCATAGAAGAGCCCTGTCGCATATATCTTTTGCTGTGAGGAATAAACCTTTAGAGGAGAGTAAACATCCCCGGGTCTCAAGAGTATTTCTCTCTTTATTATTTTACTTCTTACTGATTTATTCCCGAAAATTTTTATGTCCTTCACAAAAACCTTTTTACCTTCTTCGATGGTGAAAGTAAGATTATTGTCGATAAGAAAAACATCTTCCCGGGGGGTTTTGACTTCAGCATATATGAATCCTTTTTGTGCATACATAGAAGTAAGATTATATCTAGAGGTGAAAATTTTAAGATAATCGAAAGGTTCTCCTTTTCTTATGATAATTGTTTTCATTAATTTGCTTTCAGCTATAGTTTCATTTCCAACGAAGGTAATGGATTTTATAATCGCTCTTTGACCTTCATCGATTGTGAAATAGAGATTGATAACATTTTTTTCAGGGTCAAACTCCCCCTTTTTAGCAATGATCTTTGCAGAGAAAAATCCTTTCATTCTATAGTATGACAGAACATTATCAAGGGCAACCTTCACTTTGTATTCATCATAGATATCACCCTCTTGTATTATCTTCATCGCCTTCTTTAATTGTTTCTCGCTTATGGAGTTTGCACCAACAAAAGTGATTTTCTGAATGGACAATTCTTGCTCTTCGGCTTGTGTAGTTATTCTTTTTGGAGTACATCCGGATATCAAGAATAGGGAAGAAAGACAAATGAGAATTGTTAACGAAGTTGTCAAGAAGTTATATTTGTGGTTTTTCATTATTTCAAATTATAAAAATCAATACAATTTTTTTATCTTAACACCTGTGTAGTAGTGCTTTAATATTTGTTTGTAACCAAAACCTTTTCTTGACATCCCAATAGCACCCCACTGACACATTCCGCATCCGTGTCCTGCACCCTTGCCGGTTATGAAAATACTGTCATTTTTTTCTTCGATGAAGAAGTAGTTGCTTGGAAGGACTCTATCCTCTATTTTTAGAACTGTTCTTATATCAAAGCCTTTAAATTTGAATGTTTGAGAAGGGGTATTGACTATTAGTGTCGTAACTCTTTGTGAGATTGGGTTTTTTAGAGTTTTAAACAACGTAATCCTGGTTGAGTCTGTACTGGTAAAGGAAGTGTCTCCAGGAAATATGTTTTTTCTAAGTAAATTGTAGAAGTCGCTTTTTGAAAAACTTCTATACCAGGTATATAAAGGAGAGATGTGACAAAAGATGTCTTGGTCGGTGCCAAACTGTGGTTTATCTTCCACGCTCATAAGATAAGGCACAGATTCATTTCCCCAATTATCTCTAACATCGGATGTTCTTCCACCACAAGTCGATGAATATTTTGCTTCGATAGGTTCATCTTTGTAGGTGATTATCTCCCCGAAAGTCTGATTTACCGCACTATCTGCAATTGGATACCGATATTCCATCCCTCTATAAACCTGGTCATAAATCGTTGAGACAACATCAAATCGTTTTTTTTCTTTCAGGTTTAGATGCTTTAAAGCATATGTTCTCGCTGCTACAGCTTGAGCTTTGATTGCTTCTAACTCTTTCGGTGTTCTCATCCCAATCTCGTGAGGCACAACACCTTTTATGTATGTTTCCATGTCGACCTGGTTGACTATTGAGAGGTTCTTGTCTTTATAGATTGTAATTTTACCTATGTATCCGGTTCCATTTACAAAAATTGGAGAATTTCCCTGGGTTTCAATTGATAAAGGAAATCCATAATTCTTGTTTGTAGTAATATCCATTGTATCGGATGCCTTCGTTTTGAACCTGGAAAAAGGGCTTTTTACTTCGATTTCCGCAGTCGAATGAATATTTGCCGAAGTTATGTTTTTGGAAATTTGGACTCTTACGATGGGAACGCCAGATCTATTCGTTTTATACATCCCCTGCTTTGCACAACCAAAAAGAAGTGAGAAGACCGTCAATACGACAGGAAGCAAATTTCCTATCTTTTTTCTTATTCTTGCGCAATGCGTTCCATTCCAGTAGATTTTTTTGCACACTTCACAAAAGAAAAATTCGCTTTGAGTATTGAAAACATAAGGGGGGATTTTTCCTTTTATACTATCTTTTGTTATGGATTTTATCTCTGAATTGCATATGGAACATCTTGTTAGAATTTTCAGGGTTTTGTTAAGAACAATTTTGTTGTTCAATTCCGCAATCTGATTTTTCAGTTCTTGTTGCTTTAGGACAATGAGTTGAATATTTTTGGTAGTTTCCAGTTTTTTCGAGCGTGTAATTATGGTTCTTCCCGTTTTTAAGGCAAGATTCCTCAAGTTAGCTGTATTTGTTTCACCTGCGTATAGAGCATCGATCCCCATTAGACGTAACCATTTAGTAAGTTTGCCGCAAGTGGAGTCAAGTATGAAGGTTTTGCTCATTTTCCATTTTTTGAGTAACTTTGTTTCTTACGATTGGAGGTGAATATCAATGCTCAGTGCAAAAAGTGTTTTAATGTTTTCTGCGGAACTATACCACTCTCTTTTTCGAGTTTCTTAATTTTCGTCTTGCGAGTTTTCTCATCCGTTTCCAAGTTTCTCAATTCCTCCCATATAGGGAAGTAAGACTTCTGGAATTCTTATACTACCATCTTTTTCCTGGTAATTTTCGAGGATGGCTATAAATGTTCTTGGTGTTGCCAGCCCTGAGGAATTAAGAGTGTGAGGATATGTTAGTTTTCCTTGTTTTTTCAAGCGAATATTTGCGCGTTTTGACTGAAATGCTTCGAAATTGCTTGCCGATGAAACTTCGAGAAATTCCTGAGATCCTGGTGCCCAAACCTCCAGGTCATAAGTTTTAGCGGATGCAAACGACAGATCTCCTGTGGAAAGTAGAACAACCCTATATGGAAGTTCCAGCAACCTAAGAATTTTTTCGGAGTCTTGTGTCAGGGATTCGAGTTCTTCATATGAATTATCTGGTTCAACGAACTTTACAAGTTCGACCTTGTTGAATTGATGTATCCTTTTTAAACCCTTTGTTTCCTTTCCATAAGATCCTGCTTCCCTTCTGAAGCATGCGCTGTATGCAACATATTTCAAAGGTAAATCTGATTCTAAAATCGTGTCATTCATATGAAGGTTTGTGACTGGAACTTCAGCAGTTGGATTTAGAAACATATCGTCCTTCTCCACAACATACATATCATCTTCCAATTTGGGCAGCTGTCCTGTTCCAAACATTGCTTTTCTGTTGACAAGGAAAGGTGGAAAAATTTCCTTATATCCGCAACTTGAGTGAGTATCCAACATGAAATTGATGAGTGCTCTCTCAAGACGCGCACCAAATCCCATGTAGCAGGGAAAGTTGCTCGCACTCAGCATTGCTGATTTCCGGAAGTCGACTAAATTATTTATTTCTGCAAGCTGCCAGTGTGGCAAAAGGTTAAAAGGTGGCTCATCAATTGGAGTTGTTTTTATGATTTTATTGAATGCAGCATTTACTCCAACGGGCACAGAACTGTGAGGGATATTTGGAATCCAGGTTAAGAGTTCATCACGCAATTTTTTTATTTGCTTTTCATCCTTCTCAAGCCGCTTGATGTTTTTCGAAACCTCCCTCATCTGTTTAATCTTTCCAGGTTCCTGCTTACCTAATTGCTTGGATGCCGCAATTTCTTTGGAAACCTTGTTTCTAATATGCCTAAGATCATCAAGTTCTTCTTTTAGTTTTCTATGTTTTTTGTCCTGAGAAATAAACTCAGCTATGTTTACTTTCTCATTCTTATTTTTTACAGCTTCCTTGACTTTATCTATGTTTTCTCTAACAAATTTTAAGTCTAACATAACAAATACAATACTTTATGGATAAAGAAAAGTCAAGAGAAAAATTTTTTTCTTGACTTTGACTTTAATTGTATGTTAAATTCTTACATTGAATTATTAAGAGTTTACAATCTGCGAACAGTTGATGAATATGAAAACAGATTCAATCCTTAAAGCAATTAAAAATGGTAAGTTAGAAAATGCCTATCTCCTTTTTGGAGAAAATGAGTTCACCATAAACGAAGTTATCAAGACCATTAAAAAACGTGTGTTTAAATCTGGTTTTGCTTCTTTTGACCAGGAAAATTTCGATGTTTCAGATATTGGATTCAATTTTGATGAACTAAAAAGGGCATTACATACACCTCCTATGGCGTCGCTCAGACGGCTGGTTATTTTGAGGAACGTGCACAAACTCGAAAAAGTCGGGCAGGACAAACTTCTCAACTATCTGTCTTCGTCAATCAGTACATCTTTGCTTGCTATGGTAGCTGTTTCGAGTAAGAAGATCAAATTAGCGTTTTTTGAGAAAATCAAGAAATTTTGTTGTAGCTTAAATTTAAGAAATCTTAGGGCTGATTCTTTAAACAGGTGGATCGTAGATTATGCAAATAAAATGGGATATACTATAGAACCGGATGCAGTTTCGGTCATAATAGAATTCGGGGGTAATAATCAAATGTCACTCTCGGGCGAGATTGAAAAAATGATTACATATGCAGGTGAAAAAAAGAGCTTGCGGAGGGAAGATGCTATTGCTATCCTTACATCCAATAAAGTTAAGACCGTATTCGATCTTCAGGAAGCTGTAGGAAGGAGAGAATTGACGGATTCGCTCTCGATCCTTTGTTATCTATTGGAATGGGGGGTTGCACCAGCAAAAATTCTCGCTATACTGAGACAATTTTTTCTCAGACTTTCCGGTATGTTGTATTACCAAAAAAAGGATTTATTGAATCGAGATGTTGCAAGGAAGCTGGGAGTAATGTACTTCAATTTTGGAAAAGAGATAAATTTCCTCAAGAATTTTTCCAAAATTGAATTAAAAAAAAGATTAGAATTCCTGTATGATGCGGAAGTAAGTTCGAAAAGTGGCGGAAATTTAGATAACATTTTAACTAATCTTGTATATAATCTCACTTAAATGGAGGGAAAGATGGACGAAAATAACAAAAGCGAATTTAACGAACTAATAAAAAAACGTGAAGATTTAATCAGGAAACTCGAAAAACTGGAAGAGAAAAAACCTACTACAAAAGAGAATATTTATAACAAGGTAAAAACTGATTATGAAAATAGGCTCAGGGAACTTGATTCGAAGGTGGAAGAAAATGTGGATTATGCGCGCGAGAAAATTTCGGAATTGGAACAGGGGGAAGAAGGATTGAAATTTGAAAGAGAAGCCTGTGCCGATAAGATTGAGGAATTGAGGCTCAGGTTTGAGCTTGGCGAGTTTGAGGAAGGAGATTACGAAAAAACAATGGAGGAGGAAGAGGCAAGACTGGAGGAGATTGATGGAAAATTGGGAGGCTTTGAAACAGAACTTGAATCTATGAAAGCTCTGGTTCAGGTAAAAGGAAAGCCGGAAGAAGAAGCTCAAGGGTCGGAAGAGGAATCGGAAGTGAAAGCAGTCGAGGAGACCTTCGATGAAGAACCGGTTGAAAATGTGGAAGAGGAATTAACGGCAGATCCCGAACAGGAGATTGGAAAAGAAGCTGGGGTTATCGAAGGGGAGATATCAGAGGTTGAGAAAGAGGAGAAAGAACCTGAGGAAGGGGAGACGGAAGGGGAGGAAAAGGAAGAGGAAAATATTCCCGAGCAAGAAGTACCTGAAAAGGATACAGAGGTTAGTGAAGAAGAAAAACCGGAAGAAGAGAAAACGGAGGAAGTTGGTATCCAGGAAAAAGAACTTGAGAATGCCTTTAACCCGGAAGAGGGGGAAGAGAAGTCACTTGAAGACAGTCTTGAAGAATCGTTAGATGATTTGCTAAAAGAATCAGACAAGCCTGAGAAGGAACAAGAGACAGAAAAGGGAGGAGGTCTGGAATCCGACATCATAAGTGAAAGTGAAGCTGTAAGAGAAGAAACCAGCAAACTTGAAGGCTATGAAGAAGACAGTAAGGAAACGGAGACGGAGCAAGATGAAGGAGAAGTTGAAGAGGGGAATGAAGAGGGGGATGAAGAGGGGTTAGTATGCCCAAAGTGTGGTTTTGTGAACAGCAAAGACAGCTGGTATTGTGAAAAATGTGGAGCGGAACTACTTCAGTAACAATTGTAAAGTATTATATACACAGATAGAAAATTTGTCATTGCCAGTGTATCTTCTTTGCTTAGCTTATGAGAAGCAATTTCATACTCACTTGGAAGGAAAGAAATAAGAAGGTAATATGATGAAATCAAGAGATGTTAAATATTTGATTTTTTTGATTTTCGTTCTTTTGCCCTTCTTTACTTTTGCGGATTCCTGGATTCAAACTGATTGGAGTGGGGGGGATGGCTATTTTCAGTGGCAGGACCCAACCGGATATTACGAAGGAAGTGGTGTAAACGGCTGGAGAAAACATGGTTTTCTAACGCTTCTCGCACCAGATTTCGAACATTTTTACTCAATTGGAAAATTACCAGATGCACAGTCAGTTCCTTCCCTGTTTTCAGATCAGGGGGAGCGATATTTTGCGGGAGCAGGATGGAGCACCGCAAAGCTTTATGTTTCCTTCAATTTTGGAAATTCCTGGGACACGACGATATCACCTGGAGGGAATGATGAGGAGGTTGATGCAATTCTCTTATCTTCTTTTGATACCCTTTTTATCGGGACCGGACGATCACCCGGAAGGATTTGGTCGCAAACAGTAATGGATACGATGTGGTATAGTTATAACCTTACAGGTGTAAATACAACTTCAATCATAGAGACGGTTGATCATGATATTTATGCTTCAACGGCTGGAAACGGTTTTATTTATAGGTCCACAAATTATGGATTATCGTGGTCTCAAACGCCAGGACAGCCAAAGATTGGGAGTTATTATCCTACAGCAGTATATCAATTGATCCAGACAGAAAATGAATACCTCTATGCGGTTACAAAATGCTCAGATGGAAGGGGGTGGGTCTTCCGTTCCGAGGACCTTGCCGCACATTGGGATACCTGTCACAGCTTTCCAACAAATGTAACTGCGGTATATTCTATTGACGAAGCAACTGATGGAAACATATTTGTTGGCACAGGGGACACCGATGGTGATGTTTTTAATTCCACAGATCATGGTGTTACGTGGAATAGCTGTGCCGATTTGCAAAATGCACAGGTCATAAGTAGAATTGTTGTCGATTTGGATTTGTCTGTCTATGCTATTGCAAAAGTTAGTGACATTGGAAAAAGGAGTTTTGCCGCTTCCGTTTTTCATTCTAGAGATAAAGGAATCAGCTGGAGTTCGTTTTTGTTCGATTCCACTTATGCTCCAACCTCCTCATTTCAGACATATAAAGGTTTTCTACTTATTGGAACATCGAAAAATGCCGAAATTTTCAAATCAGCATATGTGGATTCCGGTTATCTTGTCTCTTCGGTCTACGATGTAGGAACAGGAAACGGGAGCTCGGAATTCGAGCAGATTACATGGCAGGCAAATCTAAATGGAGAGCAATTGAATATAAAAGTAAGGACGGCGACAGATAGTTTAATGTCGAATGCATTATCCTGGAATCAATGCACGTACGCAGTAAACGGTCAGGATATATCTAACCTTCTTTCTGTAAACGATGGAGACAGGTATGTTCAATATAGGACCGAACTTCTAACAGATTCTGTTGATTATTCCTCCGAACTTGATGAAATTCAGATTAACTTCGCGATTGATTCATGTCCTCCACATCTTGATACCGCATATGCATCCGACGGAGATTCAATCAAACCTGGTATAGACAAGGATGATTATGTTGTTCTTGTTTTTGATGATTCAACTACTATGCCATCGATTGAGTCCGATACTATAAATAGCGTTCTTCGATTGAGTTCAGGACACAGCTGGTTGGATGGTGATAGTTTTGCCTTTGCACACTGGCTTTCTCCTGAAATCCTAAGAATTTCTTGGCCAGGTCTTGTTGGCTGCCCAACGGTTGATGTGGGAGACACAATATATCCTGATACGCTTACTATTACAGATAGATGCGGAAATCCCTGTTACAATCCGATAGTATTGACAGGTAGTTTTGGACCGTCAGGCATAACGGAAGAGGATTTATTGTTAATCGAAGGAGTTGAGATTAGTCCGACAGTATCACACCGGGGATTGGAAATTGGATTAAATCTATCAGACAATTGCAGAATCAGAGCAAGTTTATTTGATATCTCCGGACGCAGGTTAGAAATTATAACGGACAAGAGATTTTCCAAAGGATTTCACTGCATAGCCTGGAACAACAAAAGAGTTCCACAGGGATTGTATTTTATAAGAGTTGAAACAACCAATGTGTCTTATACCAAAAAAATAGCACTAATCAAATAGTCTATTTAACTCCTCATTTTTATTAGGAACACGGTTCTCATCTGGTATTAAGTATTGACAATTAATGATATTTATGATATATCTCCTACCATGAAATCGGTGGAGGATATAGAGAGAGAATGGTATGCTGTTTATACGAAATCTCATTTCGAAAAAAAGGTAAATGAAATTTTACTAAAAAAGGACATCGATACTTTTCTACCATTAAGAAGAGGCAAAACTAAAATAGGAGGAGTTTTCCGGTTTGCGGAGGTTCCTCTTTTCAGAAGTTATCTATTTGTTAATATCTCACTAGGGAATTCCGAAGTAACCAAGGTGCTCGAAACCTCAGGCGTTTCCTCGATCGTAAAAACCCACAATGAACCCCGTGCGGTTCCTGTGGAGGTCATTAAATCCTTGAAGATGATGATCGAGAAGACGAACAGTGAAATCAGAGTTATTACAAATATTAAAAGGGGAGAAAAGGTAAGGATAACAAAAGGATTGTTAATGGGTGCTGTTGGCGAAATGCTTGAGATTGATAATAAAAGGTATAGATTTATTGTAAATGTGGATATTCTCGGGAGGGCAGTTGAGGTTTTTGTACCTCCTGATTATGTTTCAAAGATTTAGTGGTAAGGTTGTGGGGTGGACATAAGTTTCTATATTACAGTAGGATAGCTATTTATTGGTTATTCAAAGAAGCCGAAGGCTATTTAATAAAAATAGTAAGTAATTGGAACGAGAAAATAACATTATAGTTTATAGTATATCTGCTACTATTTGTTGGTATTTGTAGTATATTTACAGTATTGACGTTCGTTTAACAGTGATAACGCTTGTTTTACAACGGAAGTGTTAGTTACGCAGCACGCAGGTGCGTTTGTTTACAGCCGAAGACGTTTATTTACAACGCAGTGTTCAAAGGAAGGGAGTTCTTATGCTTTCAAAACCTCATGGAAATAAACTCGTAAAAAGTATATTAAAAGGAAAGAAGAAAGAAGAAGTAATCAACAATGCAGGACACTATTTAAGAATCACCATAGATTCGGAAACCGTCAAAGATGCAAGGAATATTGCACGGGGAGTATTCAGTCCTATAGAAGGTTTTCTTAATAAGCTCGAAGTGGAAACCGTGGTGGATGAGATGCACCTTCCTTCGGGCGTTGTCTGGACTATACCCATACTGCTTGATGTTGAAAAGGAGATAGCGGACAAGGTCGAGGTTGGGGAAAATATTCTTTTAGTAGATGAAGCAGATAGGAATATTGCCCTTCTTTCAGTTGAGGACAAATATTCCTTTGACAAAGAGAAAATTGCAAGGAACGTTTACGGAACATTGGATGAATCTCATCCAGGAGTTTACGAAATGCTGCGCAAAGAGGATTACTTCATTGGCGGTAAGATTTTTCTAATCGACGATTCGAGAGAACCTTTTTCGGAATTTAATCTCGACCCGAGAGAAACGAGGGTGCTTTTCAGAGAAAAAGGTTGGAATACCGTAGTGGCGTTTCAGACAAGAAATCCTATTCATAGAGCACATGAGTACATTCAGCGATGCGCGTTGGAGATTGTTGACGGTTTGTTCATCAATCCTTTGATGGGTAGAAAGAAGAAGGGGGATTTTAAGGACGAGGTTATCCTCGAAAGTTACAGGAAGATGATGAGTGATTTCTATCCTAAGGATCGCGTTGTTATGAGCATTCTGCCAACAAGGATGCATTATGCAGGACCCAGGGAAGCTATACACCATGCAATTATGCGTAAAAATTACGGATGCACACATTTTGTTGTGGGAAGAGACCATGCAGGTGTTGGAAAGTTTTATGGAACATTCGATGCGCAGAAGATGTTCGAGGGATTTCCCGACCTTGGGATTGAGCCATTGAAATTCGAGCATTCTTTTTATTGTAAGAAGTGCGGTTCCATTGCAACGACAAAAACCTGTGGTCATTCGGATAGTGATAGAGTAAAACCAAGTGGAACCGTTATCAGAGAGATGATTTCCAAGAAACAATTACCACCTGTTGAAATTATGAGAAAAGAGATAGCAGAAATATTAACTTCATTCGATAATCCATTTGTGTGAAAAGAATGAAAAAACATAAAGGTAACCACAGAGAACACAGAGAAAAAATATCTCTAAAGTTCTTGAAGAAATTACATAAAAGATGAGAATAAAAATAATTGAAGTATTCGGGTTCTTAACATAGAGAAGTTAGGAGAAAGACTAATTCTTCGATTACTGAAAGGAAGAATTTATGAAAAATGAAGGATTCACTTTATGGTTTACCGGACTTTCCGGTTCTGGAAAATCAACAATTGCCGATGCAGTGGCAAAGATACTTATCCATAGGAACATAAATGTGGAAAGACTCGACGGAGACATAGTCCGAAAAAGTCTTACTAAGGATTTGGGTTTTACAAAAGAAGATAGAGATAAAAACATAGAAAGAGTGACCTTTGTTGCAAAACTTCTTTCGAGAAATGGTGTTGCAACCCTGGTTTCGTTTATATCGCCATACATTGAAAAACGAGATGCCGCGAGGAAGGAAACCACGAACTTCATTGAAATCTTTGCAAAATGTCCTCTCGAAGTTCTTATGGAAAGAGATGTGAAAGGGCTTTACAAGAAAGCTATGAATGGAGAAATTGAGAATTTCACGGGGGTTTCTGACCCATACGAGGAACCACCTAAACCTGAAATTGTGCTTAATACGGACAAAGAATCGGTTGAAGAATCTACCACTAAGGTAATTAGATGGCTTGAGCAAAACGGATTTGTTTCAGCAGCAACTGAACAGGAAGAAATCGTAACCGAAGACGAGGAAAAGGAGATAAAAGAAAGACTTGAACAACTGGGATACTTGTAGTACTGACAGGGATAAAGGTTAAAGGATAAAGGATGAAAATTAAAGGATAAAAACAAGGGAGATAAGTTAATTGGAAGATACAAAGAACACTGAAAAAAAAGACAAGGTAAAAAATCTTGAAGAAAGAATTTTCCAATTTGTTGTAGATGCTATAAAATTCTTAAGAACAATAAAATATTCAAAGGAAAACGATGTAGTAAAATATCAACTTGCTAAATCAGCTACTTCAGTTGGAGCAAATTATGAAGAAGCGCAAGGGGCATTTAGTAAGGATGATTTTAGTTATAGAATTAGTATTTGCTTTAGAGAATCTAAAGAGAGCAACTATTGGCTAAGAATTATAAAAGCGACGAATATGTCAAAAAGCGAGAAATTAGAATATTTAGTTCAAAAATCCTTCGAGCTCAAAAGTATCTTTGGAAGCATGCAGAAGAAAATACATTACCGTAAAAGCCTTTAATTGCTTTGTAATGAGTACTTCCCAATTTAATCGAATTTCAATCTTATTTTAAGGTTTCTATTATGAAATTTTTCTTTGGGTTTTAACATGTTCTATTTATCCTTTGTTTTTGAATTGCGTATTTCCTTTATCCTTTATCCTTTATCCCTTATCCTTCGGTATGGGAGGTTGTATTGGTGTTGAGGAGAGGAGGGAGGAGTAGGGTAGCAGTCCTGGGGTTGGATGGTTCACCATATTCTCTCGTTAAGAGACTTGCCGAAAACGGCGTTATGCCTAATCTACAGTCACTAACCGAAGAGAGCAAATTTTATCAAATGGGTACGAGTATACCTGAAATATCTTCCGTTGCATGGAGTACATTTATGACAGGTGATAATCCGGGTGAACATGGGATTTTTGGATTTACAGACCTGGTGCCTTTTTCATACAAAATGCGGTTCCCAAATTTTTCTGACCTAAAGCGCGCACCCATATGGGATGAGATTGCGGAAGAGAAAAAACGGACCGTTGTGATTAATCTTCCAGGTACATATCCGGCAAAGAAAATAAATGGTATCTTGATATCGGGCTTTGTTGCTCTGTATCTTGAGAAAGCGATTTACCCGGAAAACATTCTGCAATTTCTCAAGTCAATAGGATACAGAATAGATGTTGATACAATGAGAGGAAGAGAAGACAAGAATTTTCTCATTAAAGACCTTTTTGAAACTTTGAGAACAAGAAAAAAAGCAATTGATTATTTCTGGCACAAGGAAGAATGGGATTTGTTCATTGCCGTTGTTACCGGGACTGACAGGCTACAACATTTTCTTATGAATGCCTACTTCGATGATTCTCATAAATATCATCAGGCTTTTCTTGATTACTATCATTTTGTTGACGAGGAGATAATAAAGGACATTAAGGAAAAACTTAATGATTCGATGGAATTAATTTTGCTGTCTGACCATGGTTTTACAAAAATCGAGAAAGAAGTTTATCTCAACAGATGGATGTTTGAACAGGATTATCTAAAGTTTGGAAAAGAGAATCCCGAGTCTCTTGAGGACATAGGAAGGGGAAGCAAAGCGTTTGTTATGGATCCAGGGAGAGTTTACATAAACCTGAAAGAGAAGTATCCTAATGGTTCCGTTTCCATGGGGCAGGAGTACGAGGAGTTGGTTAGTGAACTTATAAGCATGCTTTATGGTATTGAATACAACGGTAAAAAGGTTTTGCGTAAGGTATATAGAAGAGCGGAAGTCTATTCGGGCAAGTATGCAGAAATGGGCCCTGATATTGTTGCGCAGTCCAATTATGGATTTGACCTCAAGGGAAGTGTTAAATCAAAGGAAATATTTGGTAATTCTATCCTAACAGGTATGCATACTCAGGATGATGCTTTTGTTGTTTTACCCGAAGGGACAGAGGTGAAAGGAAAACCAAACATTATACAGCTTAAAGAGATTATTCTCAAACTGCTCGGTAGTGGAAGAAAATAGATGTTTCTAAGTCATTCTGAGTAAGCAAAGCTTATCTACTTAGGAAGAATCTAAAGTGATATTGTATTTAGTGCTAATAAGTTGGTTTAGAGTATATGTGTAAATCCCCTCTAAAAAGAGGGGTGTCCACGAAGTGGACGGGGTGTAGTCCCCTCTAAAAAGAGGGGTGTCCACGAAGTGGACGGGGTGTGTAATATGACAATTATAAATAGAGCCATAAGTAAAGATACAATTTTAAGAGAGCATAACAGCTTTTTCGAAGACCTAATTAAAGCAGTTGTCGATATCGAAAATGGAATAATGGCTGTCGATGCGGAACTACATTCGGACCTTGAAGCATTTCTTCTGACTGAAGGAAGCGAGCAAAAGAATTTATGGGGTGTTAATCTCTATTTAAGGAAAGATAAAAAAGACTGGGTTGAATATACAGCACTTATTAACATAAGACCTTCGGCAAATAATAGATGGATGGAAATTGAAGATTCGGGAACTCGTGGGAAAATAGAGGACATTGTTAGGGAACTAATTGTAGAGGAAAATGTACAAACTGAAGTTGCATAAAAATCTCACGGAAGAAAAGTGGCGAGTATTTGGAAAAACCAAGCAGTTGCTGATGATTGCAAATGAATTGAACAGAGCAAAAAACTGGATAGTAAAAGAGGATTTTGAAGAAGTCAAGCATTGCTATGAGAGAGCTTTTGAACTACTGGATTTGACTGTTAGTGTATCTATGAGTAGGAATTTGATAAGAGAGCTTTTGCGGTTCAGGGAAATGTTGGCTTTACAGTATATAGACAAGAAGATGAGTGTGAAATTTAACAATGACTTGCTGAAAATCCTTCTATCGCTTAACAGCGAAACCTATCAAATTATTTCTGAGCAAATTTAAAATCCCTTATCTTCCCCCTTTGAAAAAGGGCAAACCACCATATCTTCCCCCTTTGAAAAAGGGGGACTAAGGGGGATTTCATTACAGCGAATGATTTCATAATCTTAAACTAAAAGGAGTTTCCAATGCGAGTTCTTATAACTGGAATCACGGGTTTTGTTGGAAGCCATCTTGCCGATTATCTTTTGCAAAAAGGTGAAGTTGAGGTATTTGGAATAGCAAGATGGAGAAGTCAGAAAGAGAACATAGAACATCTGGATGGAAAAATCGAACTGTTTGAATGTGACATAAAGGATATGACATCGGTTCATGACGTTGTGAAATCTGTAAAACCTGAGCGGATATTTCATCTTGCTGCACAGAGTTTTGTGCCAGCATCTTGGAATTTGCCAGGGGAAACGCTTTCTACAAACATTATTGGGGAGTTGAACATCTTTGAATCCGTGAGGCAGTTAAAACTCGATGCAACTATTCAGATTGCGGGTTCAAGTGAGGAATATGGGCTCGTTTATCCGGAAGAAGTACCGATAAATGAGAACAATCCCCTAAGACCGTTAAGTCCCTATGGAGTGAGTAAAGTTACACAGGACTTACTTGGTTTTCAATATTTTAAAAGTTATGGGTTGAAAATAATCAGAACAAGGGCGTTCAATCATACGGGACCCCGCAGGGGTGATGTTTTTGTTTGCTCAACCTTCGCAAAACAGATAGCCGAGATTGAAAAGGGAATTAAAGAACCTGTTATGCATGTAGGAAACCTTGAAGCGCAAAGGGATTTTACGGATGTGAGAGACATTGTAAAGGCATACTGGCTTGCTGCTGAGAAATGTGAACCCGGAGTTGTTTATAACATATGTTCAGGTGTACCGAGAACGATACAGAGTATTCTTGATACTTTTTTGTCGCTTTCGGATGTGAAGGTTGAATTCAAGAAAGATTCGACAAGAATGAGACCTTCCGATGTTCCCATTCTCAAAGGGGACTCGACGAAGTTCAGGGAGAAGACTGGGTGGAAGCCTGAAATCTCCTTCGAGCAAACACTTAAAGATACTCTTGAGTACTGGAGAACACGCGTTTAGACAAAATAATAATTGTATATTAATCGTTATTTAGTTATTCACAGTCTATTACTTGTTTCTTAATTGGAATTAAAGTAAGGGATGAAATTAGAAGATTTAGAGGTTTACACAATCGCAAGAGAAATATGCAGAATTGCTTGGGAAGTATATAAAGAGTTACCAAAAGAGTTCCGTTTCTCAATTGGGCAGCAATTTTTGGACTCTACGGATTCTACAAGTGCGAATATTGCAGAAGGTTATGGTAGATTCCATTACATGGATTCAGTGAAATTCTATTATAATGCGCGTGGTTCATTCTGGGAATCAAGACATTGGGAGGAACTACTTAAGGAAAGAGGTCTAATTAAACAGGAGAAGCACGAGCTTTTGACGGGTAAATATGAAATCTTTGGTGTAAAACTGAACAACTTCATCTCATCTGTAAAAAAACGTGTTAATGACACCAAATAACCACCAATAACAATAAATAACTATCAATAACAATAAGTATACCAAATAACAATTAATATACAGTTATTTAGTAATATACAATTATTCTCTGCATTCTTCTATCACGATTAATGAAATCAGTAAATAGAATCCGCAAAACTAATGACTCAAAAACCGTTCATCGCAGATGAACCAATCCCCGTTCCGAAGGAACACACTACCGTTGCGGAGCAACTAATACCGTCCCGAGTGTGTCGAGGAACTCATACCGATGCGCAGCTTTAAATTTTACTTGATTATAAACATGAAATAGTGTAAAATATAATATTATGAAAAAACTTTGTATATTGGCGGGTATCCTATTGTGCGCATCAATACTGTACTCTGATTGGTGGACAACGACGGATTGGAATTTTTCGGCCTCGTATGATAGTATGGAAAACCTGAATGGCTCAAGACAGCCAGGCAGTCTCATCCTCGACGCCCCGGATATCTGGAATTGGGAACATGTTGTGTCTCTTGCCGATGCTCAAGAGGTATATGATTTATTATCAACTGATAGCTTTTTGTTTGCTGCAACAGGAGACGATAGCGGTGATGTATTCTATTCCTCAGATTACGGTGAACATTGGTATAATACAGCAAATATCCAGGGAATTACGGGAGTAAATGCTTTGTTCTCTCCTAATGATTCCAGCATTTTTGCCGGATGTACGAACAACGGAAACGTTGGCAAAGTTGCTACTTCCTCGATTCCAATAGACTATTGGAGTATAAGCACTGGTTTTGGCTGGAGTGTTGTCTCTTTTGCATTTAGTAATTCTTTTTTATTGTGCAGCACCAGTGACTGGGATCCGAAAATCTATATTTCTTATAATGGCACTGACTGGCAACTGTGGTATACATTAAGTGGTTACAGCTCTTTTGTGGACTTCATAAATTTAGGTCCGGATACTATTATTACCATATCAAGTCCCCAAGATGGAATAGTAGTGCGTTCAATCGACGGAGGGTTATCGTGGAACCCTATTGATACATTGAATATGAATATTGCCTGTATGGAAGTTGATTTTCCAGGTAATATTTTTGCGGGAGCTCAGAATGGAAAAATAATGATTTCAACTGATAAAGGACTTAGCTGGTCTGAGACAACGCCCATTCCGAATATTCTAACAATTTCATCAAACGATATGGTTTATGATGGCATTAAATTATTCGTTGGTGCAGGAATAAATGGAAACAAAGGTAAAATCTTCTTTACAGAAGATAATGGAGTAAGCTGGGATAGCACGCCAGTAATAGCCAATGGAAAGTTTGTGTCTTCGGTAGAGTTTTGTAAAAATGGTTTTGGATTGTGTGGAACAAACATAGATGCCAGTATTTATAGAGCAGCATATTTTTGCGATGGTCATCTTATCTCAAAAGCATTTTATACTGGAACGACCAATGGAAGTACAAAATACGGAATTGTTCACTGGGTAGAAGAGTTAACCGGTAAGATTCTGAATGTTCGAGTTCGAACAGCTCAAGACAGTCTTATGTCCACTGCGATGCCCTGGGGTGTTGGAGTGCCTGCTTGCACAAACGGGGATAGCATCGTCAACTTTCCTGCAGTAAACAATGGCGACCCATATATTCAGTATAAGCTTGAATTTGAAACGGATGACCCGGGGGTTACTCCAATCTTGAGTGAATTATCAATAGAATATTCCATTGATACGCTTGGTCCGAAACCTGTTTCTGCAGTTGCATATGACGGGAGTATCCAGCAAAACGGAATAGACGATGATGATTATGTTATTATCTCCTTCGACGAGCAAACAAATAGTTATCCAATTCCGAAAGACAGCATCGATTATTATCTTCGGTTGAATCAGGGTTCCTGGGGAGTTATCGATACTGCGTATTGGAGTCCTTTTGGAAATGCATCGAATTTGACTGTGAAATTGAATGTAAGTTCAACCATACCTATTGGTGTCCGGATTACGCCTGATACTGTCATTAAGGATATGTGGAATAATAATGGTTACAGTTCGGTCACTCTTACGGGCACCTTCGATGATACAATACCCCCTGTTATTGTCAGTGCTTTTGCATCGGACTACATCGACAGCATACAGGGAATAGATAGTGACGATTTCGTAAGGCTGATTTTCGATCAAAATACGAATACACCACTGATTAATTCATCCAATATTAGTAATGTATTGAAATTAAGCGGCGGACACATATGGGGAAGCATTGATTCCACAGAATGGGCGGTTTCTGGAAAAACACTTACGGTGTTCCTTGATACCATTGGGACTCCCACCATCGAAGTGGGTGATACGATTTTCCCGGATTCAACAACTATTAAAGACATGAGTGGAAATGCTTGTATTTCACCACGAGTTTTGGTAGGCACTTTTGGTGATTATGGACCTGTTATTGATTCAGCAGTTGCTCATGAGGCAATTCCTTATGTCACGGGTGTCGATTCAGGTGATTATGTCCGTCTATATTTCAATGAGAAAACAAATGCTCCGAGCATTAATTCAGGCAATATTAACAGCGTATTGAAATTGAATAATGGACACAATTGGAATCCAATAATTGATGGACCACCAACAGGATGGAACGGTTCACATACAATCTTTCGTGTCTTTTTTAATAATAACACACCTACGATTACAGTGGGAGATACAATTTATCCTGACAGTATCACAATTCTCGATACACTCGACCAATTCTGCATTCATCCTATTGTGTTGAGAGGAACTTTTAACCCAGGTGTTGAGGAACTAAAAGGTTCTTATAACAATTTGCCTTCACGTCTAAATTTAAACGTCCATCCAAATCCTTCAAGAAATATTTTTACGATTTCCTATGATATCCCATTATTTGGTTCAGTTAGGAATAGAGAACCTACAAGAATTGACATATTTGACATAAGCGGTAGAAAAATAGAAAGCCTGCTTAATGGGGCTCTTCTCCCAGGTAGATATAACTTAATCATTGGAAACAAACACATCAAACAAGGTATCTATTTTGTTAAGATTACATCCCTCCAAAAATCCATCACTAGAAAATTAATTCATTTCTGACAACTATTTCTTGCTGTTTCATAGAGGACTGAACCTAATTACGCTCCAGATCTAGATAAAACTGCTAAAAGAAACCTTATGCATTCCAATATTACCAAGAAGGTCCAAATTCACCCTTAGCTTATCAGATAACTTCATTATCAATATGTGGAATGTTTTTATCCTTTGAAGCCGTATTGCAGGTAGACTACTGAGAGCCAATTGTTCTTGTTTGTCTTATTTCCGAAGCTAGTCGACGGTCATGTTGAAGATATTGTTCGCACGGTCCATTTGAGCATTTGCTATCCTTCAAGGTAATCTGAGTACTGGTTGAATCTTGTCCAAAAGGATACAAATAAGGCTGGAAAATATATATGAGTACAACTCAAGAATTTAAGCGTTCCTTCTTAACTAAGATTTTAAGGAACACGTTTGCCGCAGTTGGAGTGAGAATACTTATGATAATTGTTTCGATATTATTAATTCCGTTCATGATTGCAAAGTTGGGAAAACAAGAATTTGGAGTTCTTGCACTTTTGGGAGCGGCAACTGGATATATTGGATTGTTTGATGTTGGATTTAATGCAGCTTTTATTAAGTATATTTCTAAGTATTTCACAAAAGGAGATACAACAGAAATTAATAAGATCATAAACTCAGGATTGGGATTCTACATTTTATGGGCGGGTTTGGTTGTGGCGCTTTCTTATTTTTTTCTTCAATTATTTCTTTTTTTCTTCTCGATTTCTCCCAGTCTTATTGAGGTAACTATCTTTTCTTTCTGGTTAACTATTGCAGCACTTTGCTTAAACAATATTTTTCTCATATTCGGAACAGCTCTATCCGGTATTCAGCGAATCGACATTTCAAGTATCTGGACTGGAGTTATGGTTATTTTAAGGTCAATGGGTATTGTAATTCTTTTATTGCTTGGATTAAGGATTAGAGGAGTAGTGATTATTAACCTTCTGGTAGTTTTTCTTACTGGATGCATCAATATCGTTCTGTGTAAAAGGCTTTTACCAGGGATGAGCATAAACCTCAAAAAGTATTTCAACTGGAGAACCCTAAGAAAACTATTTAATTTTGGTTATAAATTGCAGGTGTCAAATATTTCGACAATTATCTTTAACAATATAGATAAAATATTGATAGGCAGATTCTGTGGCCTTGAATGGGTGACGTTCTATCAGGTTGGGGCAAGGATTCTTGAGAAAGTAAAAGCAATTCCGCAAATGTTTTTTGCAGCCTTACTTCCTGGTTTTTCTGAAATAGATGCGCTAAGGGAAAAGAAACTAATTCTTCAGACTTATCGAAAATCTGCGAAGTTACTTGGATTAATATTCCTTCCGGTTTTACTTGTTATTATATCTGCTTCTCATTCAATTATTCTTTTGTGGTTGGGAAGAGGTTTTGAAAATGCTGTGTATGTCATAAGGGTTCTTGGATTTGGTTACTGCTTTTTCCTTTTTCTTGGATTGGGTCTTACGTTGGCAACTTCAATTGGTAAAACCGATTTAGTAATGCGTGTATCTATTTTTCAGAGCATTTCTAATATTTTTCTCAGCATATTGTTTGTTAACTGGTTTGGGTTTAAGGGGATTGTTTTTGGCACATTTATTGCTTTGTTTGGCAGTTTCATTTTTCTCACAATATCACTAAGCCATCAGTTGGAAGTTAAACTTAAGGATTTCTTTAGTAAAGATACATGTGTTGTCTTGTTAATTAATGTTTTTGCTTTTCTTTGTTCCCTCTTTGTTGGATTTATGCTAACCAAATTTTTTGTGTCAGGCACTAGGATTTATGGACTTATTACGGTCAGTGCACAGATATTCTGTTTTGCAGTTATTTTTATTATTAGCCAGTCAATAGTTAAACCGCTCAATCATGGCGAATTAACTGCCCTCCAAGAACGGATACCTTATTTAAGTAAAATGCTAAGAATGTTTGTACGTAAGATTTGAGTTTTTAAAGGTAATATTGATGGAAATTTTGCAGTTTGCAAAAAGTCGTGAGATTGTCAAAAACTGGAATTACTATTCCTTTAAGGAGTTGATGAGTGAACATTAACGACTTACATAAGTTCTGTAGAAGATATTCCTAAATGGAGGAGAAATGGAATTAAACGTCACTAAGAAAGATACATGGGCAGTAATTGTAACGGGAATAGTATTATTAGCTTTAGCTTTGTTGGGTAGGTGGATCCCGTATGTGGAGGTTCCAATAATGCTAGTTGCTATTAGTACGTGCTTAGTTGTTTTCATATTGTTAGAAATCCACCGAAGAAATGTAAAATTCTTGAAAAAGACATATGAAAACCTTCATAATGATTATAAACAAATTGAGGCATTGATGTTTTCTATTCCACTGTTGGAAATAAAACATCCATTACCACCAATGGGTGACTGGGCAATTTCCTCTGATATGGCGAATATTCTAATTTCGGTAATTCTTGAAGTGAAACCAAAATTCACTCTCGATTGTGGCTCTGGTATTTCAACAGTTATAATTGCATATTGTCTAAAGAGATTAAAACACGGAACAGTTTTGTCGGTTGAACAGGATGAAAGATACTTTGACTCAACAAGACATAATATAAAACTACATAATTTGGAAGAAATAGCATCTGTGATTTGTGCTCCTTTGAAAGAGATTTATATAAAAGATAAATCATGGATGTGGTATGATACTGCTTTTTTGCGGGACATAGAAAGCATTAATTTATTGGTGGTAGATGGTCCAATAATACCCGGTCCATATGGAAAAACTCAAAAAATGAAAGAAATGGCAAGATATCCAGGATTACCAGTTCTTTTGGAGAAATTAAGTGATAATTGTATCATTGTTGTTGATGATGCAAAAAGAGAAGACGAAAGAAAAGTGATTGAAACCTGGGTAAAAGAATTTAGTATTTTTGAATGCGAATGGTACAATACAGAAAAGGGTACAGTGATTTTACGAAGAAAGTCAAAGAACGGAAATAACATATGAGTAATTTGCTTCAAATGCAAGATTTGAGAAAATGTCTTGTAAGTATTATTATTCCTACATGTGACCGTCCAAGATTACTAGAGCGAGCAATCAGAAGTGTTATTAAGCAAAATTATCTAAATTTTGAAATTATCGTTATTGATGATAGTATTAAGAAACCGGTGGATAACGTTATAAAACATTTGGAAAATGATAAGATAAAGTACATAAAACACGCAAAACGACATCGTGGTCCTGCTGGTGTGAGGAATGTTGGAATCCAAGCAGCAAGGGGTGATTTTGTTTCATTCTTAGACGATGATGATGAGTATTTGCCAAACTTTTTAGATACTCTCGTAACTATTCTTCGAAACTCGCCAAATACACAAATGGCTATAGGAAAAGTAATGGTTCATGATGGGAAAGGAAATAACAAGCTTGAGGCTAAAATAGTTAAAAAAGAAGGATTCCTCAGAGACCTCATTCCATTGTCTTGTTATATTTTTCCTAATTCGTTCATGTTGAGGAGGGACTATATAGAATTCTTTGATACATCATTGCCATATTATGAGGATGTTGGCTATGTTCTTCAGTTAGCTGAAAAAGGGATAAGATATATTTACTCAGATGTTCCTGTAGCAATTAGACACGATGATTCACAGATAAACAGAGTTACAGACTTAACAAAAAGAGATGTAATAGTCGGTGAACTACTTATAAAGAAACATAAAGAAATTCTCTCGGGAAACCCATTTTATTATGCAGTTGTTATATTTAATCATGCTTGTAAGATCTATCATTATGAAAATGGTCAAAGGATTATTCGTTTTTTGAGAGATGCTCTTATAGTTAGTCCATTTTATCTTAAGCATTTATTTGTTTTTGTTTTTGTTTTCTTTTCGAGGACAGCTAAAATAGTTATCAACAAACTTCTAATGAGTAAAAGATAAACAAGTTTAAAAAAAATGGAGAAAATCTCAGGAAGAGATAACATTAATAAGTTCTCAAGAGGTTATCATTCAATTGCAAATTGGGAATACTATCTTGAAGCGTGGCATGGAAGGTCTAGATTAAAGAAGGCTAGGGAGCTTCTTAAATCAGAATCAATAAGTCGTATTCTTGACGTAGGTTGCGGAAATGGCTTTTTTCTAAGAACAATTGAAACTGGGGCAGATAAATATGGAGTTGATATAATAAATATGGAAAAGTATGAAGAAGAAATTTACATACAAACTGATATTGAAGATGGATTGCCATTCAAAAATGAGGTTTTTGATGCTTTATTTGCAGGTGAAATTATAGAACATCTTCTTGGTACAGATAATTTTTTAAGAGAATGTTTCAGGGTCCTTCGACATAATGGATTTATTGTTTTAACTACGCCTAACCTTTGTTCTTTAAAAAACCTGTTCCTGATGCTATTAGGGAAACAACCAGTTGCCGTTGATTTTTCTTTAGAAGAAGGTGTTGGTCATCTCCGTGCATTTTCACCAGAAGCTTTGCAAAAAATACTAAAAAAGTCAGGTTTTACGCTACAGAACTTATGCACGGATAGATTACCAATTCCATTCGCTCCTCCTAAAAGTAGTTTATTTTTAAGAATTGAGCAAATATTAGGAGATATTTTTCGTCGATGGGGGAATATCTTAATTGTAAAGGCAAGGAAATATTGAATCAAATTAAGATAGGAATAGGTTTTCATGGTTCAGTTGAATTTGGTCATCCCGCAAGCGTAGGAGGGTTAATAGTGAATACAACTAGGGAAATCGCTGACATGGGATGTTCAATAAAGGTCTTCTGCGGTTCATCCAATAATCTTGGAAGCAATTTTGATAGTTATGGTAGAATACAAATATTTCCATTTGGGAGCCGTCCTATAAAAAAATTTCCAAATATTTATGCTTGGCAAAAAATCTTTTGGATTTCATGGAAAATTGCCAATTCAAATGTGGATATTGTACATATACATCAAAGACCTGAATTAGTGATTGGATATTACATTTTTAAAACTCGCAATCCATTTTTGATATTTCATGTGAACAGCCATCCTAATTCTTGGATAGGAAAAAGATTTGAGAGAGCAATAAGGAAAGCTGATCTAATCATATCTGCAAGTAAATTCATCAAAAAAAGATTAGTAGAAAAATTCCCTTTTTTGCAAGGAAAAATTGAGGTTTTATATAATGGTGTGGATACAAGGATTTTTAAACCGATCGCGAAAATGAAAAAACGGGGGGATGCTGCTAAAGATTTCTTGGTTTTTTTCGCTGGAAATATATGGAAGGAAAAAGGGTTCGATGTATTATTAAAGGCCGCAAAAGGGCTTCAAAAGGAAAATGTAAAAGTTTTGATAGCAGGATCTTTTACTCCTGAAACTAACCCTCTCCATAAGCAATTTGAGGAACATTCACCTGAGAACGTTGCATATCTGGGACTTATAAAGCACGACGATTTACCGGAATATTGTGCAAACGCTGATATAACAGTTATTCCTTCAAGATGGGAAGATCCGTGTCCACTTGTAGTGATGGAAGCAATGTCTTGTGGAACTCCTGTTATTGGTAGTAGAACTGGTGGGATTCCTGAGTTAATAGATAACGAGAAAAATGGTTTACTAATAACACCGGGTTCTGTTAGTGCATTAAAAGATGCAATTGTTTGGTGTAAAAACCATCCTAATGAGTTGAAAAACATGGGTGTAGAGGCACGAAAAAAGGCATTAAGATTTGATTGGAAAATCATATCAGAACAATTGAGGAAAATCTATGAAGAAATTCTTTCTTGACAAAAAATCCGACGCATTTCTTGATAAACTTTGGGTAAAAAAGAGTATAGACTTTTTTTTGAAGTCAGTAGATGTAGAAAAAGGTTTATTGCTGGATCTCGGTGGTGGTAAATCTCCTTATAGAGAACTTTTTCGAAATAGAAACGTCATCTATTTTTGCGCTGATTTACGCCATATATCTAAGGCAGATATTGTCGTTGATTTGAATAGAAAATTTCCTTTTAAGGATGGAATTGCAGATTTTGTCATTTTTACCCAGGTCCTTGAACATCTTCCTGACTCGCTTTTTACTCTTTCTGAAATTTACAGAATTCTTACCCCGGGTGGAAAATTTTTCATAACTGTTCCTTTATTCTTTCGAATGCATGATATTCCCAATGATTTCTTCAGATTTACTTTTTATGGATTGGAAACACTGCTTAAGAAATCTGGTTTCGAGAAAGTCAATATTTGGGGACATGGGGATGAATTTACTATTTTGGCTGAAAGCCTCAATTTTGCGATTAGCAGTGTGCATTTTCCAAGAAAAGCTATACTGTTCGTAATTGCCGTCATAAATAGTATTTTTTCCATTAGAGATAAGAATAAACATTTAGCGAGCAATCCTGAAAGGAACTATATTGGTCTTTCAGCCATTGCTGAGAAATGAAAAGTGGCAGAGCTATCATCAAGAATAAAAAGATTAAAAAGAAGTTTTCATCCGTATCTTCCTTATTTTTTGCATTACGTAAAAAAAGAAAGCGACAAAATACTTGACCTTGGATGTGGCTTGTTGTCTAATGCACGATACCTTGCAGAAAAGGGTTTCAATGTTGCTAGCGTTGATTTTAATTTAGAATACCTTTTTTATAATCAGAAAGTTTTTCCTCAAATAATTTCTGTTTGTTCCGACCTATGTTTTCTACCTTTTAGATCAGATTTGTTTGGCGGTACTATTATAGTAGATTTATTGGAGCACCTACCTATGAAAAATGTAAATAAAGCATTAGAAGAAACAATCCGTGTTATGCAGATAAATTCATATATTTTCCTTCATATTCCACTTGAGGGTAGTTTTGCATATTGTTTCCTTAGACTAGTTAGGAAAATATGGATGCGAGACCCCACTCATAAGCATAGTTACAAATATGGGGAAATAAAGAAAATACTTGACGAATTTCCCATAAGAATTGAAGAAGAATGGGTAGATAAGCGGCTGCGATTTTTTAAAAATCCAAATATTTCTGCTGTGGCAGTTACTTTCATTCTTAGGGTTAAGGGAAAAGAAGGGTAAGATTAAGAGTGTTGCTCATATTGAATATGGTTTTAATTATCCTCCCGTTGGCGGTGAACAGGTTAGGGTAACGAAGGTATGTGAGATACTTTCAAAAAGGTTTGAGTTAGAATTATTTTATCCATCAGTGAGAGAAATAAAGGAGAAGACTTGTTTTGAAATTGACAGTTTCGAATATGAACATCAGATTGGCAGAATGAGTAGGGTTTTCTGGAAGGATAAGAAACTTACAAAGAATATTACGGATAAACTAAAAGATTTTAAGCCCGCAGTGATTCATCACCATTTTGGCGCTATGCCAACTTTAATAAATTCAATCATTGCAGGCAATGAACTGCGAATCCCTCAGATTGTTACTTTTCATCAGTTCTGGCCCCTGTGCTACAGGGGAACATACTGGGATTTTGATGGGAATGTATGTAGGGACAGAAATATTTGTGGACGATGTATACTGACTATTCCTGTGATAGATAAACTAATGGATATGAGATGGAAGAAGACAGTTGATTGGATTTTTTCCTCTATTAGTCATTTCATTACTTACAGTAAATTTATGAAAGAAAAGCTGGAAAAGGTGGGGGTTGAAAAAGAGAATGTTTCTGTAATTCCTTATGGTGTTGATTTTGAGAATATTCCATCAGGGAATTCAAAGAGAGAATATGTTATATTTTCTGGAAGGTTAAGTAGAGAAAAAGGTGTTGATCTTTTTATAAAAGCAGTTTCAAAGATAAAAAGAAAGGAATGTAAAACAGTCATAATAGGTGATGGACCTCAAAGAAAGGAATATGAGAACCTTGCTAAAAATCCTAGACTCAATGTTCGATTTGCAGGTTGGGTCCATGATAGGAATGAATATTACCAATACTTGAAAAAAGCATATTGTGTTCTTGTTCCCAGTTTATGGATTGAAAATTCCCCTCTTGTTATTGGTGAAGCTTTTGCCTGTAAAACACCTGTCATTGGAACAAATTCTGGAGGAATACTTGAGTTAATCAATGAGTCCTGTGCTGGATTTGTTGTTGAAAGAGACGCCGATGAAATAGCGGAGAAAATCAAAATTCTGATTGAGGATGAAAAACTTAGAGAAGAACTGGGGAAAAAAGGTCGAGCTTTTGCGGAGAAGTATTTAAATTGGGAGAAAAATGTTGCTCGTATTGAAGAAATATATGAGAAGTTAGTCGCAAGTGAATAATTGTTATTGATGGTGTATTTGTAGTTATTTATTGTGAACGATAGAAACGATCCAAACGATATAGACGGTTTACCGATTGAAGCTACATGCTATATTTTCTATCTTCAATTTTCACTTTTACCTTTTAACTTTTTACTTGTCACTAAATGCGTGTCCTTTTCATAACTAATTTATATCCCCCGCATCATATAGGTGGCTATGAAATCGCTTGCAAAGATATTGTGGAGGGTTTTAAAGAACAAGGGCACACCGTTAAGGTCTTAACAAGCATTTACGGAGTTCACAAACCAGTAATAAACGATGATGCAGCACGCCTGCTTGATATTAGACTAAAATTAAATTCTCGTCAATCCCTGTTCGCAAATAGTTTATCTTTATTCTTTAATTCATCAAATTATACCATTACAAAGAGTTATATTGAGAAGTTCAATCCGGATGTTGTATCTTTCTGGAGTGTTAATGGCATTTCTGCCTCTACGGTTTTCGCTGTAGAAAGGAAAGGTATTCCAAAAGTTTTCCATATGTTTGATAGAAGTTTATCGTATTTGAGAAAAACAGGCATAAAAAGTGTTTCCAATTATTTGTTTTTCAATAGACTGAATATCAAACACCTAATATCATCAAGCAGTGAATTGAAGAAAGACTATGTAAAGAGAGGTTTCAGAGACGATTCTATCATAGTAATTCCACACGGTGTTGACATCAAAAAGTTTCCATACAAAGAAAAAAATACGGTTGGAGTCTTAAAACTTCTATATGTTGGACAACTCTGGGAAGGAAAAGGAGTTCATATACTGCTAAAAACTGCTGGTCTACTGAAAAAGCAGAAGGTTAATTTTATTCTTAAGATAGTTGGTAAAGGCGACCGGCATTATTTAAAGTTTTTGCATAATATTTGTGAAAAGGAAAGTATTGCTAATAGTGTTAGGTTCCTCGGAAGAGTGGAAAGAGAAGATTTAATAAGGTACTATCACGACAGCCATATCTTTGTTTTTCCTGCAATTTGGAAAGAGCCATTTGGCATTGTACTCCTTGAAGCAATGGCGACAGGGACTCCGGTCATTGCATCACAAAATGGTGGTCCTCTTGATATTGTGGAAAATGCTGCTAGTGGATTTTTCTTCAAAATAGGCGATTATAAAGAACTTGCATTAAAGATTCTATTGCTTGATAGAAATCGTAATGTAATAAGTAAAATAGGTTGTACTGCAAGACAGAGAATTTCAGAGAGATTTGATATAAAGATAGTAGTTAATCAAATTGAGTCTCTTTATTCGCGCATTGTTAATTAATTCTAATTATTTCAGTGATTTTCTGTGTCATTCTGTGGTTTCTTGTTTTGTTTTTAAAGAAATTATGAAATTAATTCAAGTATGCAGCATTTTTTATCCGGCTCCTTTTTTCGGAACAGAACTTACTGTTTATAAGATTGCATTAAAAGCAGTTGAAAAAGGTATGCAATCTGTTGTGATAACTACAAACCTCGAAAACCTTGCTCCAATAAGAAAGTTTAACGGTAGAGTTGAAGAGTATCATAACGGTATTAGAATTAGAAGATGTAGAGCATATAGGTTCCCAAAGGTTTATCCGATTATAGTTCCTGAACTATTTAAGGTATTAAAGGAGGAGATTCAAAATTATAAAGGGGAAGTTATTATTCACTCACATTCATATCTTTCATTACTCAGCTTTTTTGTTGCCTTTATGAGAAAGTTTAACAATAAAGTCATACTTATTCATCAACCTCACTATCATCCTTTCCCAGGTGGAACCTGGAAAGGGCATTTATTGAGAAAGCTATGTGACAAGACTATTGGTAATTTTATCTTGAAAAATGATGATGGGATTGTAATAATGAGTGATACGGAAAGGAAAGCAATTGAGAGCAATAATCATACATATTCAAAATTCTCATTAATACCCCACGGCGTAGATTCACCTTTAAATACAAAAGACGCAGATATCTCATTATTTAAGAAACAATATAATATCAAAAGCAACGACACAATTTTGCTTTGTGTATCAAGAATTGGAGGGCAAATAGTTGATTTCTTTACAAAGCTTTTAATTAATTTACCGCTCAGGATAAAAGTGCTTGTAGTTGGCTCGCTATGGGGTAATGCGGATGGGAAGTTAATCATAAGTGAGATTGAAAAAGCTAACTTGAAGGAAAGGTTAATTTTAACAGGTTATTTACGAAGGAATGACTTGGCACTTGCCTATCTGTCTGCAGATATATTTGTAAAGCCTGCATATTTTTTTGAAGCATTTGGCATTGTTTTTATGGAAGCAATGTCATATGGTCTGCCAGTGATTACGCATAACATAGGCGCACTTCCGGAAATTGTCAGTAATGAAAAAAACGGCTGCTTAATTGAGCATTCTGAAGCTGATATTCCGGAGTTTAAGAATAAAATAGAATCTTTACTTGAAAGTAAAATAAAATACAATCAGATTTCAGACAATAATCGAGAAAAAGCAAAAAGTTACCTCTGGGATAATATCCTTGAGAAATACTTTGAATTGTATAAGGAGCTAATCAATGAAAAATAAGGCAAATTACTGAAATTATTGTTGTTAAATTCACTGAATTATGACGATATCCGTAATTATTGCTTCCTATAAAAGGGTAAAATGCTTGAGTAAATGTTTGCAGTCACTGGAAAGGCAGGTTAGAAAACCTGATGAAGTCATTATTGCTTTGCAAGAAATTGATAAAGAATCCTTGCAATTTGTAAAGCGAAACAAGGCTAATTTTAATGTAAATATTAAATTGGCATTAACAAATGGGAAAGGTAAAATCTATCAGGAAAATGCTGCATTGCGGGAAACTAAAAGTGATACTGTTTGTTTCATAGATGATGATGCAGTGGCAAGGAGAGATTGGATTAAAAAAATAGAACAATGGTATAAGAAAGACCAAAGAATAGGTGGGGTTGGTGGTCGAGATATAGTGCATCAACCAGATGGTAGTATTGATGAGAAACCTGTAAAAACTGTTGGGAAAATTACCTGGTATGGAAAGAGTATTGGAAATCACCATAACATAATCGACTCTCCACAATATGTTAACTTCTTTAAGGGATGCAATATGAGCTATAGGAAGAACTTATTGAAGAAAATTGACGAAAACCTAATTGGTTACACAGTTCCATTCGAAGAAGAATGGATAGGTTTACATATTCAAAGAGAAAGATATAAATTAATTTATGATCCTACGATTATTGTTGACCACTTCCCGGAACCGCCTCGAAAACAATATCAAGATTTAAGACGCTGGAATAAAAATACAGTATTTATTAGAGGACACAATCAGGTTTATACTTTACTAACATTTTGTTTTCTCTCAAGAAAGTTGATTTTCTTGTTTTATTATTTTTTAATCGGGGACTTACAAAATCCGGGACCTGGACGGTTGTTAATATCTCTCATAAAAAAGGATATTCGTAAAATAAAAGCTTTTGTAGGTGTTTCAGTAAGAGGAAAAATCGGTGGTTTGTTTACATACCATAATCATATATTCCAAAATAAGAAACTGGTAAAATAGCAAGCATATAAATTGAGATATTATGAAGACAAAGAATTCTGAAGTAAGAATTGAAAATCGTAGATTCAATTTACCTTTTTTGGTCCAATTATTTTCTTCGAAAGTTTCCGAAGTAATTTACAAAGTCTTTTCGAAAGATTATGTTAAGACTATTATTGTCTTACTCCTTGTAATTTTTGTTTCCTATCACTTTGGAAAGAGAATAGCTCTCGAACATCTGCGCACAGTTATTATATTTTCCATCTTTTTTCTCCTTGCCGCTGCGAGCATTAACTTTAAATCAGGAATAACAGCACTTATAATTTATTTACCATTTATGGCATTCATAAGAAGATATATTTATGTTTATGGCAGATATGTTGCAATAGACCCTATACTAATTATCTCCGATGTAATTACTTTATGGATGTTTGGATATCTGATTTTGTTTAAGGGGAAAGAAATTTATAAACTTTTCAGAGAAAATAAACTTGTGAGATTCGCAACAATTCTACTGTTTGTATTTGTCTTGCAGATATTTAATCCGAAACAAGGTAGTATCCTTGTTGGTATTGGTGGAGCAAAATACTATATAATTCCTTTTCTCTGGTTTTACCTTGGTTTGTTTGTTGATGTAAAGTTTATCAGAAAACTCCTGATACTGATTATTTTGATTGGAGTTGTTACAGCGCTCTATGGTTTAAAGCAGACCTTCTTGGGTTTTACTCCATTTGAGGAATATTGGATTCAGTGGGGTGGATATTCCTCCTTACACCTTTTAAGAATTATTAGGAGTTTTTCAACATTTGCAAGTGCGGGAGAATATGCACACTACCTTACCATTTCAGGGATTATTTGTTTTGCCTTCTTCCTCAAATCAAGACAGAAGATTACATTTCTTGTAGCACTCGCAATAATTCTTTCTGCATTATTCATTGCTGCTGTCAGAAGTGCAATATTCACATTCGTCTTTTCAAGCATAATCTTGGTTGGATTCTTGGTGAAAGATAAAAAAAAGGGTGTTTTAGTATCTATTGTGCTGTTGTTGCTTGTTTTACTATTTATATCAAAAGCAGGTTTCACGCCTGAAGTTAATGAATACAGTTCTCTTTCTGTGACTTCCTATCACGCGGTGAGGGGTGTTATAAATCCAATGGAAGAGTCATCCTTTAAAACTCGTCTCTGGGTCTGGGCAGTTGGTTTTCCAAGAACATTTGTTAAGAACCCATTTGGATATGGGCTTGGAGCAAGCACCCTTGCTGCGTGGAAATTCGGTTCAAATTTGATGGCAACAGAAAATCTTTTCCTTGATATTATTTTAAGCACTGGTATTATTGGTGCGGTCCTGTTTGTAATTGTCTTAATTAATGTTTTTTCTTATTCTCTCATTCTTATTAAGGAAAATACAAAAAATATGCTTGGAATTTTAGGAATAACGGTCCCCTTGTCTTTCCTACTTATTGGAAGCTCCAGTGAATATACAATCTTCCCAGTTATTTGGTTGTTATGGGGTGTCATTGCAAAGGCAGGAAAAGGATGAAAAAGCTAAATCTCTGTTTTATAATTGAAGATACAACGGATATAAGGTTGATTGATGGTTTGAATAAATATTTTAATGTTACAATATTTGGCAGAAGGAGAAAAAACTATAATATTGTTCCATGGAAAATTCCGGAAGATGTGAATACTTTTCTTTTCAGTTGCAGACGAATTTTATATCCGGTTGTCCTTTTTTTCTCACTACTAAGAAATTCTTCTTCTTTTGATTTTTTTGTTGTTAACAGTGATACTCTCACTGCTCTCTCTGTAAATCTTGTTAAATATTTTGTTCGAAAGCCTTCGATTTCGGTTATCCAAAAACCTACACTTGAATATTTGCAGGCAAAAAATTTAAAAGGGAATGTGAAATTAGTTCATTATCAACTGCTACATGTTATAGCAAGAATTCTGGTGATGTGGAATATCGCTCATTTCGACTTAAACATTGTTGTTAGTAATTATATTAAGTGCAAACTATTAAAGTATTCAAAAAACAAAATAGTTGTGATACCATTTTACGGAATAGATACGCTTTTTGCTCCTTCTTATAAAAAAACCAAGAATCAAATCAGGAAGGAGCTTTCGTTACCGCAAGATAAATATATTATTTTTGTTTCTTCTCGGATTTCTCCAGAGAAGGATATTACCACTCTCTTTAAGTCAGTGAAACTGTTAATAGCAGACGGAATAAACGATATTATTTTGCTAAATCTTAGTGGGCAATGTGAGGATTTCATTAGAATCGCGAAGGGTTTTGGTCTTGACAAATTTGCTATAGGAAGACCTGCAATCATTCCGTATGCTTTGCCTCCTTACTATCAGGCAATTGACCTCTGTGTTCAACCTTCCCTATTTGAAGGTTTGGGGCTTTCCCCGCTTGAATCACTTGCATGTGGTACTCCTGCTATAGTGTCCCATACTGGCGGATTAAAAGAGAGTACTTCGCATAAAGTTCATAGCCTGCATTTTAAGCCAAATGGACCGGAAGACCTTGCAGACAAAATTAAGTATGCATATAAAAATAGAAAAGAATTGCTTTCAATGGCACAAAGAGCAAGAATAAGGATTAGGGAAAAATATAATTCTGCAGATGTTTTTAGAGCGTTTAAAATGACTGTCGAGAAACTTGGATATTATAAAACACTGAAGGATATCCAGATTGTGCACGGTGCTTCTTTTGCCAGAACAGTTGAATTTCCTAAAGGGATTAGGATTGCAATGATTGTGAATTTGCTCCCTGATTTGGCACATCACGGAGGTGTTTCATATCAAGTTCATGGTTTGGCTCAGGAGCTTTCTAAGAAATTTAAAATTACTGTAATTGCTATGAACAAGACAAACCTGGTTCACAATTACAAAACTATTGAAATTCAATTTCCTGAATTCTTAAACAGGAGTAAATTCTTTAAAATATTGCTGTTTCCCCTTTTCGTCAGATTTAAAGGATTGAATAAATTCGATATCATACATGCTCATGGTGACGATTATGTTCTATTTTGTTTAAAGAGACCAATAATAAGAACATTCTATGGGAGTGCACTTGGTGAGATGCTCAGTGCCTCATCCTTTCAAAGGAAGATTCATCAAATGTTTAGATACTTTACAGAATTTTTATCGGGATTTCACGCTAAAATCAATGTAAGCATTTCGCATTCGACTCGAAAATATCTTCCTTTTATCAATAGAGTTATTCCCTGTAGTATTGACTTGGATAAATTTATACCAGGAGAAGAGAAAAGCGAAAATCCATCGATACTATTTGTTGGAACAATAAAAGGAAGGAAAAGAGGATGGTTTCTTGTTAAGACCTTTGTAGAAGAAGTAAAACCAAAGATTCCGGATGCTGAATTATGGGTCGTGAGCAGTGAAGAGATAGAAGGTGATGGGGTTACTTGGTTTGGAAGGGTTTCAGAGAATAAGTTGATAGAATTGTATCAAAAAGCATGGGTTTTCTGTTTACCAAGTATATACGAAGGGTTTGGGGTTCCTTATATCGAAGCAATGGCATGTGGAACTTCTGTTGTAAGTAGTCCGAATTCTGGAGCAAGAGAAGTACTTGAAGACGGGAGATATGGTGTTATAACGAGTGATGAACATTTGGGAAGTAATATTATTCACTTATTGAAAAGCAAGCAAATAAGAGATGCCTATGCTTCTAAGGCAATAAGCAAAGCAAAGCAATTTTCCTGGGATAAGGTTATAAAAGCCTATGAAGCCCTTTATAAAACCTTGTTAGAAAAAAGTACACTCTGATTAAGATTTTTGGAACAAAGTTTATTTCTTAGAATATTGGAAAGCAAGATATGAATGAAGATATAGTTTGCCCTCTCTGTGATTTTGAAAAAAACTGTGGCTTTTTTGTTGAGATAGTAGAAAATAAAAGATTTACTATTGTAAAATGCCAGAGATGCGGGTTGGTATATACACTCAAGAGCGATATTTGCAGAGGCCAAGATTATATGAAGTCGAAACATCAATACCAAAAGCTGAGGTCGAATCAGTATGTTAAAGAATTATTTCAAATGCTTCTGCATGCGAAAGTATTTATGAAACAAAATCCTCTTCTTATGGATATCGGATGTTCAACTGGATTTTTACTTGATCTGGCAAAAAAATGTGGTTTTAGAACCAAAGGGGTTGAGAGAAGTGATATTGCCGCACAAGAGGCAGCATTAAAAGGACATGAAATGCTTATAGAAGATGTTCTTGATATAGACATACCTGTACTTAGTGTAGATGTTGTGGTGCTACTGCATACATTAGAGCATCTTTCAAAGCTTAAGTTCATAATGAAAAAAATCAGGTCGGTTTTAAAAAACAATGCTATCGTTATTGTTGAAGTTCCAAATCTCTTGCACTGGATTCTTCAAAAAAGAGTTTTTATAAAGCGCAGCCTTGCTCCTGATAGACACTTATACCATTTTACGCAAGGGACATTAATAAGGTTGTTTAGGATTAGTGGTTTTAAGATTATAAAAATAGAACCAGCAAACCATTATGATAAAAAGGGAAAATTGTCGTGCCTTTTTCAATTTGCCACAACCATTTTCTCCAGTTTAAGTTTTGCACTGACGGGGAAAGTTCTTTCCAATTCAATGAGAGTGTATGCGAAAGTTGATTTTAGATTTGCTGAAAATAATTCAGAATGTTGATAGAAAAGAAACATAAATTTGGGTTAATCATTTGTGGGTTGATTTTCGCAGTTTTCTGGTTTATTTTTTATCCTCCTATCTATGCAATACATGATGAGGCTGGATATTTGGCGCAGGCTTATGTGATGAGGGGTGGGACAATATTTGGTGATGTTGCGGGGATTCCGGTGGTATCTTCTATTAAAACACCTTCGGATCATCTCATTACAAAATATGCTATAGGAACTTCCTTTTTACTAATTCCATTCACTTTTTTAGGATGGAAGTGCATATTCTTGCTACCTTTAATTATCCACCTAATAGGTTTTTTTGTTTTCATAAAGATTCTGAGAATCTACAGCATTTCGCCATATTTTTCTCTGCTGTATCTGCTATATCCCACATCGGTTCTTTATTCTCGAACGATAATGGCAGACATCCCCTCTGCCGTTTTTTTTACCATTGCTCTTTATTTTTTCCTGAGGAGGAAGAATTACTATTTTCTCTGCGGATTTTTTCTTGGGATAATTTCTCTTTTTAGATATTCGAGTATTCTTCTTGCTCTCCCGATTCTTATTTTTACATTCGCTGAAGCCATCAGAAGTATAAAAAGGGTATCTTTTTTTAGGTCGTCGTTCTTTAAGATTCTTCTTGGATTTCTTCCAGGTTTTCTCCTGCTTCTTTTTTATAATAAAATTGCATTTGGTGGTTTTCTGAAAACTCCTCTGGGAGTAACGGGAACTTTCAGCGCGAAGTTTCTCCCGCATAATCTTCTATTCTATGTCATTTCTCTGAGTCTAATATATCCCTTTATGTTCTTTACTCTATTTTTTCTGAAGAAATTTCGCTACTTGTTGTTTTTTATTGTCCTCTTATTTATTCTTTTTTATTCGTCATACTACTATTTTACAGTAGCACCTGGAAAAAATCTGGTGAAAACATTTATTGTTGGGACAAGATTCCTTTTACCGGTTGTTCCGATTTTCTTGCTATCCTATGCGGATGTGCTTGAACGGTTAAAAAGGAAATGTGTTGTCCCTGTAACAGTTTTTTTCTGGTTCATAGTAGTGGTTTTTATCATCTTGAATATAGGGATGATATACCAACATCAGGGATTCTTAAACGAACAAGAACGATATAAGAATACAATTTATGAAAACACAAATACCAAATCATTAATTCTTACGAACTATGATGGGATGGAGTTCTTTCAACCTGCCTGGGGGAAGAGAGAAGTTGCAATGTTTGTTTACTGGAAGAATAGAATTCCTATTGATTTTGAAAAATATGATTTTGATAAGTTTTTCCTTCTTACTGTAATTCGTTCGGATAAAGAAGGAAATGAATATGTAAAGAAGTATGCCGATGAAATTGTTGCTGAATATAGTGGAGAAACCGTAGCTGAGATTAAGGGAGACCCGGAACTAAGGTTATGGAAACTACATTACGAAAGTGTTAAAGATAGCGTAACGGAGTGAGGGAGTATCGGTGTATCGGAGAATTAAAAAGCAAGGTAAAAGTTAAAAGTGAAAAGGCGAAAGAAGGATACAAGAGAGATGAGGGAAAGACGAGGAGAGAAAAAGACGAGGAGAAAAATCGTGTATATTTATAGTATACTTATTGTTCACAACAAATAACGCGGGGCAAATGCACAACGAAGCGAATATACACCGAAGGCAAATATACTCAACCTCGCATTCTTGTGTAATTAGCAGTTACTGAGTTACTCAATTACGAAGTTAATTGGTTAGACAACGCTCCAAACGATATTAACGTTCTAACGTTCGAAATTGAATTACTAATTACTTAGTTACCTAATTACTGGGTAGTATTGTGAGCAAACGCAAAAAGATACTAATAATCACCAATGATTTCTACCCCTCAAAAGGTGGGATCCAGGGGACCATTCTTGGTCTCGCAACGCAGTTTGGGGACAAATGTGTTGTTATTGCTCCGTATTATTCTGGATACAATGTTCGGGATGATGGAAAATTGCCTTTCTCAACTGTTAGAACAAATGGATTAAGGCAGAACAGATTTATTGATAAATTATTGTTCTTTATACTTAGACGACCATTTGCATTTTTAGTAAGAACTGTGTTTCTAATTGGTCGAGTTGCAAAGAAAAATGATTACTCTTTTGTTATATGTGGTCATATTACGAACTTGTTGATTGGTATTATTGGTAAAAGGATTCTAAATGCTCCTTTAGGAATAATTGTTCACGGGAAGGAACTGTTGTTTAGAGGTTTACTGAGTCAATTCAAGAAAGCGTTTGCGAAATTTCTATTAAAACGCTGTAATTGCCTTTTTGTGTCGAATCGTTTTGTTAAGAAAACCTTGTTGGAAATGAGTGTTCCGGAAGAGAAAATCGTCCTAATTCCTTTTGGTGTTAACTTTGCTCAAAGTCAAAAAGCAATGAGGAAAAGACTGGAAAATGATGAAAATAAAATTTTAACCGTTGGTAGATTGGTGGAAAGAAAAGGTCATGAAGTTGTGCTTAGGGCATTACCAATGGTTCTGAAACGATTTCCAAATGTCATATATCAGATAGTGGGGAATGGCTCTATGAAGAAAAAACTGCACCAACTGACAGATAAGATGAAGTTGAGCAAAAATGTAGAATTCTTTGGTGACGTAAATAATATTGAGCATTTCTATCAAAACTGCGATGTTTTCGTTATGCCAAGTAGATTTATTGCAGAAAAAGGAGATGTTGAGGGATTTGGTCTTGTTTTCTTGGAAGCCAATTATTTTGGAAAACCAGTCATTGGTGGGTGTTCAGGCGGAATATCTGATGCTGTTGTTGATGGAGTGACCGGAATACTGGTGGACCCTGAGAGTCCTGAAGAAATTGGCAATGCAGTTATAAAATTACTTGAGAATCCTGAACTTGCAGGTAAACTTGGAGAGCAAGGGAGAAAACGGGTTCTAACGGAATTTACCTGGAAACGCGCAGCAAGCATTATTGAAAGGAAGATGAAAAATGGATAAAATATGGGTAAATAAAGCAAAATCATTCAAGGATGCGGAAAAATTTGATGAGGAGTATTATTTGAATATGACAGGTTCTAAAAGATTAGAAATAATACAATATCTAAGAGAGACATATTTTAAGCTCAAAAGGGGTAAAAAGAATGAAAACAGAAAAGGATTACGAAGATCTGTTAAGATTATTCAACAGGTTTAAGGTAAAATATTGTATTGTAGGTGCATTTGCAGTTGGCTTTTACGCTAAACCACGCTATACAAAAGATTTGGATATTCTCGTATTTCCCTCAACAGAGAATGCTGGAAATATCATTAAGGCATTAAATATGTTTGGCTTTAAGGGGGTTGGCTTAAAAGAGGAAGATTTCACCCAAAGAAACAAAATTATTCAGTTAGGTTATGAACCTATTAGAGTGGACATAATAACCTCAATATCTGGTTGCAGTTTTGAATTAGTATGGAAAAATAAAAAGAGTGCGAAATATGGTAAAGAAAAGGTTTACTTTATAGGTTTAAACGAATTAATAAGAAATAAAAAAGCGTCAAGACGTAAACAGGATAAAATTGATATAGACATACTAATTCAAGCAAGAAGGCGAAAAAGGAAAAAATGAATTTGTTTACATCTAAAGGCTCTAAACGTTCCTGCTTTTGTACTCCTGTGCTTCCCACCCGAGCGAAGTCGAAGGGTTGTGTTCTTGTTTTGTTTCCTGTCACCTAACTCAGTAAACTATGTAAACTCAGTAAACTCAACAAACTACGTAAACTATGCCAACTACCTCAACCTATACCTGCCTTTCCCTACGCACTGAACAAATGCAACCATCTTAGTTTTTAACTGGGAGCGACCATGAAACTGTCAGTAATAATGCCTGTATATAATGAGAAAGACTGTATTGAGAATATTATTGAACGGGTGAAGAAAGTTTCTGTGGAGAAGGAAATCATCGTAGTTGATGATGGTTCTACGGATGGAACGCAGGAACTCTTGAATGACATCGATGAAATTGTTATGCTCGTCCATAAAAGGAATAGAGGTAAAGGTGCCGCGGTGAGAACAGCACTTAGAAGTGTAACAGGAGATATTATTATCATCCAGGATGCCGATTTAGAATATCCTCCGGAACAATATTCAGAAGTTATTAAACCTATTGTTGATGGCTACGCTGATGCGGTTTACGGTTCAAGATTCCTGGGACTTCACAGAGTTTTCCTTTTCTGGCATTATATGGGGAACAGATTCTTGACTCTCTTAACAAATATGCTTTACAATACTATTCTAACAGATATGGAAACAGGAGTAAAGGCATTTAGAAGAGAGATATTCAATAACATAACAATAAGGTCTAATGGTTTCGATTTTGAACCTGAGGTTACTGCTAAAGTTTTAAAAAAAGGATTCCGTGTATATGAAATGCCTATTACTTATTACGGGAGGGGATATAAGGAGGGAAAGAAAATTACCTGGAGAGATGCAATTCCCGCTATCTGGGCAATTATTAAGTACAGGTTTGTCGATTAAAGGTTATACTAAAAGAGAGAATTATGCTCGTTTTGATCGTTAATATCGTTGATATTGTTTGAAACGTTGAGATGGAAATGGAATGAAAATAGAACGTTTTGAAGATTTGGAGTGCTGGCAGCTTGGAAGAGAGTTTGTGAAATTCATATATGCATTAGTGAAAAAGCCTGAATTTGCTAAAGACTTTCGTCTTTCTGGACAAATAACAGGAGCAGCAATTTCCATAATGAATAATATTGCTTGCCCCGTGTAATACCAAAATGTATTATGTTTACGTTTTGGAAAGCAGCAGAGATAGAAAAATGTATATTGGATATGCAAAGATCTAAAAGAAAGGATTAGGTTACATAATGAAGGGAAAGTAGAATCAACTAAATACAGACGACCTTTTAATCTTGTTTATTATGAAGCTTGCATAAGCAAGAAAGATGCATTTAAACGGGAAAAATACTTGAAGAGTTCTTATGGACACAGATATATTCACAATAGAATTAGGAATTATTTGAGTAGTAGATAAATTTTATTATCTTATTACACAGGGCGAGAAGGTTGGGCTAGCCAGTCGAATGCAGAATTTATAAGATTCTTGCTTTATTCTCGAGGTTCTTGCGCTGAATGTCAAAACTGCCTTTACATTTCTCTGGATCAATCGTATATTAGTAAAGAGGACTTCGAAAAGGGGTATGAATTTGCCTTGCGGGAGATTCAAATAATCGATGGTTTGTTGCGGTATTTAAGGAAGGTTAAAAATCAACGCTCAAAACGTTCCAAACGCTCAAACGATTGAAACGAATGCCCATTAGTGTTCAATTACAATTAAAATAGATGGTTTGATGCGCTATTTAAGGAAGTTAAAAAGTAAAAGATCAAAACGCTCTAAACGATATTAGCGTTCTAAACGAAACGACTAAATTACGGAGGTAAGTATGAAGGGTATGGTGTACATTATCATTTGTATTATATTGAATGTTATAGGGCAGAGTTCTATCAAGTATGGAACCAGGATTTCAGGGGAGCTGAGTTTGCAGTTCAGCAAGATTGGTTCGTTCCTCATTACGGTATTAAAACAACCATTTATACTTTTTGGTTTAGCACTTTATGTGATAGGTTCTTTTTTCTGGATTGGAGCGTTGTCTAAAACGGATTTGAGTTTCGCTTATCCTGCATTAAGCATTGGTTATGTTTTCATACTGCTCATTTCCTGGAAATTCTTTGGAGAAGCCATAAACATATATAGAATACTGGGAATGCTTCTGATTGTTGCCGGGATGGTATTCCTTGCGAAGAGTTTGTAAATGGCTTTCAAAAGATTCAACGTATTGAAAGACATCTCACATACCTTTACCTGCCAGGTTTTGGGGTTTCTGTTTGGCATAGGGAGTAGCATTTTACTTAATAGATTGTTGGGACCTGAGGGAAAGGGTAGGTTTGTGGCAATTATTGTTGTCCCGCAACTTATAGTTGCTTTTACCCATATGGGTTATGGTGTTTCAAGTTCATATTTTATAGGCAAGAAGAAATACAGCAGTGGGGATGTTTTTAAGAGCGATTTGCTACTGAGCATTATTATAGGTTCAGTGGGTGCTCTGGCTGGCTATTTTCTTTACTTGAAGCTTTTCCCTGAAGAACCCACTTTTTATAGACTTACACCTTTACTCTTAGTATTTACGGGTTTATGGTTCTATTACTTCCCGGATATACTTCTTGGAAAAGGCAAATTATTTACACAAAATCTATGGAATCTTGCGAAACACATTATGAAATTTGCGCTGATTTTCCTTTTTTTGACAATTTTTATCAACAAATTAGAAGGTGCAATTTCTGCCGTGCTATTAGTCAATGGAATTCTTTTCATTTCAAGTTTCTTTGTATTATCCAAAGTAATAAACTTGAAGGGTAGAGTAAACTCTTCTTATCTAAAAGACGGATTTTCGTTTGGCCATAAGGTTTTTTTCGCTGAATTGCTTGGATTTCTTAACTACCGCTTCGATATAATTTTACTGAAGCTTTTTAGTACAAGCTCGCAGATTGGATTCTATTCGACAGCCACATTTATGGCTGAAACTCTGTGGCTCTTGCCTGGAGCAGTTTCGCTTGTTTTATACACAAAATTGGTTACAGGTGAAAAGACAGAGGAGGTAACACCAGGAGTATTAAAGAATACATTTCTGTTAATAGTATTTGCTGCGTTGGTCCTGTTATTTATTGCAAGACCGCTAATTCGTATTTTCTATACGGATGCCTTTCTTCCTGCTTTTTTGCCTTTTGCAATACTGCTGCCAGGTGTTGTTTTACTTGCGATTCCAAAGGTGCTTGCTTCACATTTCATAGGTGTCTGGGGTAAGCCGGAGTTAATTATGAAAGGGAGAATTGCTTCGGTTGTTACTAATGTTGTGCTTAGTATAGTTCTGATTCCACGGTATGGAATGTATGGTGCAGCTTTTGGTTCCACGCTTGCATATATGATTGAATCGATTTTCATACTAAGTATTTTTAATAACCGGAAAAAGTTAGTACGAATATAAATATTTGATATAAATGGAGGTTTTATGTTTGAAAGAATTTTGATTATGGCGCCCCATACAGATGATGGTGAATTCGGGTGTGGTGGGTCGATTGCAAGGTTTATTCAGGAGAAAAAGGAAGTGTTTTATGTTGCTTTCTCGTCTGCAGAGGCTTCGGTTCCACCTGACCTTCCCAGGGATGCGCTGGTTAAAGAAGTAAAAAGAGCAACGGAGGTTATTGGAATAGGCGGAGACAGGTTAATTCTTCTAAACTTTGAAGTCAGGAAGTTTCCGGAACAAAGGCAGGAAATTCTTGATGAAATGCTCGAATTAAAACAAAATATTAATCCTGATACAATTTTCTTGCCATCCCCAAACGATACTCATCAAGACCATAGAACGATTTATGAAGAAGGATTTAGGGCTTTCAAAGACAAAACGATGTTCGGTTATGAACTTCCCTGGAATAATCTGACATTCAACACGGAAGCTTTTGTTCTTCTTCACGAAAAACATATCAATAGAAAAATAGAAGCAATAGCAGAATATATCTCTCAAAAGGACAGGTTGTATTCCAAACCGGATTTTATAAGGAGTCTTGCCAGAACCCGCGGTGTTCAGATTGGCACGGAGTTTGCCGAAGCTTTTGAGGTGGTGAGGTGGGTTCTGTGAATAGAGTATCGGAGTATCGGGGTGTCGGGGTAACGGTGTGGGATGAAAGTGCATATGCATGTGTATCGGAGTATGGGCGTACCGGTGTAAAGGTAAGGCAATGAAAACCTTAAGGGAATGCAAAAGCAAAAAGTCATAAAAGCGAAAGGGCGATTGTAATGGGTGATTTCGTCAAACACTCCCGGGAGTTAGATGTGTATAAGATGGCAATAGAAGGAGCGATGGAAATATTCACTATTACGAAAAGCTTTGCTGATGAAGAGAAATTTGGAATAACAAATCAAATAAGACGTTCATCACGGTCGGTCTGTGCGAATATTGGTGAAGCATGGAGGAAAAGGCGGTATAGAGCAGCTTTTGTTAGCAAACTTAACGATTCTGAAACCGAAGCTGCTGAAACTCAGGTATGGTTAGAAATAAGTCATAAATGCAAATACCTAGATGAATCAACATTCAAAAGATTAGATGTACACTACGATAGAATTATAGGAAAACTGGTTCGCATGATTGAAAATCCAGATCAATGGTTAGTTAAACAGTAATCTAAATAATTGGTGTAAGGTGTAATCCCCGATACTCCGATACACCGTTACGCCGATACACTATGTAAGAATGTCTCGCATAATCGCTGTTCATCAGCCTAACTACATTCCCTACCCGGGTTTTTTTTATAAGATGTTCAAGGCAGATGCCCTTGTCCTTCTCGACAATGTGCAGTTCTCAAGGATGTCTTTCACTCATAGAAACAGGATAAAGGGTTCGCAAGGGAAGTCAATATGGCTTACTGTGCCCGTTTACAAAAAGGGCAAATTTTATCAGAATATAAACCAGGTTAAGATAAACAGAACCGTAAAGTGGCAGACGAAGCATTTCAGAACGCTTGTAATGAATTATGCCAATTCCCCATTTTTTCATTACTACGAAGAACCGCTGAAAGTAATATATTCAAGGGAATGGGAAAACCTGACCGATTTAAACATTGCCCTTCTCAAGTTTGTTATGGGTAGTCTCAAGGTAAAAACGGAAACATACACTGCATCTCAGATGAATGTCACGGGGAAGAAAACGGATTTGCTTGTTTCGATAGTTAAAGCACTGAACGGTGATGTTTACATTTCGGGTGCCGGGGGGAAAAACTACATCGACGAGGAAAAATTCAGAAAAGAAGGAATTAGTATTCACTATTATCAATATGGTTCCTTTGTTTATCCGCAACTCTGGGGCAAATTTATTCCCAACCTTTCAGTACTTGACCTTCTGTTTAATTGCGGAATGGAGTCAAGGAATATGATTGAAAACAAATGGGGCTATGAAAAACCGTAAACAATTGTATGTTCTCTTGGTTGTTATTTTTTCATTACTTTTCCTCATTCCCATCTGGAGTGTTAAGTATATTCCATTACAGGATTGGCCTGTTTTTATGGGTTTTTCATACATTATTGCACACCTTTCTGATTTTTCATCAGCCTTGGCAGTCAAGCCCATACCACCTCCTTATTCAACGGGGTTTTTGCTACTTGCGGGGTTGATGAAGATTTTCCCACCGTTTATAGCAGGGAAAGTTCTTTTGAGTATTTATTTGATTTTATTCTTTACTTCCTTCTATTATTTTTTGCGGTCTTTGAATCCTGATAGTCTGTTTCTTTATCTTTTTGCTCCATTGCTCATATTCAATAATTTTTTCGCAAAGGGGAATATTAATTTTATTTTGAGTATTCCCCTTTTTCTTTTTTTTGTACCTGTATTTTTAAGAAAATTTAGTTCTAGGAAATTTTATAATTTGCCTGTCGCACTTTTGATTTCACTAATCCTATACTTTACACACTTTTTCACTTACTTTGTTTTCTTGTTGGTTTTTTTGATAGAATCGATTTTCAACAAGAGGAAAACCTCACTGTTTGTTGTGTCCTGTGTTCCTCTAATTTTGTTTACTGCATATTTCATCTCAAACAGAACAGCACTCGATATTTCGTTTTACACAAGTTTTTATTCGAAGTTCCTGTCTTTCAGAGATGTTTTTGGCACCTGGACGCCCTATATTGATGTTTTTATTCTTCTGATTCCTTTTCTATTGATATTTTTCCTTGTTCTGAGAGATTGGAAACTTGGAGCAAAGCGGTGGAAAATCACAATATTTGTGCTTTTGCTCATATATTTGGTTGTACCGAAAGAAATTTACACACTCTCGAGACCGGATCAAAGGATTCTTCCTTTTATATTTTTCATTCTTTTGCTTTTTCCTTCTACTGCCAATAGGATGAGATTTAAGCTCATCTTCTCTTCCTTTTTAGCTGTTTTGTCGCTATTTAGTCTTTCGGTTAGAGAAAAAACATTCTTAGATCTGGAATCAGAGATTGATAGATGCGTGCGTGTATTATCGAAGGTACAGAGGAGTAAAGCGGTTGTTAGTATTGGAACGGAAGAGTATTACTCGGGTGTAATCAATCCCTTCCTTCATATTATTTACTACACTGTTTTGGCTAAAGGTAATGCTAACATTCCATCTTATGATTGGAATATTCCCCTGTTTTATAAACGGACATTTCCAAAACCTAAAATAGAGGATAGCATTATTAAAAATAAGCATAAGTTACTTACTTTCTACGATTACTTTTTTGTAATGGAAGAAGGGATGAATTTTGAAAATCAATTAAAGATGTTTACTGATTTAGTTTACGCTAATGAAAATGTCAAGCTTTTTGAGAAAAAATAGGAAAAGTCTAATAGTAATATTTTTCGTCACCTTTGTTTTTCGCTTGGTTTTTTCCATCCCGATATTCATTAACATAAAGAGAGCGATTGTTCCGAGTAGTGATGCGAGCAATTACATTACTCTTGCTGAACATATATTATCGAATCATCAGTTTAGTGTTTATTCGAAGGAGTCAGGATATAGGGAAGCAGCAAGAACCCCAGGCTATCCACTCTTTATTGCTTTTTCTTATCTTCTATCGGGCGATAAAAACTGGTTTATCATTCTCCTACAGTGCCTTCTTGATGCCCTTGTTGCAATAGCGATGTTTTTCATTTCATTGGTTTTGTTACACAATGTGCGTGTTGGATTGATTACTGGTTTGCTTTATAGCATCCATCCCCATCAGGCTCTATATACAGGGCAGATTCTATCAGAGGTGCTGTTTACTTTCTTTCTTTTTGTTTTACTGATTCTTTTTATCTTTTTTCTTAAAACTAAGTGGAAATTATTTATTGTTTTGACCGGCTTTTCCCTCGGGATTGCCACACTTACGCGTCCTATCTCGTTGTATTTTTTTATTCCGATTATTCTTATCATCATTATTTCCCTTAGAGGAAAAATAAAAGTCGGCCTATATTCCGTGCTATTTTTCCTAATGGCTTTTTTCCTTACACTCAGTCCCTGGTATGTTAGAAACTACATTACTTACCGTAAGGTTTTTCTCTCAACAATTGGGAACTGGAATATTGGTTACTACAACGCTGCTTTTGTAATATCCTTGAAAGAGGGAATCAGCCTGATTGATGCTCAACAAAAAATAGCAGAGGCAGTAAAGCGGAAATATAATATAGAAGATGAGGATTACTACTATGTAACGGACAATCCGGAAATGTGTAAGTACGTGGCACAGTATGGTCTTAAAGTAATAAGACAGAATCCTTTGACATACGCAGTTCTTCACGCTGCAGGTTTCATTCATACTTTCCTGCCTTCCGAATATGCATTGCTCCATAAAGTGATAGGTAAAGAAGGGTCCAGAAAGGCAGAAGAAGGTCCGATTGTAAAAAACTTGATAGCAAATTCATTTAGAGCGAGAATTGGTTCCGCTATCAAAATGCTTTTTAAGGAAAGATTTGCCAAATTCCCAGTTTGGTTTTCCATTGTATGGCTCACACTTTCCGTTTTTGAATTATTTGTTTATTTCTTTGCAGCAAAAGGGTTTGGATACTTTGCAAGGCAGGACAAAATCCTTTTTCTTTTATTCATATTTACCATTTTGTATTTCACATTGCTTCCAGGTCCCGTTGGTGATCCACGGTTCCGAGTCCCCGTAGAACCTGTAATTGTTCTCCTCGCCGGAGCTGGATTTCTCTCCGCAAGAAAAGGTGGCGATGCCAACTGGAAGGATAAAGGGTAAAGGATAATGGATGAAGTGTAAACTAAGGCACTTAGTGCTGTAAAATAAACGCTGGCGCTGTGAATTAGACGCTTCGCTGTAAACGAACGCCTTCGGCTGTTAACGAAGAACTAAGCACGAAGCACCAAGCACGAAGAATGTAAACTGTGCAAACCTGTGTTTTAACCTTTACCTGTTCCATTCGACCAAACAGACCAAACAGACTAAATGGACCAAATAGACTAAATGGACTAAACAGACCAAATAGACCAAACAGACAAAATATCCGTGGCTAAGATTAGAATATGAAAACTGTTCTCGTTCTCACAGCAATTGAGCGTGCTTTTTACTCCGCTACAATAGAGTATCAACTTATAGAGCCCGTATTGCGTGTTAAAACGAGGAGAAAGAATGTGCGGTTCTTGTTCCTTTGTCTTGTCCCATTCACATTCTATTTCACAAGAGGAGATATAAGACATACATTCCGAGTTTTCAGTAAGGCAAGGAAAAGACTCAAATCAGTTTTTAACAATAGCAAATCAAGGATTGTATTCATTCCTGTGCTTTTTCCTTTTAGGCATAAAGGTTTTTACCTGAAGTTTCTTTTGATACCGCTTTTCCTGCTATCGAATTTTCCTATTCTCTTTTTTGTCATACTTCTCTATGGTCCTTCAATCATTCACGCAAGGGGTTATCCTGCGGGTTTGCTTGCTTGCATTAGCAAGCTCATTACCGGAGTTGGATTTATCTTTGATATGAGAGATGTTTATACAAAGAAAGGTATAGAAGCAGGATTTTTTACGCAGAATTGTGTTTCTGCAAAGTTCTGGAATGCAACTGAAGGACAAATGCTCTCCTCAGCAGATGCGGTTATCGTCACATCAACCCCATTTAAGGACTATGTTGTGAATATACTTAGTTCGGATAAGAGAGTGTGGCTTGTGCCAAACTCAGTCAATACGCACAGATTTTTCCCCGATGAGAAAAGCAGGATTCGAGTAAGAAGAAATTTGAATATAGACGATAAATTTGTGCTCATACATTCCGGTACATTCAGCACACGGCAAGACGTTGGATTTGCAGCAAGATATTTTAAGAAGTGGAAGAATCTAAAGGAGAACAGTTTTTTCCTGCTTCTTACAGCTAATAAGAAAAATATCGGGAAAATAAGTGCAGTTTTCGAAAAAGAGAAAGTGAGCCCGGATAACTTCGCAATCATAAATCCAGAGCCGGAAGAAGTCCCTGATTTGCTAAAAGCCGGTGATATTGCCTTACATCTCGAGAGCCAATCTCTTGCGACGGAATACTGTATTGCAATAAAAGATGGTGAGTATTTGGCGACTGGTCTTCCAGTCGTTTGTACTCCATTCTTGAAGGGCATCGCTCCGCTGATAGAGAAGTATAATGTTGGAATTGTCACAGACCCGGATAGAGAGTTATCGGCACAGAAGGAAATATATCTGTTGAATAATCTTGTTGAAATAAAGAAGAACACTCAAAGAATTGTTAAAGATGTGTTGTCTCTAGACAAAGGAGTTCAGGTTTTGGATGAATGTTATGAAGTCTTACTCAAATCACGCTCGTTGTCGTTCCTGATTTCCATCAGCACAGCGTCTGAGTAAGCAATACTATGGAAGAATCTCGATGTTTCAGGTGTCAGGTTTTAGGTGTTAAATCTGTTAGGTTGTAAGGTGTTAAATTCGCAATTCGCAATCCGAAATCCGCAATGAAGTTACCCGCAATGGTTTTATTGCTTTGTTTAGATTTAACTTTTGACTTTTAATTTTTAACTTGCTGTTAAGGTGTTAAATCCGAAATCCGCAATCCGAAATGAAGTTAATCTTTTTCCCTTGCATTTTCCTTAAATTTTAGTATAATATGAAACAAGGAGGTGGAAGATGAAGACATTGGTTAAACAAAGAGAATATTTAAAAAAAGAAATAGACAATTTATCTCCAGAATTATTAGAGGAAGTTAAGGATTTTGTAGAGTTTTTAATGCTGAAGAAAAGAGATATAGACTACATTTATTTATGGGGGCAGCAAAAATCTCTTGAGAATATTTGGGTAAATGACGCTGAGGATTTATATGAAATATAACAAAGGAGATTTAGTTATCGTTAAATTTCCTTTCCTTAAAACTGAGGGAGTTAAATTTCAGAAAGGACGTCCAGCAGTTGTGCTCTCCTCCTATGGTGTTAAACGTAGATACAATGATTATACTTTGGCTGCAATTACCTCAAAACTGCCTGATGAGATAATGGATTTGGAGCTGGTTATTCAAGCATCCAAGAGAAACGGTCTTGTAAAAAAATCGTTGTTAAGAATGGATTTTATTATGACAATTCCTGCAGAGTTAATCAGTAGAAAGATAGGTGTTCTCTCACATAAAAGTTTGGAAGAAGCAGAAAACAAACTTAGGATTTTACTTAATATATAACAATCTATATATGACGCTGTTATTTGTTTGATTCTTCGAAGTAGTTGTTTCCGAAATCCGCAATCCGAAATGAAGTTCTTTACCTCTACCTGTCTTTACCCCTCAACCTTAACCTTAACCCGTTCTTTTCTATACCTTTGCCTATACCTGCCTTAACCTAAACCTCAAACTATGTTTCCCTTAACCTAAAATTGACGGAATGTGTTAACCTTATGTAAAGAATGAAATTCTCCATTATTATTCCAACATACAAAAATCCTGAAAAAATAAAAACATGCCTTAGTGGACTTGATGAGCAAACTCAAAAAGCGGATGAAACAATTATTTTGTATTATTCTGCTGACAGGGAAACCAAGCAAGTGTTGAGTGAGGAAAGAAAAAAAACCGGGGCAACACTCATTCCAATTCCTCTGAAACAAATGTCCAGAATGCCCGCGGTCTTGAATGCTGGAATTCGAAGGTCTAGTGGTAATATCATTTGTTTTCTGGATGAGGATGTTGTTCCGGAAAGAAAATGGTTATCGAAGTTAGCAGAGCATTTTGCTAACCCTGATATTGCTGCCTGCGGCGGTAAAGACATTATTACATTCAAGGAGAGAAAAAAAGAGTTTCAAGGAACAGATGAAGTTGGAATATTGAAATGGAAGGGATATATTGTTGGAAATCAACATAGGGGAACTAAGAATAGACAAGTAATGTTCTTGAAGGGTTGCAATATGGCAATAAGGAGACAACATTTGAGACAGCTTGATGAAAACCTCATTGGTCGCGTGAGATGGGAACAGGATATCTTTTTCCCTATTGCAAAATCCGGGACTAAGGTAATATATGACCCTGAAATTATTGTTGAACACAGGAAGAACAGTGTAATGTATCCAGACCCGATTTTTGCATACTGGTATGGGCATAATACGGCTTATCTTTTTATGAAGCATCTGAAACGAATGGACAGAATCTTACCACTATTGTTTTATTGGCTTATTGGTGATGTTTCAGCTCCTGGTTTCCTTCGCTTTCCTATAAGTATTTTAAGAGGGAATGAGAATAGTCTTTGGTATTTTGCCGCATCTCAGATAGGAAAAATAAAGGCGGTGCTATTCTATCTTATGAACGGTTTGAAGTAAGATATTAAGTGGATATATTATTGACGAGATAAATGACTAACATAGTGTTGCGTAATTTTGTTAGAACAATAATTGGTGTTACTGGTTTTTTTATGAACGCCCTTGTTTCGAGACCGGAGAAAATAGTTGAACCTCATCGCATCGCAATTCTTCTGTGGGGAGGAATAGGTAATTACATTTTGTTTTCACCTGCCCTGTATGCCATCAGAGAGAAGTTTCCGGGTGCGAATATCGCTATCGGTTCATTTCTCGGGATAGCTGAGGAAATGTTCTCAAAAACTCCGGATGTCTTTCTTAAGGTAAAGGATAAGCCCTCGTTAAAAGGTGTTTTTAAATTGCTCTTTCTCTTGAAGGAATACAAACCTGATACCGTTATCTCAACTGCAATGTCGCCCACATTCTTGACGGCACTGATTGCTTTTTTATCTGGTGCAAAAGTGCGTATAGGGATGGATAGAAACAACAGGGGATTCTTAAATAATGTCAAAACAGAGCAGAGAAACGAACATGAAGTATTAACTAATTGCAGGATTATAGAGCCCCTTGTGAAAGAATGCCAGACTACTCTGCAAATTGACATATCAAAGAAAGACAAGAAACTTGCACAGCAGGTTCTTAAGAATCTTGTGCGTGATAAGATTGGGCCTCCACTGATTGCAATTCAACCGGGTTCAGGAAGGAGACAATCATTCAAAAGATGGGATATTAAAAATTTCAAGGAGCTTACAGAAAAGTTACTGAGTAAGGGGTTGAGAAGTGTTATCGTAGGAACAGAGGAAGAAAGGGAAGAAATTGATTATATTGCCAGGCATATTAAGCATAAGAATTTGAAGATATTGAGGGAAAGGTTGACGCTTCCACAGTTGACCCATTTCGTTGGAAACTTCGACCTGATAATTGCAAACGATACATCGCTTGTTCACCTTGGGGCAGCTGCAGGGACTCCTTCGGTCGTAATTTATGGTCCAACCAATCCTGAAAAGAACGAACCATGGGGAATAGAATCAAGAATAGTTAGAAAGAAATTACAGTGCTCACCTTGCTATAATTACCATATTCCCATGTGCCAATACAATTTCCGATGTTTACAGGAAATTACACCAGAAGAGGTTTTCGACGCTGCAATGGACCTGTTGTCCTTCTGAGTAGTTTGTCAATGGTCATTAGTTAATAGTCATTGGTAATTAGTAACTGAGTAATTGGTAATTTCGTTTGGAGTGTTTAGATCGTTAATATCGTTTCTTGCATGTTTTCAGATTTAACTTTTCACTTTTAACTTGTGTGTATATGCGTATAGCCCTTATCTCTTTTAGAACTTATCAGTACGGTGGTGTCGAAAAGTATGCATACGAGTTGGTGAAGCATCTTTCGGAAAAATTAGAAGTTCACCTATTTACCAACGAAATTGTTGGAAAAACCAATGCAAAAGTTCACCTTATACCAGCCATTGGCAAAAAGGATTTGCTAAGTGTAAACAGTTTTATGATTTTCCTTAAGAAAGTTTTGAAGAAAGGGACTTTTGACATTATCCATTCTATGGGACCACTCTATCTTCACCCCGATGTTGCCTCTGCGCATATTTGTCAGAACAGGATATTGGCTGAGAAGAATAATCTCTTCCGTGATTTTTCCTTTTTTCGGAAATCATACTGGGATTTGAGAACATATACAGCAGCAACCTTTCAAAAGATAAGCTTCAGGAATGCAAAAAAAGTTTTAGCAGTTTCCTGTTTACTTGCAAGAGAGTTGGAAAGGGAATACGAGATAAAACCTCCAATAGTGTTGTATCCCGGTATCGAAAAACATTTCTTCAAAGATTTTGATACCTCTTTTAGGAAGCGAAAACGGGAACGTATGAGTATTAAAGATTCCTCGGTAGTAATTCTATTCGTTGGCAGTCAGTGGGAAAGAAAAGGATTGAAGCAGATAATAAAGTGTCTTGCCTTTCTTCCGAAAAATACTTTGCTACTGATTGTGGGACGGGGGGATAGAGAAGGTTATAAAAAATTTGCTACAGAACAAGGTGTCGGCAAAAATGTTCATTTCGCAGGATTTAGGTCGAATATCGGCGATTACTATGTGGTTTCCGATTTGCTTGTTCTTCCAAGTCTCTATGAACCTTTTGGTTATCCCGTGCTTGAAGCGATGGCGATGGGCTTACCCGTAGTTGTCAGTTCAGAGGTTGGTGCTTCGGAGATTGTCGATGATGGCAAGACAGGTTATATTGTGCCTTCCGGGGATAACACTAAAGAGTTATCGCGTGCAATAAACCGTATAATCAAAGCAAATCCGGAATCATTCAAGGTAAAAGTACGGGAGAAGGCAAAACAGTTTCTATGGGAAGGGAAGACAAAAAAAATAATATCAGTGTATGAAAACATAATAGAAGAGAAAGAAAAATCGCATAAGCAATGAAAAAACATATTATTCTTTTAATTTTGCTTGCATTAATTGTCAGGATACCGTTCTTTATTATGGTGCTTCAAAATCCGACGACCGCTTACACGAGCCATGATAGTGTGGGTTACAATCTTATTGCAACCAACCTCTTACATAACCATTCATATTCTATGTATTTATCTAATCCAGAGATCAAAGACCCGGTTAGGACTCCAGGTTATCCTTTGTTTTTGGCATTAATGTACGGTGTTTTTCTGGAAAAGACCGTTTTCGTAGTAGCAGCTCAGTTACTTATGGATGTTATCATGGTTTTGATACTGCTGTTTTTTGGAAAGGTATTGTTCAATGAGAAAGTCGGTATGATTGCAGCCTTGCTGTATACCTTTAATATGCACCAGGCGTTGTTTGCAACTCAGATTTTAGCAGAAACACTTTTTACAATTTTTCTTCTGCTTGGGGTTTTGTTTTTTCTTCTATATCTTAAAAATAAAAGAGAGGGTATCGTTCTTATTTCTGGTTTCAGTTTAGGCATCTCAATATTCATAAGACCGATTGCCCTTGTATTCCCTGTTTTACCACTGATTTTTTTGATTTATAAAAAAGTGCACGGTAAGATAATATCTGTATTTCTCATTTCGATTATTTTGCTTCCATTTCTCTGGTCTGTGCGAAACGCTTTGGTTTTTAAACGGTTTTTCTACACAAAAATACATTCGGTTAACCTTGTGATATACAATGCTCCATCCATTGTTGCGGATATTGAAAATGTTTCGAGAAATCAGGCAAAGGATACTTTCTTAAAGTACGAGAAAGAGAAGTATGGATTAAGTGATTACGATATCGAGCATTTTGATGATAATCCCGCTCTTTGCAATAGACTTGCAGCAGATGCAATTAAGCTCGTAATATCGCACCCGGTTTCTTTTCTCAAAAATCAAATGATAGGAATACTGCATACCTTTATTCCGGTTAACATTGGTTTCACAGCAGCAGTACTGCAGGGTAAAGGTAGCGTAATAAAGCTAAGACCGATATACAGGGAATCATTGCAACTTATTCTGAAGGCAAAGGTTCTTGCTGCAAGCAAATTGTTTGTGCGGCAAAGGATTGAAAAAATCGATTTCAGTATATGGATATTCATTTGTGCCGTTATCATATATCAATTCGCAATGTATTATATGGTTGTAAAGGGAATAGGAAGATACCATTTCAATATTGTAACGCTTTTTGTGCTTATTTCAATCGCATTTTTTCTCATAATTCCGGGAGAGGTTGGAGAAGCACGTTTCAGGGTGCCTGTTGAACCCTTAATTGCATTGCTTGCAGCACTTGGCTTTTGAAAGAGCAGAGGGGTCAGGTCTCAACATTTGACGGAGAGCATGAGTGAAATAGAAAATTAGAAAATGGAAATTAGGAGACTAATCGGTGTCGGGCGAATGTTTTTCGTTTGATTGCTGGAGCACAAAATCAGTGATTGTTCGTAGCAATTTGTGTTGAAAAGAGGATGCAACATTGAAATAGCATAGTAGTTAAAAAAAATCTTGTAACGACTTAAAGTGTTCATTTCCTGAACAACTTGTTCAGATTCTGGACATTTTTTTATTGTTCTAATAGAATTTGATAGCTGTTAAAGTTTGTGAAATAAGCACTTAAATTGTCGAATACATTGTGGCATAGTTTTTGCTCAATTGAATTATACTATATTAGACCTATTGATTTGCTATAATGAAAATGGGAGGATTGGATAAAGGTACGGTTATTCTGGAAGGACGTTGGTAGCGTCCGAAGAAGCCGAAGGCTATTCATAAATGTGGTGAATCCGCTACGAATTACTGAATTACTTCTTTGCGGTGAATCAATGTTTTAATCGTGCGAAAATACGATAAAGAGGAGAAAAGATGAAAAAACTAATTATATTTGTTTTTCTTATTTCCCTTGTTGTCTCATTTGCATATGCGGATTTTGATCGGACCTCGGGTCTGATTGATATTCCTGTAGCCAAAGTTATCAAGGGTGGAACCTGGAAGGTTTACTCTTCAGGAATATTGACCATTGGGGACTATCTGGACAGTCCTGCTGATTTCAACACTGGTTTTGCTTATGGAATTGGTGATTGGGGAGAGGTTACTATTTCTATGCTTACGACGGTAGATTACACCATCAACTTCAATAGCATTCTATTAAGGGAAAGCGGGGGAGCACCTTCCATTGCATTTGGTATGCATAATATTACGTACAGGAAGTATGTATCGGAATTAGGACAGTCGGAGCATTTTGGATACTCCGATGATGTAGATTATATCAAAGTCGCAAGGCGACCGCATGAGCAGTTTAGTCTGTTCTTTGTTTCCACAAAGAATTTTGGCGGTTCTTACGGGGAGTATACTGTTGGAATTGGGCGCGGCAAATACGTAGGTTTCGGTCCTCACAGCCACTGGTTCAATTCGGATATGCTGTTTGCATCGACCGATCAGCAGGAATTGCTGGGTAAAGCTCACGAAGATGCAGTTGGTCTCTTCTTTGGCGGAAGATGGCAGATTGTTGAGCCGCTATCCTATATGTTCGAGTTCGATGGAAGGGATGTCAATACCGGTATAAGTTATAAATTTCCCATTGCGGAAGTTGAACTTGCGTGGACGCATTTCGAGCAGATTGGAAAAAGCCATAGAACGCGACTTTCGTTTGGAGCATCCTTCTCGAGTATGGCAATGCCGAAAGCGCCAGAATATTCTTTAGTTTCCATTCGTGTTTATGATAAAGATACCGGGAAAGCACTTGATTTCAGCGTTAACCTTGAGAGGAACAATAAAAAGAGTTCAGTTTCGGGTAAGAAGGGTAAGGTAAGGTTGAAACTTCTACCTGGTGAATATATGATGAAGGTTGTAATACCGGGATACAAATGGAAACAGATAAAGCTGACCCTTAAAGGAAAGGAAACGAAAGAATTTAAACTCGGGCTCGAGAGAAAACCCACGAAAGAAGAATTAGAAAAAGAGAAAGAATTCGATAGCAACTTCGTAAGTGGTGTTACTGCTTTCAACAAGGGCGAATATAAAAATGCAATGACGCATCTTGAAAGATGCCTTTTTCTAAAACCCGGACATGAAGAATCAACATCATACTACGAAAAAGCAAGAGCAGCATTTACAAAGCAGTTCGGTGACATTGAAATGGCTGCAAAGGTTATGGAGAACAAGGGAGATTATAAGGGTGCTCTAAGTAAGTATAAGGAATTGCTTGCTATAGATGAAAATAATACGGATATTGCTGCAAAGGTAGATCAATTGACGAAAAGACTTCAAGCCAAAAAAGCACCACCTAAAGAGGTAGGTAAAAAGAAACCTCCGACACCTGGTGTTACGGAAGCAGATATTAACAAATGGTACAAACAAGGACTTGGTTATTTCAGCAGCGGAAACTATAAAAAGGCAATAAATATGTTTGAGAAGATCTTGAGATACAGATCTGGGCACTCGGGAGCCAAGAAATATCTCGGTAAAGCAAGGACACGGCAGAAAGCATTGGGTGGATAATAAGGTTGTGGATTTGATGCAGCATTAGTGTTGAGTAGCGCTTGTTTCCATTAGAATTCGTCTGTAAATTTCCAAACAGTATTTTTTTTCTTCTTTCAGTTTCGAATTTCATGAAGTGCGAAAACTCTTAAGATGCGCAATGTAATATGTAAGAGGGACTCCCAGTGCCGATATAAACATGCCAAACGATACTAACGATGTTGTAAATAAACTAAAAAAACTAAATAAAGTAAATAAACTAAATAAACTAAATAAACCGTACAGTAACCGTGGCTATCTTTTGAATTGGGTTTTAGGTAATGGAATGGGAAAATCTCTTTAGATTCTCTTTCAATCCCTGTTTGAATTGCTTTGGCGGGGAGTAGGGACCCTTTAATTGATGTTTTCTCTGTGTTCTCTGTGTCTCTGTGGTGAAAACAAATGATTGATATTCATACACATATTTTACCTGGTATGGACGATGGGGCTAAGAATATGGATGATTCGATTGAGCTCTTGAGAGATGCGGAAAGACAGGGAATAAGCACGGTTTTTGCGACGCCTCACGTGTTAGAAGGATTATATGAGCCAACTCCAAAGGAAATAAGGAACGCTTTTCGGAATCTGAAAGCAAAGATAGGCGAAGAGGGTATCAATATAAAACTTTTTCAAGGTGCGGAAATAGCTGTTGGATTTGAAATCAAACCAGAAATAGTTACTCAATATTCGATGAATGGAGGCAAACACATTCTAATCGAGCTTCCTTTCGTAGCCTATCCTCTTAACTGCGAGAAAGAAATATTCTGGTTCCAGTCGCAGGGATTAATTCCGATTATTGCGCATCCGGAAAGGGCATTTTCGATACAGAAAGAGCCGGATAAACTGAAAGAGTGGAAGAGAAGGGGAGTTCTCGTTCAGATAAACTCGAAATCCATTTTGGGAAGATACAATAAAACGGTAAAAAAGGTAGTAATAAATTTGTTAAAACAAGGTATCGTAGATTTCGTGGCAACGGACACTCACAACAAAGAATGGGGATTTGACTTTGCTGAGGTGAGACCATTGCTTGAGAAACTTGTTGGAAGACCTAAAACCGATGAACTGCTTGGTCAAAACGCACAGAGGCTCCTGCTTTCGGAGTGAAATGTGAGAACGAGCGAGCAAAGTATCGGAGGTAGCCGCAGGCTTTAGCCTGCGTGAATTAGAGTTGTCGGAGGGACTTTCCAGCCCCGACGCTTTGCTGTAATTAAATGCTATGCTGTAATAAAACGGCTTCGTCTATGAAGTGTCATTCCTGCAACAGCAGGAATCCAGATGATGCAGCACAGTGTCTCCAAACGATACTAACGTTCCAAACAAACCAAATAAACCAAATAAACCAAATAAACTAAACAAACTAAAAAAACTAAAAAGAGTGCGCAAACTAAGTAAGCTATGAGTAAGTAAAGAGAGGAGTTTATATGCTATATTTTCTTGCGTTTTTGTTCGCATTACAGATACCGACAGGAGGAATCAAAACAAAGCTCTATATATGGGGAGAAGTGAAATCTCCAGGACTCTACTATGTAGAATCGAATGCGGACATACTGGAATTGATTTCCCTTGCAGGTGGTCCTACGCCTGATGCGGACCTGGCACATGTCAAGCTTATAAGGGGACAGGCAGGGGGACAGGAAACAAATGTAAATCTGGGAGATTATCTTTCAAAGCAAAAATCCAAGGAGCCCATTTTTCTCAAATCAGGTGATATTATAATAATAAAATCGAATCTCTGGAAGAAGGTGCGCTCGGCTGCATCTTTTATTTCGAACATTGTAGTGTTCGTTAACCTTTACCTTTTGGTGCAAAAATTATGAATGGAGAAAAAGAAGATAGGGTAGATATAAATACATATATTACAATAATTATGAGGAGAAGGTGGTTAATACTTATCCTTTTCCTTGCTACTTTTGTTTCGACTATTTATTTCACCTTCCGTAAACCACCAGTTTACGAGGCAAAAGCAACTATCATTATAAAACAACTACCAAGTTCTTTACCTGGCATGGAGTTTGGATATAGTAAGGCAACGGAGATCACTAACCATACTCTAATTCTAAAAAGCAATTCTTTGATGCAGAAGGTAGCATCGAATTTTTCCACCGCTGATATGGAAAGTATCGGGACAGACAGTAAATCGAAAATAGTCGGCAAAGTGAAAAACTCGACTACCATAACGCCCATCAAAAACTCGGATATAATCGAACTAAAGTGTAAAACGGAAAAGCCTTATACTGCTGCGCTTTTTGCGAATCAAATCGCAGAAACATATATCCAATTCAACATCGAAGACAAAAGAAGAGAAGTTAGTGGCGTAAGACAATTTGCAGAATCACAGATGAAAATAGTGGAATCTGAATTAAAGAAGGCGGAAGAAGATATTCGAAAATACCAGAAAACTCATAAAGTGCTTGGTTTGCAGAGGGAGACGGAAGAGTTTATTACTCAACTTGCAGAGTTACAGATGCTGCATGAGAAGGCAAAGATCGAGAGAAGAGGAGTGGAGAAAAATCTAAGTGCAGTAAAATCTCAATTGACTGATGAGCAGAAAGAATTTCTTAAAACATCTACGGATATCTCATTGCCTCTTCTCGAAGACCTAAAAAAATCCCTGTCCACACTTGAGAACAATAGAGCATCTCTTGCTATCCAGGGATATTCTAATAGTGACCCAAAAATGAAGGAAATAGACTCAAAGCTTGGGGCGATTAAAAATAAGATGAACGAAACGATTGTTTTGCTTCTTAAAAACAGAGGACAGATCGATGCGCTTACGCAGGTTCAGAGTTTAATCCTCGAGTCCTTACATCTTCAGATCGAAAGCGAGGTGGCAAAAGCTAAAGAAAATTCATACAGAAAAATCTTGAATTCATACGATACGAAATTTAGGAATATCCCCGATAGCCAGGTAGAACTTGCAAGACTCGAGAGACAGAGAAAAGCAAATGAGAAGGTCTATATGATGTTGCTCGAGAAGTCCGAGGAAGCGAAGATTTCAGAAGCAAGCGAAATTGGAACTGTTTCCATGCTGGATGAAGCAGTCATTCCACAGAAGCAGATATGGAAAAGAAAAATACTCAATGTACTGTTAGGTTTTATTATGGGTCTTATCATTTCTATGGGTATTGCTTTCGTAATAGAATATTTTGATACGTCCATTAAGGGAGTCGAAGATGCAAAAAATACACTTAAAATGCCAATACTTGCTTCGATACCTTCCATCAGAACAGACGGCAGAAAAGGAGAAGTAGAAGATATCGAGACCAGACTGATTACTCATTACAAACCGCGGTCGCCCATTTCGGAGTCTTACAGAAGCCTTAGGACAAGTCTGCAGTTTGCTTCCGTGGATAATGGAATAAAGACAGTGGTTGTTACAAGTCCTGCACCAAAAGAGGGCAAGACGCTTACGGCAAGCAATCTTGCGATAACGGAAGCACAGGCTGGAAAGAAAACGCTGCTGCTCGATACGGACTTGAGAAAGCCTATGATTCATCATCTATTCAGTTTAGAGAAGGATGAGGGAATTTCAAAAGTCTTGACGGGTGAGTTGAAACTTGCTGATGCAATCAAGAAAACCAAAATCGAAAACCTCTCCGTTATAACATCGGGTCCTATTCCACCGAATCCGTCGGAATTACTGGGCTCAAAAAAGATGAAACAAGTGCTCGAAGAACTCAAATCGAAATTCGATGTGATAATACTGGATTCACCGCCAATGATCGCGGTAACAGACCCGGTCGTGATTGGACAGGAGGTGGACGGTGTGGTCTTTGTCATCCGTTCTGGAAAAACAACAAGGGACATAGCGGAAAAGGCAAAGAGTAATGCGGAGTATGTACACATAAAACTACTTGGTACGGTTCTTAACGACATAGATGTAAGGCATGTTTATGGTTCTTACAAGTATTATTACTACAAATACTACGATTATTATTCAGAGGATGGGGAGAAGAAAGAAAAGGGGAGAAAGAAGCACCGCCGCCATTAAAACAGAGTATCGGAGTAACGGTGTATCGGAGAAACGGAGAAACTGCAAGGACGCCATTAGAGCAGAGTATCGGAGTAACGGTGTATCGGTGTATCGGAGAAACGGAGAAACTGCAAGGACGCCATTAGAGCAGAGTATCGGAGTAACGGTGTATCGGTGTATCGGAGAAACACCAAGCACGCAAGGTTGTCATTCCTGATTTTCATCAGGACAAGTTTGAGTAATCCATCCGACTAAGTTAATCCCCTCTAAAAAGAGGGGTGTCTGCAGAGTAGACGGGGTGTAGTCCCCTCTAAAAAGAGGGGTGTCATATAGCGAATGGTATATGACGGGGTGTGTAATGAGTCGCCATTTTCCCGTCATTCCTGCAACAGCAGGAATCCAGATGATGTAGTACAGTGTCTTCAAACGCTCTAATTAGTGGAATTAAATACTTCGTTGTAAACAAACCAAAAAGACTATGTAAACTAAGAACTTATGGAACTTATACTACGTTTATTTAAGAGTGTTTGTGCAGAAACGCGGATAAAAATTCTCACTCTTCTTTTAGAAAAAGATGAGCTATCAGTGAGTGAAATAGCTGCGGAACTGGGAAAAAAAATGAGCACGGTATCCAGAAATTTATCGATTTTGGAAAAAGACAATTTTATTGCATCGAGGCACCTGGGTGCTAATGTTTATTACAGAATAGAGAGAGACGAGAGGCGGCGTTATAACAAGGCGATACTGCGAATATTGCGATTAAGGATTGAAGAGATGAAAATCCGCGAAAAGTTGCACCATTTGTGAAATGCGAAATTTCTGAATGTGCGAAATTAGCAAATTGACTGCAGAGATGTGTAATTCATGGTATATTCAGTAGTATATTTATAGTATATTTATTGTTCACAACAAATAACGCAGCGCAAATACACAGAGAAGCAAATATACGTGGAAGTCAAATAACGACTAACCAATAAAAAGAGGGGCCTGCCCCGTCTGTCACCCAGGATGTATTTTCTTTCGTGGTGATTATACGGGGTGTCAATGCCTGTTCTGAATGTAAGTGAAGGAAAAGTGACGGGGTGTAATCCCCTCTAAAAAGAGGGGTGTCATATACCGAGTGGTATATGACGGGGTGTGTAATGAGTCGCCTTTTTTCCGTCATTCCTGCAACAGCAGGAATCCAGATGATGCAGTACAGTGTCTCAAACGATACTAACGCTCTAAACAAACCAAACAAACTAAAAAGACTATGTAGTATCCGTGATTAAAAAAGGAGTTAGTATGAAAAATGTGTTGGTTGTTTTTGCAGTTCTACTTTTCGTAGTTCCAGGTTTTGCGGATTTTAACCGTACATCAGGGTTGATTGACATCCCGGCAGCGAATGTTCTGCCAAATATGGCTTACCGTATAGGGCTCGATGGTTCGATTGCATTGGATAGTGATCATTCCATGGATGATTTTGACAAGAATATACATGCATCTTTAGGATTAGGAGGATCATTCGAGGGTTATCTCGATATTTACACTATAGGCAATCTTACGGCAGCTATGGGTTTCTGTCAAAAGCTATACAGCGGCGAAAACTTTGATTTTGCGCTGGGTATACACCAACTATCTTATGCAATGGACGTTTCAGAGGTTGGACACGGCGATTCAACAGGTTGGGATGATGACCTCGACTATTCCACGAAAACAGACTATGAGAAACCATTTGAATTGGGTTCTGCATTTCTTGTTTCAACCTTTTCTCCTTATTCAATGGTGGATATGACATTTGGTCTGGGAAGAGGCAGATATGTCGGTTATGGACCACATTCGAAATTCTTCAATTCTAATATGTATCACGAACAGGGCGATGACTGGGGAATCGGTTTGATACTTGGAATGGAAATAAGAGCAACGAAGGATTTCTCATTACTCTTTGACCTTGATGGAAGAGATGCAAATGTGGGCTTAAAAATTGGGCACAACCCAATTGAATTTGCACTTGCACTTACAAAGTTTGAACAGTTCGGAGCGAGTTTTTCTCCTCGTATCTCTGCATCCTTATCCTATGTCAATCTAAATAAGAAAGTTCCCCCGAAAAAAGGTGCAATAAAGGGGTTTGTTGTTGATGAGCAAAACGCAATCGTTACTGCACTTATCCGCATCCTCAATACCGAAAAACCGAAGGTGCTTGCAGAATCTGGACTATTCACTTTTAAGGACCTGGAACCTGATACCTATGCTGTCGCGGCATGGTCAACAGGATACGAATACTCTAGCAAAAAAGTTATAGTTTCTGCGGGGAAAACTACTCGGGTTAGTATTGTAATGAGTAAGAAAAAACCGGAAACAGGAAGTTTTGTAGGCAAAGTTTTTGACCTTAAGACAAGGGAACCGCTTGTTGCAACACTCACAATTGAAAAACTCAGCTCCAGTGTAACATCGGACACAAAGGGAGATTTTGGTTATGAGAACCTGAAACCCGGTATCTATGATATAAAGGCAGAAGCAGAGGGATATGAGCCGGGGATTTACTCCGAAGTGATTACGGCAGGTGAGAAGAATATGGTTGAAATAGGGATGGTTAAAAGAGGAATGGTTATTACACTTAAAGGTATTAAGTTTGATTTCAATAAGGCAACGCTCAAACCGGAATCATATCCGGTTCTTGATGAAGCAGCAAAAATCCTTAAAACACACCCTGACATAAAGGTTGAATTACAGGGACATACGGATTCCGTTGGAAGCGATGCATATAATCTCAGACTTTCCCGGAGTCGTGCAAATTCTGTGACGGCTTATCTTATTAGTAACCACAGAATAGATGCTGCCAGACTAATGGCAGGAGGTTATGGAGAAAGAAGACCGGTCGCAACCAATGCAACAGATGAAGGACGTGCCCAGAACCGCAGAGTGGACTTCGTCATATTGAAATGAAACTGTTGGTAGATTTGTCATTGCGAATAACCATTCATAATCGCAAATGAAGCAATCTCATATTTGCTTTTTGGTCTGTTAATTTTCTAATGGGATCTGACCCAACAATGTCACTAAGCACCAAGCACCAAGCACAAGGTAGATCAACTGTGTAAACTCAGTCAACTCAATAAACTCAGTAAACTCAGTAAACTATGTCAACTATGTCAACTGTGTAAATTATGTCAACTAAGCACCAAGCACCAAGCACAAGGTAGATCAACTGTGTAAACTCAGTAAACTATGTCATCCGTGGCAAAAAAGACTGTGTTATGAAATTATGCAATCGCATTGCAAAAATGTCTTGACTTTTTCCGCAAAATGTTGTATATAATTATCAATGGCTAAGAAAATATATATACATAGAGAAATAGAGGGAATCTTGAAAAAAGTAGTTAGTCAGTTTCCTTCAGTTGTTCTAACCGGACCCAGGCAGTCGGGAAAATCGACTCTTCTAAAAGAACTTTTCTTAAAGGATTATACCTATGTATCTTTTGATGACCCTGTGACAAGGGAGAGGGCTATTAGTGACCCCGAGTTTTTTCTGGATAGTTTGAAAGGGAAGGTGATTATTGATGAGCTTCAGTATGTCCCGCAGCTCCTTTCCTATGTGAAACTTCGCATCGATAGGCAGCGGCAAAAACGTGGCAGTTTTATCTTCACTGGTTCGCAGCAGTTTAATATGATAAAGAATCTCGGGGATACGCTTGCAGGACGTGTTGCAATTATGGAGCTTTTACCTTTTTCACTAAAGGAAAAAAAGAAGGTTTTCAAAAAGAAGGGCAACTTCAATACTACACAGAAGTATTTCATTCACAGTTGTTTAAGGGGTTCATTCCCTGAAATAGTGGTTTATAATGATATCGATGTGGAGTTGTGGTATAGTTCATATGAACAGACATACCTGGAAAGAGATATCCGAACAATTTACAATATTGGGAGTCTAAGGGATTTTCAGAGATTTATGCAGCTTTTAGCTGCAAGATGTTCGCAAGTTCTCAACATTAGTTCCTTATCAAGTGAAATAGGGGTAGCGGTAAACACCATAAAAACATGGATTTCAATATTGGAGGCAAGCCGTATAATCTACATTTTGCGACCATACTACAGGAATTTGGGAAAAAGGATTACAAAGAGCCCCAAGGTTTATTTTCTGGATAACGGTATTCTCTGTTATTTGTTATCATTGAAAGAAAAAGATTACCTGTTGAAAGGTCCAATGGCAGGTGCATTGTTTGAGAATTTTTGTATTCAGGAAACGGTTAAAACGATTTTTAACCAGGGAAAAACACCGAATCTTTACTACATTCGCACACACAATGGTTTGGAAATAGATATGCTTATAGAAAAAGGCGGGAATCTGTTCCCTGTCGAATTTAAGCTAACAAAAACACCAACACTTGATATGGGTAAAGCAATCAAGCGATTTAGGGAGATATTCTCACGATTAAAAATAATGCCCGCAAGGATTATTTCGATGAGTGATAAGAATATTCCACTTGCACGGGACTTGTCGGTCCAACCAATAGATGATTATCTTGAGTGGATAAAAAAGTTACACTCATAGCAAATGACCAAGCAAACTGTGTAAACTCAGTAAACTATGTAAACTGTGTAAACTATGTCAACTCAGTAAACTCAACAAACTATGCAAACTGTGTCAACTATGTAAACTAAGTAAACTCAACAAACTCAGTAAACTCAACAAAGTCAATAAACTCAGTAAACTGTGTAAACTATGTTATTTCTATTTTTCAGCCTGACCCCAGGTCCCATCTTTTTATCCTTGACAAAAGGATAAATGTGTTGTATTATAGCCTTGTAAGAAGGACAAAGTTAAAAAGCTATGATAAGAAAAGAAATATTAAAAGAAATAATTGTATCTAACGAGGAATTTATTCTCAAGGGTGTAAAGAAAATCGTAAAAAGAGAAGGTGTTTCTTTACCCGTGAAGTTAAAAAAGGTAGTGATACTTTATGGGGTAAGAAGAAGTGGGAAAACATATATCCTGTTTGATTTATTCAAAAAATATAAAAAAAATGCTTTGTATGTAGATTTTGAAGATGAAAGGTTAGGTGGGTTTGAAGCAAAAGATTTTGAGATATTGAAAGAGGCTTTTTTAGAACTCAAGCCCCATCTTGCAGGTAGAGAAATAGTCTTTCTCCTTGATGAAGTCCAGAATGTTAAAGGATGGGAAAAGTTTTGCAGAAGGGTTGCAGAAAGAGAGAAGATTAAAGTCTTTGTAAGTGGTTCATCCTCTAAAATGATGCCTATGGAGATTCATACTGCAATGCGTGGACGAGAATGGAGTGTGGAAGTAACCCCATTTTCTTTTAGAGAATTCTTATCTACAAAAGGTATTGATGCAACCGATGAGCGTTTTATCTACACCTCGAAGAAAGCGGTAGTTAAAAAATATTTCTCCGAATTTCTTAGATGGGGAGGATTTCCTGAAGTTGCTTTGTTGAGATCCAATTTTGAGAGAAAAAAGGTCATAAATGAATATCTTGAAGCAATGTTTTTTAAGGATTTGGTGGAGAGATTTAATATAACAAATATTTCCCTCTTAAAGACTTTAATAGAAAAACTTTTTTCTTCCTTTGCTATGAAGTTATCCTTGACAGCATTCTATAAACAATACAAGGAGAAATTTCCTTTTTCAAAGGATACCCTCTTTTCTTATTATAATCACTTCCTGGAAAGTATGCTTATTTTTGAGGCAAGAAAATTCTCCGAATCTTCCTACAAGAGGCTTAGAAATCCTGCCAAGATTTATCTTGTAGATACAGGTATTAGTAAGAAGGTTACATCCGCCGACTTAGGGAGGCTCTTAGAAAATGCGGTTTTTTTAGAATTAAGGAAGAAAAGTAGCGAAATATTTTATTACGACGAAAATGGAGAATGTGATTTTATAGTAAAAGGTGATAATGGTAAATTTCTGCCATATCAAGTAACCCTTGAGTTGAAAGAAAATAATAAGGAAAGGGAAATAAGAGGATTGATTGAAGCCAGCAGATGGTTGAAGGTAAAAAATGGTTTAATACTTACTCTTGATGAAGAAGCTCGTAAAGTTGTTGAGGGGGTAAATATCCAAATATTACCTGTTTGGAAATACCTGCTTCAATGAAATCCATCCATCCGAAATGCCGTTATACCGTTTTGGAGTGCAATAACTCCAGTTATTGCGATAAGTTCCTTTTTGCAGGTAGCCGCAGGCTTTAGCCTGCGAGTGAGGTGTGTAATCCGGAGTAGGTTAATCCCCTCTAAAAAGAGGGGTGTCAATGCCTGTCCTGAATGTAAGTGAAGGAAAATTGACGGGGTGTGTAGTCTATCGAAGAATTTCATAAATAAACTATAGGTTGTTCGTCTTATTTCTTATGTCTTCGGTCTTATGTCTTCGGTCTTTTCTGCCTTGTCATTCTGAGTAATCCGTTCCATATTAACCCTGTGTAATAGGAAAATGTCCTGTGCATAATGGTATTACACGGGGTGAACCCCGGAAGAATCTCATGGTTTTGTCGCTTGTGCTCTTGTGTAATTACCAGTTACTGAGTTATTCAATTACAAAGTTAAGTGGTTAAACAACGATCTAAACGTTCTGAACGGAGAATTAAATTCTTCGTTATAAACAAACTAAAAAGACTAAACAAACTAAAAAGACTAAACGAACTAAAAAAACTAAATAAACTATTTAAACTATGTTAGATTCCAGATTCCAGCCTGACCCCACAATGTCTCAGTGAATATCTTAATGAACCTGAAAGGGTCCGGAAACCTTCAATGAATAGTGGAGCAGAACAGAAAAAGAAAGCACTAGCTGCATGGAAGGAGAATTATCTTGCCAGAGCGAATGTAAAGAAAAAGGAAAATGAATTCAAGGTAGTCGGAATTGACAATATGAATGATTACTACGATGTAAAACTCAAGGAATGGAGACTTAAGCAATTAAAAGAACATCCGAACTTCACTTTCCACCACCTCGACATCGAAGGGTATGATTCTCTTCATCAATTATTTTTAGAATATTCAACCCCAGAGCTTCCTCTAACCAATTCAACTAATCAAACCAATGCAACCAATAAAACGAGTTTATGTAGTGCTCCATTTTCCGCTATCATCAACCTCGCAGCGCGTGCCGGTGTCCGCTATAGTATGAAAAATCCTTTTATCTACTACACAACAAATGTATTGGGAAACCTGAATCTGCTTGAACTATGCCGGGAATTCGGAATAAAGAAGTATATCCTTGCTTCAACCTCTTCACTGTATGCAGGACAAAAGATGCCTTTCAAAGAAGACTTGCCTGTTAATGAACCAATTTCACAATATGCCGCTTCAAAGAAGAGTGGTGAAGTTACCTGTTACACCTACCATAATTTATATGGGATTGACGTTACTATACTTCGATATTTTACTGTGTATGGTCCCGCAGGCAGACCGGATATGGCTCCTTTTAGATTCATTTCCTGGGTAGATAAAGGCAAACCTGTTACGATCTACGGAGATGGAAAGCAATCACGTGACTTTACGTTTGTTGATGATATAGCAATAGGCACAATCAAAGCATTAAAAAATGTGGGTTTTGAGATTATTAATCTTGGTGGGAACGAACCGTTAGAATTACTAGATTTTTTACATTTAATTAAAAAATATCTCAATAAAAGAGCAGATACTGTTTACGAACCCAGTCATCCCGCGGATATGAAAGCAACCTGGGCAGATATAACCAAAGCAAAGGATATCCTTGATTGGAAACCGGAAATGAGTATTGAACAAGGTCTTGAATCTGCCGTCAAATGGCATATCCAGAACCGCTCCCTCGCCGCCTTCATAAAACTATGACTGAACCGAAAAATCCCCTCTAATAAGAGGGGTGTCGTGCACCGTATGGTGCAAGAAGGGGTGTGTAGTCTATCGAAGAATTTCATAAATAAACTATAGGTTGTTCGTCTTATTTCTTATGTCTTCGGTCTTATGTCTTCGGTCTTTTCTGCCTTGTCATTCTGAGTAATCCGTTCCATATTAACCCTGTGTAATAGGAAAATGTCCTGTGCATAATGGTATTACACGGGGTGAACCCCGGAAGAATCTCATGGTTTTGTC
>CAYMQB010000003.1:0-107989 GCA_964392665.1 uncultured bacterium | reverse complement strand
TGGCTGTAAAAACCACCTCTGTAGACATAAAACACTCGATAATTAAGAACCTGTCAAATTACCCTTGACAAATTCCTTAACTTGATATATACATAAGCCATAAATAAGTTCCTCAGTAGCTCAGTTGGGAGAGCGCCTGACTGTTAATCAGGATGTCGTAGGTTCGAGTCCTACCTGAGGAGCTAACATTTTAGAAAATCTTCGATTTCCGTAAAAATGTTAGTCCTGAGTGAATGAAATGAGCGAAGGGCTAATACTTCAATAAAATCGTATAATGAAAAACTCTAAAGCAAAAATGTTCAATAAAAAGGCGTCGAACCCAGAAAACAAGCCCGATGAGATTATAGCATCTATGGAGCTGAAAGACGCTCAGAATATTGCCGATATTGGTGCAGGTGGAGGCTATTTTTCCCTGCGATTTGCCGAAATAGTGGGCGAGAATGGAAAAGTTTATCCCGTCGATACAAACTCGAATTTTCTGGAATTTATCAAGCACAGTGCCGGGGAAATAGGATTGAATAATATCTTTCCAATACTGGCAAAAGAAACCCGGTTAGATATACCGGAAAGAACTCTGAATTTTATCTTTATGCGTGATGTCACCCACCATATAAGAAATCGAGTCGAGTATTTCAGGAACCTCAAAGACTTTTTAAAACCAGAGGGCAGGATAGTTATCATAGAGTATAAGAAAAAGAAGTCTTTCTCTTTCCATAGTATGTTCGGTCACCACCTTCCAAAAGAAGTCATCATTCAAGAGATGAAAGAAGCCGGATATTTGCTTGAAAAGGTATTTGATTTCCTACCAGAACATCACTTTACGATTTATTCAAAACAATAAAAATATCACAACCAACCTGAAAACTGAAAAATGGTGTATGAAGTGCAAGATTAGATAACCCAGTTTGATAAATGAAGAAAAAAGTCCTAATCTTATTTCTCATAGTGATAATAGCAATTGTGATATGTGCAACTGGATGCCATGTAAGGGAAATATCGAATTTCCACGGTGGCACCCCCCCCACCTTAGAGATTACAACAAGTACTGCTTCTAAGGCAATACTCAATGAAATAAGCCGTATCCTGCGAAATATGGAGGAGAAGGAGGGTTTTACTGCTTATTACGGGAAACGCATAGTATCCGAGAAAGAAGCTGTATATATCTGTAACTGTTCAGGATTTGTAGGTTATGTTCTGGAAAACACTGTAAAAGAAGATTACAGGGCTATTTCATATGACTCTGATAGATATGCATACCCCCGTGCAGTAGATTATTACAAGTTCTTCCGTAATCTACCTTCTAATAAACCAAGAAATGGCTGGATTAGAGTCAGAGATATATCAAAAGTTAGGCCCGGGGATATTATCGCTTACAAGGACGAAGATGAAAATTCCAATAGCACTGGTCATGTCATGGTAACATACTCAAAGTCACATCCATCTACAGTGGACCCGAATACACGTTGGGTATATGTGGTAGATGCAACAAGCAAGCCGCATAGTGATGATACGCGTAATACAGATGAGGACAATGTATCCTGTTCAGATGGCGTAGGCAAGGGCATTATGTGGTTCAGCAAGGACAACGACTACTACTATTGGAGCAACCCTCGCTACAGCAAGCAGTATGAGAGTATAGCAATCGGACGGGTAGTTCGGTAACCTACAGACAATGGATTCCTGCCTTCGCAGGAATGACAGAAAAGGTGCGCAGGAATGACAGAAAAGGATATTATTTTGTTGTCATACCTGTGAAAACAGGTATCCAGAACAAGAAACACAATGGATTCCCGCTGGAGTTTACCCCGTGCTTGACACGGGGCGGGAATGACAGAAAAGGATTTTATTTCGTTGTCACACCTGTGAAAACAGGTATCCAGAACTTATAAGCAATGAGCACGAAATGCAAGGGAGTCAAATAATTGACGACAGCAAAAAGCGGAAAAATGAATAGACAGTATTGTGTATATATATTGGCAAGTAAAAGAAATGGAACATTGTATACGGGCATTACGAATGATTTGATTCGAAGAGTTTATGAACATAAGCATAATTTGACCGAAGGTTTTACAAAAAAGTACAATGTTCATCTATTAGTATATTATGAAATTACAAAAGATGTTAAGACCGCGATTCATCGTGAGAAATGTATAAAGAAATGGAAGAGGGCATGGAAAATCAGACTGATTGAGAAAGAAAATCGGTTCTGGAAGGACTTATATTATGATTTGTTATAAAGTGAAGCTGGATTCCCGCTGGAGTTTACCTCGTGCTTGACACGGGGCGGGAATGACAGAAAAGGATATTATTTTGTTGTCATACCTGTGAAAACAGGTATCCAGAACAAGAAACACAATGGATTCCCGCTGGAGTTTACCCCGTGCTTGACACGGGGCGGGAATGACAGAAAAGGATATTATTTTGTTGTCATACCTGTGAAAACAGGTATCCAGAACAAGAAACACAATGGATTCCCGCTGGTGTTTACCTCGTGCTTGACACGGGGCAGGAATGACAGAAAAGGGCGCGGGAATGACAAAAAAAAGGAGCAAGCACGATGAAGGCTCAATTACTTGAGAAGGTCGCTACATTAAAAGAGAATCCGGAACCGTTAAGACTGGTTGAACTGCCAATCCCGGAACCTGGACCGGGAGAAGCTCTTGTAAAGGTTTCTGCCTGCGGTGTCTGTCACACGGAACTGGATGAAATCGAAGGTAGAACTCCTCCTCCGAAACTACCAATTATTTTAGGTCATGAGATTGTTGGAAGAGTGGAAAAACTGGGTTCTGGGGCAAGTAAATTCAAACCCGGTGACAGAGTTGGCATTGCCTGGTTCTACTCAAGTTGTGGAAAGTGCACATTCTGCCTTTCAGGTTATGAAAATCTGTGCAAGGAATTTAAGGCTACGGGCAGGGATGCAAATGGCGGATATGCAGAATACACAATTGTCCCTCAAGATTCCGCATATCCAATACCAGAATCGTTCTCAGATACGGAGGCAGCACCTCTTATGTGTGCAGGTGTTGTTGGCTATCGCTCCTTGAGATTAACCGACATCAGTAATGGAGATACCATCGGATTGTTTGGTTTCGGGGCATCTGCTCACATTATTATACAAATAGTAAAATATAAGTATCCCAAGAGCAAAGTCTTTGTTTTCACCCGACCGGGTCAAAAGGAACATCAAGAATTGGCTAAGAAACTAGGTGCCGATTGGGTTGGGGCAACAGGCGACTACCCTCCTCGGAATTTGAACCGTGCCATAGACTTCACGCCTGCGTGGAACCCAATTGTAGAAGGAATGAGGGTGTTGGAGAAAGGTGGAATGTTCGTCATCAACGCAATAAGAAAAGAAAACACGGATAAGGACTCCCTTCTTAAGTTAAACTACGCCCGTGACCTCTGGAATGAAAAGCAATTAAAGAGCATAGCGAATGTAACTCGAAAAGATGCGGAGGAATTTCTTGCACTGGCAACCAACATACCAATCAGACCCGAGATTCAAGTATTCGAACTAAAAGGTGTTAACAAGGCTCTTAATTTGTTGAAGCAGGGAAAAATTCAAGGAGCTGCCGTACTAAAGATGCCAGTCGGATGAATCGGCTTAGCAAAAAAAGCATTCATTAATTGCAATACGCTGAAACGATTTGAAAAAAAATTTGAAAAACAAATGCTCATAAAGCAAAACATTTCGAAATACAAAAACAATCCATTCACAAATATCATAAGGGGATATCATTTGAAAACCCTCAAAGGACTTGAAAACTCAACAAAAACTGAGATATATAGAAAAAAAGCCTTGACTGAATTGTTCTTGGGCAATTACAGAACCTCCGCGGAAGATTCAAGAAAATCGCTTTACTTCGCAAATATGTCAGAAAGCAAGAACGCTCTATGCAAATCTCTTGCATTTCAATCAGAACTCTTCTACAGGACAAGCAATTTTGAAAAAATGTCGAAATCCCTATCCAAGCTTCTGAAGATAGCCTCTACGATCAAGGATGAAACTCAACTGGGAAACTGCTTTACACAGATAGGACTGTATCACTGGGGAACAGGGAAATACCTAAAGGCAATCGCTTATTACAGAAAAGCATTGAACATCCACAAAAAGGTGAACAATAAATACTCTTGCGCAAGAACGATGATCAATCTTGGAGCAGTCTATAACGATATGAAGAAATTCGAAAAAGCAATTTACTGGTTCAACAAAGCGTTAAAAATTGCTAAAGATATGAAAGAAAGAGTGCTTATCTCAATGATTTTCAACAATGTTGGATTTTCAAATGCCAAGCTAAAAAGGGAAAAAAAAGCACTCTATTATTATATGAGATCACTAAGAATCAAGAAAGACATAGGCGATGTCTTTGGAGTCGGCATTACGCTCAACAATATAGGCAATATTTACAGAAGGAAAAATGATGTGAAAAACGCCCGAGTATATCTTGAATACAGTTATGGTATAACGCAAAAAATCGGTGATATACAAGGAGAGGTAATTGCACTCGAAAATCTTTCTTCTCTTTACAAGTCTATGGGTGATAATGACAAGGCAATAAACTATATCACACGGGCACTTAGGAAGGCTGAAGAGAATAGCCTAACATACGAAATAGGTGACATAAAAGCAATTCTGGATAGCCTTAATGAATGACTTTTACCATATGTGCCGAACAGCTGATGCAAGGATCATAAGCTCTCACAACCATCTCAAGTTTGGGTTCGAGGTCTTTCTTTGAATCTTTAAGCAACGTTTCTGTCGTGGTCCGCAGAGATTTTTCCATTTCGTCCAGGTTTTGTTCCGTCGGTGTTACTATGTCTGCTTTTGTGATAAATCCGTTCTTTAAGGCAAAATGATGGTAAAGAATTCCTCTGGGTGCTTCCACTGCACCGGTTGCCTCTCCGGTTTTCCGCTTGGGTTTCTCGATTTCAGGATCCTTTAAGTGTTTTATCTTATCTACAATGGACGCTATTTTCTTAATGCCAAATAGAATCTCCAGAAGTTGTGCATGATTATTGTAAAGTGGATTTCTCTTCCATTTAGAATTATACATCTTTCTGTAATATTTGGATGATTCTCCCGTTAATCTTTCACCCATCAGATTAATTCTTGCAAGTGCACCAACCGTGAATGTTTTATCCCTGTATTTTGACCGTTTAGCAAATGAATGAGACACCACTCTCTCGTTGGTTAATTTTTCATACTCTTCGATATCCCTTTTTTCTCCGGTAGAAATCAGGACCTTATCCCCTACAAAACCAAACTCCTTACCTGAATCAAGACACATAAATGTTGCATCTTCTTCTTCCTGACAGAATGTAGGAACTTTCACTGTTGAGAAAAATTCAACTATGTTTATCATGTGAGGAATCAGTTCCTCCGATCTCCTTTTTATCTCGTTGAGTTCGGTATCTGTTGCATATTTGCCAAATCCACCAACAACTGGATTTTCTCCATGGATCATTCTCGCTGATGTTTTTCTCATAACAAAATTGGCAAATTCCTTTACTTTTAATCCTGGCATTATTATATCTTCATGTTCCTGTAACATCTCCGTTATGGAAGGATAACCAAAGAAATCTGGAAGAGAAAGAATAAAAACATGGAGAGAATTACTCTCGATTATTTCTCCAAGATGCATAAGTTCTCTCATAAGTGAAACTTTCTTTTTGACCGATATTCCAAGACATTTCTCGATTGCCCTTGTTGCTGCATACCTGTGAGAAAGGGTACATATTGCACAGATTCTTGGTACGATGTTCAGACATTCGTTATAATCTTTCCCGATGAGAAGTTGTTCAATGAGTCTTGGTCCTTCGTAAATATTGACTTTTACATCTTTCACTTCGTTTTTGTCAACCTCTACAAGAATGCCGCCGTGTCCTTCTATCCTTGACATTAAGTCGATCTTTATTTTTTTCATCTTTCTGTGTTTTAACTCATAGAAGTTGCACAGATATCAAGATTCCTTTATTTTCTTCTTCTCTGCGATTAGCGTTCTCAGCAGTTCTTCAGCGGTTTTTCCCCCAAACATCTTAAATTTTTTCCTTATTTCCTTACGAGAAAATCCCTGCTTAAGCAGTAATTTAAACTCGTATCCAACATTTGCTTCATCAACAGGTCCCCAACAACCAACACAGGGAATTCCATGTTCAGGACATACCGCTCCACAACCTGCTCTTGTGACTGGTCCAAGACAGGGAAGGTTTTTGTCGGTTAATAGGCAAAGATTTTCACGCCATTTACACTCCGTACATACGGAGAAGGGGTATAGAACCGGACGAAAATCATTTATTAGTTTCGTTAAACAAGAAAAAAATTGTTTCGCACTTATAGGACATCCTGGGATGCAATAATCAACCTTCACAAATTCATTGATAGGAAGGGATTCAAATGCGGTATCAATAGTGATCTTCGTTTTCCCATAAACTTCCTCGAATCTTTTTCGATACCCCCCCTCTCCCAACTTCATCGATTGTATCCCACCAAAACATGCACAGCTGCCTATACCTACCATTATTCCTGTTCTCTTCCTTATTTCAATGATTCTTTTTTTCTGTTCTTCAGTTGTTATCGAACCCTCGATAAAGGCAATATCAAGCTCACCTTCTTCATTGTCGCTTTTTGCCATAGAGAACGAAACGATTTCAATCCTGTCGAAAAAAGAAATAAGTTTATCTTCCGAATGAATAATGGTCAATTGGTCGCCACTACATCCAGTGAAACCGTATATGCCTATCTTCTTCTTCATGTTAAATAAGTTCCTTCATATGGAGAACATCCCAGTAACTGAAGACAGGTCCGTCCATACATGTATATATATCTTCAATAGCACAATGGCCGCATTTCCCAATTCCACATTTCATTCTTCGTTCAAGCGTCATTAGTATTTGATGTTTTGGTATATTCAATCCTATAAGTTTTTCAAGCACGAATTTATACATAATCGGAGGTCCACATACACAAGCAAACGTATTTTCTGACTTTATGTCTTCTATCTTATCAAAAAGAGATGTTACAACTCCCATATAACCGGGCCATGCTCCTTTATCATCCTTTTCAACGGTTAGGAGACATTCGATATCCTCTCTACCGATAAATTCGAAAACTTCCTTCCTGAACAGCATATCCGATGGTCTCCTGGCTCCGTAAAGAAGATATAATTTCCCAAATAATTCACGATTATCCAAAACATAGAGAATGAGAGACCTTAATGGTGCAGCTCCAAGACCTCCCATAATGATGAATAAATCAAATTTTCCCATCCTTTCAATTGGAAAACCATTCCCGTATGGACCACGAATATCTATATTATCGTTTTCTTGTAGTTTGAAGAGTGCTTCTGTTAATCTTCCTGTTTTTCTAATACAAAATTCCAATAAACCTGGTCTCGATGGAGTTGAAGATATGGAAAAAGGCGCTTCTCCTGTACCCGGGATCGAAAACATCATAAACTGCCCGGGTTTATAATCAAAGGAAATTGCTCTTTCTTTATCTATAAAACGAATTTGGAAAAATTTTACATCGGTAGTCAGTTCGTATTTCCTCACTATTCTTGCAGGCTCCGGGAAGAATGGGTTATTCATTTATTTTACCTGTGTTAAGTGAATTCTTATCAACCTTCCCCGTAAGGAGTGCTTTTACAACACTCAAAACATTTATGTCAACGGGGCAGGTTACAACACATCTTCCACAACCTACGCAACTCGGCTTACCGTATGCACCGGTGAATGACTTCAGTTTGTGTGTGTACCAGAGCTTCAGCCTTTCCGCCTTTGATTCACGAAAGTTGTGACCACCTGCAACCATCGAGTATTCTTTGAACATACAGGAATCCCAGTATCTTTCTCTTTCGACCGAAGAATCTTTTAACTCAATTTCATCTATGACATCGTAACAATTACAGGTAGGACAAACCATTGTACAGGCACCACAGGAAAGACATTTCTCCGCAAACTCATCCCATATAGGGCTTTCATAATTGAGGTCCATAATATCAGGAAGTATTTGAAAATCCAGTACCTCTTCGAATTTTGAATCCCTTGTAGCTCGCCATTTAATATACTTCTGAATATCTTTCTGCATTATATTCTCACTAAATAGTTTGGGTGCAAGCCTTACGAGGTCATCCCCTTTACTCGTTCCTACCCAGATGAGATAAAAATCTCCGAGGTCTGTAAGAGCAAGGTCAAATCCTTCATCTATAACCTGCGTTTTTGTTGATTGACAAAAACACCTCTCACAGGGGATGCAAGATAATGCAATGATTGTAGTATTTTCTCTGCGCCTAAAATAATAGGGGTCTTTATATGTATGTCCAAAAACCCTATCAAAAATAAGTAGCGAGTGTATCTCGCAAGCAGGAACACCATAGACAATTCTCTTCTCAGTTGAATCAATGTTTTCTGTATATGTTTTTCCATCATAATGAAACATAGAGAATCTAGGGGGTAGAAAAAGTTTTTTGATAGGAAGAAATGTAGTCACAGATTCCTTTACGAGATTTTTCAACTCAACGATTCTATCGTATATGTAAACGTCACCTTTTTTTTTAGGACCCCAAAGCTCACCGTATTCCTTTACATTCAAAAGGAACTCGTTAAGGTCTTCCTTTTTCAATTTCAAAGTTTTCATATCTTTTTCTTACGTTCCGTTTTCCTTCAGTACATTTTCCCCTTAATAACCTATTGGAATATATCAAATTTATCTTTCGCTGTCAAGAAGTTTGTGTAAACATCCTGGGGTATTTGGGATAGTAAATTCAAAACTTGACAAACGAGTCGTAATGGGCTATATATAAAAATATGGGACAGTACGTAGATTTTCTGCAAAAAAACTCTTCTTCTTTTTGTTCCAATGTTAACCTTATAATTCCTATTTATGAATTTTAGTATAACACCGAATCCCGATTTATGTTTTCAAATCAGGTTTTTCAAATTCAGAATGTATTACCGGAACGGGTGGTAGATTTGTCCTGTCTGTCATTAAGAGCGAAATTAATACTCACTTTCTTAACGGTTATTTTACTCAGTATTTTCCTGTATGCGATAATAGATATAACCGTAATTGGCAACATAATTATAAAACAGGCACAGGATAAAGTAAGGCTCGACCTCAACACTGCACGGGAAGTTTATAAAGAAACAAGTAACTGCATTAAGTGTAATGTAAATCAAGCTTCCGCAAGATTTTTCTTAAAAGATGCAATGATGAATAACGAAATAGAAAAACTACAAGGGTCACTGAAAAAAATCAAGGAAGAAGCGTTTTTAGATATATTGACTCTAACCAATGATAAAAAGAAAGTTCTAATAAGAGCACACAATCCCGCAATCAAAAATGATAGCATAAGTGATCCGATAATTGACTATGTCATATCGAAGAAGCAATCTGTAGTATCGACACAGATTATTCCTCTGGAAGTGTTAAAACAGGATGGTGAAAAACTTATCAAACTTACCAGAATAAAATTAATTCCTACACCAAAGGCGAGAAAAAGGTTAGAGACGGAAGAGAAAGCTGCTATGATGATTAAGGCAGCTTCACCTATTTTTGATTACGATGATAATTTGATAGGTGTGCTTTATGGAGGACAATTACTTAACCAGAATTATGAGATTGTCGATAAGGTTAAGAACATCGTTTATAAGGGTGAAGTATACAAGGGGAAAGATATAGGCACGGCTACCATCTTTCAAGGAGACCTCCGCATCTCCACAAATGTGCTAAAAGCGAATGGCGAAAGGGCTATCGGAACACAGGTGTCTCAAGAAGTTTATGATCAGGTAATAATGGAAGGTAAACAATGGATTGGCAGAGCATTCGTGGTGAATGCGTGGTACAGAACTGCATATGAACCTATAAGCGACATAGAAGGAAAGATTATTGGTATGCTCTATGTGGGAATGTTGGAGTCACCGTATGTTGATCTAAAAAGGCGTGTTGTTTTTGTTCTTTTGGGCATTACATTCTTTACAGGCGCTCTACTGCTATTAATAGCATACTTCACATTAAGCAAAATCACAAAACCGATTAAAGACCTGGTATTCGCCACACAAAAAGTAGCCGAAGGTGACCTCTCTTTTAGCGTAGAGACTAAATCTTGCGATGAGATCGGAGTATTGGCAGAATCATTTAATAAAATGACCTTAAGCCTTTCCCTGTATGAAAAAAAATTAAAGAACTTTGCAAAAACACTTGAAGAAAAAGTAGAAGAAAGGACGAGGGAACTTAAAATTGCCCAGAAACAGCTTACGCAATCCGAAAAACTTGCTTCACTGGGTAAAATGGCAGCAGGTGTTGCGCATGAAATAAATAATCCTCTTACAGCTGTCTTGACGTTTTCGAAACTCCTTTTGGAGGACTTAAAAGAGGACGATCCTCAGTATGAGGATATTCAGACCATAGTAAGTGAAACACTCAGATGTCGCGATATTGTTAGAGGTTTACTTGACTTCTCCAGAGAAACAAAAGCACAAAAACAGTTAATGGATATAAACGATACAATCAAGGAAACTCTTTTCTTGCTGGAACATCAAGCAAGCTTTCAAGATATTGAAATCGTAAAAAACCTTGCAGATAATCTTCCTAAGATTAGATTTGACAAAAGCCAGATTAAACAAGTTTTTATGAACATGTTTTTAAACTCTGCCGAAGCTATGTCCGGTAAGGGAACTCTCACTCTTACGACTTTTTGTAAAAACGAAGAATTCATAGTAGTGAAGATTGAAGATACTGGTTGTGGAATCTCCGAGCAAAATCTAAGTAAACTTTTCGATCCATTTTTTACTACGAAAAAAGTTGGACAGGGAACAGGATTAGGTCTTGCCGTGACTTATGGGATTATCAAGAATCACCAGGGTACCATTAATGTAAAAAGCGAAGTTGGGAAGGGAACGGAGTTCATTATACAGTTACCAAGAAGGTAAAGAAATCTTTTTTGGAGGTATAATTTGAATCCTGCCAGGATACTAGTTGTTGATGACGAAATTGTAGTTTGTAAAAGCGTTAAGAAGATTCTGGAGAAAAGAGGACACAAGGTTATACCGGTTCAAACAGGGAAAGCTGCACTTGAAATCGTTGAAACGGACACGTTCGATCTCCTGGTCCTCGATGTGAAAATGCCTGAAATGGATGGTATAGAAGTGCTGGAGAATATTAAAGAGAGACACCCTGACATAACGGTTCTTATGATTACAGGTTATGCAACTGTGGAAACTGCAGTTAAGGCAATAAAGTCTGGCGCATTTGATTATATACCCAAACCATTTTCTCCGGATGAACTTTCTATTGTCGTAGACAAGGCATTGGAATCAAGAAGACTGGTTAACGAAAACCTCATTCTGAAGAGGAGGCTTAAAGGTGGAAAATTTCCAGGAATTATTGGCAACAGTAGCAAAATGCTTGATGTGTTCGAATTGATAGAGAAAGTTGCCCCAACATCTGCAACTGTACTGATTAACGGCGAAAGCGGGACAGGCAAAGAACTCGTTGCAAGAGCGATTCATAGGTTGAGTAGAAGAAGTGAAAAAAGCTTTGTTGCCGTAGACTGTGGAGCATTTTCACCTGAACTAATGAAAAGTGAACTTTTTGGCCATATCAAGGGTTCATTTACCGGGGCTGTCAACACCAAGAAAGGTTTACTCGAAATCGCAAACGGTGGAACTATATTTTTTGATGAGATAGCAAATATGGACATGGAAATTCAGAGCAAAATCTTAAGAGTTCTTCAGGAAAGAGAGTTTATTCCTCTGGGTAGTACCGTATCCAGGAAAGTGAATGTCAGGGTGATTTCGGCAACAAACAGAGACCTCAAGAAAATGGTCGATACTCATACATTTAGAGAAGATCTTTTCTACAGAATATTCGTTGTTCCAATAAGTGTTCCTCCGTTAAGAGATAGAAGGGACGATATTCCATCCCTTGCTTATCATTTTCTTGAAAAATACTCACACACCGAGCAGGATCATTCGGACCTATCTTCAGAAGCCCTTAAGAAACTGATCGACTTCGATTGGCCCGGCAATATTAGGCAGTTGGAAAATACTATCCAAATGGCTTTGGTTCTCGCGGAAGGAAAAAAAATCGAAGCAAGGCATATCCCGATAGCTTCCAGTTCCGTCAAAGTTTTAACCAGCGATTACATACCGAGAACAAATAAAGAATTGAAGAAACTGAAAAAAGAGTTAAGACACAATGCAATTGAGCAGGTTGAGAGAAATTTTGTAATTCAAACACTTGAGGATAATGATTGGAACATAACAAAAGCAGCAAATTCTGTCGGTATGCAGAGAACGAATTTCCATGGTTTAATGCGAAAATACGGTATAAAAAAAGTTTAAATCCCCTTCAAGAACCGGCGTAAGAACACGTGCTACCTGTTGTTATTTTGGATATCGCCAAAAACATCGTAACGGATACATAGTATAAAATTAAAAAACATGTATGTAGCAAATATATATATCTCATTTTTCCCTTGATTTTTTGATTTCCTTTTGAAACCATTCTGAAATCCTGTTCAAGAAATAACTATAACTCTTTATTTGCTATTAACTAACAGTTCTGAGTATTTTGCTTCATTCAACAATACATCCGTAGCTTATAAACTCACGCATTAACTTTTACAAATCTATATGTACACATTTAATATACGTAATTACGTTCGTTAACAAACGTAATGCTTTGCCGTATTTTCTAACTGACGCTATAGAAGGATTTAGACAAGTTTGTTAATTATTTCACAATGTGGCACGATTCTTGCTCTTTGTTTTAGGTGAAAAAGAAAAGAGAGGTGCAAAAATGAAACAGGATATGAAAGAAAAACAGAAGAGCATACTTGTGGTAGACGATGAGGCAAGCGTATGCAAAAGTGTCAGAAAGATATTAGAAAGAGAAAAACTAGAGGTAGACGAAGCACTAACCGGCAAGGAGGCTATCGACAAATTAGCGAAAAAAGCATACGGTGTCGTTATTACGGATATGATGATGCCTGGAATCGGAGGAATGGACCTTATCCGAAGAGTTAAGTCACAATGGCCGGAAATTAGTGTGATAATGATAACAGGCTATGCAACCGTAAGAACAGCAGTTCAAGCTATAAAATTTGGTGCATTCGACTACGTTCCCAAACCTTTTACTCCCGAAGAGTTGACAGGCGTCGTATTTCGCGCGATAGAAAGGATGAAACTCTACCTGAAAGAGGAAAAAGGAGAGATTGAAAAACCGAAGAAAAGGTTCAAAAAAGGTGAGAGAAGGTATTATATACTTGAACACTCATGGGCTCTTATCGAAGATGACGGTAATGTAAGAATAGGAGTTGATGACATCTTTCTCAGGACAACAGGTGATATAATAAACTTCGACCTTCCATTTGAAGGAGATATTCTTGAGCAGGGAAATGCCTGTGCCCGCATAACGAGCCATGGCTTAAAAATCAACAAAATTTGGTCACCCGTAACAGGAAAAGTCATCGAAGTGAATGAAGCACTGAACAAAGACCCGACATCCATATATACAGATGCCTGGCTTGTAGTGGTGAAACCAACAGACCTCGAAGAAGACCTGAAAAGCCTTGTTGTAATGGAATAGATAATCTAAAAAAGTGTGCTATGAGGTAATGAAATATGGCTTCAATTCTGATTGTAGATGATGAGAAGGTAGTTTGCAAGAGCTGTGAGAGAATTCTAAAACCAGAAGGACATAACGTAGATTCAGCCTTAAGTGGTGAAGAAGCACTGGATAAGATAGAAAAGAAGAAATACGAGGTGGTAATCACTGATCTAAAAATGCCAGGCATCGATGGTATGAAATTACTAAATATTGTGAAGGAAAAATATGAAAAAGTAGATGTGATAATGATTACTGGTTATGCTTCAATTGATACTTCAGTTGAGGCAATGAAATTAGGAGCATTCGATTACGTTCCAAAACCATTTACCCCCGAAGAATTAAGAAACGTGATCGAGAGGGCATTGGAGAGAAGACGTTTACTTGAAGAAGAACGAGATAAGGCAAGGAGAACGTATGTAAGGTTTGAGTATACTATGCCAGATAATCTTTATTATCTTCCAGAACATGCATGGGCAAAATTGGAGCAGGATGGAAATGTCATAGCTGGAATAGACGATCTTTTCCAGAAGAGTGTAGGAAAGATAATAAATATTAAACTGCCAGATGTTGGAGATTCAGTTGAACAGGGAAAACTTTGCTCAGAAATAGAGGATGTATCAAGACGAATTCACAAGTTGTGGTCACCTATAAGCGGTGAGATTATAGAAATAAACGATAAACTTGGCAGTGACCCGTCCCTGTTGAATAGCGATCCTTATGGACAGGGCTGGATAATACGTGTAGCGCCGTCTGAACCTGAAGGTGAACTCAAAAATTTGATATATGGAGAAGCGCTAATCAAATGGTGGTTAAGGCGAGAAATCATAGAGAAGAAAGAGGATAAATACCTGCAGGTGAGTGCACTCGATCCCGGATTCAAGTATGAGATTGCAGAACAGCCGGGTGGTGAGAATATCAAGGTTTGCTTTGGCTGTGGTGTTTGTACTGCAAGTTGTCCGGTTAGAGAGATCGATGATACTTATAATCCACGAAAGATTATCAGGATGGCACTCTTGGGAATGAGGGATGCCGTTCTCAAAAGCGCATTCATCTGGCTATGTTCTACCTGCTATACCTGTACCGAGCGCTGTCCTCAGGGAGTCAAGTTTACCGATGTAATAAACGCAATAAAGAACATTGCGGTAAAAGAAGGTTATATCCATCCTGCTCTCAGGATGCAGGCTGAGCTTTTGGAAAAAGAAGGAAGGCTTTATGAAATAGGAGATTTCGACAACAAGAGGAGAGAAAAAATCAATTTACCAAAGGTCCATTCGGAGAAAAATGCAATTAGTGAAATTTTTAAAGTCTCAGGATTCAAAGAGATAATGGAAAAGGAAGCTTAAGATGGTAGCCGCAACCTTTAGGTTGCGTGGTTTTTCGCAGGTTGAAACCTGAGACTACCTGTAAATTAAAAATGGAATACGCATTATTTTTAGGTTGTACGGTACCTGCAAGAGCCAGGAATTACGAACTATCAACCAGAAGGGTTGCTGAAGCTCTTGGTATCGAATTAGTTGACCTGGACGGTTTTGTGTGCTGTGGATTTCCAATAAAATCAGTGCATTACGAAAGCTTTTTGCTCACAGCTGCAAAAAATCTAATCCTTGCTGAAGAGAAAGGTCTGGATATATGTGCCCTATGTAGCGCTTGCACCTCTATGTTAACCGAGGTTAACAAAGAGCTGGGTGAAAACAATGAGTTAAGAGAAAAGGTGCTCAAAAAATTGGGTGTAAAGAAAAAATTTAGATTTAAACATGCTATAAGAGTAAAGCACTTTGCGAGGTTATTATACGAAGATGTTGGTATCGATAAGATAAAATCAAAGCTCCAAAAAGACTTAAGCCCATTGAAGATTGCTGCTCACTACGGATGTCATTATCTCAAACCATCGGATATATATGACAATTTTGATGACCCTGAACATCCAAAATCTCTTGATGAATTAATAGAAGCCACCGGAGCAGCAACAGTTAACTATGAGAACAAAAATTTATGCTGTGGTGCAGGAACCCTTGCTTTTGATGAAAACATCGCCTTCTCAATGTCAGGTAAAAAACTGAGTAGTATCAAGGATACTGGTGCGGATGCTATAAGTCTGATATGTCCTTTCTGCAGCGTTATGTATGACAATAACCAACCTTCTATTGAATCCAAATTCAACAAGCGCTATAATTTGCCTGTGCTTTACTACCCCCAATTGCTTGGATTGGCATTAGGCATCAGTGAGAAGGAGTTGGGATTCAATATGAATCGAGTCAAAGTTACCTCTTTGTTGGAGAAATTAAAACAGTAGGCGTAAGGTTATGAACAGAGACGAAATGATTGAATATATAATGACTGTAAGTGAGTCGATTGGTTCAAGGTTGAAGAGTCTTATGGAAAAGGAGAGTGAGTTTAAGAAAAAGGGTAATAAGTATGGAGAAATGTTCACAAAGCGTCAATTTGACCTTGCGGTCGACCCAATTATAAATACCGAATATGTGAGGTGCCAAATAATTGCGCTAACAAGAAAAAATCCAATGTCAGTAAAGGAAATTGCTAAAAATTTGGCGCTTCCACCCAGACATATCCTCCAGCATATAACAATCATACAGCGCAGAAATCTTATTGCAGTTGATAGCATAAAAAATAGACTTCCAATTTATCGTGGTTTATTTGAAAAACCCGAAGAACCTGTTAAGGGAAAAACAGCCACGAAATGATAAATAAAGATAGAAATAACGAAAGTCGAAAAATGGAAAGCAAAAAAACAAAGGCTAAAAAAACAGGTGCAGTACTTGTCATTGGTGGTGGGATTGGTGGTATGCAGGCATCTCTTGATCTTGTAAATTCAGGATTCAAGGTATACCTTCTTGATAAGAAACCAAATATCGGTGGAGTAATGGCTCAACTGGATAAGACCTTCCCCACGAATGACTGCTCAATGTGTATTATGGCTCCCAAGCTTGTTGAAGTTGGAAGGAATCCGAATATTGAACTCATAACATGGGCAGAGCTGGAAAAACTTGAAGGAGAAGCTGGAAATTTTACTGCTACTATAAGGAAACATCCTGAGTATATAGACCCGGATAAATGCACAGGATGTGGTCTGTGTGCTCAGAGTTGTCCCGTTGAACTTATCGATGAATACAATGAAGGGTTGACCTTTAACAATGCTATCAGTATATTATACCCTCAGGGTGTTCCAGCTGATTATATAATAAACAGAGAAACTCCTCAATGTCAAGGAACCTGTCCCGTTAATACAGATGTGCGTCAATATGTTAACCTAATCGCAGATGGAAAATTTAAAGATGCCGTTGAAACGGTCCGTGAGAAAAACCCGTTCCCCTCGGTTTGTGGACGCATATGTCATCATCCCTGTGAGGAAATGTGCAAAAGAGGCTATGTTGACGAACCACTTGCAATTAGACCTTTGAAAAGATTCGTTGCAGATTTAGAACTGAGCAAAGGAATTGAAGTAAAGTTACCAAAGAAAAAGAAAAAAGATAAGGTAGCTATTATCGGTTCAGGTCCTGGGGGTTTGACCGCGGCTAACGACCTTGCCAAAATGGGTTATACGGTAACCGTATTTGAGAAACTTCCAGTTAAGGGAGGAATGTTACGCGCCTGTGTGCCAAATTACAGGTTACCAAAGGATGTCTTGGACAAAGAAATAGAAGCAATTGAAAGAATGGGTGTAAAGATAAAAACCAATGTGGAAATAACAAACATAGATGATCTTAGAAAAGATGGTTTTAGTGCAATATTGATAAGTGTTGGACTGCAAAAAGGAAAACAGCTACCTATTCCTGGTGCAGACTTGAAAGGTGTATTTATCGGTATACCTTTTTTGATGGCTTTGAATCGCGGCGAAAAACCAAAAATTGGCAAGAAGGTTCTGGTAATTGGTGGCGGGAATGTCGCTATAGACGTTGCCAGAAGTTGCGTGCGTCTTGGTGCAAAGGAGGTTCGTGCAGCCTGTCTTGAATCGCGAGAAGAAATGCCTGCTCATGAGTGGGAAATAAAGGAAGCGTTGGAGGAAGGCATAAAACTGCACTGCAGGATGGGACCAAAGAAAATCCTTAGCAAAAATGGCAAGGTTTCCGGAATAGAGTGTATTGAAGTTAAGTCAGTATTTGATGAACAAGGAAGATTTAGCCCGACTTTCCATAAGGGTTCAGAGTTTACCTTGGACTATGATTGTGACACAGTAGTAATCGCTATAGGTCAGGATGCTGATTTGTCACTCATAGAAGGTAACAAGAAAAACAAGACCACAAGAGGGACATTAGTTGTTGACCCATTTACTCTTGCTACAGGGAAAGAAGGTGTTTTTGCCGCCGGTGATATAGTAAATGGTCCGGCATCGGCAATTGAAGCTATAGGTACGGGACACGAAGCCGCTATATCAATTGACAGATTTCTAAAAGGTGAAGACCTCAGGGAAAAAAGGACTTTGCTAATTAGAACCAAACCAGAAAGATATTTGGAAGAGGAATTAGCCAGAAAAGAGCTGGAAAAGAAAATGCGTCCTGGAATGCCCAAAATTTCACTTAAGGAAAGAATCGGGAGTTTTAAGGAGATCGAACTCGGTTATACTGAAGAGATGGCAGTTTCCGAAGCTCAAAGGTGTCTCAGCTGCAGAAGATGTCTTGGGTGTGGGCTCTGCGAAGAGGTATGCGAAGCAGAAGCTATCAGGTACGACCAGGTGGAGGATCTAATAAAGGTAGATGTTGGAGCTATTATTCTAAGTCCCGGTTTTGATGAGTTCAACCCTAAAACTATATCAGAGTATGGTTATGGCAGATTTGACAATGTCGTAACAAGTATAGAATTTGAGCGCATATTGAGTGCCTCTGGTCCTTATTCTGGAAAAGTTCTAAGACCAGGCGATGGTGAAATTCCCAAGAGAATTGCATGGATTCAATGCGTTGGCTCAAGAGATGAAGTTTGTGGAAATGGTTATTGTTCTTCTGTTTGTTGCACTTACGCTGTTAAAGAAGCAGTTATTGCAAAAGAGCATGTGGGTGAATTTCTTAAGCCTACGATTTTTTATATGGATATGCGCACCTATGGAAAAGATTTCGACAAATACCAGAAAAGAGCTGAAACTGAGTACGGAGTGAGATTCGTAAGATCCAAAGTATCACTAATAGAGGAAATTCCTAACACCAAAAATTTAATATTAACTTACGAAAGTGATGACGGTAAAATTGAACATGAAGAGTTCGAGCTCATTGTTCTTTCCGTTGGATTCAATCCACCAGAAAACGCTAAAGAGCTTGCCTCAAAATTAGGTATTAGATTAAATAATTATGGTTACTGTGATACAGATAGACTTAATCCTATTCAAACTACAAAAGACGGTATATTTGTCTGTGGAGCATTCGCGGGTCCCAAGGATATTCCAGAAACAGTAATGCAGGCAAGTGGGGCAGCTGCGAATGCTGAATCTCTTCTTTCTAAGGTTCGGAATACTCTGGTTAAGGTAAAAAAATATCCTCCGGAAATTGACGTCAGTGGTCAGCAGCCAAGAATTGGCACATTCGTATGTCACTGTGGCATAAACATTGGAGGATTTGTGGATGTTCCTTCAGTTGTTGAGTATGCTAAAACACTACCCAATGTTGTTTATGCAGAAGACAATCTTTTTACGTGTTCGGATGATACTCAGAGAAAGATTAAAGAAGCAATCAAAGAACACAACCTTAATCGGGTAGTCGTAGCAAGTTGCACACCCAGAACACACGAACCGCTCTTTCAAGAGACAATAAGGGAAGCTGGTTTAAACAAGCACCTTTTCGAGATGGCAAATATCAGGGACCAGTGTTCCTGGATACATATGCACGAACCAAAAGAGGCAACTATAAAGGCAAAAGATCTCGTGAGAATGGCAGTTGCCAAAGCCCGTTTAATAGAACCTCTCCCAAGCCTTCCGCTTGATGTTACTCAGAAAGGACTGGTCATTGGCGGAGGCTTAGCAGGGATGGTTTCAGCTATTGGAATAGCAAACCAGGGTTACGATGTATATTTAATCGAAAAAGAGAAAGAATTGGGTGGAAACCTTCGTAGCATTTATTACACACTTGAAGGTAATGATGTTCAGCAATACCTGAGATCGCTGGTTGAAAAAGTGGAAAAAAATCCACTTATTCATATTTACAAAAATACAAAGATAGAGAAGATAGAAGGATTTGTCGGCAACTATAAAACACAAATCAGAAATAAGAAGGCAGAAGTCAAAACTTTGGAGCACGGGGTTGTTATTGTAGCTACTGGTGGTGAGCAATATAAACCAACCGAATACCTCTATGGAGAAAATCCTAATGTTATCAGCCAACGTGAACTGGAAAAACGTCTTGTTGCTAATCCCAAAATCCCAAATCTGAACTCCATAGTAATGATCCAGTGCGTGGGCTCAAGGGATGATGAGCATCCTTATTGTAGTCGTGTATGTTGTTCTCAGGCAATCAAAAATGCATTGAAGCTAAAAGAGACAAATCCAGATGTGAGTGTTTACATTCTCTATAGAGATGTTAGAACCTATGGATTCAGGGAAGACTATTATAGGAAAGCACGAGAAGTGGGAATTACATTTATCCGATATGATGAATACGATAAACCCGAACTTATACCCCAAAGAGAAAGCTTGAAGGTTGCGGTGAAAGATTCTCTACTTGATTATCAGCTTATCCTGGATGCTAATCTATTGGTATTAAGCCTTGGTATGGAGCCTCGGTCGGATTGTGAAGATGTTGCCGAGATGTTGAAGATACCCTTAAATGACGATAGGTTTTTCCTGGAGGCTCATGTGAAATTGCGCCCGGTCGACTTTGCTACTGAGGGAGTTTTTCTGGCAGGTATAGCACATTCCCCGAAGTCTATTGATGAGACCATTGCTCAGGCGAACGGAGCTGTTTCCCGTGCCTGCACCATTATTTCGAAGGATAAATATTTGGCAGAACCGACGATTGCAGTGGTAAACGAGGACCTGTGCAGTGGTTGTGGAACCTGCGAATCTATTTGTTCATACGAGGCTATAGAGATTGTGGAAAAATTAGTGGGTTGGGTAGAGAAAAGAAAGGCTCATGTGAAGGAAGCTGTTTGCAAAGGATGTGGAGCTTGTGCGGCTACCTGTCCATCGGGAGCAATCGAACAGAAGGGATTTAAATCTGAACAGCTATTGGAAATGATTGATGCAGCACTCGAGTCCTAAAATGAAGGAGAATTGCCCTTTGAATTCAAAAAAGATTTTTACAAGGAGGTCTTATTATGGCTAAAGTAGCAATTACTTGTAACGGTTCGGAGCCCGGAAACATATTTCCGCCTCTTATTCTTGGCTCAAGTGCAGCAGCGTCCGGTGATGAAGTAGTCTTATTTTATGTGCCAGGGGGTTCACCTGCATTGGTAAAGGGTAGGCTTGAAGAACTGAAGGGTACAAAAGGATTACCAGATCCCGTAGAATTGTATGAAGGCATAAGAAACTTGGGAGGGAAAATATACGTCTGTGAACTTGCATTAGATGTCAAGGATTTAAAAAAGGAGGACTTTAGAGAAGGGGTGGAGATCATTGGAGCGACTAATTTCATAAATCAGATTAAGGATGCTACGATAACCTTCTCTTTTTAAGGTAGCAAATCTTTTTGGTAAAAGTTTTGACATAAGGAGGTAAAATATGGCTACACATACGCTTGATGCTTTAGGACTTAAGTGTCCTCAACCTATTCTTAAAGTAGCAGTCAAGGCTAAAGAGCTTCAATCGGGTGATATGCTGGAGATATTAGCCGACTGTGAATCCTTTCCCAATGACATCAAAGCCTGGTGCGAAAAGACAGGTAAGACTTTACTTGTTTGTGCCGATGAAGGGGGCGGAAAGTTTAAGGCACAGGTACAATTCTAATTTCCGTAGGAGCATGGTTTTTTCCTGCTCCTACAGAACAGATACGTATGAAAGACGAATTTGCACCTAAAATAGTTGGTTTTCTTTGTAATTGGTGTACTTATGCCGCAGCAGACCTTGCTGGCACGAGTAAGTTGAAAATGCCACCTTCTCTTGCAGTTATCAGGGTTATGTGTTCGAGCAGAGTAGACCCTGTTCTTGTAATGAGAGCCTTTTTGCGGGGTGCAGATGGAGTGCTGGTTGCAGGGTGCCATCCCGGGGATTGCCACTACGAGAAAGGAAATTATTACGCTCGCAGAAGGTTTGCTCTACTAAAGTCCGTTATTGAAACACTTGGACTGGATTCAGAAAGGTTGCAACTCTCGTGGATTGGTGCATCAGAAGGTTACAGGTTCCAGCAGGTAGTAACTGAGTTTACAGATAAGATAAAAAAGCTGGGGCAGAATCCAATGCAGAAAAAGACCTCTTTGTAATGGGGTGAAACATGGATAACCGCAATATATTAGTGATAGGGGCCGGTGTAGCAGGAATAAATGCGAGTCTATCACTTGCTGATTCAGGCAGAAAGGTATATCTGGTAGAGCAAACATCCTATACAGGTGGCACCGTAATAAAGTTTGAGAAAGTCTTCTCGAATTTGGAATGCGCTACCTGTATGGTAGCACCAAAGCAACAGGAACTTCTTACAAAAGAGAATATCGAACTCTTTACAATTACCGAGGTTCTTAAGGTTGAAGGTTCTTTGGGAAACTTTGTTGTAAAAGTGAAAAAGAGAGCAAGATATGTAGACCTTAAGGCCTGTATAGGATGTAGCGCCTGTTTTGAACCCTGTCCGGTTAGTGTAAAAAATGAGTTTGAAGAAGGTCTTTCAGAGAGAAAGGCAATATATATTCCTTGCCCGGGTGCTCTTCCGAATGTTCCTGCAATTGACACGGAAAACTGTGTTAGATTTAATGGCAAGGATTGCAAACTGTGCGAAGAAGCGTGCATGTTTGAGGCAATTGATTTTGAGCAAAAAGACGAGGAGATTGAACTTAAGGTTGGAGCAATCGTGGTAGCAACAGGATTTAGCTCATTAGACCCGAAAGAAATTCCTAAGTATGGATATAGGAAATTCAGTGATGTCTATTCTGCTTTGGAATTTGAGAGAATGTTTGCTTCTAATGGACCTACTACAGGAGAGATAAAACTTCGGAATGGTGAGTCTCCAAAGTCTGTTGCTATTGTTCATTGTGTGGGACGAGAAGAGAAAGGTTATTGCAGTACAATTTGCTGTATGAATTCACTTAAGTTCGTTCATTACCTGAAGGAGAAATTACCCGATGTTAAGATATCTGAATTTTGTTCTGACCTCTGTATTCCAGGCAAATCCTATGAAAAGTTCTATGAACAAACAAAAACTATGGGAGTAGATATAATTCGATTTGATGATATTGCAGTAAAAGAGGAAGAGAAAGGGATGAGTGTAAAGTATAAAATTGATGATAAAGGAGGTAGTCTTCCAGTAGATATGGTAATTCTTTCACCTGCACTTGAACCAAGAAAAGATGCATCGAAATTGGCTAAAATTCTTGGAATTTCTCAGGACGAACATGGGTTCTTTGCTGAAAAGCATTCAGAAATTGCCTCTGTGGAGACATCCAGAGAGGGAATATTTATTGTAGGGTGTGCTCAGGATCCAAAAGATATTCAGGATTCAGTGGCTCAATCGGAAGCAGCAGTTGGGAAAATACTTTCACTGGGTGGTTAAAATGGAAGAGAAAATAGGTGTATATGTATGTGAATGCGGACCTAATATAGCAGATAATGTAGATATTGACAGGGTTATGAAAACAATTTCTTCTCTGCCTGATGTAGATGTAGTTGAGAGACACAAACTTTTGTGTTCCGAAAATGGCAAGAAATTCCTTAAAGAGAGTATACAAAAGCATGGATTAACGCGTATCGTGGTTGCTGCTTGCTCGCCAAAGCAGCACGAAGTTACATTCATGAAGGTATGCGAGGAAGCAGGTATTAACCCGTACTTCTTTCAACTGACTAACATACGGGAGCAATGTGCCTGGATTATAACCGATAAGGAGCTCGCTACTGAAAGGGCAATAAGATATATAAGAGCAGCTCTTAGGAGGATTCCTTTTCACAAAGCTCTTGTTAAGAAAGAAATAGAGACAAATCCCGATGTTCTCGTAATAGGAGGAGGTATTGCAGGTATGGAGGCGAGTTTATTACTTGCCAGTGGAGATAGAAAAATCCACTTGGTGGAGAAAACTGATGTTTTAGGTGGAAAAGTAAAAGAATTGGATAAACTTCTTCCACGAATGGAATCAAGCCTTGATATTATATCTCAGAGGATTCAGGAGGTGAAACAAAGCGAAGACATCAAACTTTATACTAACAGTGAAGTTGAAGAAGTGTTGGGATTTCTTGGTAATTTTGTTGTAAAAGTAAAAACAGGAGAAAATAAGGAACTTGAACTCAGAGTTGGAGCAATCGTAGTAGCTACAGGGTTCAGTATGCTTAATCTAAAGCAGCTTCCTCGATATGGATATGGACAATACGACAATGTCTATACTGCTTTAGAATTTGAAAGAATGAATATAGACGGAAAGATTCTTCGAAAAGATGGTAAACCCCCAAAGTCTATTGGTATTATCCATTGTGTGGGGCGAGAAGAAAGAGGTTATTGTTCAGGGGTATGCTGTATGTATTGCCTTAAGTTTGCAAATTATATCAAATCTAAACTCCCGGATGCTAATGTAACAGAATTTTACCAGGATTTATCCATTCCGGGCAAGGCTCGCCAGAAATTCTATGAAGATACTAAAGCTAAGGGAGTTAATTTCATTCGTTCTAACGAAGTGGAAGTTATGGATAAGGTAATAAAGTATAAGACTGAGGAAGGAGAGGAAAAGACCTCTTCGGTTGATATGGTCATTCTTGCACCGGCGATTGAACCAAGTGGTGATACAGCTAAACTTGCAGAAATGCTCAGGATTTCTCAAGGAGATGGAGGATTTTTCCAAGAAGAACATCCAAAACTTGCACCTGTTAGCACATCCATGGAAGGAATATTTATTGCCGGTTGCTCGCAGGGCCCAAAGAATATTCCAGAATCAATAGTTCAAGCACAGGCAGTGGCAGGAAGAATACTTTCTTCACTTATTCCGGGCAAGAAATTAGAGCCTGAAATAAAAACTTCTGAAATCTCGGAAGCTCTTTGCATTGGATGTCAAACTTGTCTTGAGGTCTGCACTTATGGGGCTATTTACTTTGATGAGATGAAAAGGGTTTCAGTAGTAAATGAAGTCTTATGTAGAGGATGTGGAAACTGCGTAGGAAGTTGTCCATCTGGAGCTGCATCAGTTAAACATTCCACAACTACACAGCTCCATCAAGAAGTTGTGGAGGCACTGAGATGAAGGGTGCAATTCTAAATGTGACCGAAAACATAGCAAAAACGATCATTAATTTTTTGGAAAAAGGATTGGACAAAAAGTGTTTCGATGCAGTTCTTATACCTATAAAGGTCCCTGCAGGGGATTCATTTGCATGGGTCTTGGTTCAGAATAAATCCCTTCTTAAGGATGCAAATCCTCTCCCTCCTGTTATGCCGGTTCAGGGAGCTAAGGCATTAAGTAGTATAACAAAAATGGGGAAAACAAATAGAAAGATTGCTGCTATTATGAGACCGTGTGAAGTAAGAGCCGCAGTTGAACTTTCAAAATTAGAGCAAGTAAATTTAGAAAATATATTCCTTATCTCAATCGACTGTCCAGGTGTATTGCCATTAAAGGATTATCTTGGGAGACCCAAGGAAGCTATGGATAAATTCAATAAGATTCTTCACTCTGCTCAGAATGACATACAGTGGGGAAATGAATCTACACGTCCAGCTTGTCAGGTATGCGATAAATTTATAGGGACAGACATTGGGTTTTGTCAGTCTAATTTGCATATAGGGATACTGGGAACAGAAGATAAAATCATTTTTCTTATTCCAAACAATGAAAGTGGTAAAAGCATCTTAAACGAGATGGATATCGAAGCAGAAAAATCAGTGGACAATTGGGAGAAAAAAGCAAAAGAGATCATAGAGGTCAGAAAGAAAAAGAGAAAAGAGGTCCAGGAAAGACTAAAATCTGAAGTTATGGGTATTGACAATCTACTTGATACCTTCAGTAAATGTATAAATTGTCATAATTGTCGGAGTGCTTGTCCCATATGTTACTGCAGACAGTGTTACTTTGAATCAGAGATAATGAAACTTCCTTCCGATGATTACTTAATGAGGGCAGATAGCAAAGGAGCGCTGCGATTTCTTCCTGATACCTTGTTGTTTCATCTTGGGAGAATGACACATATGAGTCTTTCTTGTGTAGGATGTGGCGCGTGTGAAGATGCTTGTCCTATGTCCATTGATGTATCACAGATATTTAATTTTGTGGCTGATAACTCTCAAGAATTATTTAATTATGTTCCAGGCAAAAGTGTAGAGGAGTCACTTCCTCTAAAAACTTATGAAGAAGATGAATTACATAAGGTGGAAATATAAAAATGACGAAAGTTCTTAAAACAAATAAAAGTGTGGAAGAAGCTGTTAAAGAGCTTCTTAAGTTCCTTTTGAAGAGCGGAAAGGTTAAAGGAGTTTTCACACTTAGAAAAATTAATGGTAACGGTGCAGTAGCATATTCCCTCATTACCAGCTTAGACATGCTTAAAGATGCTGTGCCACTTTTCCCTCTGATGCCTGCAAATGCGGGTAAATTGTTATCTAATCTTACGCTAAGAGGTTCTGTTGTTGACCCTGTTGTGGCCGTTGTAAGACCTTGTGAGTTAAGAGCATTTATAGAGCTTGTGAAACGAAAACAAGGGAGTCTGGAAAATTTACTGTTAGTATCATCGACCTGTGCTGGAGTCTATCCACTTGAAATGGCTGTAAATGGCGATATAGACAAAAAACTTTCCCAATACTGGGATGCAACTAAAAGAGGCGAAATAGTTCCTGATACGAGACCTACTTGTATGGGTTGCGAGCATTTTTTACCTTATACTGCAGATATAACTGTTACTTTAATAGGCAAGAAAGACATTGACAATCAATGCGAAATTTTTCTAAATACCGAGAAAGGGCAACAATTTGTGGATGGAATTGATGGAGAGTTTGTGGAAGGAAAACTTGAATCAGAAGAAGTGGTTTCTATGCGGAATAAAAGAAAAGATGAGAAGAAGAGACTTTTTGATGAAATTGGAATTGAAAAGTTTGGTTTGAAGGGATTGATAGAGACCTTTGGAAAATGTATAGGTTGTCATGGATGCAGTAAGGTATGCCCTATTTGTTATTGCAACTTGTGTTATTCTGATTCCAAGACCTATGAACATAAGCCTTCCGTCTATGAAATGCAGCTTAAACGAAGAGGAGGATTAAGAGTTCCCCCTGATACAATATCTTATCAGATTGGTAGATTAACCCATGTTGGCATTTCCTGCGTCGGATGTGGCTTATGTGCAGATGTGTGTCCCGCTAATATACCAATTTCAACTATCTTTTTGAAAGTTGGAGATTCTGTTCAGAAAATGTTTGATTATCTCCCGGGAAGGGACGTAGAAGAGCAAATTCCTGTCACTACTTTCGAAACAGATGAGTTTGTTGAAGTCGAGGATTAAAGGAGCGAGTATGAATGAAAAATTTGCACCAAAAATAGTAGGTTTTCTTTGTAATTGGTGTTCCTATGCTGGCGCTGATCTCGCAGGGGTAAGCAGATTACAAATGCCACCCTCTCTGAGAACTATTAGAGTTATGTGTTCCAGTAGAGTGAATCCGCTCTTTATTATAAGAGTGTTCCTAATAGGAGCGGATGGTGTGCTGGTGGCGGGTTGTCATCCAGGAGATTGTCACTATCAGAAAGGAAATTATCAGGCTCGTCGAAAGTTTGCTATATTGAAAAACATTTTTGAAAACTTAGGTTTAGAATCCGATCGTCTCAGATTGTCCTGGATATCTGCAGGAGAAGGTCCTGGATTCGCCAAAGTAATTACCGAATTTACAGAAAAGATAAAGAAGCTTGGACCAAATCCTGCTAAGGAAGAGGTCTTCTTATAAACATACGAGGATTGGATACAAAAAAGGCAAAACTCACAAAGGCATTTTGTAAAAGATGCGGGGGTTGTATTGCCGCGTGTCCATCGAGAGCAATGGAGCAGAAAGGATTTAAAACCAAACAGATGCTTACAATAATTGATACTGCATTGGAAGGAATCACAAGTGATTTTTAACTTAACCATCGAAATGGGAATCACCATTGTAGTTATTGCATTTATCTGCGAATATATAGATTCAACGCTTGGTATGGGATATGGTACGATTTTAACACCGGTTCTTCTGATGATGGGCTATTCCCCTCTACAGGTAGTACCAGCAATTCTGCTTTCAGAGCTAATTACAGGTCTGTTAGCGGCTTTCGGACACCATAAGGTAGGGAATGTAAATCTTAAACCCAGAACAACAGAGTTTCGACAAATAATTGGAAAACTGAGCGCTCTTGGATACATCAATACCTTCAAACAGGAAGTGCCTTTTCATCTTAAGACCGCTATTGTACTTGCAGCCTGCAGCATTTTCGGAACCCTGGCGGCAGTCTTTTTAGCTATCTCCATACCGACATTCTGGTTGAAACTCTACATCGGGCTTCTGGTTTTTGGCATTGGTGTGATGATACTGTCTACCTTAAAAAGAAAATATATCTTTTCATGGAAAAAAATCTTCGCTCTCGGGACAATTGCATCCTTTAATAAAGGAATGAGCGGTGGAGGTTATGGACCCGTAGTGACCGGTGGCCAAATACTCTCGGGGATAAACAGTAAAAGTGCCATAGGCATAACTTCTCTGGCAGAAGGGTCAACCTGTCTTGTTGGTGTTATTGCCTATTCTCTAACAAAGTCCGTTATAGATTGGAAACTGGCTCCTTATTTAATAATAGGAGCTGTTTTATCGGTACCATTATCGGTCTTTACTGTAAAAAGAATGAAAACGAATATGCTGAGTTTAATAATTGGAATCATTGTAATTTTACTGGGTATCGTAACTTTGATAAAGCTATTTATGTGAGAATAAAAATGAATAAGGATTTCAAACCTAAGATTCTTGTTTTTTGCTGTAACTGGTGTTCTTATGCCGGGGCGGACCTTGCCGGAGTAAGCAGGTTACAGATCAAACCCTACTTCAGGGTAATACGGGCTATGTGCTCGGCGAGGGTGGATCCAGAGTTTATTCTCGAGGCAATCAAGAAGGGTGCGGATGGTATTCTGGTCGCGGCATGTCATCCAGGGGACTGCCATTATATTGGAGGTAACTACCGAACGAGAAGGAGAATGGCTTTACTGCGCATTATGCTTCAGCAGTTTGGACTCGACCGAAAAAGATTGCGTCTGGAATGGATATCTGCAGGAGAAGGTGGCAGATTCCAGGAAGTGGTAAACAACTTTATAGATGAGATTACAGAACTTGGTCCCAGTCCTTTCGGACCTACAAAAAGGGGAAAGGGTAAAAATGGCTGATAAGTTAAAATTGGCAATAGCAAGAGGAGCAACCTGTTCTGGCTGCGATGTCGAGATTGTTGATATAAACGAGAAAATCCTGGATGTTATTAAAATAGCAGATATCGTTTACGCTGCTGTAATTATGGATACAAAACTTAAGGAAGTTGAGAAATGGGATGATGGATATATTGACATTACATTTCATCATGGTGCTATCCGCGACAGCGAAAATGAACATATTGCAAAACTTTTCAGGAAAAAATCCAAGATTTTAATCTCTTTTGGTAGTTGTTCCTGTTACGGAGGAATTCCAGGGCTTGCAAATGTAACTAACAAGGATGAGATCTTTAAGGAATCTTATATGGATACACCGAGTACTGTAAATCCGGATTTTGTCGTTCCCCTGCCGGAATGGAAGGATGAAACAGGACACAAATTGACCCTGCCGAGATTCTACGATGAGGTATTTTCACTTGATGACATAGTTACAGTCGACTATTACCTCCCCGGATGTCCACCATTGGTTACACAAATAAATCAGGCACTTGATGCTATAATAAGCGGAAAACTCCCACCAAAGGGTTCCGTATTAGCATCGGAGAAAGCTCTCTGTGATGAGTGCCCAAGAGAAAAGCCTAAAAAGATAAACATTGAGAGAATCTATAGACCACATGAAATTGAATTAAACCCGGACAAGTGTCTCTTAGAACAGGGGATTATCTGTCTCGGTCCGGCAACCAGAGCAGGTTGTGATGCAAAATGTATCAGAGCTAATATGCCATGCAGAGGATGCCTGGGTGCAACCGCTGCTGCCATTGACCAAGGTGGAAGCATCCTTTCAGCAATCACCTCTATCTTGGCAATCTCTGATAAAGAGACCCAGTTGTCTGAGGAAGATATCGAAAAATTGGTCGGTCAGATTAAGGACCCACTGGGTACATTCTACAGGTTCTCGATGCCTAAGTCTTTGCTTAGAAAGGTTGAGAAGGAGAAAAAATAGGATGTCAGAGAAGAAAAAGAGGATAACGATTGAGCCCATTACCAGATTAGAAGGCCATGGAAAAATAGAAATTTTTCTTAATGATGAAGGTAATGTTGAAGATGCCTATTTTCAGGTAGTCGAGCTTAGAGGATTTGAGAGATTCTGTCAGGGAAGACCGGTTGAAGAGATGACAAGGCTTACCACAAGGCTTTGTGGAGTATGTCCCTGGGCCCACCATATTGCATCATCAAAATGTTTGGATGCTGTGTTTAAGGTAGAACCCCCTTCAGCAGCAAAAAAATTGCGAGAATTGGGTTACTGTGCACATATGGTCCATTCTCATCTTGCCCATATATATGCTCTCGGTGGAGCTCCTGATTTTCTGATGGGTCCCGATGCTCCTCCAGCACAGAGGAACTTATTCGGTGTTATTGGTAAAGTTGGGATGGATGTTGGCAAAGTAGTAATTAAAAATAGATACAATGCCCAGAGGGTTCAAGAGATAATAGGTGGAAAGACCATTCACCCTGTAACCGGATTACCGGGAGGTCTATCTCACCCCATTACCGAAGAGGAACGCAAGGAAATCGAACAGATGTCAGGGGAATTAGTGGAATTTGGCAAATATACGCTAAAACTTGTAGTTGATGACCTTATCTTGAAGAATAAGGATTATGTTGATCTAATAACAGGCGATATATATTATCATAAGACTTATTATATGGGACTTGTTGATAAAAATGATAAGGTTAATTTCTATGATGGGGAAGTAAAGGTAGTTGACCCGGATGGTAAGGAATATTGCAGGTTTAACGAGGACAATTATTTAGATTACATTGGGGAACATGTTGAACCGTGGTCATACCTAAAATTCCCCTTCTTGAAGAAAATCGGATGGAAGGGATTTGTGGATGGCAAAGATAGTGGCATATATCGTGTAGCACCGTTAGCAAGATTAAATGTAGCAGATGGGATGGCAACACCTGCAGCACAGGAAGCCTATGAAAAGATGTATGAAATCCTGGGAGGAAAACCGGCGCATAATACCCTGGCTATGCACTGGGCTCGAATTATTGAAAATCTCTATGCAAGTGAGCGGATGGTAGAGCTAATAAAAGACAAGGAAATAACAAACAAGAAGGTAAGAAATATACCCACCAAGACACCTGGTGAAGGTGTCGGCATATGTGAAGCACCAAGAGGAACACTTATGCATCATTACTGGGTAGACAAAGAAGGTATGGTAGAGAGAGTGAATCTGATAGTTGCGACAGGGCATAATAATGCGGGTATGCATATGTCTGTTAAAAGAGCGGCTCAAAAACTCATAAAGAACTGGAAAGTAAACCAGGGTCTCTTGAATATGGTAGAAATGGCTTTTCGTGCATACGACCCCTGCCTTGCGTGTGCCACCCATACCCTTCCGGGTCATATGCCTATGGAAATTATTATACATGCTCCAGACGGTAGAGTAGTTAAGAGACTTAGCCGGGAGATAAAATAGACTATCAGAGAAGCAGATTACGAGAGTATCAGATGGTAAATAGTCAGTAAACCCCGTCATTGCGAGCCTGTCTGTGGCAGGCGTGGCAATCTCATATTGACAGAAAGTGAATATGGGATTGCTTCGCATTTGTGGAACAAGCCCCGTGTAATAGAAAAATGTTTTGTGCATAATGGTATTACACAGGGCAAGAAGAGAAACTCGCAATGACAGCCTTCTTTGAAATGTAATGTAGTTGATTAAACATTTACTAAAAATGGCAAAGATTCTAATCTTAGGACTGGGAAATCCCATTCTGTCGGATGATGGAATAGGAATAGAGATTGCTCACCGTATAGAAGATAAATTAAAAGACCATACCTCCTGTTTTGCATGGGAACCGGACGAGGATATAGATGTGATTGAAGCGAGTATCGGGGGATTAGCTATATTAGATCTAATCGTTGGATATGAAAAACTAATCGTCATTGATGCTATAAAAACAAAGAAAGGAAATCCTGGTACCCTTTATAAAGTAAAGGTCGCTGATTTTAGTTCAACAATACACATATCCTCACCCCACGATGTAAATTTTGCAACCGCAATCGAGATCGGAAAAAGGTGTGGTGTAAGTATCCCGGAACAGATAGACATTTATGCTATTGAAATTAAAGACAATACGACTTTCAGCGAGCAATGCACTCTTGAAGTAAGAAAGGCAGTTCCCAAAACAGTGAATACAATAATTAGGCAAAGCCTTAATAGCATTTCTACTTCTAAACTTCAGAACCGACGTTTTAGACTAAAGAATTAGCATAACACCCCTCAGTAGACTCCTCTATTTCGAAAAAGTTCTCAACGGAACATAGTATATCCTTTATTTCCCCTGGCTTAAGAGTATCCATCCTTGGGTCTCTGTATCCCAAGGTCCAAGATTCGTAAAGCTATAAACGAATTTACAGAAGAGGTGAAGAAACTCGGACCGAATCCCGTGAAACAAGAAATATTTCTTTAAAGGAACTAAAAAAGTACCTCAATAATTTCTGAATAGTATAATATAAAAAACTAATAAACGTATTTCCCCATAAAAAAATTAACCACTTTGTGATTTTTTTCACAAAAAAACTTGACAAATCGACTAATCTCCTATATATTTAGTAGGAAATAGAATATAACGAAGGGGGCTATATGAGTATCGAGTTTGAACCACAGAGTAAAAGATTACTTGTGATTGGTGGTGGAGTGGCAGGTTTAGAAGTAGCAAGGAATGTCGCCTATGCAGATTACCATGTCTATCTTATAGAAAAGGAACCAGCCCTCGGCGGAATGGTTTGTAGACTCAATCAGTTATATCCGGAAGGAATGCCAGATGCCCATACATTGCAACCTTTAATAGAAGAGATTGAAAAACAGAAAAACATAGAAATATTCACTGAAACAGAGATGATTGCGGCAAATGGGGATATAGGAAACTATCAGGTTGAGTTGAAGCAGAAAGGGAAGAAGAAAAAGATTTTAGTCGGAGCCATTGTCGTGGCAACGGGATTGAAGGATTACGAGATAGAGAAAGTTGAAGCTTACGGTTATGGTAGATACAAAAAGGTACTAAAACCAATCGAGTTCGAGGAAAAAGTATCATCTGGTGAGATAAATCCAGTGGATTTAAAGAGCGTGGTGATAATTAACTGCGCGGGTTCAAGAGATAAAAATTATCTGCCTCACTGTTCCAGGGTTTGCTGTTTCATAGGTCTTAAGGAAGCAAAACTGATAAAAGACAAAAATCCTTATACCGAGGTTTATGTATCTTATATAGATATGCGCAGTTATGGGAATCTCGAAAGCTTTTTCAACACACTTAAGGATATATACAATGTCAATTTCATAAGGGGAAGACCTTCTGCCATAGAAGAACTAAATAAGAATTTGTATGTTAAGGTAGAGGATGAAATTCTTGGAGACCTCTTGAAAATTAGAGCAGACTACGTCATATTGAGTCATGGTTATGTGGGTGATGAAAAAGTACTTTCGATGTTGAGAATTCCATTGGATACTGGGGACAAAGGGAAATTCCCTACAACATACTTAAACTCCTTACTTTCTGTGGACTCTAATCCAAAAGGGATATTTGTTTGCGGCTGTGCGGCATATTCCAAAAATGTAGCAGAGACACTAATTGAAGCGAGGAGTACTGCTCTTTCCGCCATTAATACCCTAAAAGATATCTCGATAAGAACTCCCGTTGCCGAAATAAATTCCGATATATGCTCCGAAACCCACTGCAAACTTTGTCTATATGTCTGTCCTTATTGTGCAATAGTGCAAGAAGAAGATAAGATAAAAGTAATCCCCTCGCTGTGCATGGGCTGCGGAATATGTACCGCTACCTGTCCAACAGGTGCAAATACACTGGAAGGTTACACAGATTCTGATCTCTTTCACCAGATAGATGAGAAGGTAAAAAAGGATGATACGGTTGCCTTTCTGTGCAAATGGAGTGCATACGGCGCTTATGAAAAATGGGCAGGGAATGGATATAAAAATGTGAAAGTAATAAAAGTTCCCTGCACGGGTAGGATTAGTGTTGGTTTCATTCTAAAAACCTTTCAGAAACACGCAAGGAATATTCTTATATCGGGGTGTTATCCGGATGCTTGTCACTATAATAAAGGCAACTTCATATTGAGAAAGCGGCTTTCTGTAACAGCCAATTTAATCGAGCAGTTCGGCATACCTAAGGAGAAGATAAGGATAGAATGGCTCGGGAAGAAAGAATCAGGCAGAATAAAAAGTATTCTTGAAGAGATGAGAGGAGGAGAACGAGAATGAGAAAACCAAAAGTGGCTTTTTACTGGAATGCATCCTGTGGCGGCTGTGAAGAAGCCGTCGTGGATCTGGGTCTGGATATCTTGAAAGTCGTAGAGGCAGTTGATATTGTTCTCTGGCCAGTTGCATTGGATTTCAAATATAAGCATATTGAGACTATGAAAGACGGGGAAATTGCTGTAAGTTTCATAAACGGAGCCATCAGGACACAGGAACAAGAGAATATAACGAAACTTCTCAGAAGAAAATCCAAACTCGTCGTTGCCTTTGGAAGCTGTGCACATTTAGGCGGCATTCCTGGTCTTGCAAACTTCTGGGATGCTGAACAGATATTCAATACTGTCTACAAATCGCTTCCTTCAGTCCAAAACCCGGAAGGAGTTATTCCAAAAACCAATGTCAATGTTGATGGTTATGAACTTACCTTGCCAGAATTCTATGACACGGTGAAAACCCTGGATCAGGTTGTGGATGTTGACTATTACTTGCCTGGTTGTGCACCTCCACCGGATCTTATTATGGGTGCATTAACGTCGATCCTTGAGAATAAGTTACCTGAAAAGTGCTCGGTCTTTGCACCAGACAAATCCTTGTGTGATACTTGCCCAAGAGGTGAGAACAAACCACAGAAACTCTCTATCAAAAAATTCCAGAGGATACATATGGTTCAACCAGATCCTCGTAAATGTTTTCTTGAACAAGGTATTTTTTGTCTCGGTCCTGCAACAAGATCCGGATGTGGTGAAAGGTGTATAAATGCAAATATGCCATGCAGGGGATGTTTCGGTCCTATTAAAGGAACGGTAGACCAGGGAGATAAAATTCTCTCCGCTATAGCTTCTCTGGCTGAAGCAAGGACAGAACAAGAGGAAAAAACCTTGTTTGACAGCCTGGAGGATGTTGCTGGTCAATCCTATATGTATAGTTTACCGTCTTCCCTGTTACACCGAAAAAGGAAGGAGGTTTAGGATGGGAAAGAAAGTCACAATAGAACCAGTAACAAGACTCGAGGGACATGGTAAAATTGAGATATTCTTGGATAACTTTGGAGATGTGGAAAAAGCTTTCTTTCAGGTTCCCGAGCTGAGAGGTTTCGAGAAATTTTCTACCGGACGTCTTGCAGAAGAGATGCCAAGAATAACACCCAAAATATGTGGTGTATGCCCTACTGCACATCATATGGCTTCAACCAAAACATTGGATGACCTATATAAGGTAGTACCTCCCACTGCAGCTAAGAAAATAAGAGAGCTAATCTATTCTGCTTTTATGTTCGAAGACCACATTCTCCACTTTTTCTTTTTGGGTGGTCCAGACTTCATAGTCGGACCACAGGCATCCCCTGAACTGAGAAATATCCTTGGAGTTATCGCAACGGTGGGTTTACGGACAGGCAAAAAAGTAATTAGAATACGAAAAAAGTGCAGGGATATTATAACACTGCTTGGTGGAAGGGTTATACATCCAGTTTGTGGTTTACCGGGCGGCATATCAAGAGGTGTGAGTGAAAAAGAGAGAAAGGAAATTCTTAAAACTGCTGAAGAGACCGTTGAATTTGCACAATTCGCACTCAAGGCATTCGAAGATATAGTCCTTAAAAATGAAGAATACTTAAATCTCATTGTTGGTGATATATACAAACACAAAACCTATTATATGGGACTTGTTGATGATAAGAACAGGGTCAATTTTTATGATGGTGACATAAGAGTGGTAGACCCTTCTGGCAAGAAGTTTGCGAAATTTAAACCGCGGGACTACCTGGACCATATCGAAGAACATGTAGAACCGTGGAGTTATATGAAGTTTCCGTATCTAAAAAATGTTGGATGGAAAGGCTTTGTCGATGGTAAGAAGAGTGGTGTCTTCAGAGTTGCCCCACTTGCAAGGTTAAATGCTGCTACTGGAATGGCAACTCCCCTGGCTCAAGAAGAGTATGAAAAACTATTTGATACGCTTGGTAAACCAGCCCATAATACGCTCGCATATCACTGGGCAAGACTGGTCGAGGCTTTATATGCTGCAGAGAGAATGAAGGAACTTGCAGAAGATACGGAAATCACCGATCCTCACATAAGAAATTTCCCTACCATTGAGCCAAAGGAAGGAGTAGGTGTTGTTGAAGCACCCAGAGGTACACTTTTCCACCATTACAAAACGGATAAAAGAGGTAAAATAACCGAATGTAACTTGATAGTAGCTACCGTTAATAATGCAGCCGCTATATGTATGTCCATAGAAAAGGCAGCAAAAGGACTGATCAAGAAAGGTAATGTTTCCGATGGATTGCTGAATATGGTGGAAATGGCTTTCAGAGCTTACGACCCATGTTTTGCCTGTGCCACCCACTCCCTGCCAGGTCATATGCCTTTGCAAGTCAGAATTTATGATTCACTTGGTAAAATTCATAAAACGGTAACTAGGAATATTTGATGGAGGTGAAAGATGATAAAGGTAGAAGAGCTTGATTCACAATTCAAGTATGAAGTGATGAAAGAACCTGGAGGAGAACACCTTACAAACTGTTTTGCCTGTGGAACCTGCACCGCATCCTGTCCCATAAGGGAAGTTAATGAACATTTCAATCCAAGAAGAATTATTAGGATGACTGTTTTGGGAATGAAAGAGGAAGTTCTATCCAGTTCTTTTCTCTGGCTATGTACAGGTTGTTATGCCTGTCAGGAGCGCTGCCCTCAAGGTGTATGTTTAACCGACCTCATGGCTGTCTTGAAGAATATTGCGGTGAAACAAGGATACATGCACCCATCCTACGAAGCTCAGATTGCTGCACTTCACAACTACGGTGGACTCTATGAGATAGAAGATTTTACGAACAAAAAAAGGGAACAGCGAGGTCTACCTCCGATATCTCAGAATGTTCTAGCTACAAGGAAATTGCTCGGCTTGGCAAACATCTATAATTACATAAAAAATCAATAAGGAGAAGAAATGAAGTACTCACTATTTCTTGGATGCACTTTGCCGGTTAGAGGACAGAATTACGAAATCTCTGCAAGAAAAGTATGTGAAACTTTGGGGATAAAACTATACTATAATGACAGATATCTCTGCTGCGGCTTTCCCTTAAAAGCTGTGGACAGCAATGCAGCCTTTCTATTTTCTGCTTTCAATATAGCGATTGCAGAAGCTCAGGGATTAGATATGATGACAATGTGTGCAGCCTGCACAGGTATTCTTACCGAAACCAACCATAGGCTTAAACAGGATGAGGTATTAAGGCTGGAAATAAACAAGAAACTAAACGATTTTGGTGTTGAGTTCAAAGGAACAATAGATGTTAAGCACTTTGCCAGGATTCTATACGAAGATATTGGTGTAAACACAATAAAAAAGAAGATAAAGAAAAAACTTAAAGGTTTTAGGTTTGCTGCTCACTACGGATGTCACTATCTCAAACCCTCGGAGTCCTTTAATAAATTCGATGAACCGGAAAATCCAAAGAGCCTTTGTGAATTAATTAATGTAACAGGGGCGAAGTCCATTAATTATGAGGAGAATCTATCTTGCTGTGGCGGTGGTATTTTGGGTATAGACGAAGAAACATCCTTGGCAATTGCAAATAAGAAACTTAACTACGTAAAAAAGGAGGGTGCCGATGCTATAATCTTACTCTGTCCGTTCTGTGATGTTATGTATGAGCAAAACCAGAAAAAGATGGAGAGAATATTCCAACAGGAATATAATATACCGGTTCTGTATTACTCTCAAATACTTGGGCTTGCTTTAGGTTTCGCACCAAAGGAATTGGGGTTTAATATGAACACTATTAAACCAAAAGCGCTATTGGCAACTTAAATCAATAGTATGACTCAATTAAAAAATCAAATCTTTCTTAAAGGAGGTAATATAAATGTTCGTAATAACCAATGTACCTATTAATACTTTGTTTACAGCAACTTTTCTAGGGTTTGGTTTGTGTTACACAATCCCCACCATAACCGCCATAATAGTATCTTTCATAAGAAAACCTAACAGACCCGATATTACCTGGCTTAAACTTTTACTCTTTGGTGCTGCTATTTTCGGTCTAATAGACCATCTCTGGAATGGAGAACTATTCTTAATAGGCAAGAATCCCGTCAAAGACATAGCATTAGGAATTACAATTACTGCAGTTACTTTTGCAGTCTGGGGTATAATAGTAGCTGTAGCAAAAGCCAGAAAAACAACAGCATAATCGAAGAAAAAAAGAGAACATCAAGCACCAACCAGTATAAGAATTATCTCAATGCCTGATGGCGAAAAATGACTTGCAAATTCTCCTGTATTATACTATAATGACAACGATTAAAATGAAAAGAAAGCAAATAAGAATAAAAGGGATTGTTCAGGGAGTTGGATTCCGACCTTTCATCTATTCGCTGGCAAATAGATATGGTTTAAACGGTTTTGTCTTGAATGATACGGAAGGTGTGATGGTAGAAGTAGAAGGCAGTAAGGTATTCATAGATGAATTTCTATTAGATATTAAAAACCAGGTGCCTCCTCTTTCGATAATAGAGCAAATACTCGTTAGAGAACTCCCTGTCACAGGCTACAAGAAATTTGCAATTAAGCCTAGTGCCTCCAAAAAAGAGAAATTCGTTCTCATATCCCCGGATATCGCTACCTGTGATGACTGCTTGGATGAGTTATTCGACCCAGAAAACCGCAAATATGGTTATCCCTTTCTCAACTGCACCAACTGCGGACCAAGATTCACGATTATTGAAAACATCCCTTACGATAGGGGAAAAACGACAATGGCAAAATTCCCTATGTGTCGCGAATGCCAGAACGAGTATGATAATCCCTTCAACAGAAGATTTCATGCCCAGCCAAACTGTTGCTCTGAATGCGGACCCCATCTAGCCTTACTGGACAAATCGGGTAAGGAAATAGCAACAAAAAGCTCTATCATTCGTACTTGTGAATTTCTAAGGATGGGTAAAATTGTTGCCATTAAAGGTTTGGGAGGATTTCATCTTGCTTGCGATGCAAGGAACCAGGAAGTTGTTGCAAAGTTGAGGAGAGGGAAACGGAGAGAAGAAAAACCATTTGCCTTGATGGCAAAGGATATTCAAAGCATCAAAACATTTTGTAAGGTTAATGAACTTGAGCAAAAATTGCTTATTTCCAATAGAAAACCCATAGTGCTTTTAGAAAAAATAGAACCAAATCTCATTGCTGCCGCAGTCGCTCCCCAGCAGAAATATCTGGGCATGATGCTTCCTTACACACCTATTCACCATCTTTTGTTTTCCTCCCTCTCCGCTCTTGTGATGACATCGGGCAATTTCAGCAACGAACCTATAGTTTATAGCAATTGTAAGGCATTGGAGCAACTTGGAGATGTTGCCGATTATTTTCTTGTTCATAATCGTAAGATTCACACGAGATGTGACGATTCCGTCACAAGGATTTTCAATGGTTCAGAAATGCTTGTTAGAAGGTCGCGAGGCTACGTACCTGAGCCAGTTGAATTCCCTTATAAGAAACAGATTCTTTCCTGCGGGGCACAGCTAAGTAGCACTTTCTGTTTAACAAGGGACAATTACGCTTTTATGAGTCATTATATTGGTGACCTGGAGAATTTAGAGACCCTTGAAGCATTCGAAGAGGGTATAGAGCATTTCAAAAAACTGTTCTCTATAGAACCACAGATAATTGCTTATGATTTACATCCCGAGTACCTTTCCACAAAGTACGCAAAGCAGCTGCTTAAAAACAATCATAATTTGATCGGCGTTCCTATACAACATCATCATGCACATATTGTTTCCTGTATGGTGGATAATTGTATAGATGAAAAGGTGATAGGCATCGCTTTTGATGGACTGGGTTACGGAACAGATGGTAATCTATGGGGTGGTGAATTTTTCACCGCAGATTTCAATAACTTCCAGCGCATGGCTCATTTTCAAAACATTCCTATGCCCGGCGGGACTAAAGCAATAGACGAACCCTGGAGAATGGCGATCTCTTACCTATATCAGACTTACGGAAAAGATTTTGACAAAATTAAGATAGCATGTTTAACTAAATTGAATAAAAAGAGTTTGGAGTTGGTGACAAAAATTATCTGTCTCAACATCAATTCCCCTCTTACTTCAAGTGTTGGAAGGCTATTCGATGCCGTTTCATCACTTCTGGGCATTTGTGACCGCATTAACTACCAGGGACAAGCTGCCATCGAGTTGGAGATGGCAATCGAATCACCAGGTACAACAGAGGACACGGGACATAGTTATGGATATACAGTCAAAGAGATAAATGGAATATTCATTATAGAACCAGCATGCATTATTAGTGGAATAGTAGAAGATATCATTCACCGTTTGCCAGCCAGTATTATTTCTTTAAGGTTTCACACCGCAATTGCTGGAATAATTGTCGATATCTGTGATAGGATAAGAAAAACAACTGGTCTGAATAGCGTGGTGCTGACCGGAGGTGTATTCCAGAATATGTTCTTATTGAGAAAAGCAATAAAAGGGCTTGACAAAAAGGGGTTTAATACTTTTACCCAACACCGGGTGCCAACAAACGATGGAGGTATTGCTTTGGGTCAGGCAGTCATCGCAGGTTATAGAGTTAGTTCTATAACTCACAAATCCTTAGAATCTTAAATTTATTATGTGCTTAGGTATACCAGTTAAAATAATAGAGAAAAAGGGAACTCGGGGAATAGGAGAGATTGGTGGCGTAAAGCGGGAGGTGGACCTAAGGTTTATTGAAGACGTGCAAGAAAGCGATTACGTCATTCTCCATGCGGGTTTTGCCATACAGAAACTCGATGAAAAGGCAGCACATGAAACGCTTTCTCTACTCAGCGAAATGTTAAATGACACTCCAAAAACTCGGTAGAAACCGTTTAACCGATTAAGTATGCAACAAATGCTCGTCTTACATAGAGGATTGACTGAAGATTTTCCTTTCTATTATGAAATATATAGATGAATTTCGGGATAAGAAATTTTGCGAAAAGCTTGCAATGAAAATTCGCAATATCCTCGATGAGGAACGTGAAATTACCTTGATGGAAGTATGTGGCACGCATACAATGGCAATAGCTCGATATGGATTGAAGACACTTCTGCCAAGAAACATTAAATTCCTATCCGGTCCCGGATGCCCCGTTTGTGTGACTTCCAATGCTGATATCGATAAGGCTATTGCCTGTTGCAGAACAGAGAATACCATTATTACTACTTTCGGTGATATGATAAGGGTTCCCGGTTCATCATCTTCTCTTCTTGCGGAGAAAGTCAATGGTAGTGATATAAGGGTTGTTTATTCTCCAACGGATGCATTGGAAATAGCTAAGGCAAATCCTGATAAGAAGATAATTTTTCTTGGTATTGGTTTCGAGACAACGGTACCTACAATTGCAGCCTCTATCAAGGATGCAAAGGATAATGGATTGAGAAATTATTATGTGTTAAGTATGCACAAAGTGATGCCGCCCGCATTAAAAACACTTGTGGATAGTGAAGAAATAACGATAGATGGCTTTTTTCTTCCCGGACATGTATCTACAATTACAGGAACAGGTATATACGAATTTATCCCTGAGAATTATGGAATAGGTTGTGTTGTAACCGGTTTCGAGCCTGTTGACATACTTCAGGCAACACTGATGCTGCTAAAACAGATAAAAAATGGAAATCCAACTGTAGAAAACCAATACACAAGGACGGTGAGAAAAGAGGGAAATCCTGCAGCAAAACAACTCCTTGCAGAAATTTTTGAACCGTCTGATGCAGAATGGAGAGGCTTAGGAATTATCCAGCGCAGTGGGCTTGAAATAAGAAATCGCTATGAAATTTTCGATGTCGAAAAAAATATTGTGTTACAGATAGAAGAGACCAGAGAACATCCGGATTGTATTTGTGGCAAGATTCTTAAGGGTGTGAGTGAACCGCCTGATTGTCCCCTCTACGAGACTGTTTGCACACCAGAAAATCCCGTTGGACCCTGTATGGTCTCCTCCGAAGGCACTTGCTCTGCATACCACAGATATACGGAATACCGCATATAGGATGAAACATATAAATCTTTCTCATGGCAGTGGTGGAAAATCGATGCATAATCTTATAAAAGACCTCTTTTTAAAGTCATTCAATAATCCACTGCTCTCTACACTTGATGATTCCGCCATTATTGATATAGATGGTCAAAAGATTGCCTTTACTACTGATACTTACGTTGTAAAACCTCTGTTTTTTCCTGGTGGCGATATAGGTAAACTTGCCGTCTGTGGAACTGTGAATGACATTGCGGTAATGGGTGCCAGACCCCTCTGGATTTCCTGTGCACTGGTGATTGAAGAAGGACTCGATTATGAAATTTTAGAAAAGGTTATTGCTTCTATGAAGCGCACAGCCACGGCTGCAGGTATCCAGATAGTTACAGGTGATACCAAAGTAGTAGAAAGTGGTAATTGTGACGGTTTATTCATTAATACTTCCGGCGTTGGTGTCATTGAAGCCGAACCGCTCCGTTGCGAAAACATTGCTGTTGGAGATAAGATCATCATAAATGGAGGATTGGGAGAACACGGTATCGCCGTGCTTTCAGCGAGGTCAGACCTCGGACTGAAATCTGCAATAAAAAGTGACTGCGCAACCCTTAATTTTTTTATAGAAGAAATTCTCGATTGCTCTGAAGGAATAAAGTTTATGCGGGATCCAACAAGGGGTGGCCTTGCTACAACACTAAATGAAATTGTAGAAGAAAAACCTTTTGGTATAATGCTGGAACAGCAAAAAATTCCTATAAAAAACACTGTAAAAGGGACCTGCGAACTTCTGGGCTTTGATCCCCTTTATCTGTCAAATGAAGGAAAGGTAGTTACTGTAGCAGCAAGTGAAGATGCTGCCCGGATTTTGGAGAGTATGCGGAAACATATACTTGGAAAAGATAGCGAGATTATTGGCGAGGTTACCTCTCGACATACCGGAAAAGTATATATAAAAACACTTTCTGGTGGGACAAGAATTATCGATATGCTGGAAGGAGAACAGTTACCTAGAATATGTTGAGTTAAAAGATGCACGAACTAAGTATCGCCGAAAATATCAAAAAAGTTGTTGAAGAATCCTTGGAAGGGAGAACAGGTAAAGTTTCCTGTATTAACCTTGAAATAGGTAAGCTAACAGCAGTGGTCCCCGAATCACTGCAATTCTGTTTTCAGTTCGTAGGACAAGGATCGCCAGTCGAAGGCGCTGAGCTTAAGATACAAGAAATTTCCGTGAAGGCGAAATGCAACTCGTGCGGTTCTGGCTTCGATATTGACTATCCGCTTTTTGTTTGCCCTCGATGTGGCTCCCGAGAATTGAAAATTCTATCTGGCACAGAACTTTTCATAAAATCCATAGAGATAGAGGAGGATTAGATGAAGATAAATGTATTAAAAAAGGTGCTCTCTGCAAACGATGTAGCTGCCGAAGCAACCAGGGATTTATTTTCTAAAAACAAGGTGTTCGCGGTTAACCTTATGGGCTCACCTGGTTCCGGTAAGACTTCGATTATCGAGAAAACCATAACGATGTTAAATAGCCAATATAGAATTGGGGTTGTCGAAGGCGACATCTATTCTACAAAAGATTCGGAGAGAATTTCAAAACTGAATGTCCCCGTTGTTCAGATTAATACAGGTCCATTTGGTGGTGACTGTCATCTCGAAGCCGGATGGGTTAAGGATGCAACACTGTCTTTGGACCTTAAGGAGATCGACTTGCTCTTTATAGAGAATGTAGGTAACCTTGTATGTCCGGCAGAGTTTGATACTGGGGCTAACAAAAATGTGGTTGTCTTAAGTTTACCGGAAGGCGATGATAAACCTGTGAAATATCCATTGATGTTCCGCAAATCCCATGTAATGCTTGTAAATAAGATGGACCTTTTAGATATATTAGGGGTGGACTTGGAAATACTTTTGCAGAATGCAGACAACATAAATACATCCCTTTCCGTTTTCAAAATTTCTTCTTTAAGTGGGCAAGGATTTGATATGTGGTCCGAGTGGTTGATAAACCAAATGTTGAGAAACACAGGTAAGCAATAGCTTTCTGACCGCACAGAATCGCAGATTAATCGAAATCTCCGTTTGCATACCTGCGCTGAAATTTCTTAATTGAAAATGATAAAATTGCTTTTTTTGGGTCTGGGCAGTCCTATCCTAACAGATGATGCAGCAGGCATCAAAGTGGTTGAAGAAATAGCGTCCATTGTCGGCAAAAAAAAGGGTGTTGATTTTGTTACAGAAAATGTGGCAGGGATTCGTATCCTTGATATTATTGCTGGTTACGACAAATTGGTAATAGTTGATGCTGTAGAGAAGGGTGGAAAACCTGGTGAACTTCATAACATATCGCTAAAAGAACTTAATGAGACCGTCCATCTTACATCCATACATTCTATAAATTTTGCAACGGCAATAGAATTGGGTAAAAAAATGGGTCTTAAGATTCCCGAAAGTATTTCCATATATGGAATTGAAATAAAGGAGGTATTTAAATTTTCGGAGAGAATGACTCCTGAAGTCGAATGCTCGATAAAAAGCAACGCAGTGGAGATAATAGAAAGGGAATTAGGGGTCAGGTCTCAACATTTGACATAGGAAGAATTGATAAGATATATAATTTTGGAATAAACCAAGAGGTTATGTCAAATGTTGAGACCTGACCCCCATAATAAATGGAAGAACAATTAAGGGAAAAATGGAGACATAATGGACAGAAACTCAATTGAAGTAAGAATAAGAAAACTCGAAGAGGAACTGAGCAAACTCAAAAAGGAATTTCAATCGGAAAATATCGAGGAAAAACCAACCTTAAAGAAACAACCACCGAAAACAAAAAAAGAGGTAAAAACAAAGAAAAAAACAACTCCTCCGAAAGAGCCACCAGCAGTAAAGAAGGAACTTCCAGTTCAACCTGAATCTATGATTGAACCAGTCCTCAAAAAAGCCGTAAAAAGTCAAGCAGCATGGTTGCGTTTCGAACAAATGGTCGGGGAAAGATGGCTCGTATGGGTTGGTGTAGTCGTATTTGCAGCCGGATTTGGCATATTCTTGAAGTATGCCTTTGAACAAGGTTGGCTTGGTGAGACAGCGAGAACCGTACTCGGCTTTCTTGCAGGATTACTTATCATCTGGTTTGGCGAATTCCTCCATAAAAAGAAATTCGGACCCCTATCACAGGGATTATTAGGACTTGCCTTGATAATTTTCTATTTAACCATATTTACAGCTTATCATTTCTACAATATCTTGCCTCCACTACCCGCTTTCATTTTATTTTTCTGCACAACCATTGGTGGAATGTCCCTTGCCGCATACCATAACGGTCTTCCCATTGCATTTCTCAGCATACTCGGCGCCTTCGCAACACCGCTCTTTTTCGCTCTTCCAAACCCGACGATATACTACGAACCTCCACTGTTTTCTTACTTGCTTATTGTTGACCTGGGCGTTCTCTATGTGGCATCAATAAAGAGGTGGCGATTGATTACCTTTCTTTCCTTTATCTGCACAATAGGATACTTCGGAGGATGGTATATCTGGAAGTATACATACGCTGATTTCTCCCTTGCATCAGGTTTCGCAGTGGCTTATTTTGTGCTTTTTTCCTTTATGAGCACACCGCAAAGTTTTCTCTTGAAAAAAAGGTCTTACCCGGAAGACTTAATTCTCGTTATTTTGAACCCCATAATGTTCTTGCTCATCGGCTATACAATGCTAAGAGAGAGAGGTATTGCAAGTTTTATACCTGCCGTCCCTCTATTTATGGCAATCTACCATTTTATTCTCTCAAGAGCAATAAGGAAACTAAATGCAAAAGATACTTTACTCTATGGGGGGTTAATGGGAACTGCAATTGGGCTTCTCACTCTTCCTGTCCCAATGCTTGTGAATAGTTACTGGATCACTACTGCATGGGCTCTTGAAGCAGCCATCTTCCTATTTATTGGAGCACTCATAGACAGGAAACCTCTTCTTTACGGAGGATTGATAGTATTCTTAATCGCTGCAATTAGATTATTTACGGTCGATACGGCTATTTTACATAACACAAATGCCCATTATTTCCTGTACCTAAATTCAAGATTTTTTGCTCAATTGTTTGTTTCTCTTTCCTTCGCCTTCGGTGCTATCATTCTCGGACGCTTCAAGAATTTATCTTTCAATGAAAAAAAATACAAAGTCCCTCTGTTTTTAATGTTTCTAATAACACTTTTCTGGATAACAAATCTTGATCTTATTCACTATTTCCTCAACCTTAGAGGAATAGCAGGGAATATGTTTTTCGCATATAGCACAATGCTCTGGTCGGTATTCTTCTTGTGGTTTCTAATTCAAGGCATTATGACAAGAACAAAACCACTCAGAATAGCGGGTTTATGCTTAATGTTCGCAACGGCAGCGAAGATGTTGCTAATTGATACTCCTGTTCTTTACAATTACTATAGATACGGTTATCCCTTCCTTTTTAATGTGAAGTTTCTATCTACCGCAGTTTTCATCATCAGTGTAATGATAGGTGCAATGTATTATAAGAATAAACGCAAAAAGAGCGTAGGCTTTAAACAGAAAGGGGAATCGATTCTCGCCTCAACTTTCGCTATTATGCTTTTCCTTTCGTTAAACTTCGAGATTTTTTCTTTCTTCTCAACACTTAATCAACCAGCGCTAAAGATGATGCGTCTTGTTATCACAACCATGCTATGGACAGGTTTCTCGTGTTGGTTTCTTATTACTGGCATTCATAAGAAAATATCAAACCATCGCATTGCAGCTTACATCCTTATAGGTATGACGGCATTCAAACTCTTCCTCATCGATACACCTCTGCTTCAACGGTTTACTTATGGTTTACCGTTCATATTGAACCTAAAATTTCTATCACTTTCTTTACTACTTGGAGTTATTGCAGTGGGAGCCTTGGTTTATTCGAAGAAAAGCCTTGGTGAGGATAAAAGACAAAACTTAGCTGTTCCAGCACTCTGGACAACCTTTTTTTCTTTTCTCTTTCTGGGACTCAATATTGAAATTATCACCTATTTCAACCGCTTGGCAACACAGTCTTTGCGATTTGAGAGTTTCATCTTCACAACCATACTCTGGACTTTCTTTTCAATTACTCTGCTCATTCTGGGTGTTCAGAAGAACAAAACAGCTATCCGTATTACAGGTTTAGTATTTATTAGTCTTACTTTCCTTAAGTTGATTATGGAGAATTCGACAATTCTCTACAGATTTACATACGGCTTCTCATTTCTTTTTAATCTTAAATTCGTATCCACGGCCATTTTGCTGAGCGCACTGGCATATGCAGCTGTTCAGTATTCCATTAAAAGGGATTCAGTTACTAAATTCGAGAAAAAGGCTACTCCATATTTATGGACACTTTTCCTTATCCTTCTTTTTATCCAGTTACACTCGCAGGCGACATTATCGTTTTACAGGGTCTGGGATTTAGGTGAACAGAAAGCAGCCTTTGCCATATCACTTCTCTGGGTTATTTACGGTTTTGGTTTGCTTCTTGTCGGAATTATTAAGAGGATTCTCCCACTTCGTATTTCCGCTTTGAGTCTCTTTTGTATAACATTATTTAAGGTTTTTCTTATTGACCTGAGCTTCTCGGGAAAACTCTATAAGATGCTTGCACTTCTTGGCATTGGTGCAATCTTCCTCATCGCTTCATACTTCTATCGAAAATACCACGCAAGGCTTCGTGAATAATCTTACCTGAGTCATCCCTTATAGACTATTTTGCTTCTCCCTCAGATTCCTGCAGATATTTGATTTCGCCCATTATCCGTGTACTCAGTATCTTCAATATTTCTTTCTTGTGCGGCTTATCGTAATATTCATCAAAAAAAATAGGTTCACCAAATTTCACAACCACTTTGCGCGGTCTTGGAAATCTCATTCCTTTTGACATCACACTATAACTACCGATTATCGCTACCGGTATAACAGGTGTTTTTGATTGCAATGCAATAAAGGCTGTTCCCAATTTAGGTTCCTGCAAAGTTCCATCTTTACTTACAGTTCCTTCAGGATACATATCAATTACATTTCCATCCTTGAGTATCTTCAATGCACACCTGAGTGAAGCCCTGTCGAACTTCTCCCTTTTCACAGGAAAGGCATTTATCTTTTTAAGAATAAAAGCAGCGAACTTTCTTCTGAACAATTCTTCCTTACCCATTGTGTGAAGTTGCCTGTTGATTGCGGTACCAAGAATTATTGAATCCAGGTCACTTGGGTGATTCGGCGCTAAGATAACTCCACCACTCTTTGGTATATTCTCGATACCATCCGTTTGTAGCCTAAAGTAAAAGACTGCTAGTGCCTTAAGAACTACATGTAAAAAAGAATAAAGCACATTAATTCTCCATAACTTGTGAACTCATATTCGTTGACTATTATGCACAACTTCAACGGTTCTCTGCATTTTTATTAGCTGATATTGAAGAAAGCTGTTTTTTCAATTCATCCACTTCCCTTTTTAACTTTCCGAATTCTGTCCCTGTCGGAAAATCCATATGAACAATCGTATTTTTGATAAAAGATTCCAACATCCTCCTGCTCTCTTTGACTTTTATGAGTAATCCCTTAACCACTTCGTCTTTCTGTTGCTTGCTTACCTGGCCTGATTTTACTAACTTACGAAAACTTTCTTTCATTCTCTCTTCGCTAAGAAAAAGCAATTCCAACGAACCTGATAACGGTCTCTCTAAAAAGTCAAGAATGGAATTCTTTCCCCTTTTCATCAGTTCTCGGAACAATCCAGGAACTGAAATATATGTCTGTTGCTCTTGCTTTTTTTGCTGCTCCAAAACAATCTGTGCCAATACTGTTGAAGTAATCTCGCTCCCTGTTTGGTTGTCTATTACCCGTATCTCGTTACCCGCAAGTATCATATCCCTCAACGTTGTAAGATTCACAAATCTGGAGTCCTTCACATCATACATTTTTCTTGCTGCGTATTTCTTTATCACTCTCACATATTCTCCTTATTCCGCACTGCGGAATAGTATGGTAAAAAATGAGAATTGTCAAGCAAAAAATAATTATATGCGTATCTGCTTAACTCGCAATATCACAAGAACGTCATTGCGAGCGTTTCTTCTTGCCCTGTGTAATACCATTATGCACAAAAACTTTCCTATTACACGGGGCTTGCTCCACAAATGCGAAGCAATCTCGCTGTTGACTATTTCAATTTTCATTACTTAAAGATGATTTTGCCACGTCGCTTCGCTCCTCGCAATGACAGACTTTCAGGCTAAATATCAAAATGGGAGTTAAGCAGATAAGCATTAATAATTATTCTAAATTTTCCACTTATTTATCTTTCCCGTTCTTACTTTTCTTATTGCATATATCAGTGAATGCTTTGACCATATTTTCAAAACCAAGAAGCACTTGTTCCCTATCTTTCTCTGGAAAATATTCGATGATATCTTTAATCTGTTTCCTCTTATACCTGTTGATTCCGCTAACTGCTTTTTTACCTTTCTCTGTAAGTTGTACCAGAACAACGCGTCTGTCATCTTTACTTCTTCTTCTAAGAACAAGTCGTTTTTGAATCAGAGAATCAACTACGGGTGTTAGCGTGCTCATATTCATACTAATGCTCTGTGCAAGCTCGCTCATTTTACAGGATCTTTTATATCCAAGACTGCTTAAAGTTACAGATTGTGAAATTGTCAGTTTCAATCCCAGAACCTCTCGTGGAACTGAAATATGAATACATCTCAGCATTTCAGGAACACACGCCTCAACTCTACTCATGTATTCTTTTGTCTTATCCTTAGACACCATAAAATCCTCCTTTATCGTTTTAACCTGGACGCGAGTTTTTGCACCACATCATCAAAAATCGAATAGACTAAAGGAACTACAATAAGTGTTAGTATTGTTCCAACAACAAGCCCACCTACAACCGAAGTTGCCATCGGTGCCATTATAGCACCCATTCTTGCTCTTGTCAATGCCATTGGAAGAAGTCCAAGTACAGTAGTTAAATTTATCAATATAACCGTCCTCAGTTTAATCATACCACCCTGTATAATTGCTTCATCCCTTTTCATCCCACCTTTCCGCAGTTGGTTTATGTAATCCACCAAAACTATACCTGCATTTACTATAACACCAACCAGAATTATCACCCCCAGGAGCGAAGTGAGTGAAAGCGATATATTCGTGATGAGTAGAATTAGAATAACTCCAACAGCTGCAAAAGGAAGGGTAAACATCACGACAAATGGATGAGTTAGCGATTCAAAGACTGCTGCCATAATCATATAAACAACAAGAATCGCCAGAAGTAGTGTTATTCCAAGTGATTTAAAAGTTTCCTGCATACTCTCCGCCTCCCCACCATAATCAATAAAGTAATCATCGGCTTTGCTGATTCCTGAAACCTGTTGTTTAATATCCGCCATTATACTACCCAGATCTCTTCCCATGAAAGCAGCCGAAACCGTAACCTTTCTCTTCTGATTTTCCCTTAAGAGTTTCACGGACCCTTTTGATTCTATAATCTTCGCAACATTCTTGACGGAAATAGTTGTGCCAAGAGAGGTTAGGATACCAATATTTCCAATATCGGAACGCGTTTTTCGATCAGTTGCTCTTAATTGAACCCTTAAATCATATTCCTCGCCCTTTTCTTTATACTTGGTTGCGACCTTTCCTTTCAAAGCTACTTCGACCTGAGTTGCTATCTGCCCCGCTGTAAGTCCAACTCTTGACGCTGCCTGTCTATCCACACGAATAACTATTTCTGGTTTTCCTTTCCCTAAACTTCTATCTATATCTTTGATACCATTTGTATTCTCAATTGCTTTTACGATTTTCGCAGAAAGCGTGTCGAGAACAGATAGGTCTGGACCAAAAATCTTTATCTCAATTGGCGCTTCCCCTGAACCCATAATACTTTGAGACATATCGGGAAATTCTATTTTTGCTCCTTCAATATGTGGAATTTTTTTTCTTATAGCATCTTTTATTTCTACCTCCGAACGTCTCCGTTTATCCTTAAGTCTCACCATCAGTTGCCCCTCGTTTACAGATTCTGTTCCCCCCATAAAAAAGGATGCCTGACCCATTTCAGATTCGCCCCCAAATGAGGAAACAAGCTTTACCTCAGGTTGGGAAAGTACTATGTCTTCAAGCTGTTTCATAACCTGCTCGGTCTCATCGAGTGATGTGCCAACAGGCATCGCTATATTTACACTAAACATCGAAGAATCCATTCCCGGAATGAACTCCTTCCCAACAAAAAGCAACAAAAACAACGAAACAACAAAAACAACAAGAGTAATAAGTCCAATTCTCTTTCTGTGCTCCAAAGTATATGTTAAAACACTCTTATATCCTCTATTAAATCCTTCGAAAAATCTTTCGCCAAAATGTGCCTCATACTCTTTTTTCTTTTTTCTCTTGACGAATATTCTCGATGCGAGCATAGGTACTATTGTAAAAGCAACCAGCAACGAAGCAAGAAGAGAAAAAGCTATAGTAAGAGCAAGCCCTCTGGAAAGTTGTCCTGCTATCCCACTTGCATATATAAGAGGGAGAAATACAACAACGGTTGTCAGAGTGGAACCGAGTATTGCTTTGAGTACTTCCGTTGTTCCTGAGATGGATGCCTTCTCGCGTCCTTCTCCTTCTTCAAGATGCCTAAAAATATTTTCAATCACAATAATAGCATTGGAAAGAAGCATTCCCACGCCAAGGGCAAATCCGCCAATCGTCATAATATTGAATGTGAATCCAGCAATGTGCATTGCAATAAATGTGGCAAGAATGGAAAGGGGTATGGAAAATGCAATCACCAGCGTCGGTCTCCAGTTGCGGAAAAAAAGCAGAAGGGAGAGTATTGCCAACAAAGAACCCCACAGGGCACTATTAACAGTTGAAGAAACAACATCTGTAGTAGTTTTCCCCTGATCAAACACATTACCAATTTCTATGTCTTCTGGAAGAATTCCCTCGAGTCTCTCAACCTCGCTTTTCAGGTTGTTCGCTGCCCTGACTGTATTGACACCTGACGACTTACTACATAGAAGAATAACCGACCTCCTCTTATTCGTTCTTCCAAAAGAGCGCATATCTTTCATTTCATCTTTAATTAGAGCAACGTCCTTCAAGTGTATCGGTATATTATCCCTTGCTCCAATTACAATATTGCCAATCTCATCTACACCTCCGAACTCACCTAAAGTCCTGACAAGAAAATCATTGTATCCTTCCTGAATGTTTCCTCCTGGCAGGTTGAGATTCTCGAAGGCAAGAATTTGAATAATCTGGTTGAGAGAAATATTGTAGAATTTCATTCTTTCTCTGTCAACTTTTACCTGGATTTCTCTTTCTGCACCCCCCATAAGCGTAACATTTGCAATTCCACGAACTTGTTCCAGCCTATCTTTAATATCTTTAGCAATGTTTCTGAGTTCAATGGGGTCTTTATTTCCAGTTACAGATAACTCAATGATAGGCATCATAGAAGGGTCAGTTTTCACAATCATTGGTTTGGAAGCATCTTCGGGAAGATAGTCCTTCACAATATCGATAGCCTCCCTTATGTCCTGTGTTATGAAATCGATATTGGAACCCCATTCAAGTTCAACCATTACAACTGAAATTCCCTCTTTCGAAATCGAAGAGACTTTCTTCACATTCTTAACTGTCGAAACAACACCTTCGATGGGTTTTGTTATCATAGTTTCTATGTCTTCCGGTGCTACACCTGTATCTTTTGTAATTATGGATACGGTGGGAAATGTAATATCCGGCATAAGTTCCACACCCAAACGGGTAAACGAAATCATACCAAAAATAGCAATAATCAAAATAAGCATCAAAACTGTGACGGACCTCTTGACAGAAAATTGCGGCAAGTTCATTGCTGTCCCCCCAGTCTATTGTTCTTTTTGACACGAATCTTTGCACCATCACGCAAACCATAGTTTCCACTCACAATCACCTCTTCACCATCATTTAATCCCTCTACAACTTCTATCATATCATTGTTCTTTATTCCAGTCTTTACATCCTTCTTCTTTGCTATATCACCCCTCTTCGTAAAAACAATCTCTCTGTCATTTCTTACGAGTACAGCCTTTTCAGGGACTACTATCACATCCCTGTGCTTCGCAACAATCAATCGAACTCTTGCAAGCATTCCCGGTTTAAGCAAATGTTCTGGATTGTCGATAACAATCTCTCCCTTCGCTGTTCTGCTCAATGGATTGACCACGGGAGTTATTTCTGTAATAATTCCCGAAAAGGTATTCTCTGGATAAAAATCGACCCTAACCCTCGCATTCTGACCTTCCTTTATTATCCTCAGCTCCACTTCCGATATTTGAATCTCTACTTTCACCCTATCAATATTCGCAATCATTGCAAGAGGTATCTGTGGTGCCACCATAGCGCCTTTATCAAGAAATAGTATTCCAACAATTCCTGAAATAGGTACACTAATCTGCGCAGGTTTATAGTTGAGCCCTTTTATGGACCTGTCAACAATTGCAATAACTCTTCCCTTGCTAACCTTATCGCCTTCTTTAACAAGATACCTTATGAGCCTGCCAGTTTCTTCCATCGGATAAACATTTACCTGTTCAATTCCCACAATATTCCCGGCGTATGACATCTCGTCAGTAATGACATCCCTTGTTGCTTTCTCTACAACTACATCGGTTTGTACACTCACTTCCACTTGTTTTCTGCCTTTCAATACTTCGTGCTGCACTACCCGCCAAACGACTAAACCAATAATGACTATTATAATAGTCCAGAAAATCCCCTTTTTCATTTTCGCTCCTGTTCCTTTGGTTTATTTTCCAACTGCTCTATAAAGCTCAGCCTTTGATATCAAGTAGTCAGACAATGCTCTCAAATAATTCGTTTTTGCAGCGAGAAGAGCAAGTTCCGTATCCATGACTTCAAGATTGGTGGCAAGTCCCTGCTCAAATCTCCTCTCAACGATTTGCTCAGCCTTCATAGCCTGTTTCACATTTTCTTCTTGCGATTCAACGAGTTTTCCTGCCTCTCTCAATTTCAAACATGCACTTCTCACGTCCAATTCGATGTTTTCTCCAAGTAGTTTGAGATAATGATTTACCTGCCTCGTTTTTTCCCTTGCCTGGTACTTCCTCTCCGTATTCTCAAACCCTGTAAAAATGGGCATTTGCAGTGCAACTGTGACACTCCAATCTTTTCCCCATTCATTGCTAAAATAAACAGGTTTCTTATAATCATAATTTGCAATCAGAGCCAAATTTGGCAGATTAGCCTTGCTGGCAATGGACTGAGCTTTTTCTGTTATTTTTTTCCTTAAGGATAGTGCAAGAAGTTCGGGTCTATGAACCTTGGCTTCAAGAACTAAAGTTTCGAGATTTACTTCAATAGGCTCATATGTTAGTTTCCCTACAACAGCAATATGTGAATCCTGTGGCAAACCAATCATTGTTTTGAATCCTTTTTGGGCAAGGTTATACCCATTTCTTGCTTTCGCAAGATTTGGCTCCATATTCTTCAGCTGCACCTCTGCCCGCAAGAGGTCAAAATCCGAAGACAACCCAACTTCATATCGTTTTTTCACCGCTTCAATGTGTCTCTTCGTTTGTTTATATGATTCATCGCTCACTTCAACCAACTCCTTTAATATTAAAATCCCATAAAAAGCTTTCTTGACACCCAATATCAGGTCGTTTTCGCTCTTCCTGCAATCCTGTTCGGCAGCTTCAAAATTGAGTTTTGCTATGTTGTACGCATCCAGTAACTTCCCAAATGTAAAGATAGGTTGCCTTAGAGAGGCTCTCACAAGATAATTTTCATCACTACCCATCGAAAATTCGATTGTGTCGGCACCAACTACACCCGGAACAAAAGTGAAACCTATTGTATCTCCAAAAGGATTGAATACAGGAACCTGCATAGTTCCGTATACGGGCGCTTCCATTGAAATGGAAGCCATCTCTGCAAGCCTTGTGTAACTTAATTGACCATTTATCTTCGGGAAAAAACCTGCTCTTGCAACACCTATCCCATTTTCCGCTTCTTTTACTTTCGACCTTTCTGCAAGAATGCCCTCGTTATGCTTGACAGCCCATTCCAAAGCCACTTCAAGGGTGAAGGAAACTGTGTCGGACTTTACAATCGCTTCTTCACCTTTTAGCAATAACGGAAGAGAGAATATACTGATTAACATTGCTACTCCAATTCTCATTATTCCTCCTTTTCCAGTTCTCTTTCATTATTATTACTACACTTCTTATTATTTCAATATTGAAATAATATACTATGAATTATTCTATTTGTCAAGTAAAATATGAAAAATAAGCTTTTTTTAAAAAAACCTTGCAAAAAGTCGATTTCTGTATTATAGTGCATAGTTACTTTTAATGTTCCATCCGTTAAGAAAAGCGGGGCAGTATTGGAAACATTCCTGGAGTTTGCGCTTAGGCAGTAAGTGACTCAATATGTGCTTTACATTAAAGTTTCTGGAAACATTTTAAAAAAATGGAGGTTTAATGATTCGTAATCTCTTGTCCGCTGTATTCCTCTTGTTTTTTTTGTCCAATTCCGTATCGGGTACTGGTTTCTCATTTGGCATCCATTATTCCTCTGACCTTTTGTACTTGGATGATGAAAATCCTATTCAAAAATTCAACCCGGCTGCCGAAATCGAGATAACCAATCTTATCCCCCATATTGGAATAAAGCTCCGAGGTTCGCAAATTGCATTTACCGACAATAAAGATAACTTAACTTCCTATAAATATACTCCTGTGACACTTGTTTCCACTTTTGACCTTTTACCTTTTATTGAATCCCAATGGCTCGAAATATCAATGGAAACGGGATTCGGAATATATCTATGGAAAGGATTACGCAATAATAAGGTAATAACTCTGCCAGGCGATACGAAGATGAACGAAAAGGATTTTGGCTTTGTGGGTGGATTCACCGTTCAATCCAGAATAAACAGATTTTTTGCCCTTGCCTTCTCGTCTCGCTACAACTATATAGCGAGTTCTGACATTTACAGATATGGCTTTTCTGATAAGGATGAAAAGATATGGGAAAATGGGCTCGGTTTAGTATTCGTTCTAAAATAATATTGACTTATTTAGGAGGTTAAATGTTCTTTCTACTAATGCTCCTCTTTGGGATTACTCCGGTTGACACCGTTCAACTAACTCTTAACAAATCAATTAACTACGGATTGAAGCATAACCCGGAGATAGAGCAATTACAAATAGATGCGAAAAAAGCCGACATAAGGGTAAACGATGCAATTGCAGAATACTATCCATCGTTATCAATGAGCAGTTACTTTGCCTATCTAAGTGATGTTCCGGTTCTTGATTTTGGTGGAACACAAATTCCGATGGGACAGCATAAAAACTACAGTGTATCTGTGTCCTTAAACCAGGTATTATTTGCATGGGGCAAATTATATGATGCTTACAAAATCGCTGACATTTTGCGAGAAATGGCAGAACTAAAGATAAAGAGAAAACAACAAGAAGTTCGCTACGCAGTAACAGATGCTTTCTGCGGATTACTTATCCTCGAAAAAATGACAGAACTTTCGTTCGAGAGCCTCAATCAGCTCAAAAAACATGAAATTTCAGTGACAAAAAGATACAAAGCCGGACTTCTCCCTCAGTATGAACTGCTTCGTTCGCGGTCTCAGATTGCAAATATGAAACAGCAGGTTATCATAACCGAGAATGCGCTCAATCTTGCCAAAGAAGGTTTCAAGCTGCTACTCGGAATGGAACTTGAGAAGGAACTCATCATGGAGGGAACAATCGAGGAAAAACACGAAACATTCGATGTCGATGAATTGCTTGAACATGCAATGAGCTACAGAGTCGAAATCGTAAATATGAAGAATATACAAAGAATCGCCGAAAAGGGTCGTAGCATTGCACGCAAAATTATCCTTCCGGCAATAGTTGGAGGAGCAACCTATGAGCGAAAAAAACCTTTCAGTTTAGGCGGGGACGACTGGGGCTCAAATCTAACATTCAATATTGGAGTCCAGTTTAACATATTCAGTGGCTTTAAGACGCGGAACAGATATGAGGAAGCGCTGCTTGCTTTGAGAGAAGCCGAGCTGGCAGAAGAGAATCTCAAAAAGGCAATTCAGTTTGAAGTGAAACAAGCATTCCTTAATGTAAATGCTGCCCAGGAAGGCATATCTGCAGCCCGGGAGAATGTCGACCAGGCACAAAAAGCTTTCTCAATCATAGAAAAAAGATACAGCAGCGGTCTGGTAACCAATCTTGAGTACCTCGATACACAACTTGCCCAGATGCAGGCGAAAATGGGATATCTGTCTGCATTGAGAAACTACCACTCGGCACGGGTATCGTTGCTGAAAGCGATTGGAAAAGAGGAGGAATAGATGCGTAAGGCTTTTATTATCGCGGTTATAATTATTGTATTGCTTATTCTGGTCTTTTTGCGAATACAGTCTACACGACGAAACAGAACAGAAGAGGTGGAAAAACCCTCGCTTCCTGTCGAGGTAATGCTCGTTGCAAAGGGCAATGTGTCTAATACCTGCGAGGTTCTAGGTTCCATTTCAGCAAAGAAGATAGCACAGGTTTTTCCCGAAACGATGGGGCGTATAACCCGCATCCTGGTTAAGGAGGGAAGTACCGTATACAAGAACAGCAGGTTAATGGGTATAAGAAATGAAACAATCGGTTTCGAATACGAAGAGGGTTTCATCACATCTCCCATTTCCGGAAGTGTAGCGTCCATAATGGTTGATCTGGGTTCGATAGTTAGTCCGCAGATGCCCGTGGCAAGGGTGCTGGATTATTCAACGGTTAAGGTATCGTTCAATATCGCAGAAACAAATATAGGGTGTATCGAAAAAAACAACTCTGTTTCGGTTAAAGTCGATGGTTTGCCCGATAAAACATTCCTTGCCAAGATATCAGAAATAAGTCCTGTTATCGACCCCGGAACAAGAACGGTGAGTATAAAGGGTGAAGTGAATAATTCCAGAAAGTTGTTAAAACCTGGAATGACCGCAAGAGTTAGTGTTAGTTTGGGAGAAAAAACTGATGTAATTGTTGTACCAAAGGATGCATACCGGGAAGGATTCGTATTCGTGGTTGAAGACAGCGTAGCAAATAAACGTACAGTTGAAATGGGTATTATTGGTGATGAGTATATTGAGATAACAAGTGGTCTGGAGCAGGATGAGAAGCTAATCGTGGTAGGACAGGAGCGTCTTGCTGGAGGCGAAAAGGTTAACCCCATTGTGAGAAAATTGGAAGAATAGCAATGATATTTGGAAATAAATAATTGGAGTAAATTATGAAGATTACTGATGTATCAATAAGCCGTCCTTTGGCGATTTCTATGGTTTTTCTTGCAATGGTTTTGTTTGGCGCAATTTCGTTGACCAAATTGCCATTGAATTTCTTGCCAAACATAAGTCTTCCTATGATGGCTGTTTCTACGGTCTACCCTGGTGCCGGACCAGAGGAGATAGAATCAGAGATTACCGAAGGGCTTGAACGGGCACTGGGCTCGGTGAATAATCTCAAAAGGATAACCTCGACAACCTCGGAGAATAGCTCTATGATTATGCTTGAACTCGAATGGGGCACCGATGTCGATGCTGCTGCGAACGATGTTAGGGACAAATTAGGTATTGTTATGCCCTATTTACCAGACGCTGCCGAAAATCCATTAATTTTCAAGTTCGATGTCTCCCAGCAACCGGTTGTTATGTACAATCTCCTCGGTGAAATAGACGAAATGGAAATGAACGAGATCAATGATGATATCAGCGATAGACTGCAGCGTGTTAGTGGAGTGGCGGGATCATTCAATGTGAGTGAAGCAAAGAAAGAGATACAGATTAAGCTGGATCCCATCCGTATGCGGGGAACTGGTATTATACCTGAACAGGTTATGGGTATGCTGCAAGCACAGAATGTGAACTACCCGCTCGGGAATATAGAAGAAGGGAAAAAGGTATTTATCCTTAAGACAATAGGACAGTATGATGACCTTGAAGACATCCGGAATACTGTGGTTGGTTATAGCAACACCGGTATTCCAATCCTTCTTTCACATATTGCCGATGTCGAAGCTCGCATACCCGAGCAGAAAAATATTTCGCGCACAAACGGCATCAAATCTATCTGGGGATTTGTCCAGAAAAGAACGGATGCCAATACGGTACAGGTTTGTAACGGTGTAATCGCTAAACTCGACGAGATACAGGAAAGCTTGCCGCCTGGTGTGGAAATTGACATTGTATTCAACTCGGCGAACTTCATCATTGACTCTGTGAAGAGTACCTTTACTACACTTATAATCGGAGGCGTTCTTGCTATTATTATTCTTTTTCTCTTCATGGGAAATATACGCTATACCTTGTACGTAGCTGTTGCTATACCCATAACGGTCTTCTTTGCTCTTTTACTTATGTATCTGTTTAATATGAGTCTCAATATAATATCTCTTGGAGGATTAACGGTGGCAATAGGGATGGTGCTCGATTCGGCAATTGTGGTATTCGAAGCGATATTCCGGCACCGGGAAAAAGGGGAGAGTGGTGAAAGCGCCGCAAGTATTGGTGCTCAAGAGGTAGGTACCGCCATTACCGCATCAACTTTCACTACCGTTGCAGTCTTCTTACCGCTTCTGCTGGTTTCCGGTTTCGCCTCGTTCTTCTTCAAGGAACTTGCTCTCACTGTAACGTTTGCCCTCCTCGCATCACTGCTCGTTGCCCTGACGATTGTCCCAATGTTGACCTCAAAGTTCCTGCACATAAGGAAGTACGATGGGCAAAGAAGAGCTGTAGGGAAAAACTTCAGGGGTTTCTATGAAAGAATCGAGGAACGCTATACCGGACTCATAGGGTGGGCACTGAATCATCGTGCAGCTATCTTTTTCGGTACACTTGCGATTTTCATACTAAGCCTTTTTCTCTTTCCCTTCATCGGTGCAGAGATGAGCCCGGTGACTGACCAGGGAGAAATACAGATAAGGGCAGAGATGCCCATCGGCACAAATCTCGAGACTACCAACAAAGCAGTACGGCAATTGGAAGAGATCGTTGTGAATGAGGTCCCTGAAATAGATATCCTCGCGACATCGATAGGTGCGGGAAGCGGGATTATGTCACTCTTTATGGGTACGAGCGGACCACACGCAGCACAGCTGTATACGGAACTTGTCAGCAGTGAAAAGCGTAAGCGCTCGGATAGGGATATTATGCGAGACTTGAGGCCGAAGGTCGTTGGAATTCCCGGACTTAAGGTTTACTTCAGTGGCGGAGGGATGGAGGAGTTCTTCGGTGGCAGTCCCATTGTGGTAAAAATTATCGGATACGATATAGATAAGGCAAGAGGAATCTCCAGAGAGCTTATGAAGAAACTGAAATACGTGAAAGGACTGGTGGATCTCGAATCCTCACTTGGGGAAGGGAAACCTGAGTATCGTCTCATAATTGACCGACAGAAGGCAGCACAATTTGGTCTCACACCTTATGCCATCGGATCAGTACTTCGTCAGCGTATAGAAGGGGTTGTTGCAACCCAGTACCGGGAACAAGGTAAAGAGTATGATATTCGCATTATGGCTGACAAAGAGTTCCGTAATAGCTTATCGAAAATCAGGTCTATGACTATTACGACACCTATGGGGGAAGTCCCATTACAGAACTTCGTAAGAGACACTGTCGCGATTGGTCCTGTAGTCATAGAGCATGAAGACAATTTCCGTGTGGTAAAAATTAACGCCAATATCGAAGGTAGGGACCAGGGAAGTGTTGCTAAGGATGTTCAGAAGGTGCTTGATAAAACAGTAATACCTGCCGATTTCGAACTTGAATTGAGCGGAGGGTTTGAGGAAATGCAGCAATCCTTTACCGATATGCGTTTTGTAATCTTTGTTGCGCTCATTCTGGTTTATATGATTATGGTAGGACAGTTCGAATCATTCAAGGAACCGTTTATTATAATGTTCACGGTTCCTCTCGCGCTGATAGGTGTCCTCTGGATGCTCTTCTTTACGGGAACGACCATCAACACGCAGAGTTTGATCGGAATCTTGCTTTTGGGGGGTATTGTGGTAAATAATGCTATCGTTTACATAGATTATGCGAACCAGCTGCGGAGAAAACAGAATATGCCGCTTAAGGAAGCGGTGATACAGGCAGGCAGAATAAGGATGCGACCTATTCTTATGACTGCTTTCACGACGAGTTTCGGTCTGATACCTATGGCACTCGGTCTGGGTTCTGGAAATGAACTAAGGGCACCGATGGCTCGCGCAGTCATCGGGGGACTTATAGTAGCAACATTCCTAACGCTTGTCTTTATTCCCACACTCTATACTATGATAGAGCACCGTAGGGAAAAACATAGCTCTAACAAGTGAGATGAAAGAAACCGACTGTCCTTTTCTTGGTACAAATTTCATTGTAAACTCTTGCTGCTTCATCCGTTTTTCCAGAACGCATTTTGATTCCAAGTTCGTTTAGGAAGTCATCCGTCTCCTTCAGAATTTTCATAAGACCGTATTTCCCTTTTCCAACAACGACAAACTCGGGTCTTTCCTTTTCGATTACCTCTCTGATGTCCTCAACGGATAGCTCATGACCTTTTTTTCTCCACCACTCAGTTATGACAGTATTGTGTGTAACAATACAATCCATCCTATAAGTTTTACCGTTGATTACAATCTTACCAAACCGGTATGAATCAACCATCCTGGGCTGTTAATTTCACAACTTCCAATTTCGTAATTTCATGTTTATCAATTTTCTTCTGGTTTTTCCTGTTTTATCGTTGCATATACCGGTATTATTATTTTATATCCATGTGGTATATTCGAGTAGAATCTCACAATTCCAATAAACTTCCATTTTAGAGAAGAGCTGTCGTATGAGATTTTCAGTTTAACCTTATTCCCTTTTTGGGATACAACCCTTGCACTCAACTCGCATGGTTCTGCCTTGACCGAATCAACACTTATTGTATCCAGCAGTTCAGTGCTTATTAGGACACTTTCCTCTACTATACCATCTCGTTTTATCTCTCGAAAATCAACCTTTCCCGGTTCCAAGCTCCAGGTCTTTGTGACGCTCCCGGTAATTTCCAACCTTACAATTCTCCTTTCCGAATCATTCGTTAACACACGAATGAACTTCTTTATCTCTCCCCTTCTACCGCTGGAATGGAATGTCGCTTTTATTATCCCCTTTTCATGTGGTTTATAGGTCCTTTTCACTGATTCGACTATTGTGCATCCGCAAGTAGGTCTAATGTCTTTTATGTGCAGTATGCTGTCACCCATATTCCTGAAATGAAACAGACACACCGCTGAATCTCCTTCAAGAATTTTCCCAAAATCAAACTTTTTATTTTCGAATATTATTCTCGGTGAAGCAGATAGAATAACCGAGGAAAAAAGCAATACAAGGAAAAGGTATTTTTTCATTCTTGCCCTACCTCCTTTTTTCTGTTTTCTATTGTTTTGTTATTTTTGCAATTTCCTCTTTCAGATGTTAGTTGTCAGGTCTTCTGTCTGCTGTGTTTCACCGTTTCACCGATACTCCGTCTCCCCGTTTCTCTCTTCTCTCATCTCTCTTCTGCTTTCCAGTCCTTTATTCTCTCCACTACTTCTTCCGGTGAAATTAAGGAAAGACAGTTATAGTATTTACATTTTTCGCCAATACACCTGCTGCAGTAAGGCACAGGAGGTTCGAATATGAGGGCACTCGAAAACGGAGCCCATCTCGTTTTTCTGGTCACGCATGAAGGAGGAAAGAATGCAATAATCCTTGTGTTTACAGCTGATGCGATATGCATAGGACCCGTACCAACACTTACGAACATCCGAGCAAGAGAAATAATTGCTGCCAGTTCTCTTAAATCCGTTTCCCCAACAATACTTATTACTCGCGAGTCACAACCTTCCATAATCCTTTCTGCTTTCTTTTTTTCCATCTTTCCACCTGTGACAACGATATCATATCCCAATCGCTCCCTGATGAGTTTTATAAGTTGCTTAAAATTCTTCTCAGGAAAACTCAAGGTCGAACCACCCGAACCAGGATGAACTACTATGAAACTGTCTATATCTATTCCATAAGATTTAAGAAAATCAACCGCCTTCCTCTTCTCTGTCTCTTTTACGAATAGCTCTGGCTTCTTTGATGTTCTATTAACACCAATTGCTTTTAGCAGCCCAAGATTGTATTCAACTTCGTGTTTTTCACTTCCTCGTCTGTGTTCGTAGATACGTTTGTTAAAAAGCAAGCTGTACCACCTGTAGCCCGTACCAACCCTCTCGGGAATATGCGCAATAAAAATGGAAACAGAAATGGAAAATGTGGGATGAACAAGAACGGCAATATCGAACTGCTTTCCCCTGAGCATCTTTGAAGTTTCTTTAATACCGTTACCGCTATATATAATAACCCCATCTACATAAGGTTGATCATAAATTAGGTTTGCACTGGTATCGCTAACCATAAACTCTATCCTGCAATTTGGAAACCGCTCCTTCAAAACCTGCGCAATAGGGAGTGCAAGAACGACATCACCAATCCTGTCCGTTCTTACAATGAGGAACTTCATAACTAAATTTATTATACAATCTACTGGAAGTCAAGGGAAAAAACCTTCGTCAAACTCATTGTCATTCTGAGTAAAGCAATAGTTTTTAACTCAGGAAGAATCTCATTCTTGAAGATGTCGCACAAAAATCATGCGATTAACGATTATTGCTGAATAATGTCATCCTGAATTTATTTCAGGATCATTTCAACATCCCGGTTTTTTTAGATTCCGAAATAATACTGAAATTAATTCAGCACAAGGTTCGGAATGACAAATACAAAAAAACTTCTTGACAGAAACCACAAAAACTGGTATAAAATTACACAGTAAGCGATGTATTCTCGCATTGTGCGAATTACTTCGCAAAGTGCGAAGTAATTATGCAAGGTGGTTGTCGCGAAAAAGTAAGTAAATACTTATTTATATGTACTTAAAAATTCCGCATCTCTGGCATAGTTTATGCACTACAATAGTAGTAGAATGAAAAATAAAAAGAGAAGGAGGTGAAAAAAATGAAAAAAGGATTTACATTGATCGAACTGATGATCGTTGTGGTAATCATAGGTATCCTGGCAGCTATCGCTATCCCTAACTTTATGTCGATGAGACAGAGGGCAAAGGAAGCGTCAACAAAGGCAAATATGCATACTTTGCAGCTTACCGCAGAGGATTTCTCAACACAGGCAGAAGGAAGCTACCCGGAAACAGGGACGACCACAGTCGGAGCTGTTCTTACTGCTATAGGTATTGCATCTACCAATCCGGCTCTGATAGCTGATGTCTGCCCTGGAACGAGGGCGAATGTTTCAACCACGGCAGATGCTCTTCTACCTGGAAACACTACATACGGCAACCCGTTCTGGCCAACCGCTAACTGTCTTGATGAACTCGGCGCGGTTGTATCACCAGGACCATTAAAACCTGCACATGTTGCTAACCCTGCTGCTGGTGCAGACGGACAGGGAACAGTTTACTGGGGTCCAATGGGAACCGCAGGTTCCGTTGCAATGATAGGTTATGTTATTTACGGTGATGGCTACAAGGATATGTTAACGCTTGATTTACGGTCAGGAAATTAGAATAAGCTTATGCTCGATTAATAGAAAAGGTAAAGGCAGCAGGTTCCTTAATCTGCTGCCTTTTTTTTGCTCGTAAATTATGAGACCAATCAAAATAGAGAAATTGACAAAAATTTATCCAAAATTCTTTGGCAATAGCACAAAGGCAATTGACAATGTCACCATGAGTGTAGAGCAAGGCGAAATCTTTGGATTTCTGGGTCCAAACGGTGCAGGCAAAACAACACTGTTAAAAATGCTCGCAGGTCTGCTATATCCCACATCCGGACAGATATGGATTCTGGGACAGACAATGCATTCTTTCTCGGCAAAACAGAGCATGGGTTTCCTGTCTGAAAACCCGTCTTTCTATAATCATCTTTCAGGTTTTGAGCTTCTGGATTTTGCTTCCGCACTTTTCGGAATGCCTGCAGAAAAAAAAACGAAGAGAATAAATGCCTTACTTCAAAAAGTGGGATTGGGAGAATCAGGAAATATCAGGATATCCGATTATTCCAAAGGAATGATTCAAAGACTCGGTATTGCACAGGCTCTTGTAAACAATCCCGAATTATTGATACTCGATGAACCGCTTTCAGGTCTTGACCCAATAGGAAGAAAGGAATTTAAGGAAATCATACTTTCGCTTAAGGAAGAAGGTAAAACCGTGTTCTTCTCTACACACATACTTGCAGATGTAGAGAGAATATGTGACAGGGTTGGTATATTGCACAAAGGTAAGTTGCTACGAATCGGAGAATTAAACATCCTTCTTTCCGAAAGACAAAGGAGCATAAGCCTTTCATTTAAGCCCTCCGAACACAGAAAAACTCCTTCTCTTCCTGATGCAAAACTCACGGCTGAGGGTTACTGGAACATTACGGTCAACGGTGAAAAATTGCAAAAAGTAGTAGCATCCCTGCTAAAAGATGGAGCTCACATCATATCAATAATTCCCGAAACAGTTTCTCTCGAAGATTTTTTTGTCAGTGAGATTGAAAAAAATGAAACTTAGAACCATCATTCTCAATACGTTCAAAGAAGCTGTAAGAAAAAAACTATTGTTGATTGTTATCGGCTTTTCTTTACTTCTTCTGGCTGCAAGTGGAGTACTTGTTCCTCTTTCCTTAGGGGAAGAATCCAAAATCATTATGGATTTTGGACTGGGAAGCATTTCCATTTTTGGCATACTTCTTGCCATTCTTATAGGCTCTCAATCGGTCTTTAATGAGCTGGAAAGAAAAACCATCTATTTCATCATCTCCAAACCCGTGCGAAGAGAAACCTTCATTATTGGCAAATTCCTCGGTCTCCTGTTAACCTTTACAACCGTTATCTTTATTCTCGTCGTTTGGTTTTATGTGATACTTTTCGTGCTTACAGGACTCCATCCTGCTTCTATTCTTATTTCGGTTTTTCTCTCCTATCTCGAGATAGTCATAATAACAGCATTCTGTATCTTTTTTTCCACTTTTACATCTCCAATATTTTCCTCCTTATTCACATTTCTTCTCTTCGTCGTAGGTCGTTTAGCACCTGACATCCAACTGCTTGCAAGTAAAACTGCAAACCCTTTTGCTCATTTTTCCCTTCAACTGGTCTATTATGTTATTCCAAACCTGAGCAATTTTAATGTTAGAGGCATGGTTGTTCATTCTGAATTGGTGTCGCACAACCATATTCTTTTTACAATTGCTTATGCATTTATTTACACAATAATTCTATTGGTGTCATCATCCGAGATTTTCCGTCGAAAGGATTTATAATGCGAAAATGGCTTTTCCCCACATTGATTATTTTTGGATTCCTTGTCATTTTTTTCATCCAAAATCGAATAGACGAAAATAAGGAGCAATATTCTCTGCTGAAAGAACTTCTATATTTTCCGTCAGGAAAATTTGTCGAGCAGGCTTCCATTGGTTACAATGAGTTGTTTGCGGATATTATCTGGTTGCGTGCAGTTCAATATTTCGGTGAACATCAAATGACTGACCGTAAGTTCAAGTATCTTTATCATATTCTTGATATCCTGACAACACTGGATAAGAAATTCATACATAGCTATACATTCGGAGGTTTCCTTTTGGAAAGTTCGGCAGGAGAATCAGAAAACACCGACAAACTTCTCCATAAAGGAGAGTTTTACAACCCTGAAAGTTGGGAAATCCCATTTGTTAGGGCTTTCATATACTACTTTTTTAGAAATAACGACAAGATATCCGTTCTATTTTTTCTACGTTCCTCTAAAAAACCTGGGGCACCTGATATGTCTAGGCGATTTGCAGGGTTCACATTTCAGAAATTGGGAGCCAAGCTTAAGGCATTAAACCTTTGGAAAGAGCTGTATCGCCTTTCTAACAATCCAGTTGAAAAAGAAACCGCATTTAGATATTTAAACGAAATAACAATGCTCATTCAAATGGATTCACTACAGGTTGCTCTTAACGAATATATGCAAAAGAAAGGAGAGTTCCCTAAATCTATGCAGGAAATGATTAACAGCAGTTTTCTCAGGAAAAAACCAAAACCTCCCTGGAAAGACGAATATTTTTACATTGACACACAAAGGGACCGCATCTGGTGCACTTATCTTGATAAAGTACAGTCACCAATTCTTAAGAGAATGATGGAATCAAAAAGTGAACAGGGGACGGTAAAATGAATAGGGAAAAAAGCAAACCGGGATTTACACTCCTTGAGTTGATGATTGTCGTTGTCATAATAGGCGTTTTAGCAGCAATAGCTATCCCAAACTTCATCAGTATGAGTGATAGAGCAAGGGAAGCATCCCTGAAGGAGAACATGCACACTATCAATGTTATTGCGGAAGATTTCTCGACAATGGCTGAATCATTCTACGCGGGGGACATAGATACAAAGGTAAGCGATGTACTTACTGCCCAAGGCTATGTTTCTAATAATGACGCCTCAATTGCAGCTGGTGCTCGTTTTCCCCCTTTTCCCCAGAATGCACTTATCTGCCCCCATTTGGGATTTATGAACCCTTTCAGAAAGACCGTGGACGCTATCGGAGATAATCCTCCCCCTGCTATTCCACCTTCTGGCTGCTCTTATTACTGTGGTTATGATGCAAATGGCAATGTAATCCCTCTCGGTAGTCATGTTCCTGCAGCAAAGTACAAAATATCGGGTTACGGAAAGGACTTCCCGATCAATATGATTTTATCATCTGGTCAATAGATAAAATTATGTTCCTCCGCAAGTACTCAGTAAAGCCTGTTATTGCTGCCATCAGCTTATCTTATCTGTCATTGCGAAGGACGAAGTCCTGTGGCAATCTCATAGTGGTTACACACCCCCCCCCACCTCCTTTCCTTCGTTTATACTCAGGACAAGCTCCGATAATCCTCTCAAGAATGAATGTTTACTCGCAATGACAATTTACAACGGGCTTAACAAAATATTTATGTTTCCTCAACTTAATACAAATAAATTATGTTCATAATACTATTACTGTTCCTTTTTTTCTTTGGTCTCATGATTGGCAGTTTTCTCAATGTTATAATCTACAGGTTGCCAAAAGGCGAGTCCGTCATTTTTCCTTCATCACACTGCCTTCACTGCAACCACAAAATCGCATTCTATGACAACATCCCCATTTTGAGTTTCTTAATACTAAAAGGAAAATGTAGATACTGCAAAAAGAGAATATCATTTCAGTATCCCCTGATAGAGTTCATATCTGGCATTATCCTCGCTTTAAGCTTCTTCCTTTATGGTTTTAGCCTTAAATTCCCTGTAACATTCCTATTTTTATATCTCCTCCTACCTGTTTTCGTTATCGACCTCAAGCATCAGGTAATAAGTGATAAGATAACCATTTTCGGTATTATCTCAGGTCTTGTCTTTTCTTTTTTTGTCCCCGATATTAACTGGTATGATTCTCTAATAGGAATAGTAGCTGGTGGTTTGATATTGCTATTCATTTCTATTGCAGGTAAATGGATTTTTAAGAAAGAAGCAATGGGAATGGGTGATGTAATGCTCTTTATGATGGTGGGGGCATTCATTGGTTGGAAGAATGTAATCTTAACCCTTATCGTTGCAAGTTTTTTGGGAAGCATAGTGGGATTGGCTATACTTGTAAAAAAGAAAAGGAAGAATTCAGTCATTCCCTTCGGTCCATTCATTTCCGTAGCTGCAATTTTATCCTATTTCTGGGGTAACCCCCTTATATCCAAATATCTTTCCCTGTTCTGCTAAAAATATTACACATCCTTAAAACCCCGTAAAATACAATTATTTGCAAAGCATTTTCCTATTTTACTGGCTTAATCCCTCTTTGGGAAAGGGGTATTAAGAGGGATTTGATAGAAAAGACTTACAAGATGAATTTTAATCGTTCTATCTAAGCTTGAATACAACAGGCATAGACACCCAAACTCCAATCGGTCTGTCCCTTTGCATAGCTGGTTCAAACTTGAAATTCCAACCAGCTTCAACTGCTGCCTTATCGCAGTCTTCGGTAACCTCGGATTTCAGAACAAGAACTTTCTTGGACTTTCCGTTCTTGCCAACAAAGATCTGGAGTAACACTCTACCCTCAATACCTGCTGCCTTTGCAATATTTGGATATTCGGGAGCAGGTGCAGAAATGAGTTTTGGACCGGTCTCAAATGCAATAAAAGTACCTGGGTCGGGTATTTCATTAGGGTCTTTCTCACCAAAACGTTTGAATAGAGCACTATCCGAGGGCATAATAGCATTCTGTATGTCTTCGGGATTCTCCGCCTCCACAGGAATACTTTTTTTGGGTAGTTCTTTCGGAATAACAGGTTTTACTATAGGCTGACTTGGAAGCACGGACATTGTGCCAATTCTATCTATCATCTTGTAAGGATGAGGGTTATATCGAGGGAAAAGTTGAAAAAGCAAAATGAACAGGGCAACACTTGAAATAAGACTGAGCTTGAAATGTACTTCCACACTTTTCTTCAGATCGGCAACATCGACTCCTTTTTTCATCTCTTTCACCTCCTTCATAATAAAGGACAAAATAAACCCTATAAAGTTCTGAAAAAACCAAGTCTTAAATATCTTGACAAGTCCAATATGCTGTGTTATTTTAGTTCTATGAAAAAGCTTAGGCATTTGTATATACTGTACATCATAAAATTTATCGTGTCTTTTTTTAGGATTCTTCCAAGATGTTTTGCACTCTTTTTGGGAAATATCCTTGGCATAATTGTTTTCAAACTCGCGAGACAGGCAAGACAGGTAGCGGAGGGAAATATTGCCCTGATTTATCCTAACATCGAAGATAATGGCGGGAGAAGAAGTATGGCTATAAAAAATTTCAGGAATATCGGGAAAAACCTTGCCGATGCACTCCGACTGTCAAGATATAAAAACGCCGGGCTTGATAGAATTGTGAATTTGAAAAATGGAAAAAATATACAAAGACTTCTGGAAAGAGGTAAAGGTTTAGTTGTAATTACAGCACATCTCGGTTGTTGGGAACTCATACCTGCATACTTTTCTCAAAAAGGGTACTCTGTAAATATCATAACGAGACAGGTTTACGATGAGAGGGTAAATTCAGTAATAAACCGTATTAGAGAAAATTTTAATGTCCGAATCATCGATAAGGAACGTGCGCCGGTTGTTGCGCTAAAAAGACTTCTGTTGGGTGAAACAGTAGGTATTCTGATGGACCAGAGTACAAAAAAAAACAGTGTTTCCGTGAACTTCATGGGTAAAAAAGCAAGAACACCTGTTGGACCCGCCTACCTCGCAATGAAAACCTCTTCACCTGTTCTTCCTGTCGCTATTTACAGACAAAAAAACAACAAGCACCTGATAGAAGTTGGAGAGGAAGTAATACTAAAAAAAACAAGGAATACAAAGGAAGACTTACTTGAAAACACAAGAAGGTGCTCGAAAGCGATTGAGCAGTTCATAACAAAGCATCCTACCGAATGGGTATGGTTTCACAAAAGGTGGAGCTAATTGTGAAGTTAATATTAATCATCTTTATTACTCTTTCCTTTCTTTCTTGCAATAGAACAAAAGAAAACACGAGTAACAAGAAAATAACTACTACAAGCAAAGAAGACGCAGAAAAATTCGTTCTTGTAGACAGCAGAGGAAACAACCGGAATTGGGTTCTAAGAGCAGAGAAAGCAAATAATTTCGGTGATTCTATAAAGCTTTATGTTCTAAGTGTCGATTTCTATGATGCAGAAGGAAAATACAATTCGACCCTAACGGCTGACAGCGGCGTTGTATTTTCACCGAGCGGTGATATGAAGGCAATTAATAATGTCGAAGTGACCTCCCGCGACAGTACTAAACTAAAAACCGACAACCTACGATGGAATAACAAGAGAAAAAAAATAATTACCGACGACGAAGTAGAAATAACCAAGAAAAACTCTGTTATAACAGGCAAAGGAATGGAAAGCGACGCAAACCTTGAGCATATAGAAATAAAAAGGGATTTTAATGCCGTTTCTAAAGATGTTAAGGAAAACGAAGAAAGTCAAAATAGCAAATAACTATGAATATTATAATACTTCTGCAGATAATTAACTCGATCATTTTCGTAAGAGATCCTGATGAGTTGTTTACACGTAGCGACACAGAACCTTATGTGATTACTGCAACCAAAGTAGCTCTTGATGAACAGGCTGATGATAAAGGAAGCGTAAGTCACCTTATAGGAAACTTAAAAATCGTTCACGGTAAAACGATAATAACAGGCGAAGAGGGTTATGCTTACGAAAAAGACGAAACAGCAGAAATTATTGGAAATGTTAAGATACTCGACGAGGGAACAATTATCACTTCGAACAAGGCAAAATATTTCAAGCAAGAGAAAAAAGCGGTTGCAAATGATAGTGTGAGAGTTCTCGACAATAAACAACTCCTAAAAGCAGATTCTCTTGTCTACTTCAAAGAAACAAAATCCTCGAAAGCCTGCGGAAATGTGGTTTTGATAGACGAAGAACAGAATACTGAAGTTTCTGGTGAATATGGTGAATACGACTTCCTAACGCAACAGGGTTTCTTGACGGAAAATCCTATGCTGAAACTCAAGGAAAAAGAAAAGTACATAACAATATCAGGCGACACACTCAAAATTAGGAGAAAAGACAATTTTATGTCCTGCACGGGAAATGTTAAGGTCGTCGAAGATAGCATCACGGCAAAAGCGGGTTATCTTGAATACTTTCAAAATTCTGATATGATTTATCTTAAAGAAAAACCGTCAATCGAACAACAGAACAAATCCACTCTTTGCGGTGAGTTAATAGAAGTCTTTCTTAAAAAAAGAAAAATAGTCAAAACAACTGCAACAAAAAACGCTAAGGGAGAATACAATCTTCCCGAGGGAGGTTCCAATACTGTATCAGGAGATTCCATAACCATATACTTTACCCAGGGAGAAGTCGAAAGGCTTGTTGTAAAAGGCAATGCATCTGGTGTTTATAGAAAAGTGCTAAGTAAAGAGAAAAAGAGTGAATAATACCTTAAGAACAGAAAAACTTGTAAAAAGCTATAGAGGAAAAACAGTTGTGAACGAAATTACCTTTGCTGTCCATCAGGGCGAAGTTGTTGGACTGCTGGGACCAAACGGTGCCGGAAAAACTACGACATTCTACATGATTGTTGGAGTTATTCAACCGGAACAAGGTAATATTTTCTTCAACGACCAAAAAATCACACTTCTCCCGATGTTTAGAAGGGCACGTCTGGGGATTTCCTATCTCCCACAGGAAGCATCCATATTTCGAAAATTGACGGTTGAAGAAAACATCCTGGCAATACTTGAAATGCTCCCTTTAACAAAAAAAGAAAGAAAAGACAAGTTAACCAAATTGCTAAAAGAACTGAAAATTGATAAACTCTCAAAGCAGAAAGCATATACCCTTTCAGGTGGAGAAAGAAGGAGAGCAGAGGTTGCGAGAGCTCTAGTCACGGATCCCGCCTTCATCTTGCTTGATGAACCATTTACGGGAATTGATCCGATTGTAAGACAGGATATTCAAAATGTTGTTCACCAACTAAAAAACAGGGGTATTGGAGTTCTGATAACCGACCACAACGTTCGCGAAACTCTCGAAATCACTGATAGAGCCTACATAATGTATGAAGGCAAAATACTTTTCCAAGGAACGCCCGAAGAGTTGACAAAAAACGAGGAAGCAAGGAAAGTTTACTTGGGAGAACAATTCACACTATGAACGCAATTAGACCTGAACTGAAAGTTGCCTTGAAACAGGTCTTAACACCACAATTATATCAGCTTCTTAAACTTCTCCAGATGCCTTACTTGGAACTCGAACAGACAGTAAGAAATGAACTCGAAATGAATCCCCTGCTTGAGGAACAGCAGGAATCAACGGAGGAAGAAAACTCTCAACCTCAACAGGAACAGGAAACAAAAAAAGAATTCAAAGAAATTGATTGGACAGATTTCTTTCAAGGAGACTATGATTATTCATATAAACCCAAGCAGTATATAAACAGCGCCATACCTGAAAAAGTTGCTGTAGTCAAACCTTCAATTAGAGACCATCTACTTGGACAGCTACATCTTAACGTAATGTCCGATGAGATAAGTACAATAGGAGAATACATCATCGATTCTCTTGATGAAAGTGGATTCCTTGACACCGACGTTCAAGAAATAATGGAAGCTTTGAATACATCCGAATCAAATGTCCTGGAAGCATTAAAATTGGTGCAAACCTTTGATCCATCTGGCATCGCTTCACGAAATATCGAAGAGTGTTTGACAATTCAACTGTACCAGAATGGATATACGGAAACTTCCGTGGAAGTCAACATTGTCCAAAATTTCTTGAAAGAAATTGGAGAACAAAAATTCGACAAGATAAAAAGAAAAATTGGAGTCTCCGAAATTAAGATCAGGGAAGCGGTCGTTGTAATCTCATCGCTTAACCCAAAGCCACTCCGTGGATTTGGAGATAAAGGAATTCGATACATCATACCTGACTTGATACTGAAAGATTTAGACGATGGTTACGAGGTAATAATCAATGAGGCGACTTTACCAAGCCTTAGGATAAATTCGTACTACAGAGAAATTCTTGAACAAAAGAATAATCTTCTCAAGGAGGAGAAAGAATTTATTAAACAGAGATTGAATTCTGCTGTTAATCTGATGAAAGGTCTTGAAGAAAGGAGACATTCAATTCTCAAAGTGACTAATTACATCGTAGAAAAGCAAAAAGCATTTTTTGAGGAAGGCGTCTCAAAACTGGTCCCTCTAACAATGCAAAGGGTATCGGAAGCAATAGGACTGCATGAATCAACCATTAGCAGAATTGTACAAGGTAAATACATAGACACATCGAGAGGTCTTCTTGAGCTTAAATTTTTCTTTAGTGGAAGCGTTACGACTTCGAACAATGGGGATATTTCAGTAAGGAGTGTGAGGGAAAAAATAAGAACGATGGTGGAAAACGAAGAAAAAAAACATCCATTTAAGGATAAGGAAATCGCTGAAAAACTTGAAACAGATGGCATCAAAATTGCAAGAAGAACCATCGCCAAGTATAGAAAGCAACTTGGGATTTTACCAGCGAGACTTAGAAAAGAAGGATAGGATGGAAATAATTGAAAAACTGAAAAATAAAAATGTAAGATTCGTTGAAATGTGGTTTACAGACATCGTTGGAAATGCAAAATCCTTCTCCATTACTATCGATGAACTAAAAGACGCAATAGCAAATGGTAAGGGATTCGACGGTTCATCCATCCAGGGATTTACAAGAATTCATGAAAGTGATATGGTGGCAAAACCTGACCTTACGACACTGCAGATTTTTCCGTGGGGAGATAGGAAAAACAGGGTTGCAAGGGTTTTTTGTGATATACAGAATCCCGATGGAACTCCTTATGAAGGCGACCCAAGATATGTCCTTAAGCGAAACCTTGAGAAAGCAAAGGACATGGGTTTCAGTTTTTATGTAGGTCCCGAGATGGAATTTTTCTACTTCATTTCTTCACAAAAAACTGAAGTCTTAGACCGCGGTGGATACTTCGACCTTACTCCGCCAGATATTGGAGATGAACTCCGAAGAAAAACTATAATTGCATTGCAGGAAATGGGTATTCCCGTTGAGTATTCTCACCATGAGGTAGCACCAAGCCAGCACGAAATTGACCTTCGATACGATGAAGCATTGAGAATGGCTGACAATGTTATTTCATTTAAGTATATTGTAAAGGAAATAGCGCAACAAAATGGTTATTTTGCTAGTTTTATGCCAAAACCGATTTTTGGTGCAAACGGTAGTGGAATGCATACACATCAATCACTTTTTAGTGACGATAAAAATGAATTTTTTTCAGACAAAGAGCCATACTACCTTTCGCATAATGCAAAGAGATTCATCTCAGGTCTTCTTCGATTCTCAAAAGAAATAACTTTGGTTACAAATCAATGGGTTAATTCATACAAGAGAATCGTGCCGGGATTCGAAGCACCCGTTTATGTAACATGGGCATGCAGAAATCGTTCCACACTAATAAGAATACCGCAGTATAAACCGGGTAAAGAGAAATCAACTAGGGTCGAATACAGAAGCCCTGATCCTGCAGCAAACCCATATCTTGCATTCTCAGTAATGCTTAGAGCAGGACTTTCCGGCATAGAAAATGCTTTTGAACTACCCCCACCAAATGAAGAGAATATTTATACCTTGAACAAACAGGAAATAAAAAACAAGAAAATCCAGCTTCTTCCTGGAAGTCTTAACGAAGCAATAAAAGAAACAGAAAAAAGTGAAATGGTTAGGGAAGCACTCGGAAACCACATATTTAATACTTTGATAGAAAACAAAAAAAGAATCTGGGAACAATACAGAAGTCATATAACATCATATGAACTTAAACATGACCTACCAATTCTGTAGGAGGATTGATGTTAAAAAATTACGAAAGTGTAGCCAGATTTATTAAGAATAATAAAATTGAAGAAGTAGAACTCAAATATTCTGACCTCGAAGGAAGATGGCATCATCTGAGTATTCCAGCAAAGAGAATCAGTAAAAAAACGTTCGACCAAGGCGAAGGTATCGACACCTCAAGTTTAAAGGGATTTGGCAATGTAGAAAACTCAGATGCAGTGATAATCCCAGACCTGAGAACCTCTTTTGTCGACACAGTGAAAGGAAATAAAATTCTGGCCTTCATTTGCGACGTGTTCGAATGCAAAAAAAAGAAACCTCATGTTCTATGTCCAAGAGCTGTAGCGAAAAAGGCAACAAAATATCTCAAGAACAGTGGCCTAGCGGACAATCTTCAAACAAAACCGGAACTCGAATTCCACATCTTCGATAAAGTAACACTTGATTTAAGTATAAATACTTCCTATTTTAAAACCACTTCAGCTGAAACCCTAAGCAGTGATAACAACTCTATGACAGGTATAGATAAAGGTAATGGTTATCACATAGAAGAACCTTTTGACAGGTTTTATGAACTGAGATCCGAAATTTCAGCAAACCTCGAGAATGCTGGTGTTCCCGTCAACTATCATCACCATGAATCAGGAGGCCCATCGCAGCAAGAGATCGAAATTCTATCAAATCCCTTTCTCGCTACCGCAGATAGCATTTTGAAAGCCAAATACATAATAAGAAATACTTGCTTCGGGCGTGAAAAAGTTGCAATCTTCCTACCTAAACCACTAAACTTCACCTCAGGGAATGGAATGCATGTACATCTTTATCTCGAAAAAAATAAAAAATCGCTCTTTTTTGACAGGGGAGGAACAGAGAACTTAAGTATGATAGCAATGCATTTTATCGGCGGTATAATGAAACATGGGAGAGCAATAACAGGTTTTGCCTGCGGTTCCACTAATTCATTTAGAAGACTCATCCCTGGTTATGAAGCACCAATCTACTTCGGCTATTCACTTGCGAACCGGAGCGCTGCGATAAGAATACCGGGGTATGAGAATAGTAGTTCTGATACCCGCATTGAGTTCAGAATCTCAGATGCAACCGCAAATCCATATTTGCTTATCTCTTCATTACTTCTTGCCGGGATGGATGGAATAAAAAATAAAACGCATCCGGGTAAACCTTCGAACACCAATCTTTACAGTAAAAAAATCAAAAATCTGGAAAAAATCCCGGAAACCCTGGAGGAAGCACTTCAATCTCTGGATAAAGACAGAGGATTTCTTAAACACGGACAGGTATTCAATGATACTTTGATTGACCAATGGCTCCAAGTTAAGAGAGAGGAAATAAGACAAGTAGAAGAGACCGTAAACCCGACAGAATACAAACTCTACTTCAACCTATAGGCTTCAACATATAGGGACGGAGGATGTAAACTTGTAAACTTCGCCAAATAAGAAACTCTAATAAAAAATGAGAACCGCAAGGTTTACATATAGAGGAGCATATCACCACATAATGAGTCGTGGACTAAATAAGGCTGATATTTTCCTTGATGATCGCGACAGGCAGAAATTCACAGACTTATTGGAACAGAATACCCCCGTCTTCCACTTAAACATTTTTGCTCATTGTCTTATGTCAAATCACTACCATCTGGTTCTATGTAATACTTCAGGAAGAATGAGTGATTTTATGAGAGTTTTGAACGGAAGTTATGCAAATTTCTTTCGCAAAAAAAATGGAGGGAAAGGATATCTTTTCCAAGATAGATTCAAATCCATTCTCGTTGAGAACGAAACTTACCTCTATAGAGTGATTGAATATACTTTAGTAAATCCTTACAGCGCTGGAATTGTTGATAATCCCTTCGATTATAAATGGTCCAGCATTAATAGCTATTTCACTTCGGATAGCAGTTTCATAGACGCTTCCTTGGTGAAGAAAATGTCGCGTAATAAGAGACAATTTGCCAAGTCAATTATGGAAAGTAAAGCAATTATGATTGAACCCAAAAAAGACAGATTCTGTTACTACATTGGTAATCCTTCTTTCAAAAAAGTAATTGAGCAAAAATTTAATAGAAGAAAGAAAAATACAAACAAACATCCTCGTATGAGGAAAAAAGAAGAAAATATGGTATCTGCGTTCAAGTCAGCAAAGTTTATATTGAAAACATATAAGAAATACCACAATATTTCACATCTTGAGAATTTCTTAAGCAACCGTTCTTATAATACTACAAAAAAGGCAGACATACTAATAAAATTCTTAAAGGATGAAGCTGGATTAACCTATAAAGAAATATCAACATTTCTTGGTGTTAGATATGCTTCTATTGCACATAGATATCGACGATCTCGACAGTACGACATACCAAAACAATTATTAGAAACAATAAAAGGAGAGATCTGATCAAAAAAAAAGTTTACAAGTTTACATCCTCCGTCCCTCTGCTCCATGAATTTTTTTTGTATCTTAAGAATCAGAAACATTTTTCCAATTATACTCTAAAAGCTTACCAGAACGATCTTTCCCAGTTCGTAGACTATCTCGAAGAGCAGTGTAGCTTAACAAATATTGCAGAGGTTGACTTCATTCACATTAGAAACTTTATAGGTTCATTATTAAGGGGTGGTTTTAAGAAATCTTCTGCAGAAAGAAAATTAGCTTCCGTTAAATCCTTATTCAAATTCCTAAAAAAATATGGCTACATCAAGCATAATCCCGCCCAACTCGTAAAAACACCCAAAAAGGAAAAAAGGATACCATCATTCCTTACACAAAAGGATGCAGAATGTTTGATGAATTTACCTGTATCTGACAAACCAATAGAAATTAGAAACAAGGCAATTCTCGAACTCCTATATGGTACGGGAATTCGTGCAAGTGAACTATGTAATCTGAATCTTGACTGTATAAGTACTCTAAGAAACAATGTCAGGATACTGGGAAAAGGCAAAAAAGAAAGAATATTACCGTTAGGTGAACTAACATTGCGCAGTTTGGGTGACTATCTGAATGTTAGATCCAAACTTCTAAAAAACTATCGCACGCAGGCTCTGTTTCTTAACAAAAACGGAAGGCGACTCTCTACAAGGAGTCTCCAGAGAATCGTTAACAGTTTAATAAACAAAGTTGCACATCTTGCGAAATCAAGTCCACACACACTCAGACATTCGTTTGCAACCCATCTTTTGGAAAGGGGTGCTAACATCAGATCGGTACAGGAGCTTCTTGGACATTCTTCGCTTTCAACAACACAAATTTATACACACATTACTGTAAACAGATTAAAAAAAGTTTATATGAAAGCTCATCCAAGGGCAAATAAGAACAGTCAAAGCTGAAGACCTGAAATAATATTTTTTCCACCAACAAACCTTTTTCTATAGTATTCCTTGTCCAATCTATCGAGGACAACACCTCGTGAAGATGATGCATGAACGAATTTCCCCTTACTGGCGTAGATTCCTACATGTCTTGGATTATGAAATATTACAATATCTCCTGCAATAAGCTTCTTCCGTTTTACCCACTTGCCCTGGGTCTCCATTAGTTTTACCGTCCTCTGCAGGTCTATCCCGAATTTCTTATATATAAACTGCACAAACCCAGAACAATCAAAACCATGAGGCGATTCTCCACCGTAGACATATTTTACACCTCTGTACTGCAGCGCCTTAATGACTAAACTTTTTCTTAGCTCCTTCTCCCCTGATGTGATATTAACAGATGAACCTTGAGAGGCAAATCTTGCCGAACTGCAACCAGTAATGAGCACAAAAAAAGCAGCTACAATCAATAAGAATGTCTTAGTAATAATTCTCCTAAGATCGAAAGTTATTGATACTACGCACATAACTTCCTTTTTCCCCGTTATAAAGGACCACTGGAATTACGAATATTCCATTGTCACAAATGAATTAATCTCATACAAAATGTCTTTACCCTCATTAACTTTTCTTTTAGTCTTCCCCATTATGGGGAGAAATAAGGTAAGTATTTATCACTCTTTACCAAAACTGATAAGTGATATGCCTATTATAATTCCAATTTTCTCATCTGCAATATATAGATCGCGTCCTTTGAAATTCGGATCTACTACATGGTAGTAAACCCTATTTGGTGAATAATAAAAGTTCACAAACGGATTAACGTAGTCGAAAACGGAAAATCTCCACCTTCTTTTGATTCCCCAACCAAAATAGAATCCAAACCCGGAAAAATTATCGCTACTCTCGAAATTATTGTAAACGATGGAGACATAATCTCTTTGATTAAGAATACCTAAACCGAAACCGACCGACAATTTTACCGATTCAGATAATGCAAACTCCATTCTATTTTCTATATAGAAAAAACCGGTAACTGTAAATAGAGAAACATAGTCTGTTTCATAAGTATTTTTGTATTCTTGTTCCGGAACCTTTCCGGTTTTTGGGAAAACGATAAATCCACCCACAGCTGGATTCAAATACTCGGAAAAGGAAAATCCTGTCAAACCACCGAAAACTAATCCGTTTCCAAATCCGTTGCGCCACTTTCCATAGGCTATGTTGTATCCTGAAGTCAATTCAACAAATGCGCTTGCTCCAAGGGCACTACTGAAAAGCACAAATAGCGATACAGAAAAAACAAACTTTTTTATCTTAGTCACAAACTTAACTATTCATTCAACAATTGCTTGATTTCCTTTTCGAAATCTTTCTCCATCCCCGCAGCAAATCCAACGTGTTTGAAAGCAATTCTGTTATTCTTATCGAACAAATAAGTTGTTGGAATACCTTGAACATCGTATTGTTGAGCAACAGTCCTATTTCCAAGAAGCACTGGATAATTAATACTGAAATCCTCGGCAAATTTGCTTAGCTTCTTTTCATCATTATCAAGCCCTACTCCCCAAACAATAACTCCCTGGTCTTTGTATATATCGTATATATCCTTAAGATACGGTATCTCAACTTTACAAGGAGGACACCAGGTAGCCCAGAAATCAACCACAACAACACTACCCTTTTGCATGCTTAAAGTTCTCTCAATACCATCCAATCCTTTCAATGTAAAATCGATCGCTGAACCTCTCTTAGCAGACTTTTGTTCTGCTCCCTCAGTTTTTTCTCCTGAACCAGACCCAGATTTTTCCTTGGGAGCATCATTCGAGCAGTTCGAAATCAATAGCGCAAAGAGAAACGATATAACAAAAAAGGCGACTATTTTTTTCACAACACCTCCTTCCACTTTCAAATATTCACTTTATACCCAGAAGTCTATCAATCATTGGCTTATTGAAACCTACGATAGGTCTATTATCAATAAGAACAACGGGAACACCGCTTTGTCTCGTTCTTCTAACCATATCCGCTGCCGCACTCCTGTTTTTTGAGACATCAACATCCTTAAACACAATTCGATTCTGCCTTAAATATTGTTTCACTCGTCTGCACCATGGACAGTTTTGTGTCGAAAAAACTATAACTTTGTGTTTCCTTTGCATGTCCATTCAAAAACCTCCATTTTTCTCCTTCACCTAATACACTTGTCTTTGCAAAAACTTTAGTCTGTGGATGATTTGCCTTCGATATATTCTTTGGCTGAAAAGGCTGCAACAGCTCCGTCCCCAACTGCGGTTGCAACCTGTCTGAGTGTTTTCTCTCTTACATCACCTGCGGCAAAAACACCCGATTCAGAAGTTCTCAAATTCTCATCTGCTATAATAAACCCATTTTCATTAAGTTTAAGTGATCCCATAAAAATCTTCGTATTAGGTCTTAGCCCAACATAAATAAATACACCTGAAACCGGAAGGACGCTGTCCGTCCCGACTTTCCTATCCTCCACTGTAATGCTTTCAACCATCTGTTTCCCGTTAATTGATTTCAGTGTATGGTTTAGAAAAAACTCCACATTCTCATATTTCTTTATTCTCTCCTGCAGAATTTTCTCGGCAGTCATATGGGGAAGAAACTCTACAATTTTTATCGACTTCGTGAATTTCAGAAGGTATAAACTTTCCTGAATCCCAGAACTTCCAGCCCCAATAACCCCTATGTCTCTATCCTTGAAAAACGGAGCATCGCATGTAGCGCAGTATGAAACTCCTCTTCCCTTGAACACCTCTTCTCCCGGTATGTTCAAGTTCCTGGGTGACGAACCCGTTGCAATTATTATTGCCTTTGCGGAAAACACACCATCATCTGTCTTTACAACTTTCCTATTCCCTTTTAGATTCACTTCCTTTGTATAAGTCATAATTATTTTTGCGCCAAATTTCTCGGACTGCATTTTCATTCCATCGGTAAGGTCCATTCCAGATACCCCTTCAGGAAATCCAGGATAATTTTCTATCAATTCCGTCGACGCCGCCTCTCCACCAATAACACCCGTTTCAATTATCAATGTCTTTAGTAGTGATCTCGAAGTGTATATTGCGGAAGTTAGACCTGCGGGGCCTGCACCCAAAATTATAACATCAAATTCCTTATCTTTATCCTTTAAATCCGCATTGTCCTTTGGAAATTGTATGTCCATCATTTTTTTCGCTTTCCTTTAACCAATCCCCTTAATTAGATTATCCGCAAATATCTCGTCGGGATATGCCCCTTCAAAGGAAAATCCCTTATTTATTACTATCTTCGGAACAGCCATTACGCTAAATTCTCTCGATATATCAGGAAATTCATTTGCTTCTATTATACTCGTTTCAATGTTTTCATTCGCGAAAGCGAATTTATAAGCACTTACAGCAGCTTTAGGACAGTGAGGACACGGAGGTGTCACAAAAACCAGTATTTCAACTTTTTTCTTTACAAGGGATAGTTTCCTGTGCGTTTCTTCTGACAGCTCAACACCATTTTTCCCAATCATGCCAATAGAATTTATGATAGTACTGAATTCATACCCTCCCGGTATACCGTAATATCTTAGACCCAGATCGCTATCAGATTGCAAAACAGTTGCTGGAGGAAACTTAATATTATATTTCTTTACGGTTTCTTTTTCTTCTTCGAAATCTATCACTTTAAGATTCACCTTATCCGATATATCCGTCAATTCGCTCAAAATTTCCTTTGTCGAGATGCAGTATTTCGTATTTGTCTTCTTAGAATTAAAGAAGAATATATTAACGGATTGCTTAAACTTACCGAAGTAATCCGCTAAATACTTCCCATCTTCATCCTTAATTAATCCGATTTTCCCTCCCGTTTTTAAGTTTCAGGTTTCATTCGTAATAATCGTACAAATAACAGAAAACAATATAATAATAAAATTGCCTGTTGTCAAGTTTTTTCCATTAGGATATCTTTTCTAAGATTCTCACAGAATCGCTTGTTTTTTCCTTGCAAAATCTCTGTTTATTGTATATATTGAATTGTTGCTTTTGATAATTAACAAATATCAAAATCTATTATGAGATATCAAAAGTTTGGAACTCAATCGCATTTTTTAAGACCACATTTTTCCGGCGTTGTAAGGATACTTGTAATTGCAAATATTGCGGTTTTTTTTGGGCAGCTTTTATTTCCTAAATTAATCTACATTTTGGGTTTGGTTCCTGCTCTTACAATAAAAAAATACTATTTCTGGCAGCCAATAACATACATGTTCCTTCACGGAGGTTTCTGGCATCTTTTTTTCAATATGTTTGTGCTCTGGATGTTTGGATCAGAACTCGAATCAAGGTGGGGGAAAAACGAATTTCTTAAGTACTATTTCATAACTGGAATTGGAGCAGGACTCGTATATATGCTTGCCAGACACAATTCACTTGTTCCAACAATAGGAGCATCGGGGGCTATTTACGGACTTTTACTTGCTTTTGCTCTTACATTCCCCAACAGGTATATATATCTATATTTTTTCTTTCCCATAAAAGCAAAATTTCTCGTAATCATCTTCGGAACAATCGAATTCATCTCAGCACTCCGTGGCTCCCAGGATAACATTGCTCATTTAGCTCACCTTGGAGGTATTCTCGTAGGTTTTTTATATCTGAAGTTCTTAAAGGGGAAACAAAGATTCTGGAAGAAGTTCGTTTTTGTCGACAAAAACGGGAAAGAAGCAGACATTGAAGTCGATGACACAGAACTTGAAGACAAAGTGAACGAAGTTTTGAGAAAACTGTCAAAAGTTGGGCTTAATGGATTAACTCCCTACGAGAAAGATATTCTAGAACAAGCAAGGAAGAGATATGGCAAGTAATGGCATTAGGATGTAATTATTGGCATCAAAAGATAGGTCAACTCTTCGTCACCCTTCTTTTTCTGTGTTACTATAACAGCTGTTTTAGATGTTCCTATCCTGAATTCTACATTGTCATCATCAAGGTTCCGCAAAATCTCAGAGAGATATGAAGCATTGAAATTGACCGAAACGGATTTGCCAGAAAAATCACAGGTCAAATTTTCTTCACCGGAACCAAGCTCAGTTTCCGTATAAACCTTCAGGTTTTTCGGTTCAACTTCAAAACTGACAAGATGGCTTGTGCTGTCTGAGTATATTGAAACCCTTTTAAGGACATTAATCATCTCTGACCTGCTTGCCTTGAGTATCAACTTGTTGTTGTTGGGTATGACCTGTTTATAATCAGGGAAAACCTCCTCTATAAGACGTGCAATGATAGTCGTATCTTTAAGATAGAACCCTATCTTCTTGTCATCGAATTTCACATTGATTTCCTGTTCATCATCGTCGATATAACCTATAAGGGTTTTTAACGCTTTTGGGGGAATGTTTACTTTTAAACTCACATCCTTATCAATTGGACACCTGTAGAAAGCAAGTTTTCTACCATCCGTAGCAACCATATTGGCTTCTTTGTTTTCTATATTCCAGTGCATTCCGGAAAGCGCCCTTCTGCCAGGTTCTTTCGAAGCAGCAAACGAGGTTTTCTGTACCGCATTTCTAAGAAGACCAGATGGAATAGGAATAAATTTCTTACCTGATATTTCAGGAATTTCAGGATATTCCTCTTTTGGAATTGCTGGCATTTTATATATACCCTTCGAGTATTTCAATTCAACGAAATCACCCATAACTTTCAACTCTAAATCACAAGCAGGTAGGTCCCTAACGGTCTCAAGGAATCTTTTTCCAGGAACGGTAATACCCCCCTCTTCAACCACATTAGCTTGCATTGTACTATCAAGTGAGATGTCCAGGTCGGTTGCACTCAGGCTAACGCCTTTTTTTTCTGCGTTTATTTTAATATTTCCCAAAACCAGTAAACTCGCTCTTTGAGGAAGGATACTCGCAACCAATTGCAGCTTCTGTAATAGAACATCCTTATTCACCTTAAAATACATTCTTTCCTCCTTAAATTCCAATCAATCATATTAATTTCTTTTCTTAACATATAAAACATTTTATATTAACTTAACTCTATTGTCAAGTAAAAAAGGTAAAGCATTAGACCCCTAGTTGTACCTTTCGACGCACTGAACTGACACAATACGTGACAATTTCCTTTTAGCGAAATTCATGCTTGTTTTTTTACTCCGATTATGCTATAAAAAAGTATGAAAGCGAATATCCTGAAAGCAGATGAATCAAGTATCAAGAAAGCAATTCGTGTATTGAGAAAAGGCGGTATAATTATTTTCCCAACCGACACGGTTTATGGGATTGGTTGCGATATTAACAACAGTGCTGCGATAAAAGAGATCTATAGGATTAAGCAGAGAAAAAGGGATAAGCCGCTCGTGATGTTCCTTTCCGAAAAATCCGAAATAAAAAACTATGTTAAAGAACTAACTAAATCATCAAAAACAATTATCGAACATCTTATCCCGGGTCCTCTCACTCTTATATTTAAGGCAAAAACGGGGACATTTCCCGAATTTACGGGCAGGAAAAACACAATCAGCGTTCGAGTACCCGATTACCCACTTTTGAAGAAACTTATAAAGAAATGCTCCGTGCCTTTAGCTACAACAAGTGTGAATGTTTCCGGTGGAATACCTGCCGAAACCCATAAAAAAATTGGACTCGATGTAGACCTAATACTAACCGACGACAATATTCCGGAAGGAACGCCTTCGACTGTTCTTGACATTTCCAGATATCCGCCAATATTACGAAGAAAGGGTGCTCTAAGTATCCAAACAATCGAGAAATACATCGTACCGAAAGTCAGATTTCACAGCTCAATCGTCTACAACATCGTTTTTGTATGCACAGCTAACAGCTGCAGAAGCCCAATGGCTGAAGGAATTCTCAAATCATTAATAAAACAAAAAGGCTTGAAAAATGTCTCTGTTTCTTCCTGCGGAACCATTCAAAATTCTGGCTTTCCTGCAACTCCAAACGCAATCCTGGCAATCTCCGAACTTGGCTACAGTATTCGAAATCACCGCTCTAAAAGCATCACTAAAAAAATCCTCAAAGATGCAGACTTATTTCTATGTATGGAGAATTTGCATAAAAGACATATTCTAAAACTGGAGCCAAACTTACAAGATAGGACCTTTCTACTCACTGAATTCGCAGGTAAACATGGTGAAATACTTGATCCAATTGGCCAAAACATCGATACTTATAGAAAAGTGGCAGGGGATATCCAAAGGTATGTTAAGAGAATCGTAAAAGATATTGCATTACGATTCAACATAGATATAAGAAAACATAATTAACAATGTTAAACAAGTATTTTACATTAATATTATTTTTTTACCTGTTTCTAAGTTCGGAGGCTGTAAACTCTCAAAAGCTACCCAGCAAAACAGACGCCTTTTTAGTCCCGCGGAAACAAATTCCTGTGGAGAAACAAATAGACCTTTATGAAAGCTATCTCTTGAAAAATCCGACTGATGTAAACACGGCATTAAGGTTCTTAGAACTTCTTTACAGAGTAAAAAAATATAAACAAATCATTCAAGAATATGGAAAATTCGGTGAAGAATTAAAACAAAGAAAAGAACTAATCGCAATGTTAGGGCGTGCACACCTGCAAAATGGCAATAAAACCGAATCCATAAGAGTAATAAAGGAAATTATCAAAAATGAGGGTGAAAGTGAAAATAGTTTTTCGTTTTCAGGCAATATTTTTCTTTCGATGGGATTGACAGATGAAGCCATAAATATCTTTATCGACGGGAGGGGGAAATATGGTAAAGAACGCTTTGCAAGAGAACTATACTTGTGTTATAAGATTGAAAACAACTATGAAAATGCCACAAAGGAGATTCTGCTCCACTACAGGAATGCCCCGAGGGCGAAGGAATGGGTAATGAGGGAAATTGCATACCTTGCAAAAAAAGACGACTTAGTTCTGGATGAACTGAAAAAAATTGCCAAAGCAGATAATTATTATGACAAACTTGCGGGTGAAATACTTCTAAAGGCGGGAAAAATCAAAGAAGCAAAAAAGTTCTTGATTCGTTCCCTGGACACACCATCACTATTGCAATTTGCGACCTTGTGCTTCACTCAAGGTTACTATGCAGAGACACAAGAATCTTTGAACAAGATATTAAATAAGAGTGTCGAGCCCTTAGAAAAAGAAAGAGCACTTCTTCTTCAAGCTCACACATACGAGAAATTGAAACAATACGATAACTCCATAAAATCACTTGACAAAATTCTCGAGCAGGGCATGACACTGAAAGATTCCGCTTTAATAGAAAAAGCACAAATTCTCATCGATGGCAAGAAAGAATTCGAAAAAGGTCTCCGTGCTATTGAACCGCTTCTTCACGGTAGTAGAAATTTAAATCAGAGAAAAATCCTTTCGATTGCTACATCGGCTTACATAAAAACCGATAACCTTGACAAAGCAAAAAAACTCCTTGAAAACTCCGCTTTGCCGTTCTCAATTTACCTCAAAGCAGAATTGCAATTTCTTGCACAAGCCTACCAAGAGTCGAAAAAAAATTACCTAACTGCGGTATCAAGGGGTCTCGATAAAGAATATTCAAACAACGCCCTTGAACGTGTAATGCTCATCGAAACATTGGGCAAAAGGCAAAATCTGCTTTCTACAGTCAGCAACATCGAAAAAATGATATGGCAAGAAAAGTTTGAAGATGCGATCCATTTAATCAATGTTTCTTTCGACAGGTTCACCGAAAAACAAGATGAGAGTGTACTCCTTTTTTTAAAAGGAAAGATTTACGCACTTATGGGAAAAACAACCGAAGCTATATCATCTTATGAAAGCATATTCGGAGAGAATAAGGAAAGTCTATTTGCACCAAAATCCCTTTATTTGGCAGCACTTCTATATATGGAGAAAGTAAAAAATTTAAAGATGGCAGAAAATTTGTTCGAGAAAATAATCATTGAATATCCAGAATCTGTTGAAGCAGAACTTGCAAGAGGCGAGATAGAGGCAATGGAAAAACAACATTTGTAAAAAGGAGTTCAAATGTCAAAAAAACAAGTTAACTACAGAAGCAAAAATCCGGTTAAAAAAACGAAAACAGAAAAAATCAAACATTCCAACGAAGAGAAAAAAAGAATGTCAACCATTTCAAGTTTTCTCCCCAGGAAAATTGTTGATTCAATAATGAAGGACAAGAGAACTTCGGACCTAAAGTGTGTTCCCCTCACCCTTTTTTACGGAGATATCTCTGGTTTTACGAGAATGAGCGAGAAAATGGCGAAACTTGGGAAGGAAGGTGCTGAGGAGGTAACAAAAGTAATAAATCACTTTTTTGCACCTTTTATAAAAATAATCCTTTCCTGGAGAGGCGATATATTTAACTTCGGAGGTGACTCTATCCTTGCAATTTTCTCAGATGACGACGGGAAATTACCAAAAGAAATAAGAGCATTGGAAGCGGCAAAACAGGCAATAGATTTTGTAAGAAAACACAGGGAAATCGAAACAAAGAAAGGGTCTTTTCGCGTCAGAATCCACATATCAATCTCATCAGGAAAAGCTTTCTTGAAAGATCTTGATAACAATTTCTTTCTCGGCGGTAAATTTGCACGGAATTCGGTGAGGATTGTCGATGATGCAAAGGCAGGTGAAATAATCACGAATTCCGCACTCCAGAAATTTGCCCCTAAGGAATTCAAAAAAATTAGCAACAAATTGTGGAAATGCAAAGAAAAAACTGCCACTTATAAAAGACCTTCAATACACAAGGCAATACCTGAAGTAAGTGAAAAACATCTTTCTTCAAAAATGGAGTCACTGAACTCTTATCTGACCGATTGGATTACGGAACGCATAAACCTGAAACCAACTTTTGACCCAAAAGATGGAGAACACAGAAAAGCAACCACTGTTTTTCTATATTTCTCGGGAATTCCATACGAGCGAAATCAGGAAAAAGCATCTTCTCTCCTCGCCAATTTCTATAGAACGTTAAATGAAACAACCGAAAAATATGGTGGATACATGAACAAACTCGATGTCGCTCCCGAAGGTGAACGTGCAATCATAGTATTTGGCGCTCCTTTTGCACTTGAAGATGACGAAAGAAGGGCAACCTTTTTTGCATACGAAATGTTGACGAACCCTTTTGTAGTCTCAAAAGGATTAAATTTAAAAATTGGAATAAACGGTGGATTTATGTTTTTTGGACCTGTTGGCTCTTACTTAAGAAGAGAATATACGGTTATGGGAGATACAGTCAATTTATCCGCTCGTATTGCATCCATCGCAGGAAAAAATGAAATCTTGGTAAGTGAATCAGTTTTTAACAAGGTATATGGATTCTTTAATTACGAATGTTTACCACTTAAAACAGTTAAAGGTAAAAAAGATAAGATCAGACTTTACAAAATCCTTAAGAAAAAGACGGTCGATGAGTCTCTACTATCAAAATGGCTCTCTGAAAGTGAAAAAATCGTTGGCAGAGACCGGGAAATTGAAAAAATCAAAAAGGCAATTAGCTCAATTAAACAGGGAAAGGGACAAATTATCGCAATTACTGGGGAAGCTGGAATTGGAAAATCAAGGTTAACACAGGAATTGATAAAACAACTGAAGAAAAGGAAATATACAATTTTCGAAGGTGACTGTGTCTCTTTTGGAACTGCTTTTTCTTATCATCCCTGGGTTGATATGCTTACAGATTTCTTTCATATTCTTCCAGAAGATACAACAAAAGAGAGAAAGCATAAGATAAAGAAAGCGGTGATGTCGGTTAATCCGGGATTAAAGGATTGGCTCCCCATAATAGGAGAGCTTATGGGTGTTTCCTATCCTGAAACATCGCTTACGAAATTCCTCGACGCAAAAATAAGAAAACAGAGGATTTTCGATATTACTTTTGATTTACTTAAATCGCCAGTAAAAACAAAACCCGTTTGCATAATTATAGAAGACCTGCACTGGGCAGATTCCGCGTCTTTGGAATTAACAAACTATATCGCTCGAAATTTGAAAGATAAACCTTTTCTGCTTACACTCATTTTCAGACCTCTTAAAAAGAAAGAGGAATTTCTTGAAAAAAAATACACGACATTTATAAGACTAAAGGAACTGAAAGAAGAAGATAGCCTGAATCTTCTCAAGAATCTATTGAATATCAAAGACATCCCTGTTAACCTTAAGAGGATAATCGTTGAGAAATCACAGGGAAATCCTTTCTACATAGAAGAACTGGTTAAATCATTGATTGAACAGGAATATGTGGTTGAGGAAAAGGGAAAGTGGAAATTTTCAGGAGACATTAAGAAATTAGAACTTCCAGATTCTGTAGAGGCTGTAATATTGAATAGAATCGACCGACTCGATATAAGAGAAAGAGATGTGCTTCAGGTTGCTTCTGTACTTGGAAGAGAGTTTAACGATTTCATCATAAAGGGTATTTACCCTGATACCAAACCTTTGAAGAAATCACTCAAAAATCTACAACGCCTCGACTTGATAAAACCACAAAAGGGGAAAAAACAGCTCAAATATTTCTTCAAACACATCCTGACACGTGAGGTTGCATATGAAACCCTTTCCTATGGAAGAAGAAGAGAACTACACAAGAAAACAGGCACTTTTATTGAGAACGAACTGAAAGATAGGAGAGAAGAACTACTCGGACTGCTGTCCTATCATTTTTATAAAGGGCAGGATTTTGACAAATCGCTCCTTTACTCCGTCAATGCAGGTGAAAAGGCAAAACGTGTTTATGCTAACGAAGAGGCAATAGAATTCTTTACAAGAGCAATCGAATCTTACGAAAACCTGGAAAAAAGCAAATAAAAAGGGTCAGACACCCATATACCTATGGGATTCACAAATCATAATACAAGAACATCTCTTATTAAGCGAGCTTATAGTGGTAGAATAAGCGTCTATGGTCTCACGGGTAAGTTTGAAAAAGCAATTGAAGACTGCCACAAGGTTATTGGAATCATACGTCAACTGTTTCCTTACACCCGATTTGCAGATATTGTGGTTGAGCTTGCAGATCTGATTATGAAAGCAAGGGGTGACTACAAAAAATCCTTGTGCTTATGCAGTGAAATACTAAAAAAGATAACAACAAAAAACTGCCCCAAAATCTATGTGAGAACCTTGAATCTGATGGGAAATATTAATTACAATAAGTCCGAGTACGATAAGGCGCTGGATATTTATCGGAAAATAGCAAAACTCCATTCACATATGAATGACACAACTGGAAGAGCGGTAGCTTTTAACAATATTGCATCAATCTATCAAATACAGGGTAAGTTCGAAATGGGATTGAAATACTACAAAAAATTTCTTTCTATATGCAAAAAAAGTAAGAATAAGATGTATATGGCTATCGCATATGGGAATATTGGTGTTATTTACTGGAACAAGGGTGATGTGGATACTGCTCTGCATTTTTATAGGACAGATCTTCGTATTTCCGAGGAGATTGGTTATAAAAGAAGAATCGCTATGGCATACAATAATATTGGACTTATTTATCACGAAAAATCCAATTGGGATGAAGCTTTAAACTTTTACAATAAATATCTATCTATCTCACGAGAGATAAACTACAAAAAAGGAACTGCTATAGCCTGCGGCAACATAGGACGTGTTTACTTGAACACAAAAAAACTGAAGCAAGCATTACGATATCAGTTAAAGTATCTTTCTATATCAAAAGAATTAGGCTACAGGAAGGGTATTGCAATAGCCTGTGGCAACATAGGACAGATATACCTCACAAGACATAAACTCAACACTGCTCTGAGCTATTTTAAGAAAGATCTCTCTATTTCTGATGAGATAGGTTACAAGAGGGAATTGGGCATATCTTGTATGAACATAGCAGAAATCTATAGACAAAAAGGGAGCAAAAGATACTCAAAGATATACTTCAATAGAGCAGAAAAAATATTCAAAAAAATCGGAGCAAAACTACTCTTACTGGAGTTGAAACAATCAAAGAAAACAAAATAATACCTAACAAAAGTTTACCAGTTTACATCCTCCGTCCCTAAATTCTCATAGCAAAAGCGGAGTCCTCTGGACCCCGCTTTTTTCTTTCCTAAATAACCAAACTTACTTGAGCAGCGTGACTTTGAGCGTCGATTTCTCTCCTGCTGCGTCCATCTTAATGAAGTAAACTCCACACCCTGTATGTTTACCATTGTTATTTGAGCCATTCCAGACAATATTGTAAGCATCGGGATTCAATATTCCGTTTACCAGTGTTCTTACAAGCCTTCCGGTAATGTCGTAAATTTTAAGTGAAACCATGGCATTTTTGGAGAGATTAAATCTAATCCCAACGTTCTTCGCAGGATTAGAAGAAAGAGCGAGAGAACTGATTACATGACCTGCTTTTGCGACTGCAGAAACGGGTCCATATATTGTAGTTCCCATATTGTCAATTGAAACAAGTTTGTAATAGTACCTCTTGCCTCCTAAAACACCTGAGTCAGTGAAAGAATAACTGTGCGGCTGTGAAGTCGTTCCATTACCAGCCAGCATTCCAATCATAGTATAATCTCCATCTGCTACTTCGGAACGAACAATTTGCCATGCTTCTACATTATATTCGCTTTCGGTTCTCCAGTTTAATGCAATCTTTTCCACATAACCTGTTGCAGTAAGACTTGTCATCTCTATGTTGGTCGGGGGTCCCATCTGCAGTCTCACTTCTACGGCAGTTACCGTCTTTGATTCGGAATTCGTTGTAATAAACAGTGTATCATAATGTAGTCCTGGGGTTAAACTCTGACCGGTTGTGTCTGCCCAGACATCAACGGGATATGTATCACCAGGCGCAACGGTAAACGATGTCGGGCTGACTTTAACCACCCACGGTTGTTTGTGAGTCATTCCATTTACGATTAAATTCGCCGTTGATTTGGAATCGTTGATAACGAGAAGTATTGCTTTCTGCGCGTTACCAATACCCAGACAGGCTGCTTCGATGTCGAGAAACCCTGAACCGTTAAGTGAATCCTTTCCAGGAGGGTCGCTCGATATTACAGGTCTTGTAGTATTCTCAAGAATACTGTCTATCCTTGCAGGTGTCAGGCTCCCATCCTTTGAAAGCATCAAAGCAACAGCACCGGCGAGTTGTGGTGCTGAAAAAGATGTACCAGAGTTTCCGAGTGAATATCCCTGACCTATCCTTGCAAGAGAAGTTAGGTTTGAACCCGGCACCATTATGTCGGGTCTAAGCAATCCCATATTAAAGGGCTGAGCATAGGGATAATCGGCGTAGGAAGAATTATCCCATTCTGCGGGTCCATAACTTGACCAGGTGGTTCTTGACCTTGCATTATTCGTTGCACCTACTGCTATGACAGCGGTTTTTCCTCCTACAAGTGTCTGGTCGGGATGCAGCCAGGGTGGTGGACAGTTTGCAGCAACTATTATATCATCGGGAACATTGTAGTGTCCACCGACAAAACTGTTTCCATTCCCTGCCGCATAAGTCCAGCAGTTGCCCGCAGCCAGAACATCTATGGCATCCACTCTGAATTCGTTCTTCATATTCTCCCAATTAGCAGCTGTTGTGAACTGATCTCTTTCAAATCCTACCGATGACTGCAGCACATCCGCAGGTTGACCTGCTCCACTGCCTCCTGATAAAGCAAAGTCCACTGCATTATGCATATCAATATTCGAATTTGTTCTTAAAATCATAATTGTAGCGTCCGGTGCAACCCCAGTCGTGTCACCATTTGTTCCATCACCGCATATGAAGCCAGCAGTGAGACTTCCGTGACCATTATTATCACTCGGGTCGTTGTCTCCGTTTTCAAAGTCATATCCTCCGTTTGGATAACCTACACCGCTCCAGAGATGGTCGTTCAAATCGTTATGGGCATGATTGGCACCTGTATCTAACTGCCCGACTATTATGCCTGAACCCGTATAACCGCTTGCCCAGACTGCATCGGCATTTATAGCCACGAGGTTTGGTTCAACGCTTCTGGGTTGCATATTGCCGCCTGCAGCGTCCATCCTTGTGTCGTTAAGCAGAGAAACAGGAACCTCGGGTGTAATCCAGCCGACACCCGACATTTCTGCAATTTCACTGATTACATCCTTGGTTGCTCTCACGCCAATGCGGTTTCCTGTGAAAATGGAACTTATCCTTGCTGCGTTACCTTCGCTTTGTTTTTCGTAGAGATATGCAAGCAAATTCTTCTGTGTCTTGTCTGCATACTTCCGGAGTTCTTTCCAGACAAACTCCCTTGCCTCCTGGCGTTTCATAGGTGCTGCCATCGCAAGTAGATAGTCTGTTGAAACCTGTTTTTTCATCGTAATGAGCGCACCTATCAAATCATCATCTCCTGCCTTCTGCATTTTCTCCAGAACGCCTTCACTTAATACCGGATTATAGACTCGTTCGCAATACTTTGTGATATAGCTAAGCGTACCAAATCCTTTAGAGCCGTAATTAAAATAAACAAACGAGTCTGGAGTTGGTGGGTCCGTAATTATCTGTGCATTCCCTGCTTCTCTATAAGCGGAATACACATCCGTTGCTCCCGTCCTCGTGTCTGACCAGGCTGCATACCATTTATTGTTGGCTGGATACCACATAACAGCAGCGCAATGAACGCCATCTTCGGTTGTTGTTCCATCAGTAATGATTTCTTCTGCTCCCCAGGTTCCTTCCTGCCCAAATGCATCGGAATAGTTGAATCTATTCGTTGTATTTGCTCCACCAACATAAGCATAAGTAGCTCCAACCCTTGCCCCCACACTGGTAAGTCTTGGATGTCTTTCATCGCTCGTGGTTTGAGCAAGATAGAAGGCGCTCGCCAACCAATTATCACCGGCATCCGCAGAATAGTTGAACAAAAGGTCATAACCTCCACTTCCGTCATCTATCTCATAACCAATATACGAGTAAACATCCTCCCCGGTCAGGGCAGGGCATCGCGTCCCTACAAAGTGATAGGTGGACCATCCGTGGAACCAAACACTTGCATTTATCGAATCTATCCTCCAGAAATCTACTCCGTAGCGCCCTGAACTATCCGTCTCGAATGCTATCATCCTGAAAGTATCAGCTGGAACACAGACAGCAACCGTGGGTCTCATTCCATTATAGTCATCGGCATTTCCAAGCCCAACATTTGACCAACCAGTATGTCCCCAATCATCAGACCACCATATTTCCACTGTATCAACATCTGTTCCCGAGTCTGGCGTTTTATTTGTCCAACCAATAAGCTCTTCCCCGCTAATACTATCTACCCCCCCCCAAGCTGTCCCCTCTGGATCGTGTCTTTCAGTAGCAGTCGGGTTAAAAATATACCAACCGTCAAGGCTGTCAATATCATTTGGCCAGTTAATTGCTGATTGTAACCACGCAATATCATTGCTGTAAGAACCACCAATTATTGTTGTCCAAAGACGAAGGTATCCTGCATCATTTATTGTTATGCAAGAATACTGAAAGTCATAACTCGCGTGCCCGTAGTACCTCACATCCCAGGTTGCTCCATCATCGTCCGACTTTGCAATTGCAGCCTGGTAATGGGCTTCGTTGGAATCCCAAGAAAGCCAGATACTTCCGTCCGAACCGTGAGCAATATGGACATCTCTATCGGGATTGGATGAATTAGCTGATGATACATTTACTGCTGAACTCCAGGGAACATTGAATGGTTCCAGCAAAGGAGCTGGAACATTATTTTCTGCATACCGGACTTCCAGCTTAAATGGTGCCCTTTGTTTCTCAAAATGCTTTGCAGTAGCTACTTTTGTTCTTTCGACCATCTTGTTATTCATATTTGATGAAAGCGTTGCAGCAAGCACCATAAGCACAACTAATGTAAGACCAACCTTCTTCATATTACTTCCTCCTTTCATTCTTTTTTCTGTCTTCTGTCTTTTTACTCATAAAACCTCCTTACAAAAAAGTAATTAGTAATTAATAACTGGTAATTGGCAATGCTATTTGGATCGTTTAGACCGTTTGATTCGTTCAGTTCGTCATTGCAAGTGTTCTTCCTTAATTTCTGCCGAAACAATCTCATACTCCTCGCAGGCTAAAGCCTGCGGCTACCTCTCTCAATTTCACCGCTTCTCCGTTTACCTTTTTCCGTTCTTCATCCAGCCGGGATGAATTGCACCCCGACTGGAATTTTTCTCTGCTACTTGGACATATCCTTGTTCAAAGGTTCTTTGTCTTTGAGCGATTCTTTTTCAAGGTTAATAGCTTTCTTCCCCCGAGGAGTAACCTTTTTAACCTTAAATTCTTTGACCTCATTTTCTTTCTTAGTTACAGTATTTACGGTAGCAGCAGCTCTTACGGTAGTTTCTTTAGAGGCTATCTTGCTCTTCAAGACTTTCTCAGCATAAACACGCCTTTCCTCACAACCTTTTCTTCTTCCAATTGCAATCCAGTTGAACGATGCAGTGCTTTTACCGGACATTAGTTCGTTAACGTTAAAACCATTTTTTGAAACATCTGAAACGTAGACACCCTTGCATTCCTCTGTTGGAGTTGCAATAACATTTACCGGAATATCTGATGAAATTAATTCCTTGAATGTTTCATCGAATGTAACTGCTCCTCTACCATCTCTAAGTTCGCTTGTACCAGAAAGAACAACATTTGCATCTGGAGATAATACAGCAGCAGTAGAAATGTCTTTGCCTTTAGATGATTTTAAATGGGTCCAGTAACCCCATGCAACTACATTGGCACCCACATACAAACCATTATAGTCGCCATTCTGAATGGGGGTATTAAAAACACCCATAGAATACTCACCAACAGTTAAGTTATCTCCGCCAATTGTTTCAACCGCTCTGTAACCTGTATTACAGACAGCAAGTAATCCACTTGTATTGAGTGAACTTGAGCCTCCCTGGATACAAGCATATGTTGTGCTATAAGTATAACCCCAAAGACCTACGTTATTATCGCTACAGCCAAAAACCCCCGTATGGTCTGAACTAAAACCACAGACACCCGAACCGCTTGCCGTGACGATACCCAAAGGTAGATTGGTGGCATCGCCAATACCTACAAGTCCTCTTCCTGTACCGACGTCATCTCCCCAACCCATACCTCCACACCAGAGTCCGTTAGCAGTAAGACCACAATCTTCACCCGTTATGGTATGCCAGCCAGCTCCAGCGCTTACACCAACCAAAGCACAACTTGGATTTGAATTGGACACACCAAAAGCACCTACACCATTAGACCCGGAACTTCTGGCATAGATACCCCAACTATCGGCAGTGTCATCACCACGAGCATATACGCCAATATTAGAGCTTGTAATTGCAGCACCAGCTCCTCCTCCCATAGTCCAGGCCCCAACACCATTTCCTACTGCGACCAATCCATGTGAAGTAGCTGCCGAGCCATGCGCAAAAATACCAACATCATCACTACTGCCAGACACACCAGCACCACCCCAGTAACTTGCGGCTAGCGGGGCATTACCGATTCCAAACACACCGTCTCCGCCAATAGCAGCATTGTATCCATAGACCCCAAAATTCGTACTTGAATTGGTTTCTCCATAGACACCTTCAGCTCCAAAACCAAGAGCAAAAACCCCTGCTCCGCCGCTTACATTGCTCTGTCCGAAAACTCCGATGTTGTCGTAATACCCCAGGGCACCTGCAACAGTTGAATTCGATTGAATCCATCCTACGACGCCCATAAACCCTCCAATCCCGGTAACACCTACACCACTACCTGCGGCAGGTGAACTTTGACCCAATACACCTCTTCCTGTTGCCGTTTCAATACCGATAAGAGCGGTATCGCTGGCTGTTGCATTTACAGCTTTTCCTTTTCCGTCTATCCACCAACTTGCGGGAGACTGTGGTGCAGCATACTGATTCCAGATATATCCGTTAGCTCCTCCGGGTGTTGTTCCCCATTGAACTCCACCTGCTCCATCAGAGACCAGTACATCGCTTGCCGATCCAAAACTTGCTCCATCGTTTATTCCATTTCTGACACACAAATCACCATTTATGTCAAGGTCAAAGGCTGGTGCTAAAATAGTATTTATCCCAACCTTATAGGGAATTGCCGTCCACATATTTGTACCATCTTCCGTCCATGCTCTCTGACCTTCGGTCCAAACGAGAGGTTGTGGTCCGGGACCCGGACCCTCACTGATACTGCCTTTTTCGTTCCCCTTCGCAACCTGAAGGTTGCGACTACCCTCGTTCGCAGGCTGAAGCCTGCGGCTACCTCGAAGTTCCGCCTTCAGTTCAGAAATCTGCGCTTCAAGGGCTGCAATACGCTTTTCTATTGTGGGCGCTGCACTCGCATCCTTTTTTGCCTGTCCTACAAAACCCATAAGCAAAAAGGCTAACGCAACAATCCCAACCACCACCAAAATTGTACTCTTTTTCATTCTTCTACACCCCCTTCTTAGTTTGGTCAATTGGCATTAGTGGTTTTACCGAATGCTGTCATTGCGAGCTGCTGTTCTTTGCTCCAACTATGCGAAGCAATCTCCTATTATCATTCATTATGTCACTGTCAATATGAGATTGCCACAGGACTTCGTCCTTCGCAATGACGCGGTTTACTGAGTATTTAGTAGAAATTCTATAAATCCTTAAATCTTCCAATCTATTGACCATATTCTTCTCATAGTGCCCATTGCCTAATGTCTATTGCCATTTATTTAATTAAAAGCATTTTCTTTGTCGCCTGTTTGCTGCCAACACTAAGCCTGCAGAAATATACTCCGCTCATCGCTTCTCTGCCATTATCTCCCTTTCCATCCCAGGCAATCGAATAGCGACCTGGTTCAAGTTTTCCTGAGATTAGTGTTCTTATCAGTCTTCCCGTAACATCATAGACAACCAACCTGGCAGAATCATCTTTGTTTCTCAGCGGAATACCAAACTTGATGGTAGTCATTCTGTCAAACGGGTTCGGGAAATTCTGTGCTACAAACATCTTTCGAGGAAGAAAATCAGTCCTGGAAAGGTCGACAAATAGAGGTCCGAAATACGAGGAATTGCCACCCAGGTCGAGCTTCTCAAGCCTGTAGAAATATCCTATTCCAAAAGACACAGCCTTATCTTCAAAGCGATATTCAACGGGCTGCGAAACATTTCCCTGACCTTCGACAGTTCCAACGGTCACATAATTCCCACCTTTTTCTTTCCTCTGCACCAACCACTGATAAGTTCCCTGCTCGGTTTCCGTTCGCCATTTCAGAAGCACATAGTTCCTTTTAGGAACCGCCTGGAATTCTGTTACTTCAAAGATTCCGAGTATGGTTGACACACCAAGATATACATAACCATTCGCCAGGTCGAGAAGAGTGTCAATCACATTGACATATTCTCCTACTGGTGCGGTAAAATCGTTGACACCTGTTCCAACCAATTTACTGCGGAAAATAGTATCGGACTCACCACTTGAAGAATGCGCTATTAAGTGCACATACCCGTTTCCATCGGGACCTGCAATTATGAACTGGTCTATGAGACCCGAAGCAGGTGTAAAACCATCTACCTCCATTCCACGGAGTTTCGTTCGGAAAATCTCGCCCGAACTTCCATCGGTTGCCCATGCTGTAAGAACAGCATACTCGCCAATTTGTGCAACGGTAAAACTGTTTATGTGCTCACCAAAAGTAGCATAGAAGGGCTGCACTTCTGTGCCCATTAACTTCGAGCCGAGAATAATATTCTGACTGTATGCATTAAAAACAAGAAGTATTAGCATACCGCACACAATCGAAAGTAGTCTTCTAATCTTCACAAAAAATCACCTCCTTTTTTTCATTTACATAGTTCACTTACTTTACACACTTTACCTAGTTTACTCTGTTTAACTTGTCATTGCGAGTGCTTGAAGTCCCCTCTAATAAGAGGGGATTTAGGGGTGTGTGACTCTCGAAGCAATCTCATATTCCCAATTTCCAATTTCGTAATTTCGTAATTTCGCCTTTCAGTTGTTAGGTTCTAGGTCTTCGGTCTCTGGTCTTCGGTCTCATGTCTTATGTGCTTGCTGTACTCAGATTTAATTTTTTACTTTTCACTTTTAACTTGTCCTTACCCTATCTCACATACAATAACTTCTGTGTCTTCGTGTAACTACCCGCATCCATCCGCAGGAAGTATACTCCATAGCCCACTGACTTTCCTCCATCCCCTTTTGCATCCCACTTTGTGCTGTGATAGTTAGCTGCCTTCTTACCATTAATCAGTGTCCTCACTACTCTGCCACTTACATCATATATACGTAAACTTACATTGCTTGATTTAGGTATGTCATAACTTATTACCAACTGCCGAGAAAATGGATTGGGATATACCTTGCCTAATGCATATACCCTGGGCACAAATCCACTAACCTTTACCTTTATCGGCCCGTATGTCTCCTTATTTCCACCACCATCTATACTCACCAACCTGTAATAATACTCCCCATCCTTATCTATCGCCTTATCCATATACTCATAATCCGTTGGCGTCGGCTTCGTCCCCTGACCTTCTGTCGTCCCTGCTATTCCCCATTCACCCTTCAAATCAACCGCTCGCTCTATTACCCAATACGCATTGTCTACTTCACTCTCCGTCCGCCAGTATACCTTTACACCAGCTTTATCTGATAACGCTCCGAATTCTGTTAAACTCACACTTAATTCTGTAAGATTTCCCACCTCCCAGGAAAGAAGCGATGGGTCAGTAGATGCTTTACCAGGCTTTCGATATAGATGACCCAATACCCTTATCGTATCATAGGTCACAGGGTCAAGCCCATTAATTGATAATGTTCCGCTCTTTGTAATAGTGAAAAATTCACTGGAATTACCCGGTAAAACACCATCACCCACCAATGCCCATACTCCACCGGAAAGATACTCAACCTGCACCGATATGGAATCATCAGGAAGGGACTTATCCCAGATTACACCACCCCAAGCTGCACGAGCATAAACATCGTTCAGTTCGTCAAACACAACAGGCGTGCCTGTAATGCTGCCGTTTGTATTGTTCAATATCCTCTTCCGAACAAGATATACATTGTCCGTAACACATGCATATCCCCAGTGACTTGACGATGTCTCATCATGATAAAGCCACTGAACCTGGACCGAATCAACAGGTAGGTCAGCAGTCAAATCCAGACTCGCTGTCCCGCTAACACCTGATGTATATGTCGCTCTAGTGCTCCAACTACCCCAGCTGCCATTGTAAAAACGCACCTTTACCTCAAAAGTCTCCCCGGGTTGGTATACCCTGAATCCATACCCATACCTTAACTCAATGCTGTCTGCATTGCTCGGTATATATATATGCGGTGACAATAATTCCTCATCAGTGTTTATTGTGCCACTACCTGCATCATCATCCGAATAATACGCATACTGTGTGCCGTAACTCGGTGGAGTGTAAGACCCGATATCTCCTGTTGTTCCAACACTCCATTTGTAATTGTCACCATTTCCGTCTATCACTGTCCAGTTACCAGGCAGACCTGATTCAAAATCCTCACTGAATATCGTATCAGTCACAACCCCTCCAGCAGATGGCAAAATAATACAATCTCCCTCTATTGCTACATCCACAAGATAGTCATCACTAAACTGTGTGCCCTTCTGTTGATACCAGGTGCAAGTGGCGGAGGGCAGAGAAGTCCCTATTGTGAAACTCCTTACTGCACTGAAACCACCCCAGTAATTCGAACCACCCGGGTCCCTCGCCCTGACTTTCCAGTAGTATGTGCTTCCATCTATAAGCGGCGAAGAAAATGTATAAGTCGCCGTTACTCCACTATCATACAAACCTGTGACAGCACTTGATGGACTCCCAAATAAATGATCCGTATCCCAGGAAACCTCGTATTCTATCTGGTCTCCCTCATTGTCTGTAGATGAAAAGCTCAGCGTAGGCATTTGAGTGTAATCCCTGGCATAGTTGAATAGATTGTACAAACCCGGCACAGACGGCGCACCGGAAGCCATCTTAACACAATCCTGATAACGGAAATGATTATACTTCGTTGCTGTTACCCACATTGAATCTACTGCTTGAGTTGGATTGATATTCAAAGTTATCTGACCCGAAGCATTTGTATGCCCCCTTACCCACATTGCCTTGTCAACTTCACACCAGCAGCATACAAGAGCATCTTCTACAGGTGTTGTCCCATCATTTTCCATAACGGTTACAGTAAACGCGCTTGGTCCCAGAGGAACCGTTGAGGGATGAGTAATCTTGAATGAAACTGGAATTTGTGAAAACAATGTAATAAAAGCATCACAATGAGTATGGAATAGGTCATATGTAATATTCTTATCTCCAGAGTTATAGGGCCAGCCGGAAGCCTGTAGATAATATTTCCCTGAAACACTTGCAAACCCAGGACGAAGGTTAACAAGAAATGTGTTTTGCTGACTCGAAAACTCGTTTGCCGGGTCAAAATTGGGCCACATACCATCATAAAGCCCGAATATATATGTATCGTTTACAAACGAATATGAAACCTGTGTCGCAGCAATTAACCCAAGTGCACCATGCTGCATCCTGTGCATATGCTCGGTGAAAACCTCACTGGCAATATCAAATCTCCCTGTAAGGCAATTTATAGAAAATACAAAAGGAAGCATTGTGTTGCTTAAACCTGAAAGATCCCCTATTGAATAAGACGGCTCGCCCCATCCTGATTCTCCCCCATGGTCTCTGTGCTGAACAATGAAACAACCATTATTTATACCTGTATTTATACCTGCCGCCGAACCAAAATCCCATTCCGCATAAGTGTAAGGATTTGTTGCAGGAATATATCCCAGACCAGAAGGACCAAAATGATTGACAACAGTGGCTGTGTTTGTTGCACTTGACCAGGCGCAACCAACAGAAGGGGTGCCGTCGTATACTTTATACTGCTTTACCGGATTTTTCCCCAGTTCATTATCCCAGAAACCGCGCACTATCTCGGTACAGAGTTGAAACCATCGCGTTGTCTGCCATCCGCACGCTACCATAGGATGGTCGTAAAAGCCCGCATCCGTAGGTGGATCTCGCTCATAATCAAGGAACTTGTTTATCATCTCCGTTAAATCTGCATTATCCTGAGCAGTTATTCTTGCGAAGTTCATATCGGGTAACTTGTCACCATCCACATCTGCATAGGTATTGTCGGTTACATAACGACCAGAATATGGATGGGCGTAATCCGGAGAAGTAATACCATAAGCCTTGCCAGAACTCTCATAGTCTGAAAGTAAGATAACGGCAACGGGCGGAATACTCCAGGTGTTATATGCATTATTGACAAAGTTTTCTATTGCGGTAACTGTGTTTCCTCCCACATCGTTAATCGTATACACATCGGTCAAAATTCCCTGAAGCATTCTCCAGTGTTTGATTGTATCAGCCCAGGCAATGAAATTAGCATCGTCAGGAACAATTATGATATATTCACACTCACCTGCCCTTGGATTATTAACTCTGGTAAAATCTATAAAATCAAGCGAAGGAAGAATTTTGTAGTTCAAAATATTATTTGACAAGACAGGTTCAAACCATTTACTTCTCAATCTGTCTTCACCAAAATGACCATTACCTCCAACAAAATTGAGCCGCACACGAATATCCTTATACACAATCAATTCTTTCGTAACAGGATTATATTGAAACGGCGTAATTCCAAGAACGACTACATCAACACCTCTCATCTTCATCGGTTTTGAGACTTTTACAGGTTGAACAGGATAATATGCATTATTAGTGTATATATTACTGTCCTTTTTATAAACCAGAGGTGAATCATCTATATCCAGAGGAATATTAGGAGCAGGTGCAATTTCTATGTTTTCATAAACCTCTTTTCGGACACTTACAACCTGCAACTCCACTGTAGCCCCCTGTGGAAAGGCAACATATTTCCCCAGTCCGGGAAGATTCGGTGCCCCTTCATCATTGGGCAACCAGACACCTGGAATAGAGATATTATACATCTCTTCACCTTCGAGCGTCATTTTATCGAGACTCATTTCTTGCAAAGAATATACTATCTCGACACCTTGATTCGATGAAGAAATTAAGCTAACACCAGGATTTCCCCAATTTCCTTGAAACCTGATAGTCTCGCTAAAAACAGATTGACTCACAAATAGAAGAAAAATAAAAACTGAAAGCATAACGAATGTGTTCTTCCTCATCTTTGTTCCTCCTTGACTAAACATTTCTGTTAGCAATTAAAAATCTTAGATTCTTCCAGAGTTAATAACTGCTGCTTACTCAGAATGACACCTCCAGACTTGTCATTGCGAGTGCTTGAAGTCCCCTCTAATAAGAGGGGATTTAGGGGTGTGTGACTCTCGAAGCAATCTCATATTCCCAATTTCCAATTTCGTAATTTCGTAATTTCGCCTTTCAGTTGTTAGGTTCTAGGTCTTCGGTCTCATGTCTTATGTGCTTGCTGTACTCAGATTTAACTTTTTACTTTTCACTTTTAACTTGTCCTTACCCTATCTCACATACAATAACTTCTGTGTCTTCGTGTAACTACCCGCATCCATCCGCAGGAAGTATACTCCATAGCCCACTGACTTTCCTCCATCCCCTTTTGCATCCCACTTTGTGCTGTGATAGTTAGCTGCCTTCTTACCATTAATCAGTGTCCTCACTACTCTGCCACTTACATCATATATACGTAAACTTACATTGCTTGATTTAGGTATGTCATAACTTATTACCAACTGCCGAGAAAATGGATTGGGATATACCTTGCCTAATGCATATACCCTGGGCACAAATCCACTAACCTTTACCTTTATCGGCCCGTATGTCTCCTTATTTCCACCACCATCTATACTCACCAACCTGTAATAATACTCCCCATCCTTATCTATCGCCTTATCCATATACTCATAATCCGTTGGCGTCGGCTTCGTCCCCTGACCTTCTGTCGTCCCTGCTATTCCCCATTCACCCTTCAAATCAACCGCTCGCTCTATTACCCAATACGCATTGTCTACTTCACTCTCCGTCCGCCAGTATACCTTTACTCCCCCTTTGTTAGCAGTAACCTCGAACGCAGTTAAACAAATGGAAGTATAGTCAACTATGGCAAATCCTTCATAGGGAATATAATTGTGCTTTGTTACCGTTACCCACATTGTATCGTCGTCTATTGTAGGATTAACCGATATTGTTACATTTCCAGCCCCATCGGTATAGCCCCTTGCCCATAATGTATTTTCTGCTTTACACCACAGGCAAACGCGTGCATTCAGAACAGGTGCCTTTGATGCATCGGTTACATCAATGGAAAAACTGGGACCACTTACCGTGTCTGCGTGCGTTACGGTAAAAGTCTGTGGTCCACTCGATGCATTCCACATAGGAAGTTCAGGGTCTCCATAAGTATTATATTCCTTGAGACACCAGTTCCAGTAATCATCACCAATATCCCCAGCAAAATAATCCTTAACCGCAGCGACCGCTTCGCCGAGATGATAAACATCGTTGTCGAACACCTGAACAAAGAACTGCCAGCAGATTCCATCGCTTAGCAAATGTATGTACGGGAGATAATTGGAATCATATCCCCATCCCGACCTGGAGTTACAAGCACCGCCGGTCATACCAAAATGGTAAAGGAACTCGGCGCAGCAATCTGCTTGGTCAAATCCACCCCAGAGACAGGAATTTGCAGTAAAAATACCACATCTCATTCCCGGGTCAAACCAATCGCTTATTTCGGTAGTATTAATGCTATTTGTACTATAATCTGCCATAAAAACACTATAGCTTCCATGAGCAGATGAACCATAGAATTCGTAACCATCGCTGAGTTCACTCTGCAGAAAACTCTGGTCCCCCGGGTAATCATTGACACCCTGCAGATATTCGAACCCCGGATGTCCATTTGCCTGACCGGGCATATACCACCCACCGGGAATGTGGCTTGCCATATCATCTGTTCGTGCATAACCGTATGAACTGGAAGAAAATAATTCGCAAGAGGAAAACATTGCCTGCGTTGCAAAATCCGCCGCGGGTGTTTTTTCAAACCAGAGTATGCGTCTTACATATTTGCCCGTAGTTGCTTCACTTCCAGCAGGTGGAAATGCTCTGCCTACATAACAATCGGCATACCAATCCAATTCTCCACCACCAGGTCCATCGGTGTGTTCCCCGTATCTTGTATCGCCGTCATAATTCCAGTTATTGTCAAGGTCTTCAAAGTATCTTTCAGTTGGCAGATCCGTACCATCCGTGTACCATACTCCTCGACAGGCTATTCCATCCGTAGAACTGGCTGCACTATCACCGAAGAGAAATACCCATATAGTCCCCGAATCAGAAACCATATCAGTAATGAATCGTTTTATATCCCATGGTTTATTGGTGCCACTGTAATCATCATATATGTCCTGCACATTCTTAATCATACACTGAACACCCTTCTTTGTTTTCCAGTAAGCAAGAACATTTAATGAATCTATCATATCTGCATCATTGGGTGCAATAATCACCATCTCCCAATCTCCATACGGACCTCTTCCATTACGCACCGGTGGTGCAAACCTTTGTAAATCTTCTTTGTTTATCACTATCTGGCTGACGGTTTTTCCAAACACTTCTTTTTGTCTTTCCGAAACCGGCTTAACCATGTGCGTTCCCTCATCGTAACTCAGCCTGATTTCCATCTTTGTATAAAAAACAAGCCTTTTCTCTTTCGGAATGTATTGTAAAGGATAGACAGAGAAATCCACAATCCTGTAGCCACATTTTGTTCCGGTATGTATGGTCTTAGAAACAAGTTTCCCAGGATACGGTTCAATGGAATTGTAGACTTTCTGATCTGGTTCAACAAACTCCTCTACGACCGTTGAGTTCAACATTACAGGAGGTTGTTCCGGAAGAACATTGAACTTTCCTTTTATTTGCGTTTTTTCACAGTATAATATTTCTACTTTTGAACCGGTTGCATTCGCAGGAATGAGAATTTTTATATTCACCGCTGGTAAAAAAGGTGAACCAATTTCACCAACAGAAAATGCACGAGGCAAAAACACAACATCATATCCAAATTCTTTTCCAAAAAACAACTCACTTTCAGGAAGGCTAATTACCCTCTCTACTACACCCCCAAATAATTGTGTTACAAGCAATAGACAAAAGCAAACTAACAAAACTTTTTTCATAGCTCCTCCTCTTTCAGAAATACGACCTTCATAATCATTGTATCTCATATAATAGCATAAACTGTGCCATAGATTTGACAATTATAAGTTATTGAGAATAAAGGATTTATAACTGACTTTAACTGTTTACTTACTCATAATAGTGCAAAAATTGCACTAAACCACAAAAATAACGCTTAAGTGGGAAAATATAGGGACTTGGAAATCGTGCAAAAACTGCACTTAGCAGTGCAAAAATTGCACTTTTAAACAAACCACAGAGAAAACATTTATTTCAGGTTTCCCTACCATCCCACTAACGTAAATCAACAGGGAATTGAAGAGAACTTAAAGAGATTTTCGTAATTTCGATACAGAATTCACCACAGAAACACCCTGCACCATGCAGTGCAGGGCAGGCAGAGAAATCATTTTTTAGGGTTTTAACCAATCAAACAAATTTAACCAACCAGGTTATCAGTTAATGGTCAATACCCATTGGTTAATCGTTATTTGCCTTCGGCGTATATTTGCTGTCGAGGTTCAGAGGAATTCCCCAGTTGGGGTCAGGATAATTCCCCAGTTAG
>CAYMQB010000002.1:0-114975 GCA_964392665.1 uncultured bacterium | reverse complement strand
TTTTAAGTGCAAAGATACACTGCTTAATTCTACTTTCGATTTGTCTGGGGAATTCTAAAAAGTGTTGACTTTTTTGTTTGTATGGTCTATATATTTTAATGGTTTTTGTTTTAAGTAGGGAAAGGAGTTCTTATGGCAAATGTTATGAAGAAGATTTTTGGTCGGGCAAGACCACTTGAGAAAACCGTTTACCACTATAGAAGCGGTGGAACACTTGAAGATCACAGGGTGCATTTAAGGATTGAATCCAATGGTTCAGGTATTCTCATTATTGATGCCGACAAGATTCTATACATGAATCAAACTGCTGCAGAAATAGTTAAAGGAATGCTTGATGGGAAAGATGATTTAGAAATCGTGAGAACGATTACACAGAGATACAGAGTCGGAAAAGATACAGTCTCTGAGGATTTGGATGCTTTGAGACATACGATTAAAAGATTTGCAGAAGCGGCTGATGTTGACCCTGTTACATATCTGAGCAACCAGGACATAAAAACATTTACGAGTGGATTTTCTTCACCACACAGAATGGATCTCTTGCTAACTTATGAAAACTGTGATCTTCAAAGAAGATTGTGTTTTAAGCATACAGATGGAAGGAAAACATTGAACTTCGAACAGTGGAAACGCATAATTGAAATACTGTGGAATGTTGGAGTCCCACATATCCTTTTTGCTGGAGGAGAGTCAACGGAGTTTGAAAATTTTGTTGAAATCGTTCAGTTTGCAGAGGAAGTTGGAATTGTTACAGGTTTGCTTACCAATGGTGAGAAGCTTGCCAGTATGAATTATGTAAATTCTCTTGTAGATGTCGGTCTTGACCATTTGCAAGTAACCATTGAGTCTCGTGAGAAGCGGATTCATGATAAGTTGATTGGTGATGGGACATGGGAGAAAACGATCAAAGGTTTAAAAAACGCACTGGCAACTCCTCTTTACTGTGTTGCCCATACAACCTTTACTACGAAGAATCTTGCGGAAATTCCTCAATTCGTTTCATTCCTGAAAGACCTGGGCATTTACGCATTTGCTGCAGATGCTTTGAATAGAAAGAAAATTTCCGGAGGTAGTGGTCTTGGCTTGAATGATGATGAGATAAGGAATTTGTTGAGAAAACTCTCACAGGAGCTCAGGAAGAAGGAAATATCATTTATCTGGTATGGTGATGAGAACATAGAAAATGTAGATAAGACAAGTGGTATATGGGAATACAGTATGTGTATCGAATCAAATGGTGATGTAACGCCTTGCAGTTATGAATATAACTCTTTTGGAAATATCCTTGAAGATGAATGGAAGTCCATATGGAGTAAAGCCATAAAATACAGCACCAATCAGGATTGATACACTTTGTCTTTTTCTTTTTTATATATCTTACCGCATTTTTTGCATACGGTTTTTGTTTTACTGAATTTCAGTTTTTCTCCGCATTCACAGAGCCAACCTGAATGTTTTGCTGGATTGCCTTTTACCATAGAATAGTCCTTGACATTTTTTGTTACGACAGCACCGCATGCAACAAATGCTCATTTTCCAATTGTTATGCCGCATAAGATGGTTGCATTTGCCCCAATTGTTACTCCTTCCTTTATAAAGGTTGGAATCCATTTTCCTGCTTTTGGATAAGGTGCTCTTGGGTTCAAGTCGTTAATAAAAACAGCAGATGGTCCAACAAATACATTGTCTTCTAATGTGACAAGGTCAAAGACGCTGACATTCTTCTCAATCTTTACACCTCTTCCCAGTATTGCCCTGGAGGCGATATAGCAGTTTTGACCAATCATACAATTTTCTCCAATTGTTGCACCTTTTCTAATATGAGAGAAGTGCCAGATTTTGGTTCCTTTTCCTATTTTTGCACCGCTGTCGATAAAACTGGAGGTATGGGAGAAATAAGTTTTCATAATGGTTTAGTACTCGCAATGATACGTTTCACTGGATAAATAAGTATTTTACGTAGCATGTAATTTTCTAATTCATTAGAATGTCAACGAAATTTTTATGTAAAATTCGTTGTCCTGTTCCATCCAATCTCGAATATTGTGAAGGTTTTCTGTTCTATAAGTTTCCCATCCAAGAATGTATTCGGATGAACGAAAGGGTTTAAGGAAAACAGTTGCTTCAAAAAGAATAGTGGACTCGACAATGCCAGATGGTAAAGACGGATGAGGGTCAGTATCTTTCTGCCAGGTATTTCTTAGATTTCCTTCCCCTTTTCTAACATATCCAAAATGCACTTGAGGTATTACGTTCCAACGCAGGAATTGCTTCAGCGTAATATCGATGACATCGCCGTCAGGACCTAAATGATGTCCCAGACAGGTTCTGTAATTGGAGTAGGTATTTTCAGGATACTTATGTGTATAGACCCATTTCGCTATTCTCGTATATTCACAACAAAGGTCGAATCTTGGGAGAGCGAATGGTTCTGCAATCTGTAAACCAATTATCGAGGCTATCTTATTTGGGGCTGGAGGTGTCGATTCATACTGATAATCATCTACGAGCAACTCGGTGTAAAGCTTATTCTTACCCAAAAAACCAAGGGAAAGGTCAAAACTCCACATTATATTATCTCTATCACCACGATTGTATTGTTCTCCGTATAGAACAAGGAGTGGATTTAGGTATCCTGGTTCGATTCTACCGGAAAACAAAACAAATTCGTTGAAACCGAGGGTAATTCCATATATTTCTTTAAGTTCTGCTCGATGACCAGCGAGAAATTTCATAGAGTCAATGTTAACGACAATAAAGAAAGATGAGAATTTGAATTTTCCTATCTCTAATGCTGCGTTTATCTGATCAAAAAAGGGGTAATTGTTTGATAGAAGCAGGGTTCCGAATCTGCCGGGACCCAACCAGTTTGTCGTTCTACCTGCATTTATTTCTATGTGGGGAAATGACAGGTTGAAGAGTGCGTAGGGTGTGGTTCCTGCAATGTTTTTCCATTTTCTTGTTCCGGGGGTTACCGCTGGTTCTGAAAAATTGTCTTTTCTCAGATTTATTTCTTCTGCAAAAGAAATATGTTTGCCAAGATTTGCCCAGAAATATGTTTGAAATGCAACTTCATAATCCCAGTTATCTTTTCTTCTTATTATTTCAATACCTGTTTTGCTTTCTTCCCTTAAGGATAGGAAGTCAGTAGAGTAAATTGTTTTTGGTACATTCCTGAGATTGCGAATTGGAACAAGCGAAAATTCCTCGTACAAAGATGCAAGAAGCTCATTTTCTACCTTATCAATGTCAAGTTCATCGTTTACATATTTTCCCTGTATCTCATCAAGTGCCAGGCGAACTGCTTTTCTTGTTATTGGTTTTGCCTGAAGGTCGACTGAGAGTATTTTTTCTGCTGAAAAATATTCGATTATGTCGTATGACCAATGTCCCAGAGGAATGGGGACGTTCTCTGTAGAGTTAAGAGCAGGAAGCAAGAGAAAAAGAGAAAAGACGAGGGATAAAAAAACTGAAATTGGGAAATTACGAAATTGGAAATTCAAGAACATAAAATTGCGAAATTGCGAAATTACGAAATTGATTTTTGCGGCTGTAATTTCAATTTTCCTAATTTCCATTTTCGTGTTTTGCTTCAGTAATAAACCATTCATAAGTTTTCTTAAGTCCGTCTTTAAGAGCAATGTGAGGTTTCCATCCGAGCTGTTTGCGTGCCCTTTCTATGTTCAACACATTCCTTTCAAGTTCACCTGCTCTTTTGGGTGCAAATTCTTTTTTATTGTGCCTCGCTGCTATCTGTTCTATCATTGTGTGTAGTTTTTCAACGGTCGTTGCAATACCTGTTCCAATATTGAATGTAGAATTGACTCCGTTTTCAATGCAGAGCATATTCGCTCGCACAACATCTTCCACAAAAACATAATCTCTTTCAAGTTTTCCCACTCCATATAGATATGATTTTATACCCTGTCCTATCTGTCCAATGAAAATTGAAACTACTCCTGCTTCGCCTTTGAGGTCCTGTCTTGGGCCGTAAACATTTGCATATCTTAAGATCGTGTAGTTCAATCCCTGCCATTGTGCAAAGCACTTAATATATCCTTCGCCAGCCAATTTGGCAACTCCATAGGGTGATACGGGACTTGACGGATTATCTTCGGTAGCCGGTTCGGGAGTTTCACCGTAGATAACACCCCCAGAAGAAGAGAATATGAATTTCTTAATATTGTTATTCGTGCTCTCTTTGAGTAGGTTCAGCGTACCCATTATGTTTGTACTTGCATCGTGGAGAGGATCTGCTACGGATTTTCTCACATCTACCTGTGCTGCAAGATGAAACACACACTCTGGTTCGTGTTTGATAAATATCGTGGATAATTTGTCATCGTTCAAGTCCATCTCATAGAACAAAGCATCTGGATTGATATTCTCTCTTTTCCCTGTTGAAAGATTATCTACAATTATCACATTGTGACCAAGTTCGACTAACTTATCGGTAAGGTTTGAACCAATAAAACCAGCACCACCGGTAACAAGTATGTTCATAGTTTTTGCACTATAACACAATAAAAATCTCTGGTCAATAAAAAAGTGTCGTTAAATTTTGTTTTGACAATGCAGGTTTTTTCTGGTATTTTTTAACAATGGAAAGCTTAAAAGTTAGTATTGTTATTCCTACGTACAACAGAAAGAATGAACTGAGAAAACTTCTCGACGCGCTGAATAATGAAGACTATCCTTTCAGTAATTTTGAGGTGATAGTAGTGGATGATGGTTCCCGCGACGGGACGGCAGAGTTTATGGAATCATATGCATCGCATTTTAATTTGGTGACAATATGTCACAAAGAAAACATGGGAAGTGCAGCGAGCAGAAACGATGGAGTAAGAACGGCAGCAAATGAAATAATCCTTTTTCTGGATGATGACCTTGTTCCTTCCAGAGGAATTATTCGAAACCATATCAAGCATCATAGTAAGAGTAACTGCGCAGTTATTGGTAACATTAAATATAGAAAAACATTCAGTACTCGATGGGTTTCGAGATACCTTAGCACAAGAGGTGTGCACAAGATAAAACCGACTAGGAGGATTCCTTTTAAATGTTTCTGGACAAGTAACACATCTATCAGAAAAGAACATCTTTTGAAGGCGGGTCTTTTTGATGAGCAGTTTAAGGGAGCGGGAGGAGAGGACACAGAGATCGCATACAGGCTGGAGAAGGTTGGGATTCAATTCGTATTTGCAATTAATGCTCTCTGCTATCATAAACCGATTTCACTTTCTGAATTACTTAAAAAACAGGAATCGTTTGCAAAAAATGCACTACCGCTGCTCGTAGAAAAGGACAAAAGTTTTAGGAAGATTTTCAGGTTGGATCTTATGAAGAACCCTTTTGTTAGATTTGCGCTTTCTACCGTTGTTTATTTCCCGATTTATTGGCTAGCAAGAATTATGAATCTTTTCTATCTTCCTCCGTTTGTTATAGATTATCTTCTGTTGCGGAAAAGATATATCGGCGTCAGATTCTTCCACAGTCAACCCCGTTAGACAGTATCCCATTAGATAGCAAACATCTAACGGGGTAAATATGGAACAGATTACTCAGAATGACATTTCACAGCTGGAGGCGTTAGTTTACAACGAACTGCGTGCCCCGTCAACCACGCAGAATATATTTTTATACATCGTGGTTTTACGGGATTTTATTGCAGTGCAGAGTTCAATTTCCGTTACTCCGATACTCCCATACACCCATACTCCGACACGCTCCTTGCTCTTTTACCTTTTTCGGTCTTATGTCTCTGGTCTTAGGTCTATTTCTGGAACTATCCTTTCCGCTCTTTTCAGCAGTTTTTCAGCCTCGTCTTTTCTATTTCTTTTTATCAACTCATCTGCAAAAGCCTTTACCTCTTTCTCATAACTAAAAAGAACCTCAAGTCTTTTATCATCCGACCAGTCGTCGTACATCCTTTTGAATGGCTCACCACGAAAAAGGCAGAGTGACTTCATGAATTCCCGTTTGGCAAATCGCCATTCACCTGCACGCAAGAGTGCCTTTGCCTGTGCAAGGTGTTCAGCATATTCTCCGTAGTCGGTCATGAAATAACATTCAAAAAAGAGTTTTTTTTCTTTTACATAAAGATAATGAGAAGGTAATCGTAATGTTTTCCGTATCCGGACAAGAAGGTGTGCCAGATTTCTTGAAGGATTCTTACTATTAGGCCAAAAATTGCGGTATATTTTTTCAAGAGATATATTTTTGCTTTCAGAAGAGGATAGAAAGATCAAGAATGAAGTCTCCTTTGGTGTAAACGTAGCACTTAGATATTTTTGATTCTTGTAGATAATTAAATGTCCTAAAAATTTTACAGAATAAACGGGGATATCCTTCCTGAAGACTGGCAGATTGAGGATCGCTCTGGGGAGCCCTGTATCTTTTCCCTTTTCAAGAAGGGCTCTAATTGGTTCGGGAAAAAATACTATAATGCGATGCAAGAAACCTAAAAGCTCTTTCTCTTTGGCAAATTTAAGTAATTTGTTATACCTGCCTGCAGTGGGATTATTTTGTAATAGTGAAAGGAGTTTGAATATAGGAAACCCCTTAATATGTTCCTTATGTATTAGATTTTTTTCTAAGAGTGCATTGCGAATAAGAGTTTCTCTTTTCATTCCATATTTTTTGAACAAGGGTATGTATTTCCTAAGTATAGCTTTTGCTTCTTTTTCTTCACCCAATGTTGCCCGAATTTCAGCAAGTCCCAAAGATGCAGCATGTAGATGATTTCTAAGTTGTCTTTTTTCCGATTCTTCCAATGCTATTTTAATATAGTAAGATGCTTTTGAAATATTTCCTTGACCAAGAGCACAATGTGCCCGGATAATGGCAAATAACGAATGCGTTCCTTCCATTTCCATTTCCGCATCTTTAAGGAATTTTGTACTCTTACGATATCTACCAGCCATCGCACTGGTAAACGAAAGCTTTGTTAAAAGAAGTCTTCTGTGTATATTTTCTCTTTCCATTTCAAGTGCTTTCCTAAAATAAACTGAAGCTTTTTTATAATCTGTAATCGAACCCAAAAGGCTTCCTGTAGAATCAAAGTAAAATGCGTAGGGTAAGTAACGGAGCAATCTGATACTGGTTCTAATGCGTGCCTTTGCTTTTTCCCCATCAAGTATGTCACTATATATTGTTCCTTCATGCATTGATAATAGATGACGAATAGACGGGCTCTGGATTTTATTCGTCCTTTGCTTGAGGATGTTAATAACTTCTAATTCCTTTTTGGGTGACATCATCCAATTCAAAGCAACCGATTCCCCCAGAGCTGCAAAAATAGAAGAGTAAAATAGTCCTTTTTTTTCTAACTTTTTCCTAATTTTTTTCACCTTTTTGTGGTATTCGGAAAAGGGAATATTACCGAACCGCAAAAATGCCCGTTCAAGTTGTCTTCTTGCGGTAAGAAGTTCTTCTGGAATGTCTTCCAGTATTTTGTCGTTTGGAAAAGAGGGAAGGGGATTTACAATTTTAGATGCCTTCTCAAGCATCCCTTGTTTGAGCATATTGTTCATCCTGTTCAAAGCATCTTTTATTTCGGGTGTTACGGCACCAAATGGTGAGTATGGGCTATTCTTGGGTCTTCCAGTTAATGCATACCTTTTCCATATTCCCCAAATACCTTTCAAAGACATATTTATCCCTTTATGGTGAAGTGCCTGCTGTGATTTCTTCAGAGTTAATGCAGGATTTCTCTCTTTAAGTAGTGCGACTTTCAGTTCTATATTTCTTGAGGGCCTATTCCAGGGTCTCCTGTATGATTTCTTTCTTTCGAGATTTTCCTTACCACCTTCCCTGTACCACTTAACCCATCTCCATAGAGTCATATGAGGAATATTCAATTTCTCGGATGTTTTCCTTAAGGATTCTCCGTTCCTGATATATGTTTGTACTGCACGAATCCTTAATTCTGTTTTTATAATTCTGTTTGTATATATCATTGAGGAAAAATTAAACCAAATTTTCTCATTTGTCAAGGGAAAAAATTTTGTTTTGTTTAAGTCACTATAACAAACTAATTAAGGTATATAATAAATTTGATAAAACCTGAAAACCATACACAATTCGAAATATACTCCCGTGATAATAAATTGAAAGCAGGAAGTAGAAATAGTGAGAGAAGTAAAAGAATTGAATAATAATTGCTGGAGAATAAATGCTTAGCGAAAGGGAATATATAATCTGGAGGTTTGGATGAATTTTATGATTGTTTTAATATTATCTTCGGTGTTAAGCCAGTCGATTACATGGACGACAAAGCAAGCGTTACCGGTAGTTAGATCAGCTGCAGGCTGTGCCGTGGTCAATGATACAGTTTATGTTATTGGTGGTTCCAGTGGTGGTGCCTCTCTTCATAATACGAATTATGTCTATGATCCTGCAACGGATTTATGGTCAACAAAAGCAGCAATGCCGACTGCTCGTTCCCAGCTTGGTTGTGCAGTGGTAGGTGGTAAGATTTATGCAATCGGTGGATTTGTGGGTGGCGTACAAACCGACACGAATCTTGTAGAGGTGTATGACCCGGCAAGCGATTCATGGTCTTCAAAACTACCGATGCCAACATCAAGGTATGCTTTTGCAATTGCAGTTGTTGCAAATAAGATTTATGTAATAGGCGGAATGCTTCCAGTCGTTGCAACAGTTGAGGAGTATGACCCTTTGTTCGATTCTTGGACAACAAAAACATCAATGCCAACAAAGAGGATGGGTCCCGCTTGTGGTGTAGTCAGAGATACAATTTATGTCTTTGGTGGTTCAGTCAATGTTGGCTCAAAAGATACTCTTGTAAATGAGTGTTACGACCCTATTACCGATAACTGGGCAACTAAGACAAATATGTCTTTCAATAGATATGCCATTGGTAGTTTCTCGTATAACAATATGGCATACAGTGTAGGTGGATACAACTATTCCTCGTATTTTAAAACTGTTGAAGTTTATGACCCTGTTTCTAACAGCTGGTCATCTGAAACATCGATGCAGAATGCCAGACAGTCTGTTGCAGTAGGTCTTGTTGGAAACAAAGTCTATGTGATAGGTGGATGGAATAATGGTGCACTTAATTATAACGAGGAAGGGACTCTTCCCCCGACAGTAGTAGATGGAGATGTTTTTGGTTGGGGTTTTAACGCGTATGGGCAACTTGGAGATAATTCTACAGCTAATCGGTCTACACCTGTCAAAATGCATACGATTACAAATATTGTTGCAGCTGATGGAGGTTGTGATTATTCACTTGCGGCAAAATCAGATGGAACTGTATGGGCAGTGGGAAGAAACAACTATGGGCAACTCGGTGATAATTCAACAACTGAGCACCACGAGCCGATCCAGACCCACAATCTCACAAGCGTTACAGCAGTTGCCGCAGGTTATTATCATGCACTTGCATTGAAGTCTGATGGCAGCGTTTGGGGATGGGGTAGCAATTCTCAGGGACAGGTTGGTGATAATTCGACAAGTAACCGCTGGGAGCCCGTCCAAACACATAATCTTACGAACATTAGGGTTATTGATGCAGGGGTTTGGCATTCACTTGCTTTGAGGTCCGATTCTACAGTCTGGGCATGGGGACGAAACAATGAGGGAGAACTCGGAGATAATACAACCACAAACCGTTTGGAGCCCTGCAGTACGTGGATTTCCTCGGATGTTACTGGAATTGCCGCAGGAGCTATACATTCATTGGCAATCAAGTCAGATAGAACTGCTTGGGCATGGGGAAAAAACAACTTTGGACAACTTGGTGATAACTCAACTATCGATCGTCATACACCTGTCCAAACGCACATTCTCACAGATGTTACTGCAATCGATGGGGGCGACGGGCATTCACTTGCATTAAAATCAAACGGAACCGTTTGGGCATGGGGAAGAAACAATTATGGGCAACTTGGGATTAATTCCACTACTGAGCAACATGAACCCTGCAGTACATATATTGACAATGTTATTGCAGTTTCAGCTGGTGCTCTACATTCTATGGCACTTAAGTCAGACGGAACAGTCTGGGCTTGGGGTGCCAACTATAATTATCAACTTGGGGATAATACAAATACTGAGCGGCATACTCCCGTTCAGGTTCATGGTGGAGAACAGGGTGGATCATATCTAACAGGAATGAATGTATTCAATGCAGGTGGCTTTCACTCACTTGCTTTAGAGGGTGTACCTACAGGGATTGAACTAATAGGTTTGCGTGCAGAGCCTTATGGCGGAAGGATAGAAGTTAGTTGGAGATCTTCTTGCGTAGTTGATGGAATTCTTTATATTCTCAAGCGCTCCAGAAATGCGAAATCTTCCTACACTGAGATTACAGGGATTCCCGGTTCTGGAACTTCCCCATCACCTAAATCTTATTCATATGAAGATAAGGATGTAGAAGTTGGAATCCGTTATTTTTACAAACTTGGTGTTATAGGAACAGATGGAAATACCAAGTGGTATGGACCAGTATCTGCAGTTGTTACAGAAACAAAACCATTCTTGAAGATTTCACCAAATCCATTCAGGAAAACTACAGTAATTAGTTATTCGTTATTAGTCATTAATGACCAATTACCAATCACCAATAACTTACAATACCCAGCATTGAGTATTTACGATGTGAGCGGGAGATTGGTTCGTAATCTTGTGACTGGTGACTTGTGCTCCAGTGCTCTTGTGTGGGATGGAAGGGAAAATTCTGGAAAGTTGCTTCCCTCAGGTATCTATTACTGCAGATTATCTCAGGGAAGTTTAACAAAAACCAAAAAGATTTTGCTTGTGAGATAATATCGTTGGGAGCGTTTAGATCGTTTCAACGTTTTAATCGTCTAACGCCGAGATTCTTCACTCCACTGCGTTTCGTTCAGAATGACCAAGCGGAATAAATATCTCGAACAATAGCTTACTTATAACTGGGGAACGAATGTAGATAACTTTCTAACAGATTTACTCTTCCGGTGGAGGTTAGGATTTGGGTTTTTTCTTCATCTTGAAATTACAGTAGAGTATACCGCCACCAGAGATACTGACAGTTTTTTCTTTCCAATAGTATCCGGAAGTTTCGACGTGAATGCTGTATATACCTTCTTTAAGTTTGATGGAGTAGGAACCAGCGGAGGTTGTTTCAATTGTATTATAATAATTTTTTCCTGAAATCGTAATCATTGCACTCAAAGCGTCGACTGTTTTTTCGTCGTAAACTCTGCCTTTAAGGATGCCTATATCTGTGATTTTTTCATTCCTGAATATTGACTTCGAATAGAATGCTACACTTAAGTCGAATACAGAATGTTTAAAATCTTCTACAAGCAGGCTATTGGGGGTTATTACTCCCCCGTTTATAGTGAAATACTGATGGTCGAATCTGAATCCGTAATCGTAATTTCTTCCATCGATGCTGAAGTAAGGTTTGAAACCTTTTACATTTATAATCTGACACTTAAAAAAGATTCCAAATGCATCGTTATGAGTATCGTCAGAGTAGTAATCTGTGTTCAGGGTTTGTGTCCATGTGCCATATCCGACGAATTTTCCTCTTCCAACACCGACACTGAAATCTGAGAAACCGATGAGTTTTCCTATGACTGCATACGCAGAGAATTGTTCCGAATTCCTAACTTTGTAGACGCTGTTTTCCCATCTAGTTTCTTTTCCTGCACCGTAAGGTGAAATGTAGCGCATGGGTGCAATATTGTCTATTCCCAATGCTACTCTTGGTTTTCCCTGCTCTTCGTCTATTAAACGATATGCGAAGTTGAAGGCGTATGCACCCCCCCAATATGAAACGAACTCGATATTAGCACGATTAAAGAGACCCAGTCCTGTAGCAAAATCAATATCTCTTGGAGCAATTGACTCATCAATGGGTAATTTACCTTTAACATATAGGGCAGCAGTTAGATGTGGTAAGATATCTCCAGTTGGCACAGAGGAGATGAACTGTGCATGAATATATGTAATCGAAATTAAGAAAAATAAGAAAGTGATATAAAGACTTTTTTTCATAAGATCCGACTCTTTTCCGAAGGTTCTTTATGGTTCTTGAACATTTAGCAGCAAATCCAACATATCCCATGATCTTTTGTCCCGAGGATTTAAATCAATAGCTTTTTTGAATGCCTTTATCGCTTCGCCTCTTTCCCTCAAACCCCAGTATGCATAGCCGATATTATATATGGCTGAAGCGTGATTTTTGCTGCATTCAAGAACCTTTTTGAAATTCTCGACAGCAAACTTATACTGTTTTCTTGAATTATAAATGATACCGAGATGATAGTGAGCAATAACGGAACCAGGATTGTTCTTGACAAATGTTTTGAATGATTTGATTGCTTCTTCATCATCTCCTCTGTGAAAATGACAAATACCCAACCAGTAGTCAGCCATCGAAAAACCTTTGTTTATCTTAAGTGTTTTATCAAATTCTTCTATTGCCTCTTTTAAGCAGGCTTTCCTGTAGTATGCTATTCCAAGAGCGTAATGTGCATCTGCAAAATCCTTCTTGAATCCTATTGCAATTTGGAACTCTTTTATGGATTTTTTAACATTTCCCATAAGATAGTAAAGATCTCCAACCTTTTTGTGATAGTATGGATTATTGATGTCTATGGATAGTGCCTTTTCCATCTCTTCGGCAGCAAGTTTCATCTTACCGCGAATTCTGTGTTTATTTGATTGTCTAACGGCAGCAATGGCGGGTTGTTTTTCCCCCAACTGCTCCCCGCAGTGAGGACAGTAAAGGAAGTCCTTTTCCGTAATCTCTTTTCCACATTCTTTACATTTCATTTTTTTATCCTAAGGTGGTACCATCTGGAACAATTTTTTTATAAGTTGGCTTCAACTCCAACTTCATTTCCAATTTCCTTCAGGTTTTCAAGGACCTTGTGGAAAATAGGTACAGTTTCTCTGTTTTTATCTTCGTTTTCAAATTCCTTTTCACCATGGATGTATATCCTGTCTTTGCCTTCTGCTTTTTCCGAGTCTCTCAAAATCTTTATGAAGTTGTCCATGTTATTTTTGAATTCGTCCTTTGTTATGAAGATGTCAGGATCGATTGCTCCGAGGAAATGGCATACTCCAGCTGCCTGTTTGTTTGAATATATGAGGGAACCGAAAGAACCACCCGAAAGAACGCCACTTAAGACATCTACTACAGCAGAAAGACCGTATCCTTTGTGCCCACCCATCTCTTCGGTAGCTCCGCCAAGAGGAAGTAATCCTCCACCTTTTCTGTTTAACATATTGTCCAGAACTTTGGATGAATCAGTTGTAGGACTACCTTTTTCATCTGTAGCCCAGGCGTCTGGTATGGGTTTGTTCATTCGATTGTAAACTTCCAATTTCCCCCTGGGGACAGTGCTCGTTGCCATATCTATAACAAATGGTTTTTCTGATTTTGTTGGGAATGCAAAACTAAGAGGGTTTGTTCCGATAACTGCTTGCTTACCGAAAGTTGGAAGGACCAGTGGAGCGGAATTGGTAAGAGAAATACCTACGAGATTGTGCTTCAATGCCATCATCGAGTAATATCCAGCAATTCCGAAATGATTGGAGTCCTTTACATTGGCAAATGCCAGACCGCTTTTCTTTGCTTTGTCAATAACCATATTCATTGTTTTGTATCCTGCTACCTGACCTATGCCATTTCCAGCAGATATAAGAAGACTGACAGGTGTTTCTTTCAGGACTTTGAGTTCGGTTTTTGGATTCATTTTACTATTTTGAATGTATCCAACATATCTCTTTAGTCTTGCTACACCGTGAGAATTTATTCCTCTCTTATTTGCAGAGAGAAGCACATTCGCAGTTATCTCAGCATCTTCCGTCGGAACACCGAGTTTAATAAACACATCTTGGGTGAACTTTCTCAAGGCGTCCACTTTTACGTCTATAAAATCTGCCATCTTTCCCTCCCTTATGTGATTAAATTGATTTTTACCGGATTACACAGATTATTAAACTTCCATTGTGCAATCTGCCTTTGCATCTGTTTAATCAAAGATCCGATAGGATGTCTAATAGGGTATACCATCTCTCATAACGGTTTCCACCATAGTTTTGATAAATGGAGGGATGTATCCCTTTTCGTTCAGTGTTTCTCTCAGCTTCTGTACTATCTCAGGTGCGTCGATTTCCATAGGGCAATATTTTACGCATCTTCCGCACAAAGTGCAGGTAAAAGCCAATGGTGCAGCTTTTTCCAAACCGCCGGCAATGTATGCAGTCCATGGGACACCAATTCCTCCCATGTACTTATATCCCCAGTATCCGGTGGTTATTGGATAAACAGGACATTCATACATACAGGCTCCACATCTAAGACACCTTAATATCTGGGACATTAAAGGGTCCTTGGCTATTTCGCTTCTTCCATTGTCATAGAGTATTACATGAAACTCCCTGGGTCCATGAGCTCCGTAGACGATAGTCTTTTCGATATCTCCTGTTTTACTCGGTCCTGAAATTATTGAAACATACGTCATAGCAAGATAACCTGCATATCGTGAAACAACCTCAAGCAATCGGAAACCGTCGGATAATGTTGGAAGTATTTTTTCGATGCCTGCAAAAACTATATGGGTGTCTGGTGCATTGGTAACAAAGCGGATGTTACCTTCGTTTTCAAATAGAAATACGGAACCTGTATCCGCAGTGACCGCATTTGCACCACTTATTCCAATGTCGGCGTTGAAGTATTTGTCTCTTAAATACTCACGAGCGAATTCGGTTAGTTTCTTCGGATCGGGAGGTAAGCTATGACCAGCAATTTTCGAAAAGAGTTCGGCTACTTTCTCTTTGGGTATGTTCACCGCTGGGGCAAGTATGTGCATAGGGTGTGATTTTAGACTCTGGACGATGAACTCTCCAAGGTCTGTCTCATATACAGTGTTCCCCCATTTTTCAAGATTTTCATTCATGTCGATTTCTTCGGATGTAATGGATTTTGCCTTTAAGATTACTTTGCCTGTTCCGCTCAGTTCCTTTAAAATTTTGAGTGCTTCCTCTTTGGTTTTTGCAAAATGAAAACAACCGTGCATTTTTTTGATTATTTTTTCCGTTTCTTCGATAAGATCGTCCAGGTGTTTTATGACAAAATCCTTTGTTTCCTGAAGTTTTTTCTTTTCCTCTTCAACATATGGGAAAGCCTTTATTGCTTCATTTCTTTTTTCCCTGAAAGATTTTACTGCTCTTCGCAGTGCCGTTCTCGTGAATTTGTCTCTGCGAGTCTTATACAAAAGTTTCATATAATCTTTGAATTCTTTTTCCATTTTCACTCCATAGCTTTCAGTAGAAGTTCAATAATATCGAGTACTTCGATGTTTTCAAGCGATTCACTTCCTTCGTAAAGGTTTTGATAGCAGAAGGGACAGCTGGATGTGACAATTTCTGCGCCAGCGGGAATAAATTGAGTTTCTAACTTTTCCTTTGATATTTCCACGGAGAGCAATGGTAGATATGCTCTTAGAAGTCCTCCGCCACCACAACAGGTAGAGAGTTCTTTTGTATGTTCTATCTCATTTAAGGTTACTCCCGGAATTGCTTTTATAACTTCGCGTGGTTCGGAGTAAATCCCGTCCCCTTTTCTACCAATATAACAGGGGTCGTGATAGGAAATTGTTGCCTTTATGGGAGTCCTAAATTTTAGTTTGTCTTGCTTCAGGAGTCTATGAGTAAACTGTGATAAGTGTGTTACTGTATAATTCCTTTTCTCATCAGGGAATAGATGCGAATATTCGGTCTTGATAGTTGTGTAACAGTGAGCGCAGGGAGTTACAATCTCGGTAACACCACTCTTTTTAATTTCGTCTTCCACCCTTTTTGCCTGTTTCTTGAATTTCTCGGCGGCTCCAGCGAGTAGGACCGGAGCACCACAACAGGTTTCGATGCCGAGTGAGGTATATTCTACACCCGCTAAGCTAAGGAACTTTTTCAGATTTTCAAATAGCTTCTTATCCGAACGGGAGGTGCAGCCGAAAAAAATTCCCAATTTTTCTATTTCATCCTCCTTGTTATTTCTTTTGCATATTCACTTGTTTTTATTGGTTTTACATTATCCATCTGCCTTGCAAGATCGTAAGTTACTTTTTTATCAAGGATAGTTTTCTCAATAGAGTTCTTTATTAGTTTGGCTGCTTCATCCCAGTCGAGATACTCGAGCATCATTACTCCAGATAGAATCAAGGAACCCGGATTAACCTTGTCCATTCCCCTATATTTTGGAGCGGTTCCATGAGTTGCTTCGAATAGTGCGGTGAAATCACCAATGTTTGCGCCTGCTGCCATGCCAAGACCACCAACCTGTGCAGCACATGCATCGGAAAGGTAATCGCCATTAAGATTCGGAAGTGCAACTACATCGTATTCGGAGGGACGTGTTAGTACTTGCTGGAACATCTGGTCTGCAATCCTATCCTTAACAACAATGCGCTCTCCGGGATTTCCCACCTCTTTTCCCCCTCTCAGATCCCCGAATGTACCCGGTTTGGTTATAGGTGTCACACCATCTTCTCCTTTTACCTGGTCCCAGAGTTCATCTTCAGTGATGATATGGTCTCTGAATTCATCCTTTGCAAGCTCAAACCCCCAATCCTTGAAGGCACCCTCGGTGTATTTCATAATGTTTCCTTTGTGAACCAGTGTAACACTTTTTCTATTTTTGTCTATAGCGTATTGTATTGCCTTCCTCACTAATCGTTTTGTTCCTGTAATACTGATGGGTTTAATTCCCACGCCTGAATCCTCTCTAATTTTTGTCCCCATTTCCTTGTTAAGGAAGGTGATAACCTTTTTGACCGATTCGGTTCCCTGTTCCCATTCGATACCAGCGTAGACATCTTCTGTATTCTCACGGAAAATAACAACATCTAAAAGTTGTGGATTCTTTACAGGTGAAGGAACACCCTTGTAGTGTTTTACCGGTCTTACACAGGCATATAGGTCCAGTACTTTCCGCATTGTCACATTCAAACTTCTGAATCCCCCACCTACAGGCGTTGTAAGAGGTCCTTTTATGGATACAATATACTCACGGATAGCCTGGAAGGTCTCGTCAGGAAGAACATTTCCTACCTTTTTCTGTGCTTTTTCTCCTGCAAATATTTCTTTCCACTCGATTTTCCTTTTTCCTCCATATGCCACCTTTACTGCCTCGTTCCATACAATCATTGAAGCATTCATTATGTCCGGACCAATACCGTCGCCTTCTATATATGGTATAATTACATTTTCAGGTACCTTCAATTTTCCATCTTCTACTGATATCTTTTCTCCCATAACTGCTCCTTTTGTTTAATTGCAAATAACGAACCGAATTACGAAATTGCAAATTCTCTTTATTTCTACTTTCGCAGTTTCCATTTTTGGATTTTCTTAAGTACTTATGTGAGCTGAAAATCACCATGTTTCTGGATGTGCTCCTCGATTCCTCCATCCTCTATTATTCTTAACATGAAAGGGGGCATTGGTGATGCGGTTAGTTTCTCATTTTTAGTAAGGTTTTTTATCTTGCCCGATTGTAGGTCAATCTCAAGTTCATCGCCTTCATCAATTCTGTCCGTGTCCACTTCAAGAGCAGGCAAACCAACATTTGTTGCATTTCTATAGAATATCCGGGCAAAAGATTTTGCAAGAACACAAGTGACACCGGAGATTTTGATAATCCTTGGTGCATGTTCTCTTGACGAACCCAGGCCAAAATTGTTTCCACCTGCTATTATATCCCCGGGTTTTACTTTTTTCGCAAACTCGGGGTCTGCATCTTCAAGAACATGTTTTGCCAGTTCAGGAAGATTGGTTCTTAAGTGAAATAGTCTTCCCGGTGCAATATGGTCTGTGGAAATGTCATCACCAAATTTCCAGACCTTTCCTTTTAAAACCATTCTTTTCCTCCTTTATCATAAATCGAAATTGGGAAATTGGAAATTTAGAAATTGTTTTGGTTGTCAGGAGGTTTTTGATTTTCCTAATTTCCACTTTCTTATTTTCGCACTATTGCATACTTATTTTCTATTTTTTTGCCACAAACTCTTTCACCCAGTCTGTTGTTACTGATTTTGGTCTTTCGATTGCTTCACCAAGAGCACGGCTGACGATAAGTTGGGAACACATTCCCATAGCTCTTGATACACCAAACAGAACTGTGTAATATTCAAACTCGGTTAAACCAAAATGATAGAGGAGGCATCCAGAAGCAGCATCAACATTAGGCCAGGGATCTTTTGCCTTACCATGTTCCTTGAGAACTTCTGGTATAACCTTGAAGACCTTATCAACGATTTGATACAGAGGGTCATTGGTGCATACCCTTGAACCAAACTCATGGAATGCTGCGTATCTTGGGTCTGTTACCCTTAGAACTGCGTGTCCGTATCCGGGGATAACCTGACCAGAGTTTAATGTATCCCAGGCGAATTGTTTTAATTGCTCTTCTGTGGGGACACCATTAAATTTGTCTTTGACCATCATTACCCACCGCAGGCACATCTGATTTGCTAACCCGTGTAATGGTCCAGCCAGTCCGTCAAGTCCTGCCGAGACTGCGTAATATGCATCAGAGAGTGCGGAGCCAACGCAGTGACAGGTATGTGCGCTTACATTTCCCCCTTCGTGGTCGCAGTGTAAAACCAGATAGAGACGCATCAAGTTTGCAAATTCACCCGTGGGATCTTCTATGCCAAGCATTTTTGCATAATCTCCTGCCCAGTCAAGTTCTGGATCCGGCTCAATGCGAGGACCTTTGTTGAACCTAAGACGGTAAATTCCTGCTGCAAGAGTCGGTAATTTGGCAAGAAGGTTTAAACAATCTTCAAGTGTGGGCTCCCAGTACTCAGTTTTTTTCATACCTTCGTTATACCTTTTCCTGTACAGAGATTCCTTTTCCATTGCCAGTATTCCGAGACTGAACATTACCATTGGATGTGAATCACCAGGCATAGCTTCGAGTACTTTCCAGACATAATCAGGCACCTTGGAACGGCTCTTGAGGTCTTTCGTTAGTTCTTTAACTGAAGCATCATCAGGTTTTTCTCCGGTTGCGAGGAGGTAGAAGACAGCTTCAGGGAGCTGATCCTTCATTTCTCCAATTGGAGTACCGCGAATTATTAGCCCTTTGTCTGGCGGAACTACGGAAGTATCGCAGATAAGAGCCTTGACACCGCGCATACCTCCGTATGCCTGTTGTACGGTAACTTCAGAAATTACTTTGTCCCCGTTTTCCTTTACGAAACCCTTAATCTCGTCACGAAGTGAAGGGATTTTTTTGGCTAATGTTTCTTTTAGTGTAGCCATTTGTAGCTCCTTTCGTTTTGTTTGCACATATTAAGAAATTTAGTAATTAAGTAATTCACTAGCTGAATAAATAAACAATTAAACAACTAATTAATAACTTCTCTTGGGTCGCTGATCTCTCCTCTGATTGCGGAGTAAGCGGCAGTTGCTGGTGACGAGAGATAAATAAAGCCCAGTGGGTTTCCCATTCTACCTTTGAAGTTTCTGTTTTGTGTTGATAAAACTACCTCTCCATCACCAAGTGCACCCTCGTGCACTCCGACACAGGGACCGCATCCGGGAGCAAGTATACTTGCTCCTGCTTCAACAAAAATTTCAAGTATACCTTGTTTAAGGGCATTTAGATAAATTTCTCTTGATGCAGGTACGATAATCAGTCTTAGTGCTGGATGTTTTTTTGTTCCTTTGAGGATATTAGCCGCTATTCTCAAGTCTTCTATTCTGCCATTTGTACAGGTGCCGATATAAACCTGGTCTAATTTTATTCCTTTTGCCTTGGAAACTGATTTCGTATTGTCGACAGTATGAGGGAAAGCAACCTGCGGTTCTATTTTTGCAGCATCTATATTGAAAATATTTTCATAGTTCGCATCAACATCTGGTTTAATCTCGGAGAATTTTTCTCCTCTTCCTCTGGAATCAAGATATTCTCTTGTAATATTATCCGTTGCTATAAGACCAGTTTTTGCACCTGCTTCTATTGCCATATTAGATATGACGAACCTGGATTCCATACTGAGATTATCGATTGTATCTCCTGTGAATTCCATTGCCTTGTATGTCGCACCATCTGCACCAATCATTCCGATAATGTAAAGGATGATGTCTTTCGAGTAAACTCCCTTGCCGAGTTTCCCATTAATGATAAACTTCTGGGTCTGTGGAACACGGAGCCAGACTTTTGCTAGAGCGAATGCGAGTGCAATATCTGTAGAGCCCATACCTGTTGCAAAAGCTCCTAATGCTCCAGATGTACAGGTGTGTGAATCCGCTCCCACTACTATCTCTCCCGGATTTACAAAAGATTCTACAAGTCTTTGATGACAGACACCTTCTCCTATTTCGGAGACAAAAGCCCCTGTCTTTTTTGCAAATTTCCTCAGGATATTGTGTGCATTGGAAAGTTCCTTTCTGGGGCTCGGTGCTGCATGGTCGAGGAATAATATTGTTCTTTCGGGATTAACGACCTTCTCCATATTCATTTTTTGAAGTTCCTGAACAGAAAGCGGACCGGTTCCGTCTTGCACCATACTTACATCCACCTTTGCGACAACAATATCTCCGGGTTTTACATCCTTGCCGCAGTGAGAACCAATAATTTTTTCAGCCATTGTTTTGCCCATTTTATCTTTCCTCCATCGTCGGTTACATCTTTGTTAAATTTTTCACTAAATCATATCAGAAAAGCTTTCTCTTGTCAATAGAAAATTGGTATGTTTTTGTAAACAATTTTGCGCTTTAATCTATTCCTTTTCCCTTTCATCTGGATACTATAGTCTATTTTGTGTTCTTCGTCAACTTCTTTTTCATACTGTTTTTAGTTGTGTTTCAGCCGCAGGTAAGCTCCATCCCCGAAATCTATGATTTTTGCTGGAATGATGTGCAGAAAATAGCCTGTATTGCACAGTAATTGTGCAATAGAAAAAAAAGTGAAATTACTTCGAAGATAAATTAAATAATATAAGCACTTAAGAATTGTGCTATTCTGGCATACTTCTTGCTCGTTATAATTGTAGAAGAAAAGGAGGAACGTGTAATGAAGTATATTTATCTGTGTGTGATAATAATGAGTTTAATCCTGGTTTCCTGTTGTAGGATTTGTGAACCCGACACTGAAGCACCTGCCGTTCCAAGGGGTGTAAGAAGTACAACAGGGGATGAGGCAATTTACCTGCAGTGGTATCCCAATAGTGAAAGCGATCTTGACGGGTATAATGTTTACAGGAGTTTTGCAGCAACGGGATATTTTGATTTTCTAACAAGTGTTTACAGTCCATATTTCGTCGATTACAATGTAACGAATGGTGTTACATATTACTATGCGGTAACGGCATTAGATGATGCTGGAAACGAGAGCGACCTTTCGCTTGATCTTGTTTATGATACTCCAAGACCCGAAGGCTCGGCAATGTTGAAGAATTACATAACCGACCCGTCGTATTCTGGATTTGATTTTTCACAAGAGATAGTTCTTAATTTCGACGACAGTCATACTGACATATACTATGAATTCGATACTCTTTACAGCGTTCATTATATGAACTGCAGCGATGGAACGGATATCCAGGATTTTGGATATACCGATGCTCTTGATGATATCAATTATGCTCCTGAACAAGGCTGGTCTTACCTGGGATGGGTGGAGTTGATTCAAGGTCATGGATATGTTGTATGGACCAGAGATGACCATTTTGCTAAATTTCGTATTAGCGATTTGGGTGATGGATGGTGTGCTTTTGATTGGGCATACCAGATTGACGAAGGCAACCGCGAACTTACACCACCTGGAGTGAAATATGAAAATGACAATCTTCAATGAAGAAGTTTCACAGATTAAGAGGTCTCTCTATTGCTCTTTTTTAAGACCTCACAAAAAAGGAGGTTCAGATGAAAAAGAAGTTGGTATTGTTGGTTTTTATTGTAGCACTTCTAATATCTCTCACCGCAGCAACATCTGAAGCACATCACGGTCGGTGGTGGGGTCCACCATGGACCTGGGGGTACTATCGTGCTAACTACTACAGCTGGTATCAATACTATCCTGTGCACCGTATAAATTACTACTGGTATCCTACTTATGCCTGGTATCCTTACTACGACTATTATGACTATTATGACTATTATTACTGCGAACCTTATTGCAACAGTTGCTGCTCTTATGGATGGTATTTCAGTTTTTGGATAGGTTGGGGCTATCAGCCTTACTATTGTTACCATCCATACTGGTATTATTCTCCGCCATATTATGGTCATTACTATGCTTACTGGGATAATTACGATTATTACTATTATAACCACGATTATTACTGGGATGGCTATGGGAGATGGCGAAATGACTATTCCGGGGGTTATAAGCCTTACAGGACGAACTATTATGGTGGAGAGGGTAGTAAAAATTATGCTTTAAATGCGAAAGAAAGCGAAAGACCTCCAGAATACTATGGAAGAAACAGAAATCAGACAGTATCTGGTACTCCCATTAAAAAGGCAAGTAACATTGAACTGGCAAAGGCAGAACCTGTGAAGACTGTGAAAGGCAAAGCGTCTGCTTTTCAATCTGAAAAGCCAGAGCTTTCAAAAAAGACGTTTTCCAAGAGTCCTTCATTTAAGGCAACCAAAGAACCCACATTAGTCCTCGGTGGAGAAGGATTCACTATTTCGAAAAAGGAGCTGTCTGATGTCCCCCTGAATGTCACCGATAGGAAATTTGATGAAAAGCGGAAGAATGGAGATAAGAATGGCGACTTTCAAATAATCAAGAGTTCCGAAAAGAAAAAGATCGTCGAGGATAAGAAAATTCCATTATCTGTTAAAGAAAGCAATGACGAGAAGAAAAATCAAAATGATGTTAAGGAAAAGAAAAAGATTACGACTAAGAGGGTAGAACAATCTAGGAAAATAGAATATTCAAAGGACAGAAATACTTCCCGTAGTGTACCCTCTAACTCACAGAAGCCAAAAAACTCCCCATCAGGAAACAGTGACAGAAAACCTGAATCTAAAAAAAGCAAGGGTGGAATGGGGAGATAAAATGGAAAAATACACAGTTTTCGTCCTGCTGTTTTTTCTTATCAGCGTAACCGCACACTCCCAAGTGGCACAAAATTTTAAGATCGATGTGTCGGTAGATAAGGGTGATGAGTCAACATATTATGCTGATGAATCCATCTTTATTTCTTTTAGATCGGAAGAGGATGCATACATCGTAGTCTACGATATTGATACGGATGGTGAGATTAGTTTGATACTTCCAGAAGATGCTGAGGACAAAATATCAATAAAGGCAAATAAAACTTACCAAATCCCAGAGGATGGCGATTTTAGTTTTAAGGTCAGAGGTCCGGAAGGAGAGGAGTTTATTTGTATGGTTGCTTCAAGAAAACCGCTAAAACTCCCGGATATCTTGGGAATCGAAGGGGAAAAATACAGCATTAAAGGTGATAGAGAAAAGGCTATAAAGAAAATCAACGAAGAAATACTATCGGGAAATAAAGATAACTACAGCACAGATGTCTGCCATTTTTATGTCGAAGAGGATGCCGAACATGTTCCTGCTCCCTTATTTCGGCATCCCGTATTACCTGGCTCGGTGGAAATACTATCTCGTCCAGGTGGAGCTAAGATATATTTGGACGGTATGTATTTCGGCAGAACACCCGCAGTAATTGGAGGGATTCCACCTGGTAAACATAAGATAAAACTCACAAAGAAAGGTTATTTCAAAATTGGCAGAGAATTCTTTATTGAGTCCGGTGAAAGAGAGAACATAAAAGTAAATATGAAGTGGAAACTATGGTAAAACATAAGAATTCTAACTTTAAATTGCAGACGGAATAAAAAACTTGACAGAAGACTGATTTTCTGATATCAAAAAAAAGGAGAAATAATGAAAAGAGGACTGCTTTTATTAATTCTTTTTATTTTCTTAATTCCTCGATTTGTTCACCCTATTGAGAAAACGCAAAACAAGAAGGGAAACAAAGAAGAGAAGGTAGTTGGATTTGAGGATAAGAATAAGGACGGGAAAAATGATCTTTTCCAGGATTCCGATGGAGACGGAGTGAATGATGTAAATGGTAAGAAATACAAGTTTCCTTTCAAATTCGTCGATAAGAATAAAGATGGTAAGAATGACCTTTTTCAGGATGCAGACGGTAATGGTATGAATGATCTGGATACTAATTTCATAGACAACGATGGGAATGGAATCAATGACAATGTAATTGACTTTGATCTGAGTGGTACAAACGACATTTCTGGAGAATCAAGCAAAAAGAAGAAAAGTAAAATAATCATTGACATAAATGTGACCGATAGATTCATCGATAAGAATGGTGACGGGATAAACGATCTGCAACAGGATAAAAAAATCAATAAGACCAAGAAACCCTGGAATGACCTACAGAATGACTATTTTATCGACAAGAACAGCGATGGGATTTCGGACACCTGGGAGAAAAAAGAAAAAATAAAAATCTTAGAGTCAGCGACGAAGTCAAATAAAAAAACAAGCAAGAAACAAGTCACAGTGAACAAGAAACAAGAAAGCAAGGAAAAAGCTAAAAAAAGTGAAAAGAACGATAAGAAGGCAGATACAAGAAAAAAGCAACCAAGCAAGAAATCCTCAGGTAGCAAATCCAAATAAATTTACCCCTGAATCTTCACTAATATTGCATATTTTGATATTGTTTTTCATACCTTGTTTCGTATTTCCTAAGAGCATTTTAATTCCAATGGATATGACTCAGAGTGACCACTTGAGAGCATATGGAGTTGCATATTGGGTGCTTGAGAGGGGTAGCGATGTAGAATGGTTATTGAATTACAGGGGAGGTTCATTCCTTTTTGATGATATGGAAAAAGCAAAAAAGCTCTGTCTCTTGCGGGGTGTTCGTTTTGAGGAAATTTCTTCGACCGATTTGATGTCTATCTACAATATCATAGAGGGTAATAATATGGAGAAGATGGTTCTTGAAAAGGCTCCCAGAATTGCAGTTTATACGCCTGAAAACAAAGAGCCGTGGGATGATGCTGTAACTCTTGCTTTAACCTATGCAAAAATACCATATGAGAAGATCTGGGACGAGGAAGTTATCACGGGAGAACTATACAAGTATGACTGGCTGCATTTGCACCACGAGGATTTTACAGGACAGTACGGGAAGTTTTATGCATCGTTCAGGAATGCATCCTGGTACAGGGATGAGGTAAGGACAAATAAGGATCAAGCAAAGAAATTTGGATTCAAGAAGGTATGGGAATTAAAACACGCTGTGGCAGAGGAGATGAAAAAATACATAGCGAAGGGGGGTTTTCTATTTGCTATGTGCTCCGCCCCAATTACTCTCGACATTGCACTTGCTTCAGGCAGTGTCGATGTCGTTGCTATCCCGTTTGATGATGATGATATAGATGTCGCCTACAAAAGCAAGCTGGATTTTTCTAAGTGTCTTGCTTTTGAGAATTTTAACCTTGTTACCAATCCTCTAGTTTACGAGCATTCGGATGTTGATGTTACAAAAGAGGCACAGCAGAGAGGACAGGATACCTATTTTTCGCTATTTGAGTTTTCAGCTAAATATGATCCTGTTCCCGCTATGCTCACACAGGACCACACTGCACTCGTTAAGGAATTTCTAGGACAGGACTGTGGTTTCAGACGGAGCAAGCTGAAAAGGTCTGTTGTAATAATGGGAGAAATGATAGGGACTGAAGAGACAAAATATATTCATGGAAATTATGGTGAGGGAACATATACATTTCTTGGAGGACATGACCCGGAAGATTATGCGCATCTTGTAGGGGACCCGCCTACAAGGCTTGAATTACACAAAAGTTCACCAGGATACAGATTGATTCTGAATAATGTGCTTTTTCCTGCCGCAAAAAAGAAGAAACTTAAAACATAGCAATAAGTGCCGCAAGTATCGCAAGGATTCCAATAGGAAGTTCAAAAGCAGTTAGAATTGTAGATACTTTATCTATCGAGGATTCTGCTTTTGGAATCAGCTTAAAGAGTGTGAAGAGTAATGTCACTCCAGCAACGAGACCCATTATCCCTCCGAAGACATATCTCCCACCCAAATCGAATGAAGAAAGTCCTACAAGGAAAACGACAATTCCAACTGGAATTTTGATTGCATTTAAGATTTTGGTTCCTGCTTCCATTTGTGGAATTTTACCGAAGATACTCATCAAGAGTATTAATCCACCAAATAATAACCATTCCATTTTTCCTCCTATTTATAATCAGACTACAGAGATCAATTAATATCGTGAGGTTTCCTTTATTTGTTATCTCTGGATTCACATGACCTCACGAACTTCCATCAATATTCAAATGATAGTATATCACAAAGTTCCTCATTTGTCAATTAATATAAAAAAAGTTTAGTGCTTTTTCATTTTTTGTCTTCCAGCAACCACATTTTCTCCTCCATTAAATTTCAATAAAGCTCAAAATTTTTTACCGTCATGCCGAATTTATTTCGGCATCAACCCGAGACTAAATCAATGCTATAATTAATCAAACCAAAATTCAGGGTGATAGTTCGTGAGGTTCAGAATGATAGGGGAGTAAGAACATCATTTTCCCAAGTTCTAAATGAACCCTGGATTTTATTTTTTTTCTTTCTTCAAGTTTATATGGGTGTTTACAGCTAAGCCAAAGAGAATCATCCACTATCTTCTGAGCATCGGTTAATATTTTGATGGCTTTCTCAAATTTATTCCTTGTTTTGTAAAAATTCGCAAGATTTATATAGGCATCTATATTATCTGGAACTAACTTCACTGCCTTCTTATAGGTTTTCTCTGCATCATCGTCTTTCCCTAATTTTTCATAGCAGAGTGCAAGCAGATTGAAGGAGATTCCACTTTTTGAGTCAAAGTCAAGAGATCTCTTAATTCTTTTGATTGTAAGATAAAAATGCTGTTCTCCAAAAGCCGCTAATCCTGCATTATAGAAAATTGCCCAATAGTTAAATTCTGAATCGTTCCTCAATTCTTCAAGTTTTTCTGGTAACAGATTTAGAGCATTCTCGGTTTGTCTGCAGGCTTTGTTGTATGAACTTTTTGCAGCATATAGTTTTCCTAAGGCGATGTGAGCATCAGGATTAGTTGAGTTTGCTCTCAACACCTTTTTCAAGCTATCTATTCCTGTGTCATAATTCAAAGTAGGGAAAGGTATAGTAGTAGTTTTACCGGCAACCATGTATCCTGATTGACATCCAGCCAGTACCACAGAAGTACAAAAAGCAATTTCAATAAAGAATTTGTGATAGTGATTTAGCGGGTCATTAGTTCTCATTATTCATCAATAACAATAAGTTTTGCTCCGAGCTTCTTTTTTAATTCTTCCAAATTATAACTTGAAAGTACCTGAGAGAGCATAGGCTCTCTGGGTCTTGATGTTATTACGAAGTCAGGTTTCTCCTTTTCGCAAACCTCAATTATTTCTTTCACAAATCTCCCTTTTTTCAAAACCTTTTTCATTTGTATATTTTTTTCATTGCCCAATTTCTCCACTCTTTCAAGCTCCGATTGTGCTCTTTTTTTATATTCTTCGAGTAGCGTAGTTTTTAACTCCTCGGTTGGTTTTGGTCCCAAAAAACCAATGTACATAAGAAGAGATGAAACGGAATCGGGTATCTCTTCATCGAGAACAAAAACAACTATTAGTTCGTAATTTTCCTTTTCTGCTTTTTCAAATGCGTATGTAACAGAGGAGGAAGAGAAGCTGATATTCGACAAAACGAGCATTAATTTCATGGTACGAGTCCTATCAATGGCCAGAAGAATCTGACCATAAGGTTAAAGATTAAGAAAGAAATAATGTTCAAGAAGATTCCAAGCTTCAGCGAATCCTTCACCCCGTAGAAGTTAGAAGAGTATGCAATTGCATTTGCGGGTGTGCTGATAGGCAGGCAAAAAGCAAGACCCGAAGGTACTGCTACTGCAAATGTTGTGACGATCGGATTTATGCCAAAAACTTTGCCCAGACTGAAAGCGACAGGAAGCATACAGGCAACGGTTGCGACATTGCTCATTCCTTCCGTTAATAATATGCTTATGAAACTTATAACAAGGACAAAGAGATATGGTGAGAGAATTTTGTTACCAATAACCGTTTGTGCCAACCATTTTGCTGCTCCAGTAATTTCAAGTGCAGAGCCAAGAGCAATTGCACCTCCATACATCAATATTATTCCCCAATTTATATAGTTCTCTATGTCCTTCCAGGTGATAATCCTGAAGATGAAAAGCAGAAGGCTACCGAGTAATGCTATAACTGCGAGTCCGAGATAACCAGATAAGGAGGTCCACGCTATTATAGTAAATACAATAATAACTGCAGTACCCTTTTCTGCATTGTTCATTTTACCCATTTCATTTAGTTTTTCAGTTAGAATCCTTCTTGCGCCCGATACATCGTCAACATCCACCTTAAATGTCATTCTCATTAGAATCCATACGATTGCAAGAATGATGATGACGATTGGAACCACAGCAAGCATCCATCTTGAGAAGGATATCGAAGTGTTGTAGCTTTCATATAGCATTCCTACTGCGAGAGGGTTTCTTGCCCCTCCAAGAAATGTTGCGACTCCTCCCACAATCGCTCCCCAGGCAATGGCAAGAAAAAGCATTTTACCATAAGACTCCTTTTTCGGGTTTAATTTCAATCCCCTGGCTATTTCAAGAACAACGGGAAGCATCAATGCAGCAACAGCATGTTCCGGCATCCAGAAAGCGAGAAAGGCAGATACTATGAAGATTGCGGTAAAAAGTGATAAGGGGCTTCTGTCAAAAAAGCTCAAGAATTTAAGCGCAAATCGGGTAGAAAGTCTTGTTTTCATCATTGCTGCTGCTAAAATAAAAGCGCCAAGGATAAAAAAGACTGCGTTGCTTCCAAAAAGAGAAAAAACGGTTTTTGCAGGTAAAACTTTCAACAAGGATAGAAGAGCAAATACTGCAATTCCCGTAACCGGAAGTGGAAGAGCACCGGTAATCCACATAGTAATTGCAAAGACAAAAACTGCCAGTGCATTCTGCCCGGCTCGTGTGAGTCCGATTGGAGTTTTTAAAAATAATAAAAGGATGCTTGCGAGGAGTCCAGCTGCAAAAATCACCAGTTTGATTTTCTTCATATGCTCTTTTTTACTACTAAAAGGAGAAGATGTCAAGAGAATTTAAGGAGGCACTCCAGACATTTTTTTCTTGACATCTTCTCTTTTAATTGCTATCTATAGTGAATTGAGAATTGTTTAACCTTAATACTGGAGGTATTGTGAAACACTTCAAAAAATCCTTACTAATACTTTCTATTCTTACATTATTCGTAATGATAGGTTGTCAATCGCAATATATGACAGCAGGCAAAGTCTATTATGGTCAGAGTCCACCAAATTATGATGCAGCCATTGAGCAGTTCAAACTTGCTGTTCAGGCAGAGCCTCAGAACCCAGAAACATATCTCTGGTTAGGTAAAGCTTATGCTGGCAAGAAGCAGTATGAGGAGGCTTGCAAGCAAACCGAGAAAGCAATTTCCGTTGATCCAAAAACCATTGATAAACTCAAGAATGACAACCTATTTAACTATTGGGCTATCTTTTACAATGGGGCTTTGAAGCATATGCAAAACAAGGAATATGAACTTGCCGCAAAGAGAAGTGAGAGGTCTCTTGATTTCGATGGCAAAAACACACAATCATTGAATCTCCTTGCCTATTGCTTTGAGAAGTTAGAAAAGAATGACGAAGCGGAAAAAACCTATAGAAAGGCACTGGAACTTGTTCCCGGTGATATGGATGCTTACATAAATCTCTCGAATTTCTATTTTACTAGAGAAAAAACGAGTGAGTCCGCGAAAATTCTAAAGAAATCTTTGAAGATTATCGAAGATCCCAATTGGCTGAAAGCAGAGAATGTCGAACTTGCCAAGAAAAGGAAAGAGGAAGCAACAAAAATCTATGTGGACCTTGGAAGAATTTTGCTGAAAGATGGTAAAGCAAAGGAATCAGAGGCTATTTTAGCAAAGGCTATTGAACTAAATCCAGACGACAGGGATGTAAACTTCAGCTATGGTCTCGCACTATTAAACCAGGACAAATTCGTCGATGCAATAAGGGTGTTCAAGAAGGTAGTTGCTCCTGGAGATACCGATGCAGAGGGGGAGTATTATCTTGGGTTTTCGTATCTTAAAGCAGAGAAATATGGCGAAGCGATTGGGGCGTTTACGAAATCCCTGGAGATTGACCCTGATTTTTGTGATTCTTACATTAATAGAGCCTATGCAGAAAGAGAACTCGGAAACACGAGTGCTGCATATCAGGATGCGAAAATGGGACTGGAGTGTCAGAAAAGGTTAGAGAAGAAATAACTTATTGAATATTTTCACTAAATTTCCGAAAAATCATTTGCCTTGACAAAAATAGGAAGATGTGATGTAATGACCTTGAGATGAAATCGGTCTTTACAAAGGCGAAGAAATTTGTAAAGCAGTTACAAAAAGCAAGTTCTTTTGGTAATAAACCTTCCGTAATCCAACTACTGAATATTGTTATTTTGGGTTTAAAGCACAGTTTCAGTCCGTTAGAATATTATCTTTACGGTTTTTTCAAAAAAACAATTTCAAGACAGGAAAAACTTTCATATATATCTAACGAGCGGATTGAAAGAAAATTGAGACCAGCTCTGAATCACAGAAGATGGATTCCCATACTTGAAAACAAACTTTTTTTCTTCATCTATTACTCGCAGTTCAATCTACCGGTTGTTAAAGTTTATGGTTTCTATTATCCAGACAGCGGATTTATGTTTGATGGGAGTCCTATGAGAAATAAGGATGATTTCGCAAAGTGGTTTTTGAAAACAAAAATACAGAGTCTTGTAATAAAGCCTATTAGTTCTCTTGGAGGAAAGGGAATTAAGATATTCGATGAGATAATCTCCGAGAATTCGTTTAAGAGCAACGAAGGAAAGACTTATAGTTCGGATGAAATGTTTTCTTTTATGAATGAAGATATTGAGAAAAGGCAAAAAAGTGAAGACCCATATACGGGATTTATCGTCGAAGAGAAAATAGAGCAAGCTCGAGAGATGAATGTTCTACGGGGTAAGTCACTCAACACAGTTAGGGTTTCAACCTTGAGGACAAAGGGAGGTGAAGTTGTCGTTGATTTCGCTATGTTAAGAGTGGGGAGGAAGGATAGTATTACCGATAATCTTCACCAGGGTGGTTATGTCGTAAATCTTGATGTTCGAAATGGGAAGCTTGCCGAAGAAGCTTTTGGTTACATCGGGGAAAAAGGTCCATGGGTCGAGGAAAAGGATGTGAATATAAAGAAATATTTTAAGGACGGTAAAATTCCAAACTGGTCGAAGATTGCAGCACTTGCAAATAGAGCTGCTCTGATTTCCCCAAACCTATTCTCCGTTGGATGGGATATTGCTTTGTCGGAAGATGGTCCTGTTCTTATCGAAGGAAATGAAAACTGGGATATGGTGATTGCGCAGGTGCTTGCGGGAGGTTATCTTACCGAAAGGAGAAGGGAAATATTGAGAGGATATGGACTGGAGTTTCCTTAAATATTGGATTGCTTCGGGCTGACATACCCCCAATACCCCCCCCCTATTAGAGCGGATTTGAAGTCGCAATGACGGACTTAAGGAAACGATATACTGGAGACAAAGTAAACACAAATGGACGAAATTAACGAACTGTAATGATGCAAGAAAGAGAAGGCATAAAGCAAAGCTTTGGAAGAAAGGTTGGTGGTTTCGGGCTTGGAACCGCCATATCGAGAATACTAGGTCTTGCAAGAGAGATGACATTGTCTTACCTTTTTGGTGCGGGAATGATGATGGATGCTTACAGAATTGCATTCAATATACCCAATCTTCTTAGAGACCTTTTTTCCGAAGGTTCGTTGAGCGCTGCATTTCTCCCGATTTTTTCCGATTATGAAAAGAATAAAGGGAAAAGGGACGCCTTCCAGTTTACAGGCTATGTATTCAATGTACTTCTGCTTTTTATAGGTGGTACTGTTGCAGTTGGAATGGTGTTCTCACCACAAATAGTTCATACAATCGCCTACGGATTCACAAAAAACCCTCAGAAATTTGAGTTAACAGTTCGCTTGACACGTTTGATATTTCCTTTTGTTATCTTTATGGTTGTTTCGGCTTTGACAATGGGAGTTCTAAACTACTACAATCATTTCTTCACAACAGGTTTTGCACCTGCACTTTTCAACGTAGGAATAATAGGTTGTGGTTTTTTAATTTCCCCATTATTAATTAGCAGGGGAGTTCCTTCGATTCTGTCCATTGGTATTGGAGTTCTGGTTGGTGCTTTTCTGCAGTTGCTTATTCAGATTCCCTACTTCATACGTTCCGGTTTCAGATTAATAAAAAAGATAAACTTCAGGGAAAAGGGTCTTAAGAGACTTTTAAAGATTATGGTCCCCATAGAGTTCAGTTATGCGGTAACAAGGATTAATGTAATGGTCAATATGTTTCTTGCAGCACTACTTGTCGAAGGTTCTGTTTCCTATCTTGGTTATGCAATGAGATTAATGCAATTACCCATAGGAGTACTTGGGATGGCTGTGTCGACAGTCACTTTGCCGGATGCTGCAAAACTTGTTTCAGAATCAAAGAATGGTGCGGTTCTAAAGATTTTTTCCCGCTCTTTGAGATTCGTTTTTTTCTTAACGATTCCTGCTTCCATTTTTCTTTTTGTTCTGCGTGTTCCAATCGTTGGGCTTATTTTCGAAAGAGGTGCTTTTACCGCACAAGACACAGTTTTCACCTCTCAAGCACTTGGTTTCTACTCACTTGGCATATTTGCAATGTCATCTTCAAGGGTTGTAACAAGTATATTCTATGCTTACAAAGATGCAAGAACTCCAATGATTCTTAGCGTTTTTACCGTTGCGCTTAATATAGTTCTTTCTCTTATACTTATGAGATTTCTATATTTTCGCGGTCTTGCTCTTTCGACCTCGGTTGCAAGTATCTTTAACCTTTGCCTGCTTCTTTTATTCCTCAGAAGAAAACTCAAGAACATTGATGGAAAGAAAGTTGTCTGTGATTTCCTGAAAATCGTAACTGCCGGAGGTTTATCAGGCAGTGCAATCTTTCTTTTGCTTCGGTATTTCGAGCATTTATTGCTTTTTTCAAGAACAGTAAACTTCCTTTTAGAAGCCATTTCTCTTTTCTTCATAGGAAGTGTAATCTATTTCATTTTATCTTATATTTTAAGAACATTACCTGGAAAAACTACTACATAGTTTTCCATCCCCCCTCCAAAAAAAATATGCTCCATAGCTATATATTTTCTCTTGATTTATAGAAGAATATATGTTAAATTGTATTATGAGGTATTGCATTGAAACGAGAGAAAAATAGGAGGATTAATGTTTAAAGAAAAGATCCTTGTTCTGCTGTTTTTGTTCATCGGCACTTCGCTCACGGCTGACGTAATGGATGTTCGGTTTTTATCGAAACAATTGAGCTTTATTAACAACACTCCAAATATGGCTGGATTTAACAGGCTGCAAATACCCGGTACACCTGTTTTGCCTGCACAGTCTCGCCTGGTAGCTCTTCCCGCGGGAAGCAAAATTGTTTCCATTTCTGTGCATTACGACTTGGGGCAGTGTATCGGTAAAAAACGGTTGACAATCGCTCCCCCATCTCTACCATTGTCTGATGATAAGGTTGCAAGAAAGCAGGCAATTGCAAGTTGGGTACGTAGAAGGGAATTCATCAACTCATCGGAAAGTCCATTTCCGCAAAAACCAATATACTATTCAAAAATAACTTATTTTAGAAACATACCATTTCTAAGAATCTCCTATTTCCCTCTCTTGTACACACAAAATGGTCTCTATATGTATTCCCGTTGCAGCGTAATGATAAACTATGAGAGAAAAGAAGCGAACAATTCTGTTCAGGGTTGGGTTGAAAAGAAGGCTTCAAAACTTTTCACCAACTGGAATGAAGTCAGGAATGCTTATACAGTTTGCTCAAGAGCAGATTCATTCGACTACGTGATTCTTACCAAAGATAATTTATTTAGCGCATTTGATAGTCTTGTAAACTGGAAAAACAGTATTGGATTCAATGTTAAATTAATCAGTATAGATTCTGTTATTGCCCAGTATCCAGGTTTGCTAACAGCCGATAAAATCAGGAATTTTTTAATTGATAAATATATATCCTGGGGAATAGAATACCTTCTTATAGGTGGGAACGTTGATATGATACCTATGAAGATGTGTTATCCTGATAGTGAACATTTATACGATACGCCAACGGATTATTACTTCGCAGAGCTAACGGATGACTGGGATAGTGACGGAGATGGATTCTATGGAGAATATGCTCAGGATAGTATTGGTTTTGTTCCAGAAATCCTTGTCGGTAGATTTCCTTATAACGATACGGATACATTGGGTATGATATGCCGGAAAACAGTCAATTTTGAAAGGGATAAGGGTAGCTGGAAAAAGAGGGCACTTCTTCTGGGTGCTTTTTCCAATTTCGAGAATGAGGATAATACCGGATGGCCTGATTGTGATGGTGCTGTTTTAATGGAAACGATAAAGGATAGTATTCTTTCCGGGTGGACGTACACGAGAATGTATGAGGAGGCTGGATTATGTCCATCCGTATATCCGCATGAATACGCAATTACAAAGGCAAATGTTATTGCTGAGTGGTCGAGTGGACAATATTCGATAACTCCCTGGTTTGGACACGGGAGTAGTGATGGTGCTTACAGAAAGTGGTGGTCCTGGGATGATGGGGATTCCATTCCCGAAAGTTCGGAGATGGATTGGGCATCATTTATGTATATTACAGATGTGCAGAACCTTGATGATACACATCCTTCCGTTGTATTTGCAGCTTCCTGTAGTAATGCAAAGGGTGATACGAATCTTGCACGTGCTATGATTGCTAACGGTGCATCCGGTATCGTTGCTGCGACGCGATATGGTTGGTATACACCTGGATGGGATGATCCTTCGGATGGTAACCTTGCATCCTTGAATTACTACTTTTACTACTATTTGATTTCGCAGAATGAAAGAGTGGGGGATGCGCTTTTTGATTGCAAGGTATATTATTTCAATAATCTTTATTTTCCGGATCCCTGGGCAGGTGACCCCGATTGGACACCTCAGCAGAATCTACTGGACTACACACTGTTTGGAGACCCATCACTTGTGAGAGAAGGTGTGGGGATTTTGGAAGAGCCAGTTGAGGGAATTAAGATAACTGGGATTCTTGTCTATCCTAATCCAATGCATTCTCGGGGATTTATTGAATACACTTTGCCTTTCGCCGATACTGTTGGGTTATCGTTATATAATGTAGCGGGTCAGAAGGTAACTACCCTGCACAGAGGATGGCAGAAACCAGGATTCCATAAAATTCACTTTAGTAAAGCAGGTCTTACAGGTGGCATCTATTTTATAAGGATGGAACTTAAGGGCAAAAACTACAAAGAAACATTGAAAGAGAAGATTATTCTTTTTTAGTAGTATGTAGTCCAGCAGCGTTATTCCACAAGTTACATACTACATACTACCTATTCCTTACCGTCCGTTTCTTCGGAGCAGCTTTAAGTTTCCAGCCTTTTCGTATCGCAACAATCAGGAAAATCCACATTGTAATACTTAAAGGTATTACAAGCAGAATAATCGGGATCTTACCAGAAACAAGGAATGCATCGAACAGCCCATGAAGTACAATTGGGATGAGCAACGCTCCAAGAAGCCAGGGGAAAGGTTTCCTCGAGAATTTTGCACCGCTTAAGAAAAAGCCCATAATTCCACCGAAAAGAGCATGTGCCGGGACAGAAAGGAAGAAGCGCAGAAATCCTGTGAGTGCACCAAAGGAAAAGACATATACGATGTTTTCCAGCGTTGCGAAACCCAGAGAAGCAACCATGGCATAGAGAATACCGTCATACCATTCGTTGAATTCCCTTGATGCAAAAACTACTGCCATAACCGCACCGAATTTCAGAATCTCTTCGACAGGACCCACAACAAGAAAGACATAAGATATACTTATTACTTTCTGAGAAATAGTTTGCGAAAAAGGTGAGAACAAGGATTTAGCGAAGATTTCCAGAATTGCAATAGGTATGGATGCGGCAATTCCAGCAAAGAAGGTCGCAAAAATACGGGCAAATGGCTCCCTTTCTCTGTCAACGAAGTAAAAAATTATAAGAAGAAAAAGTCCGGGCGCAAGCGCCAAATTAAGTAGTATAAAAAACATTGTTATTCGGTTGACAACTCGATGTAGTCATATTTCAGTTTAAGATAAGCAGTGTTCTTACCTTTCGACACAAATACAATGGAATGTGGAAGCAACAGGAGGTTTATGTTTCTGTAATCAGCGAATTTCACTTCAAGATGATATTTACCGTTTTTTAATTCGGATATGTAATGGTTTGCTTTTTTTTCCGTTTTATCCCATTCGAAACTCACTTTTCTTGCGTTATCTTCGAAAATGAAATTCTGGATATTTTCGTTTTTTGCTATACAGGAACTGGAACTGCTGGAACGGGGATTGGGGATTCTTCCTGTTGTAAGCAAAGGAATCAATTCCGGGTCGATATATATACCGGTGTAAGTTTCAAGTTTGGAATTTTTAAGAGAGTTTTTGTACGGCTGGTCGAGTAAGGATGAAAGAATTATGATACTGTCATTTTCTATCACTATCTCTGAAAGCACCATTCCGAAAAGACCGAAGAGCGTCATAGTCCATTTTTGTGGTTCTTTTGAGTAGAGTATCGAGAACTTTCCAAAAAGCTCATTGTCCTTTGCTGTTATTGTGAAGTTACCGTTTCCTTTAAAACTGTCTATATCGGTTAGAGGTTTGTAAACTTCGAGAAATCTTTCATAATCCCCTTTTCCGCATTTGACAAGCATTCCCCTCTTTGCGCAACCGGGGAGAGATGAGAGAAAGAGAATAGCATAAATCACATATTTGAGGGTTTTCATTTTTTGGATGTGCATTTTAGACCTTTCGTAAATTTGTGTCATTTTGAATATTTTTCCATTTTCACTTTTGAAGCAGACTCATGTACGCAATAGTTGGATGCTATTTAAACTTCAAAACCTTCCCCGTGTATACGGAATTTCCATCAATAGTTCTCCACAAGTCTCCACCATCTGAAATTGAGAAACCGAGATTATTGTTAGATGGGTCGACAATTATCCTGAACATAATGCCGCCTTCAGGACCAACCCAGTTCCAGGTGAAATTGGCTCTGCCTTGATGAAACCAGGTATTCGGTACATCATAGTCATCGTAATGATGAATCTTCGGGAAACCAGCAAAAATGCTAAGAACAGAAGAAAAGCTTATCAAAAGAAAAATAGATAAAAGTTTTTTAATAGTTCTTCCTCCTTCTATTATATCAATACCCCTTCTCGTTTTTTCTTTTCCTCGAAGATCCGACTCTGCATCTTCTGTAATATATGCTGTCTGGTTTCTGTTGTCAAGGAAAATTGGGCATTAGGCTTCAAGATGCTATATGGGTAATTGACAGGTGGAGGAAAGAAATCACCGGAATAGGATAAGGCAAAAAAACCGACTTGAAGTGTAGGGACATATTTCAAATTGCTTAACGCTTTGCTTTTGCTCGTTTGTTTCCGTTTGTTTTGACACCGTTTGGTTTTAGACATGCAATCAGGCTTGTTAAGCCGACTAATCTGTGACTGTGAGTTGAAGCCGCAGCCTGGCAAAGGAGGCAGTCGTTGAATTCCCACAACCCTTGTATTCCTATCCAATTCTTCATTGTTTTGAATAGAAGTAAACCTGTCAATGCTCGGTGGTTCGGTTTTGCTTGACATTGAAGCCCAAAAGGTATATAGGAAATTATGGCTAAAAAAGCTCGGTTAAGAGGAACAGAATTATATCATCTCGAGGCTATGTGTTCGGAATAGGCAGAAACGTTTTCGAAGAAAAGCCAAAGGATCTTCTCGAAAACGTTGAAGTACGGAAATCATTTTTGGTGAATGATAAGTCTTATGAGATTTTTCAACAAAAAATATATAGAGAGTTGAACCTAAGTTTATGAAATTAGGACACAATTTTGGTTTGCATGGAATATCATGATTGAGGGAGTGAAGATAAAAAAAGGAGCAATTGGGGAAATATTTTACAGAGCCAAGCTTGGCTACGAGGCAAGGTATAAGAAGGAATCTATAGGCCTTCTTTTTGGCAAAATAAGAGGTGCAAAGGTATTTATTAAGGATGCGTTTAATTATGGAGCACATAGAAGGACACGGTGTGAGATCAATTACAGTAAGGAAAGCTTAATTAGAAGAGGTAAGAAATTATCAAGCGATTTGGGACTACAATTCTTAGGTACTTATCATTCTCATGTTGAGGAAGCTGGAAAAGTGAACATCGGTTTGAGCCAGGAAGACAAGGAAGATTTTATTGATAGCAAAGAATCAATTGTGGAACTTCTCATAGCAATTAGAACAAGTGACTTGACAAAACCTCCTACACTGCAAATATCTATTTCAGGATTAGAAGAGAAGACAAAATATCGTTTCATTGTTCGCGCTTATGCTAAATCAAATAATCATATAAAACTGATAAGAGGTGATATTGTCGAATAGAAAATGGACCTTATTTTCGTCAACTTTATGAAATGGAGTGGAAAAGGGTTATACGGGGACAACAATACGAGCACTTCGACTTCGCTCAGCACCGGGTTATGAAAGGCATAATTCTAAGAAGCGGTTCGGCCTACTCACCACCCATTGAGTCCTCAGCCTGTCGAAGGGTTTCACAACTTTTTCTTTCTCCAACACACCTTTTCCCCCTTGATGGGGGAGAAAAGAAACTTGTCCTGAGCGCAGACGAAGGAGAGAGAGTGAGAGAAGTATATTTATGTGAAGAAGTGGTGGAATTGGTGGGGATCAACGGATTTTGATGATTTTCTTCATCTGTGTGTACTTGCCTGCCATGAATTTGAGGAAATAGATACCCGGAATTAAGTCAGCGCCGAGTTGACAGCCGCTATTGGATACTTTTACCGACTTCACCAACCGACCACTTGGGTCGTAGATGGTGAGGTTGGATTTCCTATTCCTGAAGGTACCAAGGATCTTGAGTCTGGTCACTGTAGTAAATGGATTTGGCAAGGCGATAAGCCTAAGGCCTGTGGTCTTAAGTCGATAGTGCCGTTGTTCCTTGATTGCAGTTTGCACAATGCTAAAATTCGAGTCAGAGACATCTTCGCAACCAATGGACATCCCCATAGAGTCAACCTGAATAAGAATTCTGCAGGTTGTCGATACTACATGGGGAATAGTCCAAAGACAGAATGTATCTCCTGCAACAGAACAGGTAATGGTGTCTGGAAATGTTTCTCCACCGTCGGTTGAGAGGAAAAGTTGACAATCATAAGGCCAATTCGGCGGAGGTGAGAAGGTCCATGTAATAGTATGAGTCGAATCCCATGCAAAAACCTCGCCACCATTTGGTGATGTGAGGATTACAATTGTCTGACTATTAAGAGTATTAAACAAGAGCACAAAAATCGCAGCAAATTGTATTATGTGAATTAGTATGTTCTTTTGCTTCATTTTCACCTCACCTTTACCACTTTCCCGACAGGCTTGCTGTTGAGTTTGAGGAAGTAGATGCCAGGAGGGAGCGCCTTCCCAGCTTTATCCCGACCATCCCAGGTGGCTCCAAGGCGAAAGTTAAAAGGTAAAAGTGAAATCTCCCTTACCCTCCTCCCCAAGGCGTCGTAGATGGAGACAGTGGCTCTATTACTTCCCTGTAATTGGATATTGGTGCTTACGGAGAATGGATTTGGGGACGCAGTTAATTTCAGGCTTTGGGAAGGGATTTTCTGAGATCGCTCTTCATTAACATTAGCAGGATCTTCTGTTGTTTTTACTAAATAAACATCGCCATTACCTTCTCCATATGATTCTGTATATCCCGTAATTATGTATCCCCCATCAGATGAACTTTGAATAGAGAGAGCATATTCCCATTGATTTCCGCCAAAGGTCTTTGTCCAGAGAGTATCTCCATCTTCATTTGTTCTTAATAGGTAGAAATCTCCATTACCTGAACCATATGAATCAGTATATCCTGCTATGGCATAACCACTGTTAGTAATTTCGCATACAGAATATCCTTGCTCTATTTCATTACCTCCATATACAGCAGTCCACATTGTATCACCCAATTCATCAGTTTTTACAACGTATACATTTGAGCCGCCTGGACCAAAAGATGATGTTTCACCAACAATAATGTAGCCATTATCACTGGTAATTATTGATGAATATCCTTGATCACAGTTGGGACCACCATATTTTTTTGTCCACATTGTATCGCCAAATGAATCTGTTTTTACCAAATAAACTGAAGAATTGCCACTACCATAATCTGTGTATCCACCAATAATGTATCCGTTATCGAATGTTTGCTGAACTGAAAAAGCAATGTCTTCATCAACTCCACCGAAGGTTTTAGACCATAATAAATTTCCAAGCGAATCAGTCTTAACTAGGTAAGCATCATACCATCCTGCACCAAAAGATGTCGTAGCACCCGCAATTATATATCCACCATCTGATGTTGCATCAACTGATCTAGAGAAATCGAAGCCCTCACCTCCATATGTCTTTGTCCATATGGTATCTCCGGATGAATCTGTTTTGATTAGCAAAACATCATTCAATCCTCCTCCAAAAGAGGAAGTCCCTCCAGCTATGATATATCCACCATCGAGGGTCTGTTGAACGGCGGATCCCCAATCCGCTGCAAGTCCACCGTAAGTCTTTGACCACAAGAAGTATCCATTCATATCCATTTTAATTAAATAAGCATCCGTTTTTCCATTACCAAATGAACCTGTCCCTCCAACAGCAATGTAACCTCCATCAAGTGTTTGTTGAACTGAAGACCCTATATCAGCAGAATCTCCCCCAAACGTTCTTGTCCAAAGTGTGTCGGGAGCCTGAGCGAGGAGGGAAGAAAATAGGAGTAAGACAATTCCCGCCAACAATGCTGTTATTCCATTTTTCATTTTTATTCACACAAGTATAACATAGCTAAGGATGGGTGTCAAGAAATTTTTAAGCGGATGAGGAATGGGATAGGGGATAGGGGGCAGGCGTTGGTGTCAGGCTAAGTGAATTAAATACTATTCCAAACTTCCTACTATCTTTCTTGCCTTCTTCTCCATTCTTCTCGCGTCCGCTATTCTTCCATGCGATATTAGGTCCTCGACAAAGTACCCCATCTCTTTTTCAAACAAAAACAAGGTTTCGAGTCTCATGTCGTCTGACCAGTTGTCATACATCTTCTTAAATGGCTCACCACGAAAGAGTGCGAATGCCCTTTGAAATTCCTTTCGAGCAAATTCCCACTCTCCCGCTCTATTGAGTGCCTTTGCCTGCGCTAATCCCTCTTTGAATTCGCCATAGTCAGTGGTGAAATAGATTCCTCTATTTATGAGATTCCCTGTATGGTGTGAAACTTCAAGAAGATGTGATGGAATTTCGAGGATTTTCCGAAGTTCTTGGAGTAGATGGGTGAGATTCCGTGAGGGATTGTTGCTTGATTTCCAGTAGTTTATAAATAGTTTTTCGAGAGAAATCCGCTTTCCAGGCTCTCCTGCTTTCAAAGCAAAAGCTATTAAGAAAGATGAATTCTTTGGGGCTATTTTCGTTTTGAGATACTGTCCCCTTTTATAGACGATAAGCGGCCCAAGTAATTTGATATGGTAGAGGGGTCTTTCTCTGTTGAATACGGGTAATCGTAGCATTGCAGAAGGGAGTCCAGTTGATTTTCCTCGCTCTAAGAGTTTGATTATTGCATCGGGGAAGAAAAACGCATACCGGTGAAGCTCTGAGACTATTCCTTTTTTGTAAGCGAATCGGTATGCTTTCCAATACTCACCTCTTTTAAGAAGAAGAACAAGTTTTTCGATAGGGAGGAAATCTTCATATCGTGGAGAGGATGGGTACTCTTCAGAGGAGTCTGATGTGAGCATGACGAGTCTTTCTAACAGCCGCTTCAATTTATATTTCTTGAGAAATGGACGTAGCCTCTTTAATGTTTTGATCGCCTTGTGTCTGTCACCGAGACTGGAATATGAACTTGCCAGGATGGAGTACGCAGCAGTTATACCTCCATGCAGATTTTCCTTCTTTAACTTATTGAGTGTTTTTACCGAGAGTGTGATCGCTTTTTGGGGTCTTCCCTTGCTGAGATACTCCATCGATTGGAAGAGATGGATCCTTGCATAGAGAATCCATTCGGAAACTTTGACCTTTTTCACAATGGAGAGTGCCTTTTTGTACTCCCCTTTGAAGAAAATAATGTCAGCAAGGTAATTGTTGACCTGTTCCTTTTCTCTTTCATTCGCTTTCTCCAGACATTTCAAGTACCAATACTCAGCCCTTGTTTTGTCTTCAAGGAATGCAAAGAGATTTCCGAGATGGAGCATGAGATTAACTGAGGAATGTCGCCGTTTTTTCAGGATTCGATGGCACCTTCTCGCAATACGATACGCCTTTTTAGCTTTTGATAGAAGAACGCATGCGATTCCCACTGATATGAGAAGAGTAAATCGGAGTGTGAAGAGGAGATAGGAATTACAGTCTTTTCTTTTTTTGAGAGTAGTGAGGAGTTTCTCCGATTTTTCTAACTGCTCCGTAGGTTTTGCATCCCACGACAGCGCCATCGATTCGAGTACACCAAGACGTGTGATGGAGTAGTTAAGGTTTTCTTTCCTACAGTATTGGATAAGGGTGCGGAGATCTTCCATAAAGGGATGCACTGGTATTTTCCCGAACGTGGTATGGGTTTTTTCTACGATTCTTCTGCGATTGAGACGTTCATTCGGAATCTTCAGGAGTAACTCGTTACGTGGAAGGACAGGAATGGAGTTAAGGATCTCTGCACTTTGCTCGATTAAACCCGATTTATGGAGTTTTTTTGCCTGCTCATATTTCCGTGTTGCCTCCGTTGTCCATCTACAGTGCTCGGTGAAATCGTTACTAAGAAATTTCTTATGGTAACCTGCATACCCGTACCGTTTCCAGATTCCCCATATTCCTTTCACCGAGAGTGAAATACCTTCTTGCTTGAGAATATCTCTGGTCCTTCTTACCGTGAGATACGGTTTTTCCTCTTTCAGTCCGATTACCTTTTCTTCAAGCCTTTTGGGGACCCTGTTCCAGGGACGTGTGTATGTGGAGAGGAGACGTTTCTCCCCATCCCGTTTGTACCACAGTACCCACTTGTGGAGTGCTCTGTAACTGATGTGGAATCGGGATGCAATCTTTCTCAGTGAGTCTGAATTGTTGAGATAGTGTTTTACTGCCTTCAATCGGAGTTTTGTGTTGATGTTGCTCATATGTGGAAACATTATACCATAAATGAAATCATTTGTCAAGAGCCTTTATTTTTTTGTAGAACCTTTACCAATAGTGCATTTTCAGATAGAGAATGCTTGAATTTCATGCACATCCTTCATTATAATGCATTTAATAATGCATTATAATGAAGGATGTGGAAAAAAAGTATGAAAGAATATGAAAGAAACCATAAAACCACAGAGAAAATAATACTTTTACCGCAGAGACGCAAAGCATGTCCTGAGGTTACGAATGAAACGCAGAGAAAGAATGTATTTCTATGTTTATCAAAGACTAAAGACAGACTGAGAACAATGGTAGCCAAAAATGAAGCAACAGGTGAGACATTTTGGTTCATTGCGAGGCTAAAAGCTTTACCAATTACTCAAAAGAGAATTACACATTTGAGTTCACAGAGGGGGAGGAAAGTAAATGTTTGATAAGTTGTTAAAACAAAATAGCTTCTGTGGTGAAGTTTTTCACAGAACCATAATGAAAGAAAGGAGGAAATAATGAAAAACCTAGGAATTTTTGCAGTGATATTCCTGTTTTTATTTTCCTTTGTCTATTCAGAGGAGATACATATCAATGGGAATAGTATGGATATTGCCGTCGTCTCCTCGACCGGGTCTAAGACTGTCATTGCATATGAAATTGGAGGATTTACGCGCATACCGATTGAGATAGATGGAGAACTATATTATGGGCTGCAATTGGACGACGAGGCGGTAACGTTTGAGCGGGGTTCTCCTGAACTTCCGCACATAATACGTAGCATAATCATCCCGAACCATGCGGAAGTGGAAGCTTCCATTATAAGGAGTGATTTTGTCGAATATCCTATTGCGGTTGTACCATCAAAGGGTCTCATCGACCGTTCACTCATTAGGTGGAAAATCCCGTACGAATTCTCTGGTGTGTATGATACCGATGGATTCTATCCTGAGAATATCGTGGAGTTGGGTACGCCATACATTCTTCGTGATTTTCGCGGAATGGCGGTTTCTGTCTATCCATTCCAGTACAATCCCCGTACGCGAATCCTTCGGGTATATACGAATCTCACGGTCGAGATAAGAGAGAACGGAGAAGAGACGGAGAATGTCAAATACAGGAACACCGTAAGCACAAGCGAATACTTCTCCCGAATATATAAAAGCCATTTTATCAACTTTGATGAGAATCGGTACTCACCGGTGGAGGAGAAAGGAAGGATGATTGTTATAAGTCATGCGGATTTCATGAGTGCGATACAGCCGTATGTCGACTGGAAGAATCAAAAAGGAATTCAGACAGACCTCTATGATGTTGCGACGATCGGTTCGGATACGACTTCAATCAAGAACTTTATTCTATCACAGTACAATCAGAATGATGGATTGGTTTTCGTTCAGTTGGTGGGGGATGCGCAGTACGTCCCTACTTGTTTAACGGACAGTGTCTTCTGGGAAATACGTGGGTGTTCAGACTCGCGGTATTCACTGGTAGATGGGAACGATACCTATCCCGATCTCTTCATCGGAAGGTTTTCGGCACAGAGTGTCGAACAGGTCGAAACGCAGGTTGAGAGGACTATATGGTATGAGAGAGATATTGCTGATGGTGATTGGCTCCACATCGGTACGGGTATTGGTACCTTATGGGGAGAGGGACATGGCTATAACGGCTGGAATGGAAAGCAGTCACTGGAGGTTATCCGGGGAAAACTCCTTTCCTACACTTACACGTGGGTCGATACGCTTTATGAGATCTTTGTACCACCTTACTGGTTTCTTCCCATAGAACCGGAGAGTGTCACGGCAGTGCTCCGTGAAGGGAGGGGTACCGTAAATGTCGATGGTAACGCCGATACGATATATCTCGATACCGGTCAGTATATAAAGCCATACATTGATTCCTTGAATAATGACGGGATGTTGCCCTTTATCTATCTCGCTGCTCCCTGGTGTGGCAGATTCAGCGGTATCTGTCTTGCCGAAAACTGGCTATGGGCAACGAACGATGTAACGGGTAATCCAACGGGTGCGATTGCGGTGTATACATGCTCAAATGCCCTCCAGTATGCCCCTCCTCAGGCATCCATGCATGGAACGGTCGATTTGCTCGTTGATGATGAGAAGAATTCCTACGGTGGACTTATGTACAACGGTATGTGTTTCATGATGGATATTTACGGTGCCCCTGATCAATACCACACGTTTGAGAATTTTAATATTCTCGGTGATGCATCCTTTCAAGTTCGGACCGACACCCCCGTCGCAATGGCAGTATCCCACGATACGCTCATCCAACAGGGGCAGTTGACGTTCGATGTATTGACGGATGTTCATGACGCCCTTGTCTGTCTCTCCTGCAACTATGAGATCATCGACGCGGGATATACCGATACATCGGGTGCAATAACGCTCGATATCACCAGTGCTCCTCCTGCATCTGAGTATATCCTGACAATTACCGGATACAACAGAATAACGTACATCGATACGATCACCGTTCTTGGCATTACGGAAGAGCCGAATAACCGTCTATTCGTTACTCAACTCTATGAAAACTTCCCCGATCCATTCAGAAAGAGCACGGTGATATCATTCGAGCTTTCAGAATCTGAGAAGGTTACCGTTGAGATATATAACTGCATTGGTCAGAAGATTCGAACGCTCACTGAGGGGAAAATGGATACGGGAAGACATAATATCTCGTGGAATGCATTGGATAAATACGGCAAAACTGTTCCTTCGGGAGTTTACTTCTGCCGTCTCGCGACTCCAGATTTTAAATCCATCAAGAAGATGCAATTCATCAAATAATAATTCTGCGATAGTCTCCTCACCTATCTCCTCTCCCATCAAGGGAGAGGAGATAGGTGGTAACTCTCTGTGTTCTCTGTGGTTAAGAATGGGGTGGCGGGGCCGACGAGACGAGTTTCGCAACTTTTTCTATGAGGGTAATGCAGGGATTTATGTGATTGACTTGGAAGCCAGTAATGTTTTTACTGCAAGCAATCTTGGATAAAATCATCCAATTTTATGAAGCGATCGCTCACTCTTTGAAGATGGTATGACCTGTTTTCAAAGAAGTAAGCATTTTCAACATGCTTACCAAGATTCTTGACCTTCTCAATCGCACAAGCAAAATCTCCATCAGCACTTATCAATATGGCTATATCGTAGAGATTTTGGTATGCAAAGAATAACATATCAGTTGCTAATTCAACATCAACGCCCTTTTCTACTCTTTTTTCCGCATGTTTTTCAAGTCTTCCAAGCTTAAATTCAAAATTGGGAATATTCGTTAAGCGATGAAAAAACCTTTGCTGTGCCTTGTATGCATTCTCATCATCCTTCATATTGAGTGCCACATTGTAGTAATATGTTCTCACTAATTCTCTACCCTCTTGTAAATGGAGGAGCTTTTCAATTAATTTTTCTAAATCCAATTTGGATTCTCCCAAAGTGGTTTTTGAGCCATGGTACAGATTGCTACCATCAATGAATATCATAATTCTTTTCATTCTTCCTCCAAAAGAAAAACCAGGAGATGCGAAGCACCTCCTGGGAGCTAATTAGCCACCATTGGACAAGCAATGGTGGGAGTTGATTCTAATATAATATATTGCAAACTAGCTATCTTGTCAAGCATTTTTTTGATTTTTTCACCTCACTTTCACTACTTTGCCGACAGATTTGCCGTTGAGTTCTTCATCCTCAGAATTTTACTTTCACCAAATTAATATTATGTTTTAGGGCTTTCCTATCAAATGAATGGGTATTGGTCCTTATTGTGGGAACACCAAGTGTGAGTTTACCCTCTTGATAGTTTATTACTCCTGTTTCAGGTATTGGCGTGGGCCTGTATTTTCTTGTTGCATTAAAGCCAAATGTTGCTCCGATGGGCGCAGGAAGCACAAAAGCCAAAGCAGTTATATAGCTTCCTGCTAAGGTGGCTGCAAAGCTACCGGTTTCCTTCTCGTTGTCTCCCACTCCAAAAACACCAACTGCGCTCCCCAAAGGATACGCGAGTACAAAACCGAGAATAGCTCCATCCATTGAAGGAAACAGTGCATCTGGCTCAGAGGCTTCGGCTATTTCTACTCCAATTGTTGCACCGGCAAAACCGATTAAACCTCCAGAAAGGGTTCCTATCACAATTTCCATAAGAACCGTTGCGCTATTTAAGGGAGGTTTTTCGCTAAATTTTATCCTTTCAAGGTTGTTTGGAATTTGTGCAAAGAGGGAAGAAAATAGGAGTAAGACAATTCCCGCCAACAATGCTGTTATTCGATTTTTCATTTTTATTCAGAGAAGTATAACATAGCGAAGGATGGGTGTCAAGAAATTTTTAAGCGGATGAGCAATACGATGTATGATGTAGGTTTTTACACACCCCGTCAGCTTCGCTGGCACCCCTCTTTTTAGAGGGAACTTTCGCAGGCTGAAGCCTGCGGCTACAAAAAAACCAAGAAATCTCTTTGCCGTTTCTGCGTGCTTTGCGGTGAGAAATGTGAAAGCGGGGAAGACGAGAAGAGCAGTTCGACAAGCTCACCATCCAAATAAGTCCTGAGAGAAACCGAAGGATTTCGCAACTTTTTCCTTCATCCATACACCTTCTCCCCCTTGATGGGGGAGAAAAGAAGAGAGGGTGAAAAACATTCACCCTCACCTTAATCCTCTCCTCCTCCTACGCTAAAGATCCAATGGGCATTACCTGCCGAAGTCTTGACGTAGGCAGACCTCAAGGGATCGACGGCAACATAATAACTCTTTTCTTCACGGTTGCATTCTCAAAAACCACATTGAGAAAATAGGAGGCGTAGGGTGCTTTCATACCGCTGTTGTTTCTGCCATCCCACATGAATGAACTGCCTGTGGGATTAAGGGTGCGCACCAATCTACCTGAGGGCGAGTATACCATAACCGCTATCGGTTTATTTGAAGCAGAGATAGTCACGCTTTCGTAGAAAGGATTCGGGTATATCTCTACCTTGTGCGGGGTCACAACGGTCTTGTGATCCTCTTCAATCCCGGTCTCCTCAACATATGCGAACCTGACGCTTTGTGCCGAAAGATTGTCGTAAATGATGCAGGGATTATCATTGCCATCAACAGCTACACTGGAGTAACGACCACCAACGTTATCGACAGTCTCAATGTCCCAGGAGCCGCCATTCCAGCTCGCAATTTTCAAACAACCGTCGGTATTTGAATAGTATGATATGTGGGGATGGTTATTACAATCAACCGCAATGCTGGGATTGATACCGGTATTCCCGTTATCGTCCACTACTACCGTTGAGCAGGTACCACCATAGAAATGCGCATACTTCAGATGGTTCCCGCTCGCAGTATACCGATAGGCTACATGGAGATTTCCAAGATCATCCATTGCCATCGAGTTTGTCGCGCACGCTGCGCCGATCTCAAGGGTATCCAGACTCCAGCTGTAACCATCATAGTATGCTGCACAATTTCCGTTATTTATTGCGGTGCTGATAAAGGGATTATCCAGTGTATCTATGGCTATCCCCCCCGGATCGAGAACATTTGGTACTGGCTGATTGTGCCAGGTGCTTCCGTCATGGTAAAAATACTCCGGGCTCAGATTCACGTTTGCTGCAATATGAGGATGGTTATTCCCATCTATAGCAATATGACAGGGAAAACCCGATGCCATTCCTGAAGTCTCCAGGGCTTCAGTATGCCAGGTTCCGTCGTAGTAACCATAGTAGAGATCGAAATTGAAGGAGCCGAAGTCATCGACATAGCAATAGGCAATATGAATATTACCATTTTCATCGATTGCGATATTGTTATCTATGCCGGCAATGCTATCTACGGTTTCAAGGGTGAAGCTGCGCGTGTTGCTGTCCCAAACACCGTGCCGCAGAGCAAGATCGGTACCAGTGGTTCCTCGATCGTATAAGATATGGATAACTCCATTATCGTCTGTTGTAATACTGGTTGCAAAAGCAAAATCCCATATTGGAGAATCCACCTCTGTGAAACTCCAACTGTAGCCCAGCAGTGCCACCGGGAGACAGAGAAAGAATACCCAACAGATATATACGAACTTTCTCATCATTTCATACCTCCTCTTATGGATGGATGGTTTATGATTGCTAATACTCATATATAAATAGTATAGGCTGAATTGTGTTTAATTTTCGGGTGCTCTACGGTTTTTTTGTGTTATAAGTCCAATATTTTTTGGACTTAAAAAAGATGGCGTTTTTTGATTGACAGGGATGGTAAATTGTGTGAATTTTTCCGCAAATAATAACCAGTTATGATAAGCCAAGAAAGAACAAGAATCAGGGCAGTCAATGAATATATCAAGGATATGGGGGCAGGCGTTCAATTGTTCAATTTTCAGGTCCGCCCCTACAATTTCTTTGTGTTTTTATATCTCTTAAAATCTCTTTAGATCCCTGTGAATAAAAAAAGGAGGGGAAGGGATATTAACTAACCCTCTGTGTCTCAGTATCTTTGTGATTATGAAACGGGAAAGCGGGGCCGACGAGACTCGAACTCGCGACCTCTGGCGTGACAGGCCAGCGTTCTAACCAGAACTGAACTACGACCCCGTTGGCAATCTTATAGCAAAGAAATTCCCCGATGTCAATAGAAAAATATGAAGTAATTTATTAAGAGTAGCAAGTTTGGAAGCCATAAGTTAATAAATTGCGCATTAACAATTAGATTCTTCCAGTGTTAATATGGGACAAATTACTCAGAATGACGACATTTCTTTAATTTTTGTGTCTCTTAAATTCTCTTCCAATCCCTGTTAATCCTATTTTTCTCTTGACAAATCAGGGAAATATTGTATCTTAATAGCGGAGGTTATGCTATGTTGATAGAACTATGTAAATCGAAAATTGGAAATGCATTTATTACCGGTAAAAACCTTCATTATAAGGGAAGCATTACCATTAGTAAAGATATTGCAAAAAGAGCACGGCTTTATCCTGCAGAAAAGGTACTTGTCATAAATGTAAATAATGGCGAGAGATTCGAGACATATGTGATTATTGGGGAGGAAGGAAAGGGGATTATCGAATTGAACGGTGGTGCTGCAAGAAAAGGCGAGATCGGCGATGAGCTGATTGTGCTTTCGTTCGCGATGTATGATGAAAAAGAAGCGGAAAGCCAGAAGATGATGTTTCTTCAGCTGAAGGACAGCAACAGACTACCCGATGCGGATTCCTGAATGGATAGTTGAGGGGCTAAAAGAACGGGGAAAAGGCAAAGAGCTTTTGCATACACTCAAAAGCAGAGGTTTAGCGACTGTTTGCGAGGAAGCACAATGTCCCAATATTGGCACCTGTTTCAGCAATAGAACAGCGACTTTTCTTCTTATGGGTTCCGTGTGCACGAGAAATTGTAGATTTTGTGCTATTGTAAGTGGCATTCCTGAACCACTTGATTACAATGAACCACAGAGAGTTGCCGAGATGGTTAAGAGTCTTGGTTTATCGCACGCGGTTATTACTTCGGTAACAAGGGATGATATCGGAGATGGTGGCGCAGAGCACTATGTTAGAACGATTGATGCGGTAAGGAAGGTAAATAAGGGGGTTACAATAGAAGTGCTTGTTCCTGATTTCAGGGGAGATGAAGTTTCAATTAACAAGATACTTGATGCTAAACCAGAAGTTGTTAATCATAATATTGAAACCATCGAACGGCTTTACGATGAAGTTAGACCAAGCGCAAACTATGAACGTTCCTTGAATTTGCTCTCAAGGGTGAGAGAAAAAAACAATGGTATTGTGACAAAATCCGGTATGATGGTGGGATTGGGTGAGAGGGAAGAAGAAGTTTATGAAACGATGGATGACCTTCTCGGGGTAGGTGTTCAGGTTTTAACGATTGGTCAGTATCTGAGACCTACGAGACTGCACCACAATGTGGAAAGTTATGTAACACCCGAGGAGTTTGAAAGATACAGAAAAGTCGGGATTGAAAAAGATTTTGCGGCAGTAGCATCAGGACCGTTTGTGAGAAGTTCGTATAGAGCAAAAGAACTATATCGAGAGGTAAAGAGGCAAACGGTATGAGTTCCCTTGGAAAGGTTGGAGTCCTTCGATTATCTCAGGACGGTTTGTGTTCATCTGCAATGAACGGGCAAGTCTCGTGAGCTACTATAGCTACTATTTATTGGAGCAGTATGAGATTGTTTCGATAGTTAATATAGAAGAATGCTCGCAATGACAAATTAAATTAACTAAATAAACCAAATAAACTATATGAACTAAATTAACAGTAATAGCTATTGGCTAAAACAAATGAAACTTACTATATCGACTACACTTTTTTATGGTAATCATATTTTTGATGTGCTTCCTCAACTAAAAGGAGAGCGTATTGATGGAATTGAGCTGAGATTAAAGGAACCTCATTTTGATTATAACGAAGATACGGAAATAGAAGAGCTCAAAAGGAGAGCGAAGAAAGAAAAGGTAAGAATCTTATCGTTGCATGCTCCGTCAGGTATCGATATTTCAGGTGTGGATGAATGGGGAAGGGTAAAGTCCGTTAGAGAAGTGGAAAAGGCTATCGTTATCGCAAGCAGACTCGGAGCAGAATATGTTGTGGTTCATCCAGGTGAAGAAAGGAAAGAGGATGAGCAGTTTGAGGAATTGAAAAAGAGTTTAGCGGAAATTGTAGAATTCTCACAGGATTGGGGAGTAAGCATTCTAATCGAGAATACACAACCGGGAAAAGTTGGTGATGATCCAGGAGAACTCAAGAGGATGCTTGATATGGTTGATACATCCGTTGGATTCTGTCTTGATACCAGCCATCTCAATTTATATGGAATGACGATGAGTGAAGGCATGAGAATTTTAGGTGGGAACATTAAAGAAATTCACTTAAGCGATAATTTTGGGGAAAAGGACGACCATGTGCTTCCATACGAGGGCAAGATCGATTGGACAGATTTTCTAAAGGGAATTAAAGCTCTTAATTTTAAGGGTGTTATGTGTTTTGAACTTATGGCGAGAGAGGATTGCAGGGAAGTTATTAGGAAAATTCAGGAAATATATGAAGAATGGCAGAAGAAAGTTCAGGAAGTCACATAGCAAAGGGCATAAAACTTAGAGGCAGTGGGAAATAGGGAGACAGGATTACTTCGGTAGAAATTATGAACGAAGACTCGCAAGGATGAAAGAGAAATTAGTGACGATTGGGACTCATTGTTGGAAGAGAATAGGTGTCCTACAGGTTTTTTTGTGTCTCTTTATCCTTAATGTTGGAGGGTGTAAAAAGGAAATGGAAACAACCGAAACGAATGTACCGAAGATAACCATTGAACAGGTGAGGTTTACCGATACAGGAGACATTTTGTTGACAGAAAGTGAGGTTAAATCCTTTATAAAGGCTGTTCCCGAGTTCAGGGAAATATTGAAAAAGGAGGGACAAGAATTTAAAGGAAGGCAAGTCTTCTCTACTGCTGTAATTCAAAACAAATCACCCGGAAGTGTGAAAGAGATTAATAATGTCTTGAAATCTTACGGCTTTAACCTTGAAGGTCTTGTATCAACCTATGGAAAGATTACAGGGACTTACAACCATATGATGAAATTGCAGTCGAATAAATCGTACAGGACAGATATAAGAAGGATGAAGGATTTGTTGGAGAAACCTTATATTCCCGAAGAACAAAAAGAACAGATGAAGGAACTTATTAAGGAAATGGAAGAGGAAGACAAAACAGAGGAGGCAAGAGCTTACAGAAGGAATACCACCGTAGTTTTGAAATACAAAGCTGAGATAGAAGCAGTACTTAAATAGTCAATTTGGCAAGATTTTCTCTTGTCAAATGTGCGGTATTATGCTATGGTGAAGATAATTAATCGGGTTCGCAGAGGTTGTTTACAATGGAAACCTGAAAAAGGTTCTGCAACCCAGAACAGTAACTATGAGGAGGTGTTATTATGAAAAAGCTTTCGTTGCTTTTCGTCACACTTATTCTCATCTCTTTTCTGTTTGCAAATTGCAAGAGAAGCGAGAGATCACCAGCAGAAGATGTGACAAAAGAGTCGGAGGATGTGGAAAAATCTTCGGATAGCGGGTATGAATTACTTACCGAAAAGGAAGTGCAGAATTTTGTAAAGGTATTTCCAGTTTTCAAGAAGGAATCGGAAAAACTTGGTGAGAAATTCAAAGGGTCTGACAAGAATTTCTTGAAGGCTATGAGGACTGGAAAACAGGCAGTCAAGTCACTCGAGAAGTTGAACAAAACCCTGAAGCCTTATGGATTTACAGTTGAAACGTTCTTTGAAACATACGCAAAGATTGCAGCATCTTACAGCATGATGATGATGGGTGATATGGATGAACTATACGACAAGCAAATTAAGCAGATGAAGGAAACTCTGAAAAATCCAGATCTGCCCAAGGAATCGAAAGAAGACATAAAAAAGGGTATCAAAGAAATGGAAGAGCAGAAAAACTCGGAGGAGATTAAGAATTATAGAAAGAATGCTGAAATACTTAAGAAATACAAGGATGATTTGAAAATTGTCTTTGACTAAGGATTCAAAGAAGAATTTTTAGATTTGACATCGACAATGATCAGATTTCTTCACCTTTCAGATTCACACCTCGGTGAATCTATGTCTCTTTACCGTACCCCGCCAAACAATTGGCGGGGTGAGTGTTTTATAAAGAGCTACTACAAAGCTCTTGAGCCTGCGCTTAAGGGTGAAGTTGACTTTGTTCTTCATTCCGGGGACCTTTTTGATAAAAGGCATATTAATCTGGATATTATTGGTAGGGCAATGATTCCTCTGAGGAAAATAGCCGGGATGAATATTCCCATTTTTATTGTTCCCGGAAATCACGAAAGAGAACATATCCCTGGCGGCTTATTGCTTGCCGGTGATAACATTCATATATTCAGTAAACCTTTGAAGTATGAGTTTGTTGTAAGGGACGAGAGGGTTGTTGTTGTCGGTTTTCCTTTTATAAGATACGGGGCAAGGAAGAATTTCAAAAAAAACATAGCAAAAAGTGGATGGAAAAAAAAGGAAGACGTAATCAATATACTTCTTTGTCACCAAACATTCGAAGGGGCAAAGGTTGGCACAAAGAATTTCACATTCAGAAATGGAGAGAATGTCATTGCCAGTTCAGATGTTCCGCAGGGTTTTGATTATGTTGCCTGTGGTCATATCCATAAACAGCAAATACTAAAGGTAAGAGGTACAATCATTTGCTATGCCGGTTCTACCGAGAGGGTTAGTTTTCAGGAGATGAATGAAACCAAGGGCTACTATATCACGACTATTACAAACACAACGGTTCGACCGAAATTCCACGAACTTCAATCTACAAGTTTGATACCGGTAGGAGTTAATCTTACGGGAAAATCAAGCAAGGAGATTGTCAAGTTCTTTGAAAGGAAGATAAGCAATTTGGATACTCACTCTATACTCAGGTTGCATTTAAGTGGTGAGATAGAATTGGAAACTTTGAAAGAGATACCTCTTTATTTGTATAAGAAAAAGAGAGATGATGTAAGAATAGAATTCAGAAAAGAGAATCTTGTTATACTAAAAGATAAGAAAAAAGTTTTGTATTCGCAGAAAAGAGCAGGTTCAGCTGAAGAGGATTTTGCGCCTTATTCCGTTCCGATAGAAAAACTCAAAAAAAGACTTTCGTTTTCCAGGAAAGTTATCGCAGATGCCACAACTCTGGCAGGTGTTTACATTCTAATGAATCAGGATGAGAGGGTATTCTACATTGGGAAAGCAAAGAATCTAAGAAACAGGTTACTCTCTCATCTCAGGAAGAAAGAGGTAGGCGGACAACGATTTTACTTCTGGCTAAATCAGATATGCAAAGTTGATGTCGTAACGACAGAAGACGAATCCACTGCGCTCTTTGTCGAAATGAGTCTAATCCGTGGCGAACTCCCACCTTATAATAGACAGATCAAGGAATTTCGGAACTATGTCTACATAGTTGTTCAAAAAAATATGTCTTATCCCACTATCAAGGTTGTAGATGAGATTTCAAATGACGGTAATCCTTATTTTGGACCTTTTAGAAAAGAATACAAAATTCGAGAAAACATCAAGTTCATAAAAGAAGTTTTTGGAATAAGACCCTGTAGAAGGAATCTCAATGATAGTTTAAGACTTTTTTCCTGTCCCCTGGAGCAGATGGGGAAATGCGATGCACCATGTATAGGTGGGGTGAGTCCAGTTGTTTACTCAAAGCGGGTCGATGATTTGATAGAATTCTTGAGCGGAAAGAATATTAGCGTTATCAAAAAACTTGAAAAAGAGAAGGATAAACTGGTGAAGACAAGAGAGTTTGAACGGGCACTTGAGCTCCAGGGAAAAATCACAAATCTTAGAATAATATTCAATTCTCTCAAGAAAATTTACGATACTTCAAAAATAATGGGAACTCTCGTTCTGAGTTTTGGAGAAGGAGTTAATCGGTCGTATAAGGTTCGTTATGGCAGGGTTCTATGGGGTACCGAAAATACAGAAGAAAAAAATCTTTTTCCTCCTAGAAAATGGGAACTGGATGAGATGATGCTTATATCAGGCGTGGTTGAGAAGAATGAAAAATGTTTCCTGAAAAGTCCCTAAGGTCTATCTCCGTCTTTTACCTAAAAGAACTATATCACGTAATGCTTCTTTGTCTTTTGCAGCAAGCCATTTTTTCTCGAAATTAGGGTCATGAACAATTTGAGCGATTGATGAAAGTGTACGGAGATGAAAGTTTCTTTCATCCCTCGTTCCGATTACAACGAAAACAGCCTGTACATTTTGCGCAGATTCCGAGAAATATATTCCCTGCTTGTTGCGGGCAAGCAATATATGAAAGATTTTTTCTCCTTCTATAATGATATGCGGAATGGCTAGATCACCTCTTATTGCTGTGCTGCTTTCCCGTTCTCTATTGAGCAGCAGTTTAAGCAGGTCTGCTGGTTTCATATTGAGTTTTGGGGCCATAGTTTTTGCTGAAATATTGAGGAATTCGTGAATGTTCATCCTTCTTTGAATATCGAGAACCTGGCTTTTTTCAATTATCCTGTCAAATCTGTCCTTTTTTATGTCGTCGCGTTCCCTGACGATTTCCTTCAATTCGGATTCAAGAGAACGGTCTTTAAGGAGTTTCCTGTCAGACACGCGTTCAATGATATGGAGGAGCGCATACTGCATCTTAGTTCTCTTTCGACCGTAAAAGATGTAAACAAGAACTCCGAAGGCAAAGAATATTAGAATTGTCATAAGGGCAGATATTCCCATACTTATAATAAGCAAGGCAAAGCCAATGATTCCAATTATCTGAATCCATGGATATAGAGGACTACGAAATACAGGCTGGTAGTTTTGCACACGGCTCTCTCTTAAGATGATAACGGATACACACGAGAATAGATAGGTGGAAATCAATACTGTAGAAGCTGCTTTTACAAGTAACTCTAGCTTCAGGAAAAGAGAAACAATCATAAAAAAACCTGTAAGGAGAATTGCGAAATGAGGTGTTTTATGCCTTGCATTTATTCTTGAGAGGAAAACAGGAAGGAGATTGTCTCTACTCAGTGCCAGTGGGTATCTTGAGGCAGCCATAAGTCCAGCGTTAGCGGTTGAGAAAAAAGCAAGGATTGCGGCAATACTCAGAAGGATTTTTCCTGGTGAACCCATGAAGACTGCGGCTGCATCTGAAATAGGTGTAAGCGAATGATCCAGTTTCTCTGCACCAAGCACCCCGGAAGTAATTAAAATTACAAGCATATATAGAATAGTTACAACAATAAGAGAAAAAATCATTGCAAGAGGGATAGTGCGTCCAGGGTTTTTTACCTCTTCAGCTATACTTGCAATCTTTAGTAAACCACCGAAGGAGATAAATACAAAACCTGCCGTGGAAAAAACGGCAAGAAATCCCTTTGGAGCAAATGGGTCGAAATAATGAACATTGACGGAAGGAAAACCTCGAAAAACATAAAAAAGCATCAATGCAAGAAGTCCGATTACGAGAGCGAGTTGAGTTTTTCCTGCTTCCTTGATACCTATTAAGTTGATTATGATGAAAATAATGCAGAAAAAGACGGCAATGATATGAAAATTGATTCCAACAATGATTATCGTGAAAGCTGCCATTCCCACAAGTGCGAAAGCACTTTTAAGGGATAATGATAGCCAGGTGAAAATTCCATCGACGGTTCCAACAGCCGGTCCAAGGCTTCTCGTCACATAGAAGTAGGTTCCTCCTGCTTTTGGCATTGCCGATACAAGTTCTGCCTGGCTCAACATACCTGTCATTGCGAGAAGTCCAGCAAGAAGATATGAAACAACAATGGCAGGTCCTGCTCTTGCATGTGCAATTCCCGGGAGTATGAAAATGCCGGAACTGATCATTGCTCCGCATGCGATACTGAAAACTTGAACCAGGTTTAGTCCTTTTCTTAGTTTCAATAAATGTTTCTCCTTTTGATTACAAAGCAGAAGTTGTTAACGGTGGAATAAGTAATTATGCTTATTGGTTCTTTTCATACTGAGAAAATATAACAAAATTTATGCTCTAAGTCAAATGAAAACAAAAAAGCACTATGAAATAAAACACTGTCGGAACGATTAGTCATAATCTACCAAAGCTGTTATATTAAATCTGAGAAGGATAGCTTTTATTGTACGCTTTCTTGTATTATTTTCTTAACAAAGCTATATGCCTGAGTTTTACTCTTGATTTTTCCACCGATTTGTGCTTTTTCCACAGCATCCAATATTTTCTTGAAATAAGGTCCCGGGGTAAGTCCGAATTTTGTAATAAGGTCATCTCCCGTTATCATGCGTTTCTTCGGAGTCAAGCTTTTTGCCAATGAATAGTATTTCATTATGTTCATTATTGTTTTCTCTATTTTTCTTGTTTCTTTTCCGCCTCCGCAGGAAGAGATACTGTCCGCATAAGACAGTAGCAATATACCAGGGATGGCATCCGCTCCATCCTTGACAAACCTATAAAGAGCATGGTTGGTTATTCTATCTACTCTGGAAAGTAGATGGGCTCTCATATGGTGCAATATTAACATTGAAAGGATTTTCGATTCTTTGTTGGTAAGGCAAAGTTTTTTTTTGTAATATTGGTTGAACCTGATTTCTCCCTTTTTTTCATGCATATGAAAATGAATCGAACCTGAGGTATCTTGCTTCATCGTCCAGAGTTTTCCAATATCGTGAAGCAAGGCAGAAAGCTTCAAAATTGCTTTGTGTTTAGTTACAAATTTTTCGAATATCGATGTGAAGTCCACAAAGGTAGCGTATCTTTTTTTTGTTATGATTTTTTCCATAATGTCATAGCAAACAAGAGAGTGTTCTTTAAGATTCTTGCTCCTGTATTTCTTTTGTGGGATTTGGGTTCCCCGTTCTACCTCGGGAAAGAGAAATTTCAGTAGTTTTATTTTATCCATTATTTTCAAATATTTGTAGCTTTTTTCTATTTCGAACAAGGCGAAAAGTTCTGCTCTAACCCTTTCACTTGCAACGGCATCTATTTTGTTAGCAGATTTCTGTGCAAGGTTTAGAGTTCTTTTTGAAATAGAGAGGTTTAAAACACCTGCGAGTCTGAAAAGCCTTAATAGTCTTAAAGGATCTTCGTTGAAAATCCGATTGCTGACAGGTTTAAGAATTTTCCTTTTTAGGTCTTGAAATCCATTAAATGGGTCGTAAATCGTGTTAAGATTTTTTAGATCGAAGGCAATAGCATTTACGGTGAAATCTCTTTCAGCCAAATCTTTCAGGATGTTTTTTATAGGTTTAATATCAATGGTTCTTCGTCCTCTTAGTGTAATTCTCTGCTCCTTTCTTTCCCTGTCAAGGTAGAATATGTGCCCATTTAATTTTTTCGAAAGAATTCTGGAGAATTTCGTTGCATTTCCCGTTATGGCGATATCATAATCCTTTGAGGGAATTCCCAAAGATACATCCCTTATGTAGCCACCAACGAGCCACAGTTCGTTGGGCATGTTTTGAGCCTCGCGTGATATTGTGAGCAGGAGTTTCCTTTTCTTAAGTTTCTTAATAAACATTTCATTGTTCATAGGTAGTTTATAGCATATTTGTAGTGTTTTCTCAATAACTTTTTTACAGTTATCTCTTTTTGCTTGACAAAATCAAGAGAATAGGATATATAGGTAATAGCTGAAAGAGGAATAATGACGTTAGTCGACACAAAAAATCCTTGGTAAGGCAAGTAGGAAATACTATTCTATGAAAAGGCAGTAAAAGAAGAATAAAACTGCGTTCGGTTTGCAATGGGTAGAAATAGAAAATTATTAGAGATATGAAGAAGGAGGATTATTGTATCTTGTAATGATTCTTCTTAACGCCGAAGAAATACTCGATGACCTTATGTCGATACTCGTGGAACTTGGAGCGACTGACACGACAATTATCGAAAGCCAATCAATGGGTAGTCTGCTTGCCAATAGAATTCCCATATTTGCAGGTTTGCGGTTGCGGTTGGGTGGTGAGAAGATTTATACAAAGACGGTTTTCACGATTTCTGAGGATAAGAGTATTGGCAAAAAGATAATTTATCTGCTGAAGGATAACGGGGTTGATTTTGATAAAGCGATGGGAAGAATTATTGTAATGAGGATTGAATCCATTCATGGGGAACCTCGACTTCCGGACCTTGAATAACCAAAGATACAGTACTTTTTAAATTTGGCTGACAACAGTGTCGAGGATCTTTGCTGCAGCTTCAGATTTGGACATTTCTGGAAGATGTTCAGTTTCCCTACCTTTTAACAGGATTGATATTTTAACTCGCTCACTACCTGCCGAGCAAACGGGATTTGCAATCATTATATCTACACCCTTTTTATGCATTTTTTTCTTTGCATATTTATAACGTTCCTTTGTGTCTATGCTGAACCCGACGACCAAACGTTTACCTTTTTTTGGTTTAAGTAACGTAAGAATGTCGTTGGTCTTCTTTAAGGAAAGGGAAATCTCCTTTTCTGTTTTCTTGATTTTGTCCTTATTTATTGATTTTGCCATAAAATCAGAGCAAGCAGCATTCATAATTATGATGTGTGCGTTCTTGATGTTTCCTAAAACCTCTTCTGCCATCTGTGCTGTGCTAGTTACGTGTTTTACAGAGAAAAATGAGGGGATGGGAATGTCAGTGTGACCTGCTACGATATTTACCTGAGCTCCCCTCCGCTTTGCAAGTTTTGCGATTTCAACTCCAAATCTTCCCGAAGCATCGTTCGATATATATCTTATAGGGTCGAGATATTCTTTCGTCCTTCCAAGAGTAATTAGTATTTTTTTGTCTGTTAGTCCCTTTTTTTCTTCGAGAAGAAAAAACATTTCTTCCGCAATGAGCTCGATATCCTCAAGTCTACCAATACCTTCTTCTTGTGATGCGAGGAGACCTTTTGCCGGACCCACAAAGTAATATCCCAATTTCTTCAATTTTTGCACGTTTGCCTTCACTATAGGATTTGTCCACATTCTCTTGTTCATTGCAGGAGCGATTAAAACGGGTTTATCGGAGGCAAAAACAGTTCCAAGTAGCAGATTATCCACGATACCTGAAGCAAGTTTACCTATGAAATTTGCCGTTGCTGGAACTATAGCGATAAGGTTAGCTTTGTTTATCGTAGATATATGTATTATGCTTTCGTTTTTTTCGAAGAAATCACACAAGGCTTTATTGCTTGATAAGCTCTCGATGGAAAGGGGTGTAATAAAGTGATTTGCATTTGGTGTTAAAATTGGTATGACTTGAAGTGATTTTTTGGTAAGTAAGCGCGTAAGTTCAAGCGATTTATAAGCTGCAATGCTTGCAGTTACTCCCAGTATGACAGTCTTCATTTCTTTTCCTTCACCTTACTCTTGGTTTTGGATTCGTCTTCAACTTCTTCACTTTCATAGATGAATTTAATTTTGTTATCCAACGCTTTCAAGATTGCTCGATTTATAGGTTTCCCCTCCTCTTCCGTTATCTCTTTACTTTCATATTGATTTGCACGTCTTGCTTCCTTTGCTATAACTATTATTGCTTCGTATTTATTCTTGAAGTGTTTCTCCACTTGTTTTGACGAAAAGCCTAACATCTTGACTCCTTTCTTTTCAGTTTTCATAGATTTTTCTTGAATTTCTTTATTACCTGACTATTCCTTATTGTTACACATGTTTCGGCGATAAGAATGTTCGTTATTATCGCAACAGTTTTTTTTATTGTATCATTTATAACAATGTAGTTATATTCGTTGACAAATCGAAGTTCCCATCGTGCATTGTTGATTCTTTTCTTCATTGATTGTTCCGAATCTGTCTTTCTTTGTGCGAGCCTTTTTTTGAGTATTTTTGCATTCTTCGTCAAAATGAAAATGTAGATGCCAGAAGGATATTTATTTTTAATTTTCAAAGCGCCTTGAACATCAATATCCATAATAATATTACTTCCTTTTTTTAAGGTTTCTTCAAACTTCCGCTTTGGTGTTCCATAATAATGATTATGGACCTTTGCCCACTCAAGAAAATGCCCCTTTTTAATCCATTCTGAAAATTCTGCCCGGGTAAGGAAAATGTAACTAATCCCCGTACTTTCATTTTTTCTTGGTGGTCTTGTGGTTGCGGATACAGAGTATTCAATATTTTTGAAGTTTTTTGACAGGAGTTTGCATACTGTAGTTTTACCTGCGCCGGAGGGAGCTGAAATCACAATTGGAACCCCTTTTAATTCAATTTTCTCCGGTCTTGATTTTCTATCTTTCACTTCATGTTCCATCTTTGGTCCCTGCTCTCAAGTTTATGGTTTTATGTCCCTTTCACTCTATGTTGAATGCTTGTTCTCTCAGACGCTCAATCTCTTCTCTTATTATTGCACCCTTTTTCCTTACAAGAACGTGCTGTGCCTTAGCGCATAGGGTTGTGATTTCTCTTGTCATTTCTTGAAGTGTGAATACCATTTTCTTTCCAACAGGAGAGTTTTTATCCAGAAGATTTTCGAATTGAGAAACGTGATTGTCAAGTCTTACACACTCTTCCGTTATATCGCACTTTATTGCACTGATGAGTATCTCCTGCTCGAGACGGTTCTTGTCAAAACTCACGTCTACTTTTAGTGCCCTAATTTTTTTTGCTAACTGTGTTCGCGTTAAAGAAAGATTTTGAGATACTTTCTTGTTGATTTTGCACATAGCATTTTTTATTTTCTTTATTCTTTTCTTGAAATCGTTATAAATCGCCTTGCCTTCTTTTTCTCGTGACTCTATTGCTTTTCGTGAAGAAGCTGCGAGCACCTTTTTTACAAGGTTTGATAGAGTACTTCTAGGGAGGTCAGACAGCTCTTTTTTCCCAAAAATGTCTGTGAATTTACTCAAGAGAGCAACATTAATATCACCGTTTAGAGAAAATTCCTTTTTTAATCTATTCAGCATTCTATAATATGTTCTTGCCTTTTGCAGGTTAAGGTCAAAATCGGTCTTTCTTGAATTATCTGTTTTAAATGTAAGATACGCCTCTATTTTTCCTCTTTTGAATGTTTTTTTTAATCCGTTTGTTATATCCTGTTCGAACTCTCTAAGTTCGATAGGGATGCGTGTCGTAACGTTCAGGTTTTTGTGATTGAGGGTTTTAATGTAACAGCTCAGTTTTACTCCTTTTTCTGGAGAAGCTTCAAACAAACCAAAACCAGTCATGCTTTTTATCATAATTGCCTAAGGACCTTGAATTTCAATTTTGTGTTTGAACTATTAGTGTCACTGGACCGTCGTTTTCAATATTCACAAGCATTTTTGCTCCAAAAAAGCCTGTTTCACTGTGAATTCCGTTTTTTCTGAAAGTATCAACGAATTTTTCATAAAGGGGTTTTGCCATATCACCCGGAGCAGCATCAGTAAAACTTGGTCTTCTGCCTTTTTCTGTATTTGCATAGAGTGTGAATTGCGAGATAATAAGGGACTCTCCTTCGATATCCAAAAGAGAGCGGTTTAACTTGCCATTTGCATCCTCAAAAATCCTGAGGTGAAAGCATTTTTCCGCCAATTTCTCGGCCTCTTGCATCGAGTCATATTTACTTACACCGAGGAGTACTAAAATACCCCTGGTGATCGAATTTTTCGGTTTCCCTTCAGTTAATACGAATGCCTGTTTTACTCTCTGTATAACCGCTTTCATTGATTTAATTCTCTTGTTTATCGGTTTTTCCCGAGTTAGAACTATCTGGAACCGCTGTTGTTACAATGAGTGTTATTGTGTCACCAGACGAAACGGAAACTCCGGGTTGTGGAGATTGAAGTATTATTTCCCCTTCTTGTTCGTCTTCACTTTGGACATATTTTATGTTGCCAATTACAAGTTCCATGTCCAGAAGAGGTTTTTTGACTTCTTCAAGTTTTCTCCCGAAAAGATTGGGCATTGGAAAACCTCCTTCTTTCGTTCCTTTGCTGACTATTATTCTTATACCCGTTTGTTTGCTTATAGGGGTATTAGCCTCAGGGAAAGTTTTGATTACTCTTCCTGGTGGAAACGAATCAGACAGTAGGGTTTCAATTTTTGCAACATTTAGTCCAAATCTCTGGAGGATATTTTCCGCCTGAATAAGCGGAAGTCCTTCAAGATAGGGTACTAATATTTTCTTCTGTCCTTTACTAATCCACAATTTCACTCTTCTCGATGTTTTTAATTCTATCCCTGGAAGTGGTTCTTGTTTGTAAACATAGTTTTCAGGTACAGTTGCATCGAAATCATAGAGTTCTATGTAAGGTTCAAGTTTCATAGCTTTCAAGATCTTCTCGGCTTCACTAAGTTTTATTTCCGTCACATCAGGGACAGTTACGATATCTCCATGTCTTACAATTAAAGGCATGACAACAAAATTCATTAAGAGTATTCCAACCGCGAACGATACGATGGCAACTGCAGCCCAAAACAGAATTCTCTTTATGTTCATCTATTTGCGGTTTCAGTTTTTGTAAGCAAAACCCGAATAATAAGACGCCTCATAATCTTAGTAAGTTCCTTCTCTATTTACAACGATATCGACGGATGTTCCCGCTTTTGTTTTTGTTCCCGAAGAAGGATGTTGGGATACAATAATGTCGAAAGGTAATTCTATATTTGTGGTGTAGCTAATTCTACCCAATTTCAGTCCTTTGCTGCTTAGAATATTTCTGGCAGAATGAATGGTTTTTCTTCTTAAATTAGGTACAGTAGTTTCCTGAATTCCAGTACTTACTGTTATATTTACGATTGTACCCATAACAGATTTTGTTCCCGGAGATGGGTTTGTGTCGAAGACAAGATCTTTCGCATAGGTTTCGGATTCGGCGAATTCTATCTTTCCGATTAAGTATCCGCTTCGTTCTAATCTATCCTTTGCCAACATCAATTGCTGTCCTCTCACATCAGGTATCACTTCTTGAGATGGAACCGATACAGATTTTTGATTAATTGTGACTTTGACCAGGCTGCCCTTCTCAGTAGAAAAGCCTGGAAGAGGTTCCTGTTCCAAGATAACACCATCCTCGTAATTTGCATCCTCTTTGTTTTGTGACACAAGCAGAAGGAGTCCCTTGTTTTTAAGAACAAGGGAAGCCTGGTTCTCTTTCATTCCTTTAAGATTTGGAACCTCAACTTTCGTTTTTATCTGAGTAATGTAAGGAGATACGAATACAATGAAAATGAAACTCATTATCGAGGATACAATTAGCGAAGTAACAAAAGAGATCCAGAAGTATTTGGAACCACTTTCATAATACATATTTCCTCCTCCTTAAACTTTTCGCTTACTAATACTTGATTATGTCGAACTTAGAGTTATTATATAGTCAAGTCTTTAATTATATCACCTTAGAAAGCATTTGTCAAGTAAAAAGCGAAATATTAAACGAATGTTTCTAAACGAGACAAAATCCAAGTATCGCGTCTTTGGTAACATCCAAGAATTCGTCAAGTTTGCCTGTAGGTTGAATTTAGAACCTTTTAAGGTGGAGGGATCGATTCAGGAGCTTCTAAGTCATCGAGATTTTTTCCAAGAGGATTTGCAAGAAATATTTCTTTGCATATGGGGCAAAGAACAAACTCTTTTTCCTTAAAAATCTCTTCCTCAATTAGTTCTTCTGGCAATCCTTTGATTTCTTCTTCCAACTGTTTTAACAAAGCCTTAAGGTCTGCATTTTCCTGAATTCTTATTACTCCATCAAAATTGCTTAGTGCTGTTATCTTTATAATATAGGATGAATCTCCTGGCGCAATTTCCTTTCCACACCTCGAGCACCTTAAAGACATAATTTTAGTATAGTCACTTTCAGTTTTATTGTCAAGGAAAAAGATTGCAGTTGACAAACTGAAAAATTGTTGTAGAATATTGGTGTGAGATTCAAAGTAATCAAAGAAGACGTTAATACAAAAGCAAGGATTGGCGAGCTTCACCTATCAGATTGTAGCATTCTAACGCCTGTTTTTATGCCTGTTGGAACGCAAGGAACTGTAAAGACACTTAGTCCGCTTTCTCTGCATCAAACAGGTGTGCAGTTGATCGTTGCAAATACATACCATCTGCACTTAAGACCCGGTGAAGCTGTTGTCAAGGAAGCAGGTGGTCTGCATAATTTTATCGGTTGGAATGGTGGAATACTAACGGATAGTGGTGGTTTTCAGGTTATAAGTCTTGCTGACCTCAACAGAATTACGGATGAAGGTGTAAGTTTTCAATCGCATCTGGATGGAAATAGTATCTTTTTTTCTCCTGAAAAGGTTATCGAGATACAACTGGCACTTGGTGCCGATATCATAATGAGTTTTGATGAACCAGTTTTGTATCCTTCCTCCTACGCTCACAGTGAGAAGGCTGTTAGGAGAACCGCGGAGTGGGCAAAAAGAGGAAAGCGTATTTTTGATAGAACCGCAGGGAATGAAAAAGCAATTTTTGGAATAGTTCAAGGTGGAGCATATAAAAAATTGCGAAGAATATCTGCACTCGAATTGGTCGATATGCAATTCGATGGATATGCAATAGGAGGTCTTGCCCTGGGTGAACCGAAAAGCTTGCAAACTGATATTGCCGGTTGTACAGCGGAACTACTTCCAGCTGAGAAACCACGTTATCTCATGGGTGTTGGTTACCCGGAGGACATAGTCGATGCAGTTTTGAACGGCATCGATATGTTCGACTGCGTCCTCCCCACAAGAAACGCGCGGACAGGAACCGTTTTTACAAGTAAAGGAAAGATTGTTGTTAAGAATGCTCCATATGCAAAGGACTATTCTCCTCTCGATGAAGACTGTAATTGTTATAGCTGCAGAAATTTTTCGCGAGCATACATAAGACACCTGTTCAATGCGGGTGAAATACTGGGTCCCATTCTTGCAACGGTTCATAATATTTCTTTCTTTATGAAGCTTATGAGAGAAATAAGACAGTCTATTCGGAAGGGTGAGTTTTCCGAATGGAGAAGACATTTTATTTCAAGTTACTCAGGCTCACAAAGGTCTTGACAAATTAAGATAAAGTTGTTATTCAATGAAAGATGTAGGTAATTTAACGGGAGGTAAGAATGAATTTTGTTTATCGTATATATTTCTCTGTTTTATCTCAGGTTACTAAAGCTACGGAATTAGCAAAAACGGGGGGATTGAAACAATGGCTTCTCTCACATGGAATCAGAATCTTATTCATAATCATTGGTTATATTTCCATTGTATTTCTTGTGAAATTTCTTACGAAGAAATTCGTGAGACTTGTTGAAGATGAAAATAGAAGCACAAGGAATGAAAGAGAAAAAAGGGCTGAAACAATTGCCAGCATTATCAACACAACTTCCTGGATATTCTTTGGCATTATAGTTCTTTTTATGATTCTCAGAGAATTTAGTTTTAATCTAACGCCACTTTTGACCGGAGCAGGAGTTGCAGGTGTTGCAATAGGTTTTGGCGCACAATCAGTGATAAGAGATTTCCTCCAAGGATTTTTTATACTTGCCGAGGACCAGCTAAGGATTGGTGATGTTGTGGAAATCGGAGAGCATACAGGTGTTGTTGAAAGAATAACCTTGAGAACCACAAGGTTGAGAAGCCTTGATGGCAATGTTCACATCATACCAAATGGGGAAATTAAGGCGGTTGTAAATATGACACATGGATGGTCAAGGGCTCTCGTTGACGTAGATGTTGCTTACAAGGAAGACCTTGACAGGGTTATAACCATAATGGAAAATGTTGCAGGCGGGCTTCAGAAAGAGGAAAAATACAAAGATTTCATTGTTGAAAAACCTCAGGTGCTTGGAGTTGAAAAGTTGGCTGACTCGGGTATTACTATTAGATTAATAGTGAAAACGACCCCGCAAAAACAATGGGGAATAAAGAGAGAACTCAGAAAGAGGATAAAGAAAGCATTCGATGCGGCAGGTATTACTATTCCATTTCCCCAACTAACCTTGCATGGTGAGATTGGCACAAGAGAATCATAAGGCGAAGGGAGAATCTATTTCCCTTTTGAAAAAAGAGAATTGGGGGTATTAAAAACATATTACAATTATTTAAATAGGAGGTTTAATAAAATTTGTTTAAATATTTTTCACAACAGCGAAGTAAAAGAAAAGAGGTGAATGAAAATGGATAAATTTACGAAAAGAGCTTCCAAAAAAGCCGGTCTTTCACCCGGTACTCTTATACATTTAGGAGAGAAGAAAACCGGCAAAGTAAGGATTTCAATTATGGATTATAATGAATCTCAATTTGAGGAAAAGGAAGTAGAGAAGGTTGAGGAATGTTTTCCTTTTAGGGATAAACCAACATTAACGTGGATAAACATAGATGGGATTCATAATGTAGAAGTTATTGAAAAGATAGGGAAACATTTTGCTCTGCATCCTCTTATACTGGAGGATATCTTAAATACGGGACAACGCCCTAAAATGGAAGATTTTGAAGATTATATATTTATTGTTATGAAAATGATATATTACGATGAAGAACGGAAAGAGATGATATCCGAGCAGGTAAGTTTAATTCTTGGCCCAAATTTCGTAATCTCTTTCCAGGAGAAAAAGGGTGATATTTTTGATCCGATAAGGGAGAGAATTAGAAATGGGAAAGGTCGTATTAGAAAGATGGGTGTGGATTATCTTGCTTACATTTTAGTTGATTCTATTGTTGATTACTATTTTTTCATACTTGAGAAAATTGGAGAGAGAATAGAATTTATGGAAGAGGAGTTGGTGACGAACCCAAAGAGAGAAACCCTGCAGGCAATTCATAACCTAAAAAGAGAGATGATATTTTTGCGTAAGTCGGTCTGGCCTTTAAGAGAGTTAATCAGTGGTCTTCAGAGAACAGAAAATCCGCTTATCAAGGATACAACAACTATATACCTCAGGGATGTTTATGACCACACAATTCAGGTTATTGATACAATAGAGTCATTCAGAGATATGGTGTCGGGTATGCTTGATACTTACCTGTCAAGTATCAGTAATAGGATGAACGAGGTTATGAAGGTGTTAACCATTATTGCGACCATTTTTATCCCCCTAACTTTCCTGGCAGGCATTTATGGAATGAATTTTCGTTTTATGCCGGAGCTCAATTATCGCTGGGCATACCCGGGAGTTTGGCTCGTAATGGCTGCCGTTGTTATTACAATGTTTGCATATTTCAAAAGGAAAAAGTGGTTATAAAAAACAGGAATTGAAATGACCGGATTATATTTTATCCTACCAACATTGGTTGTCATTTTCGTCTTGCACCTTATAGTCAGAGCTGCTGCTATGCTTTTGATGATGACCGGAATGGATGAGAAAAAGGCAACATTTCAGGCTTTATCAGCGATCACAGGGACTGGATTCACAACGAAGGAATCAGAGTCTGTTGTATATCATCCAGCGAGAAGAATGATTATAACCTGGCTTATGATTTTGGGTAGTGCAGGGATTATTACTATTATTGTAACTGCTACTTCTTCCTTTATAACGAGCAGTGGTTACCATATACCTGTAAATATTCTGATTCTTATTGTCGGTATATATCTGATTTATAGAATCGCTACTAACAGGGCATTTATTGGGAAATGGGAAAGGTTCGTTGGAGAACGAATTGGAAAATCTCCTATTTTTGAAGAAGGCTTATCAGAAGAGCTTTTACATCTAACAGAAGGGTACGGTCTTGTGCGGGTAATTATTAAAGAAAACTTCCATTTGGAAGGCAAAACTATTTCGGACCTTAGATTACCTGATAGAAGATTGCTGGTATTAGGTATAGAGAGGGGAGAAGATTGGATTTCTGTGCCAAGAGCAGATGAAGTCCTAAAAGAAGGTGATAAAATTGTTGTTTACGGTTCACTCAAGGTTTTGAAAACATTTTTCAAGGAAAAGGAAAATGGTTAGTTCAAGGTTTATCCAAATCGGGAATCACTAAAAAACCAAGTTATTCTTTGATGAAAAAAACTGCCATAATTTTTGCAATTTTTGTAGTCTTTTTAGCAGGAATTTATCTATTAGCAGGACTCCATCCGATTCGAAGATTTGCTCTGGGATATGCGAAGAAGATGGTTAAAACTCAATTAGGAGTGGATTTAACCGTAGACAATATTCAAGGTAATCTTTTTCACCATCTCAAATTAAATAATATAAGGATTGGGAGCGTTGTGGAAGCGAGGAGTGTTGAACTTAACTATAACGCACTTTCATTAGTTAGAAAGCGCATTAGCATATCACAGTTGTACATTGAACAACCGGTTATCGATGTTGACGAAGCTTTGAAGGTTAAATTAAAGAGAGGCAAAGGAAAACTTGTTATGTTCAATATCGGCATTTTTGTTATGGATTCTGGAAAAATTGTATATAAAGGGAGGAAAATTGGTTTTTCTACGCAATGCTCTTTAACGGACGAACACCTGGAGGTGACTCATTTAACCCTGAATCTTGCTAACTCGAACTTCTTGACTTCAGGAAGTTATGAATTTGGTGGTGCTCTGCGGTTGGTCAACAAACTGAATATAGACCTTACTGATCTGGAAATGACAGAAGGAACGGTCGCTTCCACTGGCGAAGTCAGTGGTTCTATGGAAAATCCTTTGGCTAATGGCAACTTTGAGTTAGCTTCAATGAGATTTGGAAAAATCACACTATCGTATCTTTACGAAGATAAAACGGTTTATCTTAATGCTCTTTCAATCTCTGGCAAAAGGTTTCAGCTGTCAGGCAAAGCTATGTATAGTCTTAACTCACAAGACGGAAAAATTTTTCTTTCAGGCAATGTTGCGAATGAGAAATTTAACATAGAAGGTTTATATAAAGATAATCTAATTAATGTAAGCTTAAAAAGTGGACAAGGGGAAATTTCTGTTATTGGAAAAACAGAAAAGGAAATAGATATATCAATTGATGGAAAGTATCGTAACCAGCCAATCAGTGGAAGGCTAATATATAAAAATGGTATAATCTCGGGTAATCTTTTAGTCACTCCATTATCCCTTGCTGGTATGTCTATAAAGAGAATATCAGGCAGATTCAATTTTAATGTAACCGAAGGAAAGCGAAGAGGAGATGGAGAGATCGCAATCAAGGATATCAGGTATTCCAACAATGAACTCGGCAATCTTCTGTTCAGTGTTGCAATGAAAAACGATTCGGTCAGCCTAACTCTATCAGGTTTAATCAAAGGTAAAGGATTTATTTCTCTTCAAAAACCATACCCGTTTGTTATTTCTTTCTTGATGGAAAAATTTTATATAGGTAGTTTCCTGAAGGAAGGTTCTGGATTCCTAACTCTTGCAGGAAACGCCAAGGGGAGACTTTCAGCACCCGAGAGTTCGGTTGGTTTAGTGACAATCAAGGATTTTTTATATGAAATTCGTGGTTTGCAGGCTTCACTTGCAGAAACGCTCACTCTGAGGTTTGCTGATAAGAGGGTTACAATTAATCCTGCAAGATTAAATGTAGGCGGTCAAGAGGTAGAAATTTATGGAACGCTCCCCGTTTTTGCTGCAGATGGAGTTGATTTTAATATTATAACAGAAGGGTTTGACCTTAAAGTTCTGAGCCCTGTTTTGCCTAAGAGGGAAATCTTCGGTCAGATCGATGCTGATATAAGAGTGTCGGGAGTTGTTTCAGAGCCACAATTTTTCGGTAATGTTAAAATTGGAGAGTTATCTTTGATTACAGAAAGTGATACGCTTGGACCGGTTAATTGTTGCCTGAACCTTGATCAGCATTTGATAAAGATAGCGCCGCTTACTGTTCACTTTAAGGATTATGTATTAGCGAACAAGGATTCTATCGTCGTAGAAATCACTAAAAAAAACGTTACAGTCAGACCTTCACAAATGCGATTTGGTGGAGACATAGTATATTTCTCGGGTTCAATTCCAATAACCAATGCAGGAGAGATGGATTTCAATATCTTGACAAGAGGATTGGACCTTAAGGTTCTGAATCTTGTTGTTCCACATAGTGTCATTTCAGGACAACTTAATGTAGATATAGAATTGTCAGGTAGGATGTTAAGACCACAATGCTCAGGAGGTATTTCTGTTGAAAGGTTATCGCTTGCTGTTGATGAAGATACAGTAGGTCCTGTTAATCTTGGTCTTAGCCTTCATAAAAACAGTATTGTGGTAGAAACGCTTTCGGTTCTCGTAAAAAATAGTATTATCACCAATGATGGGCTGATTACTTTAAACTTCGATAACGAATCGATATCTATTCAGCCATCTCACCTTAAACTTGGCGAAAGAGTTATAGCTTTTGAAGGTCAATTACCGCTAACGCGAGACACACCCATTGAATTCAATTTTAACTCGGATTCTCTCGATCTTTCTATCTTAAGTCCTATGATATCAGGAATTGAACTTTCTGGTTTTCTTTCGTTAGCATTTGATGTTAGAGGAAACTTAACTAAACCAGAAGTTTTCGGGAACGCACGGCTCCTTTCGCTTCTTGTTATTACAGGAGTGGATACAATCGGACCTGTAAATGGAAATCTTGACTTCAGCAAAGGATATATAAAGTTTCAAGAGATGGAGATTCTATATCATAAAGGTGAGGTGGTGGTAAGCGGAAATATTGGCATTGATAGGGATGCATCATTAGATATAGCACTTAAAAAGATAAAGGTTCCTGTAATGAAACGTTCCAAGGTCGGAATAGATGGCGATTTACATCTTACCGGGAAAATGGGTTCTTCTAAGCTTGAGGGCGAAATCCTTGTAACCGGTTCATATATAGAGCCAATTGAGGCACAACTGATACAACGGCTACTCAGCCGACTAAATCGTCCACCTAAAAGGTTGCCAGAATTCTTAAACAAAGTAGCTCTTAACATTGGGATAAATACTGATTTTGAAGTTCATAACAGTGTTGCTGATATTGACGTTGATGGTGACATCCATATTTCAGGATCTGCTGCCAGACAGGGAGTAACGGGAAGGATTAGAATAGCTGAAGGTGGTCGTGTCGGGTACCTGGGACGAGATTTCAGAATTGGAGAGGGTAGTATCGACTTTGATGACCCCAGAAGTATTAGTCCAAATTTAGATATTAATGCCTCAAGAGAAATATCTTATCTGGGGACCGATTATCTTATATTGCTTTTAATAACTGGTCCGCCTGAAAAGATAAGAATAGACCTTAGTTCACAACCCGAGATGCCGACTCAGGAAATTATCGGCCTCGTGTTTTCTGGACAGACAAGGGGTGTTATGCTGATTCCTTCATCACAGGATGTTGGTGAGAAGGCGGTTGGTTATCTGGTTGAAAGGATGAAAGGGAGGGTAGAAGACAGGATTGCACGAACATTGGGATTGGAACGTGTCAAACTTACAGGTCCTATTACAGACCCTGCTCTTCTAAGACTGGGTGTTGAGAAGCGTTTCATAAAGAGGTTAAAGGTCACTTATACAAGTGCTTTTGACAACTGGAGACAACCTCAAGTAGGTTTTGATTACGAGATAAACAGGAACCTTTCAATCTATTCAATGTATGACCTTGAAAATCGAGATGCAGATGCAGGTCTTGATTTCCATATCAAATTATGGTAGTCGTTATAAAAATTGCAGTTTTTCTGACGTTATCACTGACAGTTCGTTCTGTATCCATCACGGGCGACTCATTAGTAAAAGAGAGGGAACTCAGAGAGGCGATGCTTTTGAGAGTTCCTCGTTTTTTTACCAAATCGAGATTTCATCCGGAGATTCTTAATGGTGACATTGACGCCCTTAAGTCTGTCTATATGACTCATGGTTTTCTCGAACCATCGATAACTTGGGCATATGATACAGATTCAAGCGCGTTGGTCGATATAAGGATAAGGATTGAAGAAGGTAAGCGGACTTTCGTGAAAAAGGTTTCATTTACGGGTAATAGCATTTTCGATACCCAGCAACTTAAATTGCAAATCAAGACAAGGGTCGGTTTACCTTTCAATCCATTCATTCTGGGAGATGAGTATTTGAGGCTGATTAATCAGTATGACCAGCGCGGTTACCATGATGCAAGGATTACCGCCGATGTTAATATTCTGGATGGAGCATCTATTGTTTTTAATGTGTCAGAGGGTGAGAAGGTTTACATATCAGATGTTACGGTGGAGGGAAATCCACCTGTCGACGAAAGTCGACTAAAAAGGATAATTGGTTTACAAAGTGGAACGTTATTGACCAATAAGAAAATCGCAGAGGCACGAAAGAGATTGTATGAGCTTGACCTATTCTCAAAGATCAGGATTCGTGAGGAAAATACCAATATTAAAAGGAAATTAATTTTTGGATTGGAATCCAAAGAGCCGATAAATCTGGGTCTCAGGATTGGCTATTCTGCACTTGATGGACCAAAGACTACTGTTACTCTTAGAAATAATAATTTCCTGCACTCTCTCAGAAGAACAACGATTATAGGTAAGCTGAGCTTCCGTGAGCAGAGCGCCGAGATCAATTACAGAGATCCCATTACATTCGGAAGGTGGTTTGAAAATGGCATCGGCTTGAGAATGGAACAACGAAAGGAGATTGGTTACAAAACAAGACGTTATGGTGGTTATGTTATTGTAATACCCCGACCTATATCCTTGCGATATGATTTAGAGCGGATTCGGATCTTCGATGTAGAGGCGGATACCTTTATTGTTGAAGGTATTGAGTGGCTTAGAACCCTATCTTTGGCTTTTAGCAGGGACACACGTGACGACCCGATAAGACCCGTAAAAGGTGCTTTTATATCCAATTATACAGCATTCTCGGGTATTCTCCCGAAAGCAACCAGTAATTTTATCCGGAACGAGTTTCGATATAGAGTATTTTACCCCGCGGGTTATTCTACTGTTGTTTTAAGGTTTGATGCTGGTCTTGCAAAGCCTTTTTCACCGACAGAGAGGGTTCCCATTCACAGTCGTTTTTTCCTTGGCGGCGCCACAACAGTGAGAGGATACGGTGAACGGGTTATTGGTCCAAAGGACCGTCATAATAATCCTCTGGGGGGAGAGGAATATATCCTTTTCTCTTCAGAAATAAGGCTACCCATCATCTGGAAATTTACAGGAGTTATATTTCTAGATATCGGAGCACTTGAGTTAGCTCTTGATATTAGTAAGTTTTCGCCTAAATCTGGTGTCGGCTCGGGGATAAGGTTGTATACACCACTGGGTCCTCTCAGACTCGATTACGCAAGAAACCTTGAGGGCTCAGGATGCTTCCACTTTGCCATCGGTGAAGCATTTTGAAGTGGCTGATTTACTTTTTTCTTGACTTATTTCTTAATCGATGATAATAGATATATACTGTGAAAACTTCAAAGAGTGTAGTAGCCGGAAGAAAAGCAAAAGCTGATATAGAGATAAGTCTAAATTCCTCGAGTGTGAAAGAGGTTGAAGTAAATCTGGAAAGTTCCGTACAAAGGTTTTTTGGAAACCACATAAGGAATTACATAAAGAGATATCTTTCTTCGCTGGGTCTTTCCGCTTGCAAGATTGATGCCACAGATGATGGCGCACTTGATTTTGTAATAAAGTCGAGAATAGAGTCGGCATTATATAAGATTGACTCATCAAATGCAAAAGAATTTCGATTCAAAAAGAAGCAACACGGTAATAAACAGAATAATTTAAGAAGGACGCGTCTATATATTCCAGGAAACAATCCTTACCTTATGGAAGGATGTGGTTTGTTTGCAGCAGATGTGATTATTCTGGACTTAGAAGACGCTGTGAGTCAAAATGAGAAGATTGATGCGAGATTTCTTATAGGGAATGCTCTCGGGGTTCTTGATTTTGGAGAAGCGGAAGTAATAGTAAGAATAAATCCGTTTTCAAATGGGGGAGAGGAGGATTTAGGAGTAATTCTTCCTGCCCTGCCCAATGGTATTATGCTTCCAAAGACTAACTGTGCTGCTGATGTTTTGAAACTCGATAATATACTTGAAACCTTAGAAAAACAAAATAATAGTGCGGTTGGACAAATAAAAATCTTTCCATTGATTGAGAGCGCAGAGGGAGTGTTAAATGCCCCGAAAATAGCAAAGGCAAGCAGGAGAAACGCAGTGTTAGCATTTGGAGCGGAGGATTTTACGGCTGACATTGGAATTAAGAAATCAAAAGAGGGAAAGGAATTGCTTTTTGCAAAACAGCAGGTCGTGTTAGCTGCAAAAGCAGCGGGTATACAGGCATCCGATACCATTTTTTCTGATTTTGAGGATATCGAGGGACTTATTAAGGATACCGAATTTGGTAAATCAATCGGGTTTGAGGGAAGGGGAGTTATACATCCGTTGCAGATAGAGCATATTCATAAGGTATTTGAACCAACCGAGGAAGAAATAGAATATGCTAAGAAGGTTCTTGAAGCACTTGAAGATGCAGAAGAGAAGGGAAGTGGTGTTGTTTCACTTGGAAGAAAGATGATAGACGCACCGGTTGCGAAGCGAGCAAGGAGAGTGTTGAAACTTGCAGAAAAGTATAGAATGGAAATCGAATAGGAGATGCAAACATTTAGTATAGCCTGTCATTGCGAGCCCGACGAAGGCGGGTGCGGCAATCTCATAGTGCGAAAAATCGAGATTGCTTCGGAGGAATTATGAAAAAACACTCGCAATGACATCTTTTCAGGAGAATGAAACAAGGTTTACTGATTATTTACGAGAAAAGAGCGGACTGAACTGATTATGGAATTTGTGAAGAATGCAGTTGGTCGGATGATACCGACGGAAATCGAGGGTAAAAAACTCAAACCCTTTGCAGGTGTGTTTGTGGATAATGGAGTGGGAAGAAAAAGGGTTTCTCCGCCAATTACTGTTTCCAGACCGGGAGTGAACAAACTCCGCTCATTAAGAGAAGCAATAGAGAAATCAGGATTACAAGATGGAATGACCATCTCTTTTCATCATCACCTCAGGGATGGGGACTATGTCGTTAATATGGTGGTTGATGAGATTGCAAAAATGGGTTTAAGAGATTTGACTCTTGCTCCATCTGCCCTTTTTCCATGCCATAAACCATTGATTGAACATATTAAGAGTGGTGTAATTACAAAGATCGAAGGGAGTATGAATGGCCCCATTGGTGAATTCGTTTCCTACGGAGGACTTCCAAAGGTTGCGGTCTTAAGAACTCATGGTGGGAGAGCAAGAGCCATTGAGGATGGTGACCTTCATATAGATGTTGCATTTCTTGCTGCATCGAGTGCGGACGACTATGGGAATGCAAATGGGGTTGATGGTGCTTCAGCTTTTGGACCGATGGCTTACGGTTATGCAGATGCGATGTTTGCCGATAAAGTTGTTATCATTACGGATAATCTGGTTTCTTACCCCTGTGCGCCTTATTCAGTACCGGCAACTAATGTAGATTATGTCGTTGTTGTAGATTCCATTGGTGATCCTGAGAAAATTGTTTCAGGAACAACAAGAATTACAAGAAGTCCGACAAGATTGCTCATCGCTAAGTATGCTGCTCAATTCATACAGGAAAGCGGGTATCTCAAAAATGGATTTTCATTCCAAACTGGTGCGGGCGGGATTTCACTTGCAGTTACAAAGATTCTTGGTGAAAGGATGGAAAAGGAAAATATTAAAGGGAGTTTTATTAACGGAGGATTGAGTACCTATGCCGTTCTTTTGTTTAAGAAGGGGCTTTTTCAAGCTCTCTATGATGGACAGGTTTTTGACAGAGGAGTAATCGAGTCTTTTAGAAATGACATAAAACATGTAGAAACACCGATGACGATGTATGCAAATTACCATTCGAAAGGGTGTCTTGTTAACCGACTCGATGTGGGTTTTCTTGGTGCTACAGAGGTTGATGTAGATTTCAATGTTAATGTAAATACGCATTCCGATGGTCTATTGCTTCATGGCATAGGAGGTCATCCTGATGTTGCTGCCGGCAGCAAGTTGAGCTTAATAACTATTCCATCCTACAGGAAGAGAATTCCTGTGATAAAAGAAAAAGTAACGACTGTGACTGCGCCTGGAGAGACAGTGGATGCTATCGTTACTGAAAGGGGAATCTCGATAAATCCTCGAAGGGAAGACTTAATTGTCAGGATGAAAGACTCAGAGCTCCCTATAGTTTCTATTCAAGAACTTAAGGAAAAAGTTGAAAAGATCACGGGGATACCGGAGTCACCAAGATTAAAGGATAGAATCATTGCGCTCATTGAATATAGAGATGGGACAATAATAGATGTGGTAAAGGAAGTAGAAAGATAAAATATCTAAATAAAGGAGGTGATATGAACAGAAGTATTCTTACCGTAATTCTTGTGCTTTTCCTGGTCATAATTCTTGTCAGTTCCTGTGAGAAAGCAAAGGATGAGATACTCGGTATTACGATTTCGGGAACCGTGACAAATGACGGCGAAGCCATTGATGGAGCATTTGTTTTACTTGTTAACAATATTAGCGAGATTGTAGGAGGCAGTCCATTGAGCAATGGTTCTGTGACGTTGGGGAATGGAACATACACAATCATACAGGTTAATGACGGGACATACTATGTTGCTGCCGTAAAGGATGAAAACGGTAATAGTTCCTATGACCTTGGAACTGATCCTATAGGCTGGTATGGTCATACAGATTCTCTGACGCATCTTACCATTCCTGATTCCATTGTGATTTCAGGGAACAATGTTTCTGGAATCGATATAGACACTCTGTATGCTCAGTAACAATCATCATTATGTAAGCTCAAATCACAGAATTCACAGAGTGATTTTATGGGATTTTATAAAAGAACTCGGATTTCTCTGTGGTTAAACATTTCTTTACTCTTTTAACCAAAAGGAGGTATTATGTCTAATTTTTTGCATAAATCAGTTCTGCTGATTTCAGTAATTCTCCTTGTTTTTGTGTTTATTAGCTGCGAGCAGAAACCGGTGGAGAAAGTGGAACCGATTACACCCGCAATCAATATTAAAGATAATGCAGCAGTAATTGTCGTTTACCTTGAGAAGAAAGGACCATACACAGAAACAGGAAAATCGATGGGCGAGTTGTTTTCAATGATGGGAAAGAGAAACTTGAAAATGCGGAATTATCCAATGGGATTATACTACGATGATCCTGAGCAGGTTAAGCCTGAAGATACGCGATACGAGGTGATGTGTCAGTTTGTAGGGGAATTCAAAGGAGATGATGACTTAAAGGTCAAAGAGATTCCTGCTCAGAAGGTAGCATCTACAGTGTATGTTGGTCCTTATGAAAAATGTGCACCCACTTACAAAAAGCTTTACAGCTGGATAGTTGAGAATAAATACGAACCTTGTGGGGTTTCATTTGAGAAATATCTCAATGCCCCCGACAAGGTAAAAGCTGAAGAATTGAAGACGGAAATCTGCGTTCCCGTGAAAGCAGCGACTGAAGAAGGGAAAAAAGAAGGGAAGTAGCACCCGAATAAATGCGACAAGAAAGCTCGATTCAGAATGTGCGAATCGGGCTTTCTTTGTAACTCTTTCATCACCTATATTGAATTTTTGTTTTTTTTCTTGACCTTGTATGAAGGTTGTGATATAAATACTCATAGCAAAATATAAACCTCTATGCAAGGAGGCATTATGAGTCGACAAATTCTCTTTTGTCTTTTCTTTTTTCTGTTAGTAACAAACCCACTTTTCTCACTTACCATTTACGACATCCAATATACCGCTGACCCGAACGGTAATTCCCCATATGTTGATAGCGTTGTTACCGTTCAGGGAATCGCGACTGTTTCGCAGGGTGTTTTTTCAGCAGTAGAGTACTATATACAGGATGGTGAAGGAGCATGGAACGGCATTATGATTTACGATACGGATACCACGCATGGAATAGAAGAGGGAGATTTTGTGGAGTTGACAGGGACGGTAAGTGAATATTACGGGAAGACCGAGATAGGTTATCTTGATGAAGTAACCGTAATTTCGAAAGGAAATGCTCTGCCAGGTCCTGCTGTGGTTCAAACCGGTGTTGTTGACACCGCAGAAGCATACGAGGGTGTTCTGGTGCGCTGTTCCGACGTTGTAGTCACTGATGTCAACGCTGGCTACGGTGAATGGCTGATTAACGATAGCAGCGGTGATTGTAGGATTAATGACACAGCGGGTTATTCCTATGTGCCGACGCTTTACGATACTATACTGCACGTTATGGGTATAGTCAACTACTCTTACGATGATTTCAAGATAGAGCCGAGGAGCGATGGCGATATCATAGTTACTCTTGACGGAACCGGAAAGGCTTATATCAATCCCGATACAGTGCCCAATGGATTTACGCTAACGGAAGAATTTGTGATCGTTGCATCAGTCGATACGTTGAGAAAATTGAGTATTGCTATTCCCTACGAATGGCAATGGACAGGCAATTTATCGGATATTGTTCTTTCAGGTTCTGGAAATATCGGTGCAGTTGCCTCTATTTCTGGTTCGGGAACTTCTGCTGATCCTTTTATCGTAACGGTTGATTCGGTTGAGACGACGGAGATAGATTCTTCAATTATCGATGTCGATAATCTTGTCAGCTCGGATTCCATTGCTACCTATACATTTTTTGTTATGACTGCCGGAAGGGGAGGGACTTTAAAGCAAATTCCAGAACAGCCGCAAGTATCTATTCTTACATCGGATGGTCAGGGTATAATTTCTGTAACACCCGATGAAGTTATATCGGATTCGATTTGTGAATTGGGATTTCAGTTACAGAATGGTTTTGGTGTCCTCAAGAGCATAGAATTGAAAACGGCTCACTTCTGGAAGTGGACTGGAAATTCCCAGGATGTTTTGCTTTCGGGTGACGGGTTTTCAGATGCGATATTTTCCATTGTTAAAGATGATTCACTAAATGTATACTATATTGAGATAGATAGCGCCGATGTGGATGTGTCAAGAAATGGGACCGTAACACTAAAGAACTTAACAGCACCTGATTCTCTCGATTTTTACACTTATAACGTGAGAACCGCCGGTCCAGGAGGGAATCTCCTTTACGTATCAGAGAATCCCGAGGTGCTCGTCCGAAGAAGCGATGGAACCATCCCTATTATTGCTGTGGATAGAAATGATACTGAGGGTGTTCCTCACCTTCTGGGCGAATATGTAAAAATTAAAGGTGTAGTTACCGTGGGAGATGAATTCGGAGGACAGTCGAATATACAGGATGCAACAGGTGGTGTTACCGTTTACGGCATATCTCAGTATTTTGCGATTGCTGATACAGTTAAAGTTTCCGGAACTGTTTATCATTATTATGGATTGACAGAGCTTTCGCCTTCGACATTCCTGCAGTTTTATGGAAGGGGGAATGAGCCTTCACCTGAAACGCTGACCTGTCAACAAATTACAGGTGATGGATTAGCAGGTATGGAAAAGCATGAAGGAGAGCTTGTGATAGTAAAGGGTGTAACAACGACATCAGCTTCTTTTCCATCGGATGATAACATTATCATTTCTGATAACACGGGCAACTGTGAAGTCCGGATAAAGAAAGAAACTGAACTTCCAGGCGCACAAACACCGGATTCGGTTTTTGATATCGTGGGCATTGTAGGACAGTATAAGTATAGCGCGCCGTATATTGGTGGTTATCAGTTAATGCCCAGGAGTTTTCGGGATATCATAACAAGGGGTGACGGTTCCGGAAATGTGGATGTCAATCCTTCCTTCGTTAGTACAGAGGATACTTCTTTCATTGAGTTCATCTTTTCATCTGGGTTAGATACAATAAATAGGATAGGAATATCAATTCCGCTTGAATGTTACTGGTCGGGTGATTCCGCCGATATATCGCTGTGGGGCGATGGATTTGTGCAGGCATCCATAGAAAAGGTTACAGGTGACGGTGTTACGAAACCTTTCGAGATTATTATAAAGGATGGTTCGGTTTTTGCCGATTCAAAGGGTGTTTTAACGGTACATAACATATCACCTTTGGGAAAAATAGGAAAGTGGACTTTTCCTGTAGAAACCTCAAGAAATGTGGGTTTTCTTAAGGAGATATATAAGTCACCATCTGTCTGGTCCGTCTTCAATATCGATGATGTCCAAAAAGTAGGCGATGATGGATACAGTTCGGCAATGGAAGGCGATTCGGTTTATGTTTCAGGGATGGTTAGCGGACCAAGTGTTGCCTTTAGTTCAGAGGGAACGAATAGTTTTTATATCCAGGATGTAACAGGAGGTATTAATGTTTATTCTGGTGAGGGCAGGGAATTCCATCTTGGTGAAATGGTAGTAATATCTGGGACTGTAACAGAATACAATGGTTTGACTGAAGTTAGCACTTACCCTGAGAATATAACACTTCTTTCCGAAACTTCAACGGTCACTCCTTTGGTGCTTGTTTTGAACCAGGGGATAGACGAGGAACTGGAGGGAAAACTTGTTCGCATAGAAAATGGGATTGTTACGACAAAAACATCTATTGCTGGCAGCGGAAAGAATTTTCAGATTTATAATGGGCGCACTATCATTGATATAAGGGTAAATGATAAAACAGGAATTGATTTAAGTGAACTCAAAGTGGGGAAGAAAGTCAATATTACAGGTATTGGTGGTCAGTATGATTCTGAAGCACCATATACTTCAGGTTACCAGCTTCAGCCGAGATTTCCAGCAGATGTGGAGATTCTTGGTGAGGGTGGTAATGCAGGTGCTTTCAGTATGAAAATTTATCCCAATCCATTTTCACCTGACATTGGAGAGATTGCAACTATTGAAGTTTGTTCACCAGAGCCAAATACAGATAAGCTCGGTCTAAAAATTTACGATATCAAAGGACGGTTGGTTAAAAAGATTTTCAGTGATTTACCGGGGGGTTCTTCTTCGCACTACTGGTATGGGAAGGACACTAACTCCAAACAAATTTCCCCGGGAATTTATATTGCGCACCTGGAACTGAAGAAGGCAGGTGGAAAGATTCAAAGTATTAATAAACCAGTTATTGTCGGAACACCATGATACAGGAGCACAGAAAGAAAGACATAAGACATAAGACCACAGACCGAAGACCAGAGACCAGAAGAGAGATGAGTGATGAGTGAGGGTAGGCGCAGGCTTTAGCCTGCGAGGAGTGTCGGTGTGTCGGAGAAACGGAGTATCGGAGTATCGGGAAGAAGGACAAGTTAAAAGTGAAAAGTTAAATCTAAACGGCAGGAAAGCGCACTAGAGCACAAGTCACAAGTGCACAAGAGAGAAGACCAAAGGCCAGGAAAGGTGAAAAACAAGATGTTGAATTAGTTTAATTAGTTTGAACCTTAAAACAAATGTTTCTCTGTGTACTCTGTGTCTCTGTGGTGAAAGTTGTAGCGAAATTAAGAAAATGAAAATTAGAAATCTCGATGGAGGAAAAATGAAAAAATTATTCTTGATATTATGTTTTCTTGTATTGGCGGTGCGGCTTTTCGGTGCTTTTGAAGATTTCCAGACAGGAACAAGACCAAACGCAATGGCAGGTGCATTTACTGCACTGGCAGATGACCATAATGCACCGTTCTGGAATCCTTCGGGTTTATCGTATGTTGACAGCCCTGAGATTTTCTCGACATACAAAAGGCTATTTGGTATTATTAGCAACTTCACATTTAGCTCTTCAATTCCTTCGAAGTGGGGAAATTTTGCTTTTTGTCTAAGAGAATCTTCTGTGAAAGGGGATTATACTGACGCGATGGGCTATGTAATTAAGAGCAATACAACTCTGGAAGCTGAAAGGGCTATGATTGTTTCACACGGTTTTAGAATTATCGAAGAAGTTTCTTTTGGTTACAACTTAACCGGTTATCAACTTCAGAACATAAGATTTGGAGATTATTTAGCCTTCGGTGTTGACATTGGTATGATAATGGAGGTTTACAGGCATTGGAAAATAGGATTCTTCTATCGCAATGTTAACGGTCCGTCGATCGGAGACGAATTCAAGCATCCACTACCAGAACAAATTTCGGTAGGTCTGTCTTATTCTCCCTTTAATAACGTTATTACACTACTGGATTTTGAAAAGCAATTAGGATACGATATAAATACTAAAATGGGTGCTGAGGTTGAAATTATCAAGAACCTCCTTGTGTTGAGGAGTGGAGTCGAGACAGAACCTGTAGATTTTTCGATCGGCTTTGGTTCAGGTTTCAAACATTTAAGGGTTAACTATGCCTTCAGGACGCATCCGGAGCTACCGTTTACTCACGAGATGGAGGCAGGATGGAAGTTTTGAGAAAAACAATAAAGTCCCCTCTAATAAGAGGGGATTTAGGGGTGTGCAATTACTGGTCCAGAAGGGTTTATTTTTCTCTTCTGTCCATTCTTCTTGCATGTGCAGTTTTAATGGCACAGGAAAGTGCAAGAATCGACATAAACACTGCATCGAGAGATGAGGTAAGAAGTTTGCCAATAAGCAAGACACTGGCAGATTCTCTTTACAGTTATAGGATTAAGAAAGGTTATCTTAAGAGTATATATGATGTGCTGGGTGTACCCAGAATGGATATGGAGTCTTTTGAGAAAGTGAAACCTTTGATTATTATCAAACTCCCTTTAGAGAAGAGACAGGTATCCAAGTATATACTTTATTTACAAGAACGGTTGGCATCCGAGGAGAGCCCCAGAGAAGGTGCCATTGACGAATGGGAGGATATGCTTGTCTCACCACTAAACATAAATAAGGCAGGTGTTGATGACATACTACTGCTGGACAGGGTTACTTCCGTAGATGCCGTAAGTGCTGTTAAACATAGAAGGTTTCTTGGAAACCTCAGATATGTAAGTGAATTAAAGACAGCAAAGTATCTTTCTTCTTATGGATTTCGGAATATGAGGAATTACGTCGTTACAACTGAACCTGAAGCTATTGGAGTTCCTTTTTCCGCTAATTACAGAATGAAGTACAGTTATGAAGACATATGGAATATGAACGAAAATTCTCTTCTGGATAGAGTTAATGTGCTCGATGCACAGATCAGGGAACTTGTCCAGGATACAACTGATAATCTTTACAGCAATCTCATAGATGCAGGATGGTGTCCTGAAGAAATTACCGGACTCAGGAGTAAATTGATAGAAGAGAAGAGTGCGATAGTTTCCGCAAAAAAGCCAGGGAGTGTTTCTAACAGAATGCGATTAAGATGGGGAAAAAAGGCAAAAACCGGAGCAATATTCATATCTCCACCCGGTAAGGAGCAGCGACTTGACAAAGGTTATGCAATGGTAATGAATCTGGGTCCTCTTTCAAAACTTATCGTAGGCAATTATAGACTCACTTTGGGACAGGGTCTTTTGCTTGACAACACCGATGAGGAAAGAGCAAGACTTACGAAAAGAGTTGACGGTCTTTTTGGTGACTTGACGGATACGGATGAATTCAAGCTTTCAGGTGTTGCAGGTGAAGTAAAAGTATCCAGACTAAGTCCACTGTTTTTTTACTCCAGGGATAGGAAGAACGGAATTTTGAACAGAGATGGTTCGGTGAATACGTACTTCATATCGAAACCCGTCATTTCAACTTTTAAAGACGTTTTTAACGAGGAAGATTATGGCGGTGCACTAAAAATCGATCTTTCTGACATTGCCTTTATTCCACTGGGAAGCTATCTCGCTATTAACGGTTATCAGACGTTTATGAGCAAGCCTCTCAGACCAGATACCGCTGATATCGATATTCCATTTGATAAAGATAGACTGGACGACGAAAATTACACTATGATGCCTGCCGGAAATTTTCGCACGTATCTGGGAACAAGTTTTCGGACAGTTTACAGAAATGTAAGTTTCGAAGGTGAATATGTGAGACAGAAGGATTATGGATTCGGATTCATTCTGAAATCATTGGTTCAATTCAATACGTTTTATATAATTTATATAAAGAGACATTATGCGGTGGATTTTTACAACCCGTATTCAAGGGCTTTTTCAGAACAGTCGAAGTTCGATGATACCGTGCTTGAAAAGGATTACAGATTGCTGGACCCGTTGTATTCAGACCTTCAGAACCTGCCTTTTCCAAAGGCAGAGGATGGTAATTATATAGAAACTCGTTATCAGATATTGCGGAATTTAACTATTACAAGAGCATATATAGATATATGGAGAAATCTCGCATATAACCTGAACAATGTTAGAATGCAGGGTGAGATCGAATATAGACCGGTTTTTGCATTAAGACTGAGACTAAAGCAAAAGTGGCAAAAAAAGCAACTTCCAAAAGCGGTGATGGCAACGACTTCAAGGACAGAAGAAACAACCTTCAGAATTTTTGCAACGGTAGCAGGAGACTATCTTAGTCTTGAAGCAAGGTATGGCAGGGTCAGGTTAATGCCAAATGAGAAATATAACGGTAATCTCCTGATGGAAGGCAATTATCTTGATGCTGCCTGGGAACACAATTTCAGCGATTTCTTTAGTATCGTTGGAGGAATTGCTATGTGGGACGCAAAATCGATGAGCCAGTGGATTTTTGAGGATACAGGAATAGATTTTCTGTATGGTGAAGGGAACAAGTTTTACTTGACTTTTAAGGACAGATTGTCGGAGCAGATTTCTTTGAGGTTTAAAGTGAGGAGGAAGAACGCGGAATATCCCCATACGGATATTTATGGTTCCGAGAACGAATATTATTACGGCGATGGTGAGGAAACCCTTGTTCGTGATTTTATCGATTCGAGGGAGCATTGGAGTTTTAATCTTCAAATCGATGTGAGGTTATAATGAAGAGAAAATTTTGTTTGATTCCAATATTTGTCTTAATTTGTTTTAGTTTGCTTTCAGGTTATACGCTTCCCGAGTCAGTCGCTTCGGGTGAGTTATTAGGTGCTGTTACCGCAAAACATTTAAGTCTTGGAGGTGCAGTAGTTTTAGGTGAGGAATGGACAAATCCTGCCTTGTATACAGAAACAACAGGTTTGAAGATTGAGCTTGGAGTTGGATTAATTAAGGTGGGTGAGAGGAGAAAGAGGAGTGTTTTTGATTCATTTGAAAACAGGGTAGGAGATGTGACGGTAGCAGACAACGGCTATGTTTTCTCAAAACCATCTTTGATTAAAGCATCTTTAGGATTGCCAATGGATATTGGTTTTGGGATTGATATACTCCCTGTCCAGAATTATGATTACAGATACTCAAGGGAAGTAAGAGATGATTTCTATGTATTGAAAGAGACAATTAAAGACGAAGGAAAAGGTGAATTGTATCTTGTGAATTTCGGAGCTGCTTATGAAATAGTCAAAGGCAAGTTTTCCCTTGGTTTTGCCTTAAATCTCTACAGCGGGGACAGGGAATGGAATTACAGCAAGAATTATATTGATCCTTCAACGCAGGACATTTGTCAGGAAGGATCTAAAACACTAAAGGGCAATGGTGCAACCTTCGGAATAATTGCAAAACCTTTTGAAAGGGTTTATTTAGGAGGATGTTATACAAGTAAAGCAAGTATAGGCGATATGAATACGGATTTCATTCCGCAGAGAACGGGAATTGGCATCAAGATTATTCCTCCCAATAGTTTGCCGGCAGTTTTTATGCTTGATGCCATCTTTGAAAATTGGACAGAAGTCTCCGTTAATTATGAAGACGTCCTGAAATTGCACCTTGGTGTTGGGCATAAGTTTACTCCGTGTTTCTCGGGAAGATTTGGATTTGGATATGAGACTTCATATCTCTCTTCAGAAATACCGAAAGTTTTCTTTACATCTGGTTTCGGATATGTAAAAGATGTTTTTGAGATTAACACCGGATTGAAAATCTGCACCTTTAATTATACCAACGATGAGCTGAACCTGGAGCAACATGATATGGAAGGCGTAACAGCTGTCGAAGAAAGTCTTGTGAAGGTTGTTCTAAGTATAAGCTATGGACTATGAAGAGCACAGGAGCACCAGTGCACAAGAGCACCAGTAGCGGAAAGGAGAAAACGTGGCGGAGGGCAGCTCTATCTGTTCCAACGAACATAGTTGAGGGTTATGGACGGCAGAATCGTGGAGAATTAAGACAATTTGTGAACATAGTTTTGGGTTCCCTTGCGGAGGAGGAAGCATAGAAGCTTGCAAAGTTTACGAGGACAAGTTGGAAAATTACTATGGAAATTCTACAGGAGCCTATAACTGGTGACTTGTGCACTGATATTCTAATGTTAGGCTTGTGTCTGGTGACTTGTGCTCTGGTGTTTTAATGTATTGGAGGAATTATGAAAAGAAAAATTTTACTTGTTGGTTTGCTTGTGCTTGTGTGCATCCCCCTTTTTGCTTTACCGGCTAATGATGTAAAAATCATAACTAACAGGGATTACTTTCCTGCAGTCATAGAATTGTTTGAAAACGCAGAGCTATCGATTTATGTATTTATGTTTACTGCACGCATATATCTTGAGTATCCAGAGGATGTAAACTGGGAACTGTTGCATGGATTAATCGCCGCAAGGAAACGGGGAGTAGATGTAAAGGTCATATTGGACGCATCGAGCTGGAACAAAGACAATACCCTAAAGAACAAACATATGGCGGATTCGCTGAAAGCCGGTGGAGTTAAGGTTTACTACGACCCGCTTGATGTTACATCTCACCCAAAATTGCTTATTATTGACCATCGCTATACCGTCGTCGGTTCTACCAATTGGAGCTATTATGCGATGGAGAAAAACAATGAAGCATCGGTCATTATTGATAGCGAGGCTGTCGCAGGAGGTATGGAGAAGTATTTCAAAAAGAACCTCAGTCTCTCGACAAAAGAATTGAAAATGAAAAATCTGGAATGAGATAAGGAAACAGAGAAGAGGACAGAAAGGAAATATATGACAAAAAGATTGGTTTTAAGTTTTCTACTTTTAATCCTCATCTGTGGAGTGGTTGAAGCGAATAAGAAAATCGTTATTCTTCATACCAATGATATGATGGGGCGTTTGAAGGGTGAACCTGCATATTTCATTAACAAGGATTTTCCTCCACCTCTTGGTAATGCTGCATCATGTGCAACATATATAAAGGAAGAGAGGTTTAACGGTCGGAAGAAGGGATATACTGTTCTGCTTCTCGATGCAGGTAACTGTTTTGGGAATCCTGCTCTGGGAGAGCTTAAGATTGGTAAGACGGTAGAATTTCTTAACAGAATGGAGTATGATGCCTGTGCAATAGGAATTTATGATACACGCCTTGGTGAAGATGTGCTTGGTAATATCATCGATAAGACATCTTTTCCCTGGATTTCGGCAAATCTGATATCGAAAACAGGAAATAAGTATATTGGCGAGTTGTATAAAATATTTGATTGTGAGGAAGCGAAAATCGGAATTTTTGGTCTTATTTCTGAATATGGTCCCATCTGGGTAGAAAAAGGGATTGACGAGCAGTTTTTCTATGAGAAGGAATATGAAAGAGCAGAAGAGATGGTTATCTCTTTACTAAAAGATGAAGGTTGCGACGTCATCGTTGGATTAACGAATACAGGATTTGTCCATGACAGTCTCCTTGCTGATTCGCTTACTGGAATTGATATTATTATTGGTGGAGGAGAGGGTAGGGGCATGAGAGAACCGTATGAAAGTATAATCAATCATACTATTATTTGCCGTACGTATGGAAACCTGAGTAGCATAGGCAGGTTAGAAATAGAAATAGAAGAGAAGAGTAAGAAAATCATCGGCTACAAGGGCGACAACATAACTCTCTTTGAGGAACAATTCCCTCCTGATGCATCAATCCAAAAACTGCTTAACGAATAAGTTAGTTTCAGTCAATTAATTTGTAAATTGTCATTGCGAATACACTTTCATAATTTCTTATGAAGCAATCGCATATTCTCATTTATTAATGGTGTATATTATTGAGATTGCCCTTCTGAAGCATACACATCTTAATTTGTTGCAGGGCTTGCTCTAGTCCTCTAAAAGCTAAACTGGAGTAGCGAGACCCTTCGATTTCACTCAGGACAGGCTTGTTTCGCGATTGAACGCAAGGCAAGAACATGGCTATAAAGGATTTTCAGATTCTTCCACAGTCAGGAAGTATCGTTTACTCAGAATGACAACTGCTCTTACACTGGAAAATTTTTCCTACTTAGAATGATACCACCTTCTTCCTTTGAAGAAAGGGAAATACATACTGTATCACTTATTCCCCCTTTGAAAAAGGTGATAAGAGGGATTTTATGTTGTCATTTTCGTCTTACCCTGATTCTTATTCATGATGGTGTTTTATTACTTTTCCCTCCACCATAAATATGACATCCTCGGAGATATTTGTTGAAAGGTCTGCTATTCTTTCTAAATTCTGGGAAATTCTAATCAGATGGAAAGACCGTTCAATAGTGGAAGCGTCGGAAGCCATATAAGTAATGAGTTCTCTCATAATCTGGTCTCTAAATGCATCTACTGTATTGTCTCTTTTACAGACATTCTTAGCCAGTTTTGCATCCTCGTTTACGAAAGCATCTATACTGCTTTTTAGCATCTCAATTGTTTCTTTAGCCATTCGAGGAAGGTCTATTAAAGGTTTCACAAGGGGTCTTTCTATAAGGAATAGACTGCTTTCAGATATGTTGACTGTCAGGTCCCCCACCCTCTCTATGTCGTTATTCATCTTTAATATCATAAGAATTGTTCTCAAATCCTTTGCTTTTGGTTCATATTGTGCAATTAAGGTTGTGCAAAATTCATCCAGTTCTATTTCAAATTCATTTGCCTTTAGCTCATCCTTTTCTATTACTTCTGAAAGCATTTCTTTTTCCTTGTTCAATAAACCCTTTATACTCTTCTCTATCATTCCTTGCGCTAAAGATGAGTATTCAACTATCTTTTGTTTAAGTCTGTTTAATTTTTCTTGAAGCATTTATTACCTCCCTTTTGTCCAAACATTTACCTCTTCTGTTTGAAATAATAAAACGGTTTTTTCTCTGTGTTCTCTGTGGTTTCTTTCACACTATATTTTTTGCCACTCCCTATCCAAATTTCCCTGTAAGATATTCTTCCGTTCTTTTGTCTTCGGGCACCGTAAACATTTTTCCGGTCGGACCGAACTCTATTAGTTCGCCAAGATACAAAAATGCGGTGTAATCACTTACCCTTGATGCTTGAGCAATATTATGAGTAACCAGGATTATAGTCACGCTATTTTTCAATTGAACAATGAGTTCCTCAATTCTGGCAGTTGCTTTTGGGTCGAGGGCAGATGTAGGTTCGTCAAGTAGGAGTATTTCCGGGTTCATAGCTAGGGCTCGTGAGATACATAATCTCTGTTGTTGTCCACCAGAAAGAAATGTTCCTCTTTTATGCAGTGAATCCTTAACCTCGTCCCATAAACCGGATTTATTTAATGACTCCTCAATAATCCTATTCTTTTCCGTCCTGCTCAGTCTTGTCCCATTCAATTTGTAACCTGCTATTACATTATCATGTACACTCATAGTGGGAAATGGGTTGGGTCTCTGAAATACCATACCTATTCGTCTCCGAACAATGATAGGATTTAAAGTGTAAACATCATCGTTATCCAGATATATTTTGCCGGATACTTTTGCATCAGCAACCAATTCGTGCATTCTATTTATGCAGCGAATAAGTGTTGTTTTTCCGCAACCTGATGGTCCCATTATCGCTGTCACTTTTCTCTCGGGAATGGAGAGGTCTATATTCTTAAGTATCCTATTGTTACCGTAATATGCAGAGAGGTTTTTAATCCTCAGAATTGCACTTTCCATCTTTTTGTTACTCCTTTTGTTACGAGATTAAGCAAGAAAACAAAAACTATTAGGATGAAAGATGCTCCCCATGCAAGCTTGTGCCATTCAGGATATGGGCTTGAAGCATAGTTGTATATAAGCAGCGGAAGGGAATTGATAGGTTTGAATATATTCAGGTTCATAAATGGACTGCCAAAGGCAGTAAATAAAAGCGGTGCGGTTTCTCCTGCTATTCGTGCAATACTTATTAATATACCTGTTAAAATTCCACTTAAACCAGAAGGAAGAATGACTTTTAATATGGTTTTGGAATATGGAACCCCCAGTGAAAGGGAAGCTTCTTTCAAGGAATATGGTATTAACTTGAGGGTTTCCTCTGTTGATTTTACAACAAGCGGCAGCATCATAATCCCAAGTGCAACACCGCCTGAGAGAGCTGAAAATGTTCCCACAACCTTTACAATCCACAAATAGGCAATAATGCCGATAACTATCGACGGAATTCCTTGTAGAACATCCACACTTAATCTCACATAGTAAGACAGTTTCTTTTTTCTAAATTCTGATAGATATATACCTGCTGCAATACCAAGCGGAATTGAAATTATTGAGGCTGTGATAATAAGCATAACTGTTCCAATGAGAGCGTTGGATATACCACCTCCTTTTTCTCCTACTGGTTTTGGCAGATGAAACAGGAAATCCCAGTTTATAGCAGATATGCCCTGTTTCATAAGATAAAATATGATGAGGAATAGAGGAAATATGCAAAACACAGCGAAAAGCACAACAAAGAAAAGGAATAATTTGTTCTTAGTTGTTCTGATTTTGAGAATAACTGAGACTGAAGTGTTTTTTTTCATAGATCTTTTTGTTTCTTTACCTCGGAGATGTGATTTCTTTTGATATTCTGTTCCCCGATTCAACGTTATATTCATTTAAGATAATCGCATCCTTCTTTATGTCAAATATACTAAAAGACGGATATGACCTCCTTTTAACCTTGTCGTAGTTGCCGTGCGTGCTGTGATGAAAAATGTATTTTCCATCTTCCATATCCACGGAAGATGCTTGTGCCCCGACAGAACAAAATTTATAGGAATATCTATACATACTTTTAAGGTATCACCCGCATCAGCCGGGATATTTCTTTCTCTCCCCGTACCGGGTATCGGTATTAGATGGTGATGCAGCAAAAGTATTTCTATTCTGTCATCTTCTCCCAATTTATTCTTTATTAATGGGTAGTTTGCTCTTCCTATATGACCGTCATCTATATCGGGCTCACTTGAATCCACACCAAGAATCTTCACAAGTTCATTCTCAAAGTATGGGAAGCGTGTGCCGAATATTTCTTCAAATATCAAATACCCACCATTTCTTGAATCATGATTGCCCGGGATAACGATTTTATCCTTTACCTTGAAATTGTTTATATATTTTTCTGCAATCTCGTATTCGTAAGAATGACCAAAGTCTGTTATATCACCAGTTATTGCCATTACATCTGGAGATTCGCCATTTACTATCTCTATAACTCTATCTTCCCAGTCTTTGCGAAAATATTTGCCTGTTATGTGAAGATCCGACATATGAACCAATTTCATTTAGTTTCCTCCTTCGAAATCTATTTTTTTAATAATAATCCTTCCTATGATATTTACGATTGTTGTAACGAGAAAAAGCACAATTGCTATTTCAATCAAAGCCGAAAGATACACATCGCCGGATGCTTCTGTGAATTCGTTGGCAATGAGGCTCGCCATCGTATTGCCGGGTGCGAAGATGCTTTTAGGTAATATGTTTGCGTTTCCTATTACCATTGTCACTGCCATTGTTTCTCCTAAGGCTCTTCCAAGAGAAAGGAGAAAACCTGCGAATATTCCCGACCTTGCGTAAGGGAAGATAATATCTCGTATGACCTCAAAGCGCGTCGCTCCCAATGAATATGCAGCTTCCTTTATATCTGCTGGAACAAGAGCAATAACTTCTCTTCCCAACGATGCAGAATAAGGTATGATCATAATAGCAAGGATTACGGAAGAAGTGAATATACCCACTCCGTAAGGTGGAAGTCCTATTTTCAATTCAAAACTCCTAATAATGGGAGCCAGCACAAAAAGTCCCCAGAAACCATATATGATTGACGGGATGCCAGAAAGGAGTTCTACCGTTGTGTTAAGGAAAGAAGCAAAACCTCCTTTTTTCTGATACTCTCCAAGTAGTATGGATATGGAGAATGAAAATGGTATAGATATTGCGAGCGCGAGAAAGGATGTCAGAAGTGTTCCAATGAGGAATGGAAATGCACCGAAATCACCCGAAACAGGGTTCCATTCGCGTCCCGTGAAGAACTTTACACCAAATCCTCTTATAGAGGGGAGGGAGTTTAAGATAAGAGACATAAATATTCCCAGGACAAGTACCAATATGATTATTCCAGAAATGTATAGAATAGTATTGAATCCTTTATCTGTATGCATTTCTTTCTCCCTCCCCATAAATTCTCTACTTTAATATTGTTTGATTATTGTATGTGATAGAACGGAGTAAACCTTCTGATTTTTCTACAGCCTCTTTCGGGAGTGGCGCATAGTGAAGTGGTTCTGCATACTCCTGTCCGTTATGTATTATCCACCACAGCAAATTCACTGTTGTCGTTGCCCTATTCTTGCTTCTGCCATTGTAATTTTGCTCTTTATATACAATCAACCAGGTGAAACTGCTGATAGGATAACCTTTGCTTGCATCCGTATTTGTGAGCGAAACCCTTGTGTCCGGAGGGAGCTCTGCATTTGCTGCAAGACTCACAGATTCAATACTGGGAACAATGTAGTTTCCCGATTTGTTCTTTATTATACCAACGGGCATGTTATTGCTCAAGGCATATATGAGTTCAACATATCCTATTGCACCGGGAATTTGATGGACAAGCCCTGCAACGCCTGGATTTCCTTTTCCACCAAGTCCTAAAGGCCATTTCAGAGATTTACCTCTTCCCACTTTTTGCTCCCATCCACTGTTCACTTTTGTCATGTAGTCACTGAAAATGAAGGTTGTACCGCTTCCATCGGAACGATGAACAATTGCAATATTCCATTTCGGGAGTTTCACTTCAGGATTTATAACCTTAATCCTATCATCATTCCACATTCTTATTTTCCCAAGAAAAATGTCTGTAATAATTTCCGGTGTAAGTCTTAATTCAGGGTTACCCGGAATATTGTAGGTGACTGCGACTGCCCCTAAACAGGCTGGAATATGGATAATTTTTGCCGGAGCCTTTTCAAGCTCCTCAACCGACATAAAGGCATCAGTTGCACCAAAGTCCACAGTCTTGTTCAAAAGCTGTCTTATTCCACCACCCGAGCCGATTGCCTGGTAGTTTACCTTAACATCGTATTCCTGGTGGTAGACATCGAAAAGTTTGGAATAAAAAGGGTATGGGAAGGTCGCACCTGCACCCAGGAGCTCGACATTATCGTTCCCACCAAATAAACCTGCTGCGCAAAGAATTACAGCAAGCGGTACAAATGTTTTAATGAATCTTGGCATTTTTTCTCCTTTCGGTAGTATCCTACCATTTGTAATAAAGGGTTAATCTGGGGTATATGTCCGCAGAAACGGATGAGGTGTCATACATCACATACTCAATGTTTGGCATAATCTTGATGTTTTTATGCAAGGAACAGGAAATACCAGCAAGAATGAAACTTGAAGGCGAGATGTCAGAAAATGGGATATAGGACATGTCTTCAGCCTTTGGATTTGCTTCGAACGTCTTATCATACCTGATGACTGCATCAATGTTCTCTTTTATAGCAAATACCCCAAAACCTGACAGGATATTATATTCTACCGTGTCTTCTGTGTCTCCTTTTCTGGAAAAGAGTATGCCTATCCTTGTGGGAGAAGAACTATACGACGCAAAAACCTGCATAATGTAATCCCTTTTTTCGTCGGAGTTCATGCCACCGTAATCCCCATAAAATTCAAAATAGACGTCTTTTAGCGGTGTAATACCCGCAGATGCGTATAATTTTTTTGCCTTATCCGTTTCAGACTTGTTACTCGAATTGTTTCCCAACATAATATTGTATGAGAAAGCCGTTTGTTTTCCAGCAAGACTAATGCCAAAGTCCCTGGAGGATGCCCACTTTTGCATATCAAGGGGCGTCTTCTCCAATGAACGGTATCCCCATATATGCTCTATGTTTTCAAACGTTGGTGGTGATTGGATACCGACTGTAATCTTGTTGCCAGACATTAGTTTGTAAGAAATGGATGCATTTTTTACAGCAGGAATCAATTTGCTTTTTGTGGCAAAATCACCTGGACTGCTCATTTCGGTACGCAGTCTAATCTTTATTTTATCATTGGGGAAATTGTCGTAGGTGAAGCAGATTCTTCTAAACCAGAAACCATTGTTGCCTTCGAGACTGTCATTGTGGCTCTGTGCGACATAATAGAATTCGCTAATCATATCTCCTGAAAACTTAATGTCAGCCTGTAATGTGAATGCAGCACTGAGAATACTAAACACAACTGAGAAAAATATTCCTTTCATTATAGTTCCTTGTTTGTGATTTCTTGAAACTCTCTTTTGCTAATTTCCTCACCTCCTCTCTTTCATTTGTCTACTAAATATCAACAAATTGTTAACTCCGTATAAGGATTGTGTTAATTTTTGGTTAAGAATAAGGAAGTTCTCAAGAAATCTTTGGGAAAGAAGACTTCGTAGAAAAGATGAGGATAGTTATGATTGCAAAAAAAGAGCAGGGCTATATGATGAATTTCACTTTTGCAAAAAAGTGAAATTTTCCCAATCAAAATAAAGGAATAAAGAAAGGGTTTGTAAGTTTAAAATTTGGATTTAAGAAGATGGTAATGTAATAGTAAATCTCGTGCCTTTTCCTGGTGCACTTTCTACATCTATCTTTCCATTGTGAGATAGTACGATGTGTTTTACAATAGAAAGGCCTAAACCTGTTCCACCGAGTTTTCTTGAATGTGATTTGTTTACCACATAAAATCTTTCGAAAATTCTTCCAATGTGTTTTTCTGGAATCCCTATGCCAGTGTCCTGAATTTCGATTTTTATGTGCTTGTTTTCCTCTTTCAAGGATAGAGTGATGTAACCTTTTTCAGTATATTTTACTGCATTGTCTATCAAATTTATAAGCACTTGCTCTAATTTGAATGCATCGCCTTGAATCGTTGAGGTATCCTGTATACAAAGCTTAATAAATAAACCTTTTTGCTTTATCTTGTTTTCAAACAACTTCAAGACATCCATTGTTAGATTCTTCATATTTACTCTATCAAATTTTATCTTTGTATTGACCTCCTCAAGTTCTGATAATAGTACTAAATCCTGCACGATACTAATAAGTCTTTCGGTATGTCTTTTTATTATATTCAAATAGCGGCTGTGCTTTTTGTCTATTTCTTCGTCTAACGTTTCTACAAATCCTTTTATGGCTGTGAGAGGAGTTCTCAATTCATGAGATACATTCACAACAAAATCCTTCTTTATCTTCTCCAGTCTTTTGATCTCGGTTATATTGTGAAGGAGCAGCGAGATTTCATTCATAGAAGGAATAAATGTAATACTGCATAGAAATACTTTTTCACCGAATTCTATCTCCTCTATAAGATTTTTCTTTTCTTCTAATACTCCTTTTATCAGTTCACCAAGCCTTGCCACCCTTATCACTTCCCACCAAAATTTACCTTCCGGAGAATCGTTTTCTATAATGTTCTTAAAACTATCATTACAAATAATGACTTTGCCTGCTTCATTCAGGACCAAAAATCCTTCCCTTAGTGAAGTGATAATATTGTTGAGTTCGTCTGTTTTTAACGAAAGGTCCGTAAATAAGGTTTGTATTTTCTCCGTCATAAGATTGAAACTATCTGCCAGTTGTTTTAATTCATCATTATTCTTGAGTGATACCCTCACATTAAAATTTTCTGAAGCTACTTCACGCGCAGCTAAAGCCAGCTGTCCTATAGGACGCGACAAACTTCTTGAGAAAATAAATGCAATGAGCATTGAAACAAAAACAACCAGAAGGACAATCTGGAGCATTCTTGCTTTGAGGTTTGCGAGTAGGTGATTTATATCCTTTAGAAACAAACTTGTTCGCATTAAACCGACTAATTCACTACCATTTTTGATGGGCAGGGCGACATATAACATCTCTCCCTTCACTGTGGTGCTAAAACGTAAAGATTTCCCTACGCTGCCGTTTAATGCTTTTTTTACCTCGGGTCTTATTTTATGGTTTTCCATAGTAATGGGGTCTTTTTCTGAGTCAGCGAACACCTTTCCCGATGGTGCTATTATTGTAATTCTTGTATCTACTGTTTTGCCCAATTTCTTCACAAATGTATCTAATTCCTGAAGTTTCTCATTCTCAATAAAGGGCTTAACTTCTATGCTCAGTATTATACCCAGATTTTTTAGATCTGTGGACAATGTTTCTATATAGTAGTTTTTGATGGTTCTGAAAGAAAATATAACGATAAAGAAAGAGAGTATAATAATAATAAAAAAATAACCGATAAATATTTTCGAAAATATGGACCTTTTCATTCCTCTAATTTGTAACCTATTCCTCTTATATTTTTTATAAATTTACCTGCCTTCCCGAATTTTTCTCTTAGATGTTTAATATGGACATCAATCGTCCTGTCAACAACTATCTTTTCGTTACCCCACAGATGGTTCAATATCTGCTCTCTTGAAAAGACCCATCCTCGTCTTTCTGCCAGAACGTTTAGGATTCTGAACTCGGTAGAGGTTAATTCAACTCGTTTACCTTCTACATAAACCTCAAATTTCTGTGGGTTTATTATGAGAATGTCTCCTATGGAGATTTGTTTCACCTTTTCTCTTTCAAATTTTCTTCTCAATACAGCCTTAACTCTGGCAACGAGTTCTTTTGGTGAGAAAGGTTTTGTAACATAATCGTCCGCCCCAAGCTCCAATCCCACTATCTTATCTGTTTCTTCGGTCCTTGCTGTTAGCATTATGATAGGGATTGAAGAAAGTTTTTCTTCTCCTCTTATATATTTACAAATTTCCAAACCATCGATATCCGGCAGCATCAAGTCCAAAATGACAAGGTCGGGGCTTTGTGAATTGATGACCTCAAGGAATGGTTCAGCTTCCTGAAATCCCCTTACTTGAAAACCAGCTTTTTGTAGATGAAGAGTCACAAGTTCCAAAATATCAGGCTCATCGTCAACAACGAATATTAGTTTTCCCAAAATTAGCGTATTATGCTTCATTTAATGCCTTTTTATCATTTTTTCTGGCGGTTGTCAAGATATAGTTGTGAAGAGCTTTGAGGTATTTTCTTAGATTCTTCCACAGTCAGTAAGCATCGTTTACTCAGAATGACAGCTTACTGTGCTTAGTCCCTTAATAAAGTTCTTGACATAGTATCCCTTGTATGTTTACATTTTGGTTATGAAAAACCAAAAGAAGGCTTACATCTATGCAATTATTGCTGTTTTATTCTGGTCAACGGTTGCGTCTGCGTTCAAGGTTTCCTTAAGATTCTTAACGGTTCTTCAATTACTTTTTTTTGCTTCTTTAACTTCTGTTTTTGTTCTTTTTATTGTTTTACTATCTCAGCACAAATTGAGTCTTCTAAAGGTATTTTCAGGGAAGGACTATTTACGCTCCGCTTTACTTGGATTCCTGAATCCATTTCTATATTATATAGTTTTGTTTAAGGCATACTCATTGTTGAGAGCGCAGGAAGCCCTCACATTAAATTATACCTGGCCCATTATAGTCTCGCTTCTATCTATTCCGTTACTCAAACAAAAGATTGGAATCAAAAGCATTCTTGGGATAGTTGTTAGTTTTTTCGGAGCATATGTAATTGCTGTCAGGGGAAAGGTCTTGAGCTTTGATTTTACGAATGCAGGTGGTGTATTGCTTGCTCTGAGTAGCACTATCATCTGGTCTTTCTTCTGGATTTATAACATCAAAGACAAGCGTGATGAGGTTGCAAAGTTGTTCTTGAATTTTTGCTTTGGGTTTATTTTTATATTGCCTGCAATGCTGTTCACAGATAAGATAGGAATCCTTGACATACAAGGAGTTTTCGGGGGTATTTATGTGGGACTTTTTGAGATGGGGTTTACATTTATCTTGTGGCTCCGGGCACTCAAACTTTCAAAAACAACAGTAAAGGTTGCAAACTTAATCTATCTATCACCTTTTCTGTCACTTGTTTTAATCAATCTTGTGGTTGGGGAAGGTATTCTTCCATCAACAATAGTAGGTCTTATTCTAATTATAGCAGGAATCATTATACAGCAATATCGTGCTCGGGGTCAGTAAACAATGACCTCTTTATTCTTTGAATGTTTTGGGGATTTCAGGGTTTGTTATTATAACAAAATCTCCGAAATCCTGGAATTTTTTGAAGTCGGGCTTTGCAAATGAGCTATCGGGGAATGCCGATATGACCATCACTTTGATTCCCTTATTATATTTTCTCAGTTGCTCAACGACACCGAAATATTCATCGCTGTGCATTCTTCCGTTTATATGCATAATTTTTTTATGAGGATGCTTTTTAAGATACTCTGAAATAGAATACGCCATTGTTGCATTCCAGAGAGATTGTCCCTGGTTTATATTGATGTGAGGCATTTTCATGGGCATTTTTTCCATCTTAACTGAATCGGTTTTTGCCATATCAGGTTTTGATTTTGGTGCACTCATTTTAGCCATCAGGTTATTCAATTTTTCTAAGTATGCACCTGTGGCGCTATCATAGGGTAGAGGAGCCAGAAAAGTTTTCGCGGTCTCGGAAAGTGAGAGCAGTGAATTTTGCCCCAGTCTGCTTGCCATATTAACATACCTGAAAGCAGCATTTGCAGCTATTACATCAAGATGCTTCTCCTTTGCGAATTCAACAAGAGGACGATAGTCTTTGTAGTTAACCCAGGTTCGAGCATCCTTCTCAAGATAATATTCCTTGATTTTTCCATTCAAATACTCATTCAGGACGACTTGAACATCTCTGTCGAACATCTCCATCGAAAGTGTTATATTTCGACCATACTCTTCATAGAGTTTTTCAAAAAGCAGTTTCTCAAGATGGTGACCAACTGAATCGTTATGTTCCTCTCCAAAGATAACTACATCAAAGTTCTTGAAATCTTCTACTATATTAATTATTTTTGCAGTTTCATTGGATTTTGTAGAATATATCTGGTAATTTGTATTAAAGAGCATATTTTCCTGCGAAAAAATCGTGGAAACCAGGAAAATGGCAAAGACGCACACGCTCAAAGAAATTTTCAATTTAACATTCATTCGTTCCTCCTATATGTCATTAAAATGCTGTTTGTTAACCTATTTGGTGAAAATAATTAACTCGTAATAGGATGGATCTCTTTAATTAAGATTTAACTTTTCACTTTTGCCTTTTTACTTGCCTTTTTCTTACGTCTCAGGTCGACTTCGTCTTCTCTATTCTCTCTTCAGCTGTTTCTCCTCCGTTTTTTCAAGAGGGCGAGGTGGAACTACCCTTATTCCTCTTTTATCTCCTGGTGTGTTGTCGAACTCTTCGATTACATAAAAGATTGCAGTGATGAATTCTTTGGAGAACTTTCCATGAAAGTAACTATGAACAAGGTTTGTAAAGTAGGTAACATTTTTTTCATAAGGTGTTGCATCCGGGTCATCCGGGTGGACAAGCCTTGCTATACATCTTAGTTCATAGGACGGAATATCAAGAAAAACAATGGAGCAAACAGGATTTTCCATTAAATTTAAGAACGTATGAGTTTCGAACGATGGAGAGGAGTAAAGTTCCAATGAGACCTGTTTCGTTCTGTCATACAGTGTGTTATCTTTGTAATTTTTCTTTAGTTGTTCAAGTTTTTCAGGCATTGGATTAGAGATTGTGTTCTTCAGAAGCATAATTGTATCTTTTAGTTTTTCTTTAGCGGGGACAAAACCCATTCCTTTAACCGCATTGTTTATCGTAAAGATTGAATCCTTCCTTCCTCCTCCATAGGTTGCCAGCGAAGCACTATGTGGACCAGCGTAGTCCATTTCACCACCCGCTCCTGACATAATCTTTTTCATCTTATCAAGATCTTTGATGCGAGAAGAAAAATTCCATTTTAAGAAATCTGAACTCAACTCCCTTATCTTGAATTCCTTCCAATTTCCCTGAACCTTTGCCTTTATTATTCCTTCATCAACGTTTGATACATCTACGTTATCCTGGTGGAATGTCTTACCCTTCCACCAGTTTGTTTTTCCGTGTTCCCATTTGCCTGCGAATAAATTGGGGATTTTAGAGAACAGAAACAGGAAAGAACCTGCAAAACCTGCGAGTTTCAGGAATGTTCTTCTTCCTATGCTCAATTATTCCTCCTTCAGTTTGAAGTTTTACATGGGTTTATATTAACAGCTGCTCACACATCTTGTGCCTATTATATATGATTAGTTTTTTCCAGTCAAGAGCTTTCTCGAATTCTTATTTTAGTAGAATGAGTTTTTCGGTTTTTAGAATTTTTTTAGAAGTGAGCTTAACGAAATATGCTCCCGGGGCACTCCTTATCCCCATTGAGTTCTTGCCATCCCATTCCAGCTTTGCTGGAAGGATAAAGGATGAAGGATAAAGGATAAATTCCCTCACCTTTCTCCCCCTGACATCGTAGATTCGCAATACTGGGCATTGCAAGTTATTGGTCATTGGTAATTGGTCGTTAATGACTAATGACGAATAACTAATTACTGTAGTTTTCCTGAAGGGATTTGGGGAGATGCTCAAAAATGGTTTTGGCAAGGGCACAGTTGCGGAAACAGGTCCATACCATTTTGTTGACCCGCTAACGCATTGAGCTCCAAGTTCATAGTAATATCGCTGATTTGCTACAACGGTCCTATCGTTGTATGTATAAGTATGTTCTTTGGGCATTGAACCGATACCGTCGAGCTTTGCAATGATTGAACAAGAGGTTTCTGTGGAACGCTTTATTATCCAAGAGGCTATGTAAGATTCACACTCGGTCTTCCAACAAAGCATAATCTGGTCTGTTTCAGCTGTTGCATAGAATGACGAGAGTTCAATACCTGTCGTGGGCTCCGCAGCTTCGTTGACATCGAGTTCGTTTCCGTTGTCACCTCCTATAACATATATAATATTACTGATAACTGCAGATACAGGAGCAGCGCGCGGTGTAGGCATTGGAGTGTCAGATGCCCAATTGTCCGTTGCAGGGTCGTATTTTTCGACCACATTGAGGTATGCCTTTGTGTTATCGCTTCCCCCTATTGCATAGATTGTATCTCTTACGACACAAGCGGTTACATATGCTCTTGGTGTGGGCATAGGAGATTTGGTTATCCAGCTGTCAGCAATTGGGTCATATTCCTCGACTGTTGAGAATATGCTTGTCCCATCCTGTCCTCCTAAACAATAGATTTTTCCGTTCACTGTGACGGCTGCATGTCCGTAACGGGCTGTCGGCATTGGTGTTTTTGTTGTCCAGGTATCACCGGTGGGTTCATATTCAAACACCGTATTATAAGTGTATCTTCCGCCAAACGCATACATCTTTCCGCCATAACTTGCAGCAGTATGGTATAACCTTGCAGCAGGCATATCGGATTTTTGGGTCCAGGAATCTAATCCGGGGTCATACTCAAATGTGTACGCTTTTGCACCCATTCCATACCAACCTCCGCAAGTGTATATTTTCGTACCTATGACTGCTGCCGCCAGTCTATGCATTGGATATGGCATTGGTGTTTTTGGTGTCCACGTTTGCGGGAGTCCAGGGTCATAAGCTTCCACTGCGCTGATTGGAATGAGATTGCCGGGGTCTCCACCGATAACATAGATAACACCGCCGACCATACCGACTGCCATATCGTATCGGGCAGTCGGCATGGACAGTTTCGTTGACCAGGAAAGCGCTGCGTGAGATTGTCCTGTAACAGAGGAAAGAAAGAAAACCGTTAAGAGTGTTATATTTCTATAAAATTTCACAATTAAGATAGTATAAAATATTATGTACGAAAGGAGAATACTTATATAGATTGAAGCTCTTAAACACCTTGTTTCTATTATTTTTCATGGTCTTTGAAGATTGAGTTTTCTCCGTGTCCTGAATTGTTCAAAAGTTCCCAATTTTTCCAGATTATTAGTGACACTTGATGTTTTTCAATTACCCATCGCTTTTAGGAAGATTCTGGCAGTTCTTGCATCAAATTGAGAACCAGCACATTTTTCAATTTCCACCAGTGCCTGCTTTTTTGTGAAAACAGAGCGATATGGTCTTTTTGAGGTCATCGCATCAAAAGAATCTGCTACAGCGAGTATCTTGCTAAAGAGCGGGATTTCGCTGTTTCTCAAGCCATCGGGGTATCCTGTTCCGTCCAGTCTTTCATGGTGTGACCGAACTCCAGTGAGAATATCGATTTCACCTGTAAACCCTGAAAGTATATAATAACCACGCAGGGAATGTTTTTGTACTTCGTTTCTCTCTTCAATTGTTAACGGTAGAGGTTTCCATAGGATTTTCCCATCAATTCCCACTTTTCCCAGGTCGTGGAGTAGAGCAGTTATTTCGAGTAATACATTTTCCTTTTTGCTGAAATTCAGTGAATTTGATATTGCTAACGCATAAAAGGCTACACGTTTACTGTGTTCGTCATGGTAGGGAATTATGCTGTCAAGTTTGTTGCCGATTCTGCGCAATTCTTTGAGGCATTGTTCAAGATCCTTTTTTAAAAAATTCTCAATTTCCTTCAAGCAGGTTATTATTTTGCGGACATCTGGTTTACCTATTGAGTCCCCCCGTTAAAATAGCAAACAAAATACTGTTATTTTTACTCTCTTGCGATGCTTTTATTGTCTAATTTTTTCAAATGAGTTGAGAAAACCGATTGTGTGTGAAACTACATCTTTGGACAACTCTCTAATGAAGAAGCAAATATCTACCTTATAAATTGAATTTTTTTCTTATATTTTACCCCTCCTCCCTGTTTTACGATAGAATAATATATACCTGAAGAAAGAAACTTGCCCGCATCATCTTTTCCATCCCATGTTAAAGAAGTGATGAGCGATGAGTGAGGAGAGAGGAGTGAAAAGGATTTAACCAACCTTCCACTTGCATCATAGATTCGCAATGCTGGGTATTGTAAGTCATTGGTCATCGGTAATTGGTCATTAATAACTAATGACGAATAACTAATGACTGTGGTTGAGGTGAATGGATTTGGGGAGATTCTCAAAAATGGTTTTGAGGTGGGGACGATAGCGGATACAGGACCATACCATTGTGTGTTTCCATTAGTTTTTACAACCCCAAGTTTATATTCGTATTTGTTTCCTGACTTTACATCGTTATCTCTGTATGAATATGATTGGGGAGAAGGTGATGGGTCGCCAGAGGGGAATACTGCGATTTCTTCATATTTTGCTTTTGTTTTCTTGAGGATTCTGTAAAATTCCAAACCACTTTCCAGTGATACTCTCCAACGAATTTCAATGCAGGACTTACCAACTTGTACAAAGAATGAAGGAATCTGAATGCTGGTCACATCGGGAGAATATTGCTCATTGGCTGTTAGATAGCTGAATCCCTGTAATCCTCCAATTGCATAGAGTGAGTCAACAATATTTCCAGCGGCAAGTCCTGACCTTGCAGTTGGCATCGAAGGGCAAGCCTGCCAGGCATCCGATGCAGGAATATAAGCTTCTGCTGTGGCAAGGTCAATCGCACCGTTCCATCCGCCAACAGCATATATAGTATCATTGATTGATTCCGATGCGAGTTCTCCTCGTGCTGTCGGCATCGAGGTTCTGGATGTCCATGTATCTGTTGCCGGGTCATACTCTTCCACTACAGAAAGATAACCTGTACCGGGGTTATATCCACCTATTAAATATATCTTATTGGCTGCGACAGATGCAGTAAGATAATATCGTGCTGTCGGCATCGGTGTTTTCGTAGTCCAGGAGTTAGTAACCGGGTCATATTCCTCGTTTGTTGATAAAACACCTGTACTGTTATAGCCACCTATTGCGTAGAGTTTATTACCAACAACAGTAACTGCAAGACCGAATCTTTCTGTAGACATATCTGTTTTTGGAGTCCAGGTGTCTGTTGAAGGGTCATATTCCTCGTTTGTTTTCAAGTAGAGCCCTGCATCTGCTCCTCCAATAGCATATATCTTGCCCTGAACTACTCCGCATGCAAAACCCCAGTATCTTACAGAAGGCATAGGTGACTTTGCAGTCCAGGAATTCGTGACAGGGTTATACTCTTCATTCGTTGTCATTCCATCACCACCTATTGCATATATCTTACTATTAACAACACCTATGGCGAGATGGTTTCTTGCAGTGAGCATAGGCTGCTTTGTTTTCCAGGAGCGCGCTGCTTGGGTTGCTGATGCAATCAAAGAGAAGACAATAAAACATAAAAGTGTTTTTGCACAGAGATGTTTAGTCATTTTTGTAGATAAAATACTTGCAGTTGATTTTTTGCATTTCCTCATTTCCTCCGATTAAGCATTGTTAATCAGTATAGCAAATATTGTGTATGATTATGTATATGCAAAGACTGCCGCATTGGTCCTGGCTGTTGTTTGACAACCCGATGCAGAGATTAGTTGGGTTTTTATTATTGTTTGACAAAAACCACTTTTTTTGATATAATTTTTCTGGATGGATTGTGATATGCAAAAGACCGTTGGATTCAGGATTAATGCAGTGCAAACTTATTTGCAGGGAGGCAGCTCTTTAAGGGTTGTTTCAAAGCAATTGGGGATTCACTACAATACGCTTTTGAGGTGGATTAAACTTTTCAGAGAAGGAGGTAAGGAAAATCTTAAAAACCGCGAATACGACCGCATACCCTGGAATCGAATCAGTAAAGAGGATGAGCAGGTAATCATCGCAATCAAGGAGGGGAATCCCGGTTTAACAATTATGAAAGCAAAGGTGCTTCTTGAAAGACGGGCATGTGTTTACTCTACCAAAGGAATCTGGAGCGTCTGGAAAAGATATGGCTACACAGGTTTTGATAAGAATCGGTTTTCAAATGATTATGTGAAGTTCACTTACACTTCGAAGAGGGAGAGAAAAAATACTGAGAGAGCAGAGAAAGCAATTGTCTTGGGAAAATACCAGGAGGCATCAAAGATAGTGAACGATTTTGGATGCTGTAATGATGTTAAGTTGCTTGAAAAAATCCCTGATAAATACCTTAACCCTAAACGGAGATTGGATAAATTGTCTGCACAGTTTGGTAAGGTTCCTTACACTGAATACAAAAGAAAAATAACAAGACTTCGTAAAATGTTCATGCAAAAAGGATTAGTATATTCTGCCATACGTGCCGGTGTTAAGGAAGTACTCGTCCTGGAATGGCTTGGCAAGCCTAAAGAAAAAATCGAGCTTATTGAACATCTGAAAGGATTGATTGGGAAAGAGAAGAGTTATGTGTTAACTCCCATACTTTTCACCCTAAGCGCTTCCGAGTTTATCGGCAACATGCGGCTTTTAAGAATTAACAAGGCGGTAAAAAACCTTGTGAAGTGCAAAGAACTGTCAAAACGAATCGTTTCACCCGTATTACTTATAGACCTTGCCACACTGTATTCGTATCTGGGTTATTACAGGGAGATGGGTAAAATACTTGAGTATGTGTTGAGTTCGAGCAGATATGCAGAAAACAGAAGGCAAATTGCCAGTTCGCTTGCCTTTGTCAAGAGCAGCGAAGGGGATTACATATCAAGTTTGAGTTTACTCAGAACTTCGAAGGCAACTACAGATAGTATTGGATATTTCGCCAAAGCACATTCATACATCGGTACAGGTAGAATTGATAAAGCAAGACGGTTTGCCGAGGAAGGTCTCCTGAAAGCGAAGAAAATGGGAATTATGGCTTATGTGAGTAATGGAACGATGATTCTGGCTGAGGTCAATGCTGCATTAAGGGAGAGAAAAAGAGCGACGAGACTCGTAAAGAAATATGTTGATCTGCTTAGAAATCTTGGGATGTACGGTTCGGTTATGTCGAGAGAAATCATTCTCCGGGAAGATAGCATACCTGAAGAGGCGATCAAGATTAGAACGATCAGGCTTGTTTTGCTTGTTAGAAAAGCAGCAGATTCTCTTAAGATCGGTGATTATAGAAAAGCCTATCAATTTGCACACAGGTTTCATCTCCTCGGTATTCTTCATAGACTTGTTCTGTTTTTCCCTGAATCTGTACTAATGATGATTAAACAGGGAAAGGATACGGGCTTACCAAGGGCAGTGCTGAATTTGCCTGTTTTTAGGAAGCAAATCCCTGTTTATTTCGTCAAGTTTCTTGGTAAGACAGTTGTTTATAAGAATCAAAAATATTTGAGAACAAATATGAGTCCAAAAGATACTTCTTTTCTCATATACATTGCATTGGCGAAGGTTAGAAGGATTTCTCTTGATAAAATTTACGGAAACTTCTGGAAGAATAGTAGAAATGCATCCAGAAATCTAGCACATCTTCTTGTGAGAATCAGGAAATCTTTGAGACTGCCGTCAAATTACCTTTATGTTAAAGAAAGAAAACTCTTTTATGACTGTTATTTTACTTCAGATTACGGAGAATATCTGGAACATCTGGCGCAAGCAAAAGCTTTAATGAGAGCAGGGAAATGGAGTAATGCAAAAAACGAATTCAAGGTAGCTTTTTCACTGTTCAAAGGTACGCCATTTAAGAAGATGTACGATGACTGGTCCGATGACAAAAGACTGGAAGTATTGTTCAGTTATGAGAAAGAGGTTAATGCTTTTGCAAATGAGTTGATAAAAAGGGAGAAGAGAGGAGAAGCAAAGACTTTACTGAAGAAGGCTCAAATGATAGTGAATAGTTGATTCAGAGAGAAACTTAAATGCTATCAAAAATTCAGGTTGAGGATTAATTAGAATGGAGCTTTTTGTGAAAGTTCATAGAAGTCATAAAGTCAAGTCAAAGATACCGGGTGAAATCGAGGTGTCAACGATATCGAAATACTGAGATGCCGTAGGTCCCGCATATTTACATTGAGGGGCACCGTCCCCAAATTCCAAATTCACGCCCCGGAATGCTCCTTACTGCCAGCCAATTACTACACTTGCTACTGCTCTTGGTTCAGGTGGAAGAGTATACACATCTTTTTCATACTCATGATTATATGGAGAAATGTTCAGTGCCTTATTATCCACTATAAGAGTGCTGCTTCCACCCGGGTCAAACCCCATAGCGGTAATTACTCCTTTTGATAGAAGTATTTCCGCCATATCATTATGTGTTGCACCTACGGATTCTCTTATTCTGCCGTTCACTGTCAGAACAATAAGGTTTCCTTCTCTATCAAGTCCGACTGCAATTTTAGGACCACGCATATCCAGAAAATCAAGTCGAGCTGCCTGTGTCTTGATAGAATTTGAAGTTTTCCATCCCTCTAATTCCATATCTATACAAATTTTCCCATTTTCTACAAGCATAGGACCGGCTTCAAGTGCATATTCGACATTATCCCAGAAGTGAAGCTCAAGATTAACCTCTTTTTCCATTTTATCCCAGCCCTTGGGACATAGATTTTCTGGAAATGAGAAAGTTAATCCTACAGGCAAAATCTTAACATTTTCACCTCTTCTGGCATGAATTATCTCCTTGATAATATTACCTGACAAACGATATATAACTCTTCCATCACCTTTAATACATTCATCAGCATACATAAGGTCATAAAAACAGGGTTTATTTTTCGGATTTGAAAGGTTATAATTATCCTTTGTAAAAATAATCTCTTTATTTGAGTCAATTATAGTAATACCTTTGGACAAGTTTACTCGTTCTATTTTTAGTGTACCATCAGGAAAAATACCAAAAGCAGATTTGTTAAACAGAGGTGGACACAAGACCTTCTTCTTTGATATAACCAGTCCAAGTGGAGAACCAATATATGATTCTGGAACTCCAAGTTTACCAACAAGTTCGGCATTCAATATATAACCACCGTTCCACGCGATTTTAGGTCTTTTACTTGTTTTCTTATTAAAAGTCTCACAGAACTTTAAAACGGTCATAGTTCTATTATTCTGGCAAACCATAGTGGCAAATTTCCATTGTTTTTTAACACTATTTACAGAGACTTTTGCCATTGCACCCGACCAGGGCAATCCATCGTCATAAGTTCCCATAATCTGTGACGTTGTTACATCTTTTCTTTTACCCTTATCGGAAACAAGAGATTTCAATACTTCTATTACGGGTGAACCGTTTGTTTCTGCATCTTTCTTGAGAATCCCAAGAATCTTTTTCTCACCATATCTTTTCGCGAGTTTCTTGAAAACAGGACTCTTAAGTGCTTCGCTAAAATCTTTACAGGTTTGTACCGGAGTCGGATAAGCAAGACAACTTCTCAATCCTGCAGGCACCCACTGCAGGTAACCGCTTCCTATAGGAATTCCCATTATTTTTGAAGCCAACAATTTTTTAACTTTTCCAATATGAAATGTCTCGATATCTGCAACATCAGTCATCATTGTGGAATGGTCTCCGCTCGCAATAATAAATCCATTTGCTTGCTTGACATCCTTGAGAGCTTCCAAAGCTTTCTTTCCAAGTTGTTCGAAATGGACTCCGACTGTTACCTGGTTACTCTTAACTATTTTACATATTCCATATTCAAATAGTAGTTTAAGTTCTGACTTTGTAGAACTCGAAATATAACTCTTTAGTGCATCTGCAGTAATGGATAACCCTATAGGAACATCGTGTTTGATGATATATATTGGCGCAATATTTTTAGCATATTCAAGATGTTTTACAGTGAGTTCTTCTTCTATCTTTAATCCAAGACGATTACGCACAGGTTGAAGAACAAAAAATTCCATTTCATAATTTATATAATTGCCCGCAAATAATGCTATGGGAACATTCTCTGCAAGTCTTTTTTGCAATCTCCTTCTATGGTCTATAACAAGTTCGGAACTACTTGTAAGTTGAAGAATCGCATGGTCAAAATCAAGTAATAGGCTGACTTCTTTTCTGAAATCTATGTAAGGTGGTGGAGAAGCAATTTTATTGAAAAGTATGGTGATAACACCTGTAAGTTCCTGAAATGTCAGGTCTCTGTACGGATAATGATTTTTGTTTCTATGTCTATAATCAAACGAATGATCGACCCTAATAGAGATTTCTCCCTTTCTATATAGAAATAAATTATCCACTGCATTATAGAATTTGTGCATTTTTCTTATGGGAAGTGGCGTAGGATCAGGATTGTATTTGACAAGACTACGTGCAAATTCCATTGCCATACCGCGGAATCGTTGTTCTTCCACTCTAAAATAACTGGGGTCTATTAATGACTTGAGAAATATCATAAATCTCATCTTTGCATATCCGGGCAGGTACTGACGGTTCCTTGTGTTTAGTATATACTCCAGATCCTTATTCTCCTTTTCGGTGATTTGATTATATCGATTTAGTGCCCAGACAGTCAATTTCATATTATTTGAATTATCACAAAGTTGAAGAAATAACTTATATAGTATATGTTCCAGATTCTTTCCCATTGCATCAAGTGTATAGCGACTCTCTACTACTTTTCTATTGTGAATCGCCTCCATTATATAGTCCTGTGGATAAAGTACACAGCTTATAACCCTATTTATAACCTCTTCTCTAATATTATCGTTAAGAAACTCGATTATTTTAAACCTTCCTTCAGATGAAAGGTGCTCACCAATCACATAGGAAAATACATTCTCTGGGTAATATCTCCTTGTAAATATGGGTGTTCCGCATGCAGCCGATTCTACAATAGGAAGTCCTCTCCCTTCTGTTTCGCTGGGTAACAGAACAAGTGATGCAATATTGTAAAGTTCTATCACTGAGAGTGGTTCTTTATATCTTTGTTTGAATGACGGTTTATCAAACTCACTGAATAGAAATCCAAGAAATATCCTTTTTCTATAACCGGAATCTATTTCAGATAACATTTTATCAAATAAATACAGCAGTTTTTTAGCATATTTTATGTGACCTGTTGCAATTGGTCCTGTTATTATTAATGTCAATTTTAATTTTTTATTATTGTCAAAAGATTTTGAAAATGTCTTATTTGCCAATAGTTTTTTTATTAGTGTGAAATTTACCTCAATTTTTTTTCGTGATATGATCCTGGTAGGCTGTAGAAAAATAAAATTGTCATTAATAAATTCATTTAATTCTATCCGCTTGCAAGCACCCATAAAAATAGGTGTTGGATTATCTTTCGATATCAATCCTTTTGAAATTACTTGATCCGCTGCATAAGGAGTAATACGTTTCTTTCCATTTGTAAAGATATCGAATATTTGTTTAAATGCATTTACTGTTTTTATCTTACTAATGCTTTTATAAATTTCTGTATCGATTCCTGTACATATTTCTGTTACATTTGCAGGATTATGTCCATATATTTCAATAAGCTTGCGCGACTGGACTTTATTAATATTAACCTGAAGCCAAGAACGAGACTCCCATGCATAAAGAAGCTCGATTAAAGAAAAAACTTCACCAATATGGGAATTATGAAAAAAATGGTTTCTTGGTCCGGGTCTTGAATTTTTAGTTTTTATATCAATCTTTCGATTACCACCCTCCCAGTAAAAATCGTGATTATTGTCTATTACAGGAATACCCATAAACTCAGAAATAAATATTACTGCAAGTGCAAGAGATACATTTCCGGGATTTGAACAGATATTAACCAACACCAAAAGCTTTATATCGTTCTCTTCAATATATTTACCAAGTTTCTCTGTAATATTCAGAACCTCATCCCAGAAATTTAGTATCAGATTATTATAAGCCTTACTTCCGCGCTCAAGTTCCTTATGAAAAAAATCTTTATAATATTTCCAATTATCGAAACCATCAATCTCTGGTATTTCACATATTCTATAATGTTGGGCTATGATGTCTTTGCCTATATTACTATGGAACTTTCCGCAAACAAAGTGTATAGGTATATCTTTCATAATTTTCCGCAAAGCCTTTGCATATTTGGCAACTTCGAAAGTTACACCATCAACTGAAAAAGCAAAAGTAATAAATGCAATACCTCTGGAAATCTGTGTTTTGAATTTATCGAAATCATCAACACTAAATGTTTTTGTTGGTGGGACATCTCTGTTTTCTCTGAGACTGTCAATATGCAGTCCCAGGTCGAACCAGGTCTTTATCTTCTCTTTTCTGAGAGAAGACATCATCTCTTTTACACTTTTCATAATTTTATGTCTCAACACACTCTGGGTCAAAAGTTAGCAAGCAATTCAGACAATTTCTCTTCCAATACTTCATAAGAAAAGTATTTTTTGGCGAGTTCAAAATTATATTCGGCAATTTCCTGCCCTAATTCATCATTATATATTATTTTGCGGATTTCATCTAGAGCATCATCCGTCAAATTATTTTCTTCAATCATCACAATTCTGAAACCCTTAGAACCGATATCCGGCCAGAATACAGGTTTATAATTGTTAACGAAGACAGGGCGCTTTGCAAGTACTGCTTCAATAAATGCGTTTCCAAATCCCTCATACCTGCTGAAGTATGTACAAGCTTTTGCATGAGAATAAGCATCTGACAGAGAATATATTTTTTCCCCTGTGGAAGATTTACTTCTTTTACTGAGTATTTTATTATTAGAAAAAAATACGCGGTTATTAAGATTCTTAGCTTTTATAAGTTGCACAAGTTCCCTATAATAGCCATACCTTTCATCATCAGCATAACTTCCAGTTATTACCAGTTTTACACTACTATCTTTAATTCGCTCAATAAGTTCTATTGCAGTTTCAATTCCTTTTCGTCTCACAATCCTTGTGGCTTGGAAGATTGGAATATCTCCCTTTTTTAAGCCAATATTATCAAGCAAATCCTTATTATAATCATCCCTGTTGGCATAAGATTTATTGAAATCCATTACATTGGGAACAAGAACTGATTGTATCCCAAATTTTTCCTTTAATATATTTTTTGAACAACTATTTATTACAGCATGTCTGGCATTTGAAGCAATAAGCGGAAAAGTATTATTAACAACATTATTTATCTCTTGAAATGGAGATTTATATCTTTTTCCTCTTTCCCAGTAGAAATCATGATTATGACATATAATCCTGATACCTGTGTTTTCAACAACCTCTTTAATGCCCATCCCCATAGAAAGATGGCAGGGTAGGGTAGAGGCATTTTCAGAAAGAAGCATATTAATCTTGTTCGAAATTATCCATTTAAAAATATAAACAGCAATTCTGTTAGAAGCATATTCAAGTTGACCAAGTAATTCATCAAGGTCTTCTTTTCTCGGAAGAAAAAATGCCCTCTTTTGTTCCCATTCGCACTCAGGTGAAAAGAAGGAAAGCATCTGAACAAGTGTTTCATTTTGAGGTTCTATGATATGTCTCGTATATCGTCCTGACATAATGAATATTTTGTGGTTCATTTTCTTAAGAATTTCTATCCATTTTTCGGTCTCAAGAGAAACTCCGTCAACATCACCAATTCTGCCAATAATAACACCAATATTCATAATCGACCTCCTGAATACTTAATTATCCTGAATTTCGGAAGTTTCAATCCTATATTGTCATTCATACCAAACTGCTGGATTTTCGGCGTTTTGTTCCAGAAGACTTATCTATAAGTGTCGTAGTAATACACAGTTTAAAGATACATGTCAAGAAATATATTAGAGGTTTGCTTACCCGTTAGAAACATACTTCTACTTTCTAATGGGGTAAAGAAGAATAAAAATGCTATGAGACCATTTCAGAGAGAAAGACATATTGAGAGTATGCAGAATCGTATATATACAGATTTATAAACATTTTGTGGCAAAAGTTTTCAAACATTCGCATTGGTGTTCTTATATTTTTCTTGACAAGAAATAGAGTTTAGTATATAGTAATAAAGTCTTATTATGAAAAATGTCGAGCAGCGTCCAACAGATGTTTATTAGATGTTCCATAAAATAGCACAGTTGTCCCATAACATAGGACAAAAAATAAATAGTGCTGAATGGATTACATAGGACCCAAAGGATTTTGGACTTAAGATTGAAGAAGCTCTGGCTGAATAAAAAATGATGAAGATTGAAAGGATAAAGATGCCGGTAACCAGTGAAAGAGAAATAAGCAAGATCAAGGGAAACCCCTTTTTGTCATTGCGAGGAGCGAAGCGACGTGGCAATCTCATAAAATCCCTTTAGAGAGAAAGATATGCAGGAAGTAAAAAGAATTGTATACAAGTATGTATAAAGCAAAGAGGACTATTAGTGGGAGAAGAAGAAATGATTGAGGCGATTAAGGATATTGGGGAATGGCAAATAGCAAAATCGGGAAAAAAAGAGTTGG
>CAYMQB010000001.1:0-130065 GCA_964392665.1 uncultured bacterium | reverse complement strand
TAAAGACATGGCGTAAATTGCAGGGAATATCCAGTGATGTTTTTACATTAACCGAAATTGGTGGCAGCAGCGCAACAGCTATTGAGAATTTTTTGAACAATGCATATAACACATGGAATCCTGCACCCGTAGCATTTTTAATACTTTCTGATTTTCCATCTTCGGGAAAGGTCTATGGTGTTACATCGCCAATTGTTGATGGTTACGCATCGGATAATAAGTATGCAGATACGAATGGTGATAGTCTTCCTGATATGCACCATGCAAGAATAACTGCCCAAAGCGCGTCTCATTTGAATATTATGGTCAATAAGTTTTTGGGTTATGAACGCAATCCATATACAGATGCGAATTTTTATGATGAACCTCTGGTTGCTTGCGGTGTTCAACTCGTCCGTTGGTTTCAGTTATCCTCTGAGGTAGTGCGTAACTTCTTCATCAGTGGTCTGGGTAAGAATCCAAATAGGCAGTACAAGATTTATTCTGGTTATCCAGCTGTTGGTGGTCCCTATTCAAGTAGACAGGGTACTATGTATGTCACGCGCTACTGGTACAATCTGGGTTGGTTACCAGACACACTAAATTGGAATAATTCAAGTTGGTGGGATAGCGGCACAGCTACAGGGATTACGGATGCAATAAATTCTGGTTGCTTTATTGTGCAGCATCGCGACCATGGATCATTATCAGGTTGGGGTGAACCTGCGTATAATATGAATAACCTTGATGACTTGACAAACGATAAGTTTCCCTTTGTTTTTTCTATCAACTGCTTGACCGGTAAATATCAATATTCAAGTGAGGTTTTCTGTGAGAAGTTTCACCGGATTCCTCATGGTTGTATGGGTTTCAATGCTCCGAGTGAAGTTAGCTATTCATTTGTAAATGATACTTATATCTGGGGACTGTACGATGGAATGTGGTCTCAGTTTGACCCGGGTTATCCTACATTTGATATGACGGGAGAGGATAATCTAAGACCCTGTCAGGGAATGACCTCTGCGAAGTACTACTTATATGCATCTGATTTTCCGGATTCGGCTGGTTTGGGGATGAATTACAAGGTTACAACGTTCCAACTTTTCCATATTCATGGTGATGCCTTTACTACCCTCTATTCGGAAATACCGCAGAATCTTACTGTAAACCATGCATCCACATTACCAACCGGACAGACCTACTTCACAGTAACAGCCAATATTAGTTCAGTGATTGCACTGACCGTCAATGGAGAAATCATAGGTGTTGCTGCAGGTACAGGTAGTCCTGTAAACATCACTATCCCGGGACAGAATCCTCCGGATACAATGCTTGTAACGATAACAAAAGCTAACTACTATCGTTACGAAGCGTATGTTCCGGTTGTGTCAGGTAGCAGCGCATATGTAGTGTATCTAAAGTCCACGATTGACGATGTAGGGGGTGGAAATGGAGATGGTCAGGTCAACCCTGGAGAGACGATAGACCTTCCTACCTGGGTCATAAATGCAGGGTCGCAGACGGCAAATAATGTTTATGGTTTTTTCTCGACATCCGATACGTATACAAATGTTACACAGGATAGTTCGTTTTTTGGCACCGTTACAGCAGGTGATTCAGCACTTGGAGCACCGGACTATGTGTTCAGTGTTGCATCGAATTGCCCGGATATGCACAATATTCAGTTTGACCTAACAGTTTCTGATCAGGCTGGTTCAACCTGGGTATCACATCCTATTATCCCGGTTTATGCTCCTGATCTTGTCTATGCGGGTCACATTGTGGATGACGCGGGAGGTTCTCATCCGAATGGTGTTCTGGACCCGGGTGAAACTACAGACCTGTTGGTAACTCTTTGCAATGAAGGACACCAGGACGCATCGAGTGTTACTGGGACACTTTCGACTTCTGATACGTATATCACAATCAACGATGATTCAGGTTCGTATGGCAATATCGTGATTGATGATTCTGTAACGAACACTTCGAACCCTTACAATGTGACGGCAGATGTTTCTACGCCTCAAGGTCATATCTCACACTTTCTGTTAACCATTGCTGCAGGTGGTGGTTTTTCGGATACTACATCATTCGATTTGATGATCGGATTACCGGGTGTTCCCTACGCAGATCATGATATAGGCAATGTGATTTTTACGGTTACACAGCATGCTGCCTGCGGTTTTATGTCAGATGACCAAACTGAGGGTAGCGGTTTCCACTATCCTAATCCAGGTAATCAGCATCTATTTATAGGTTCTCTCTGGGCTGGTAATTCAGCGAGCTATGTTGTGAATACAGATTATAGTGCCGAAGGAAGTCCTGATTGGCAGGTAACTTCGAGTCCGGACGGTCAGGTGAGAATGGGAGGAACCTACTACTCAGACCAGGATGGATGGGCAATGTATAACGATGCAGGTATGTCAGCTCCAAAGGATGTTACGGTAACTCAAGATTCCTGGGCATGGGCTAATGACCCAGACGATGATTTCATAATCGTCAGATATACAGTCGTAAATAAGGGAAGTGGAAGTGTTAATGGTCTATACTGTGGACAGTTCATGGATTGGGATGTAGGAGATGCTTACAATGATTACGGTGGAGTTGATATGACGAGAAATCTTGCCTATATGTATGGTTCCGGAACCAAGTATGTAGGTGTGGGATTACTTGACCCATCAACGGCATCCAATGTAACGCTTATTTACAATCCGCAGTATGTATGGGCTAGCTCTTATATTCTGGATTCGGACAAGATACAGTTCCTGAATGGTTCTATCAGTAACCACAATCCATCACCTGATTCGGACTGGGGTATGTGTGTAGCAGCGGGTCCATTTGACTTGAGTCCTGGAGATACTGCGACATTCGCAGTTGTCATTCTTGGTGGTGAGAATCTTGGTGATATACAGCAAAATTACGATACAGCGGCAGCAAAATATCCTCCGGTTGGAGTCGAAGAGGAAATCAACATCAGTAATATTCCGGCTGTCTTCAACATCACGAATTATCCTAATCCGGTTGGAAATTTCGCAACAATCGATTATCAGATTCCAAGAAAGAGTGATGTGAGTCTGCGAATGTACGATATAAGTGGGCGTCTCATCTCTGTTTTGCGTGAAGGGAAATCTGAACCCGGTTACTACAGCATAAAGCTTAACACAAGCAAGCTAACGAACGGGGTATATTTCTATCGTCTTGTAGCTGGAGGAAAAACCTTCACGAATAAAATGATAGTTGTTAGATAGCACGTGTTAGGTGAACAGAATACAGTAACCTGTAAGGCAGGTTGTCTAACAAGGCAGGATAGCGATGTAAGATGTATTGGAGATTTTTCAGTTCTGACAGAAGGGGCAGGTTTAATAACCTGCCCCTTTGTTTTTGCAGTAGCAAAGGTTTGCCACCATATTACATTTGATAAACTTTTCACAAACTTTTCTTAAAATTCTTGACAAGACTCGAAAATTGTGATATGTTTTTTTCTATGGAAAACGCAATAAAAATAGGGAAGTTCGAGTGTATTCCTCTTTCCGACGGAAAATTCTGGTTGGATGGTGGAGCAATGTTTGGAGTCGTTCCGAAAGTTTTCTGGCAGAAGACAAATCCAGGTGATGAGAAGAATAGAATTATGCTTGGACTTAATACACTGCTAATTAGAAGTTCTAATGCAAACATACTAATTGATACCGGTATCGGTGATAAATTTGATGAAAAACTTCAGCGCATATATGGAGTCGATAGAAAAAATACACTGGAGGACGAATTAGAAACTCGTTGTGGTCTAAAAACACAAGATATAGATAAGATAATTATTACGCATCTGCATTTTGACCATGCAGGTGGAAATACCTATTATTCGACAGAGGGAGAAGCTTTGCCAAAGTTCCCAAATGCTAAATACATAATTCAGAAAAAGGAATGGGACATTGCGCTGAATCCAAATGCGCGCTCAAAAGCGAGTTATGTTGAAGACAATTTTATCCCAATACAGAAGCACAATTTGCTTGAACTCATAGATGGGAAGGTTGAAATAATTCCTGGAATAAGCTGTATTCGAACAGGTGGTCACACAGAAGGTCATCAAATAGTAACTATTGAGGATGGGGAAAAGGGTGGAATTTATTGGGCAGACCTTATGCCCACGACATCACATCTTAAAATACCATACATAATGGGATACGACTTATTTCCCCTCGAAGTGATGGAGCAAAAAAAGAAATTTATCAAACTTTCGATTGAAAAAAAATGGATCTCTTTTTTTGAACATGATCCTAAATATACATATGGAAGAATAGTATCAAATCAGGGCAGAGCAGAATTCATCCCGCAGGAGGTAGAATGAGAAAGCTAAATGTTTTTGAACATATGGAAAGATATGAGCATGAAGAGGTCTTGTTTCTCTCTGATAAAGAGACGCATTTGCGAGCAATCATTGCAATTCACAACACGACTCTTGGTCCTGCGCTTGGAGGTGTTAGATTTTGGCCATACACTGACGAGAAAACGGCGCTTACCGATGCTTTAAGGCTTTCTATGGGTATGACATATATGGGTGCAATCTCCGGTGCAGATTTTGGTGGTGGAAAAGCAGTTTTGTGGGGTAATGTTGAAGATAAAGATGAAGCATATTTAAGGGCTTTTGGAAGATTCATTCACGGACTTGGAGGAAGATTTGTTGCATATGCTGATCTTGGAACTAACGAAGATGATATGGGTCAGATTGCAAGAGAAACGGAGTTTGTACTTGTGATTAGGGACAGGGATGGAAGAACACTTGATTCGGCACAATTAACCGCTTACGGATTGTATTGGGGTATGAAAGCGTGCAATAATGCTATTTACGGTATTGACTCGCTGAAGAACAAGGTTTTTGCAATTCAAGGAGTAGGTGGTGTGGGCTCGAATCTAATCGACTACTTAATCAAAGAAGATGCCCGTATAATTGTAACCGACATAAATTACGATGCAATAAAAAATGTGCAGGATAAATATCCGCAGATTGAATCTGTAAAACCAAAAGAAATTTATAGTACAAAATGCGATTTTTTCTCTCCATGTGCTGTGAGTGGTGTTATAACCAGAAATAACATTGACAAGTTGAAATGCAAAATTATCGCAGGTTCCGCAAATTGCATTCTTAAAGAAACAGAGATTGCAGACGAACTCGATAAGAAAAAAATACTTTTTGCGCCGGATTTTGCAATTGGTGGAGGAGAACTTGTTGTAGCGGCTGTTCAATCCATAGCAATGTCGAAGTCAAGTAGATTTGAATCCGCAAAGAAAATTTATAACATAATGGGAAGGATATTCGAAGAAGCAAAGAAAAACAAGATTACTCCGTACAAAGCAGCAACCAGAATTGCAGAAGATAGAATAGAAAAGATTGCCAAGGTAAAAAGGATACAGAGACATTGATGAGAGGGCAGAGAAAAAATAAAAAGTATGAGATACTGGTAATAAATCCTGGCTCAACCTCTACAAAAGTTGCAATATTTCGAAACGAGATTTTAGTATTTTCGGAAACCATAACACATTTTGCATTTGAATTACAGAGATTTAAAAACATTTGGGATCAATATGAATTCAGAAAGGCTCTTATTCTTGACTTACTGGAAAAACACAAAATTGAAAAAAATACCATTGATGCGGTAGTTGCCCGCGGTGGGCTCTTTAAGGCACTCGAAGGGGGAACTTACAAAGTAAATCAGAGTATGATCCAAGATGCGCGGATGGCGAAACACGGAGAACATGCGGCAAATCTTGGATGTATACTTGCCTTTGGAATTGCATGGGAACATGGTGTCGCTTCTTATGTTGTTGATCCACCTTCCGTTGATGAACTGAATCCTCTCGCTCGATATTCAGGTTTGCCGGAACTGCCCAGGGATAGTATAGTACACGCACTTAATATTCATGCAATAGCTAGACTCACCGCAAAAAAGATAAAAAAGGAATATAGAAATACACAATTGGTTGTTGCTCATCTTGGAGGGGGAACATCGATTACGGCTGTAAAAGGTGGAAGAATAATCGATTGTAGTCATGGTTTAAGCGGAGGACCATTTACGCCGACAAGAGCAGGCTATCTTCCTGTTGTGGAACTTGTCGAATTATGTTATTCAAAGAAATATACTCTTGATGAACTTAAAAAGAAGATTATCGAAGAAGGTGGTCTTGTTGCCTATCTTGGAACACATAACGCAGTGGAAGTTGAAAAGAGAATCAGGAACGGGAATAGTAAGGCATTGGAGGTTTACAAGGCACTGGCATATCAGATAGGAAAAGAGATAGGTGCAATGGCAGCGGTTCTGAGTTTCAAACTCGATGCAATAGCTATTACAGGAGGACTTGCATATTCAGAAATGTTGATGAAATGGGTTAAAGATTATGTTGGAAAGATAGCCAGAGTAATCATCTTTCCAGGAGAAGATGAACTTAAGGCATTGGCTCTCGGAGGTTTAAGGGTGTTGAAGGGAGAAGAGGAGGCCAGGGAATATTAAGGATGGAAGACAGAGCAGCGAGGAGCGTGTCGGTGAAACGATCTTTATAGCTAAATAAACCGCAAGAAGCAGGAGGAGGGACTATGGCTTACAAAAATTTGTTATATGAAAAAGAGGGTAACATTGGTTATGTCAAAATGAACCGACCTGATGTGCTTAACGCTTTGAACACCGAAACTTTTCATGAGTTGGGGTCATTACTGGATAAGGTTGAAAAAGATACTGAGTTGAGAGTTGCGGTTATCACCGGTGAGGGAAGAGCGTTTGTAGCAGGTGCGGATATAGCAGAACTTGCCAAAATGAGCCAACTTGAAGCCAGGGCATTTTCTCAACTCGGGCAGAAGATTTTTAACAGGTTCGAGAACCTCGAAATTCCTGTAATTGCTGCAGTTAATGGTTTTGCTCTTGGCGGAGGATGTGAGTGTGCAATGTGCTGTGATATAAGATGGGCCAGCGAAAAAGCCAAATTCGGTCAGCCGGAAGTGGGGCTTGGGGTTACACCAGGGTTTGCAGGAACTCAGAGGCTTTCCAGGATATGTGGACCATCTATTGCAAGAGAATTAATCCTTAGTGGAAATATTATCGATGTAAAGAGGGCTTTTGAAATTGGTCTTGTAACGAATGTTCTGGCACCAGAGACGTTAATGGATGAAGTGAAAAAATTTGCGGAAAAAATTGCATCACAGGGACCTGTTGCTGTAAAACTTGCAAAAAAAGTAATAAACAAAGGTTTTGATTCCAATTTTCAAACAGGAAGTGCATACGAATCGGAGGTATTCGGTTTATGTTTCTCTCATCCAGAATCGAAGGAGGGTTTGGCTGCATTTCTCGAAAAAAGGAAGCCCAACTGGTAGGAAAATAGTAATAAGTATCCAGTGTAGAGTGGTAAGTGACAAAGACACTATTAAAAGGAGGTATAATGGATTTAAATGAGAGACTTGTAAATGTCGCCATAATAGGAGCAGCAGGTAAGATGGGTAGTGGAATAAGCACGCTTATTGCTCAAGAGATGGCAAAATTAAAACTCAAATCCGATAACAGGGGAAAGGTTTTTAGGCTCAACCTTGTGGATGTCAGCGAAAGTGCCCTGGATGGACTTAGAAGCTATTTAGTAACTATGTTAACCAAGGTTGCCGAAAAAAGCATTGTAAACTTAAGAGGAATATATAAACAGAGAAAGGACCTTGTCGAAAACGGTCATATTATAAAGGAATTCGTTAATGATGCACTCGCGGTGACAAGGTTTGGAACGTCTCTTGAATTAGTTAAAGATGCGAAACTTGTCTTCGAAGCAATAGTGGAGGATAAAACGGTCAAGATAAAGGTTTTGAAAGCTGCCAAGGATCTATGCTCGGATGATACACTTTTCTTTACAAACACATCATCGATACCCATCAATATTCTCGATAAGGAAGTTGGTCTTGGGGGACGAATAATTGGATACCATTTCTATAACCCGCCGGTTGTTCAGAAGCTTGTAGAAGTTATTACTGCGGAGAACACGAAAAAAGAACTAAAGGATATTGCGGAAGAGCTGGGCAAAAAACTCAGAAAAAAACTTATAGCTTCCAATGATATAGCAGGTTTTATTGGAAATGGTCACTTCGTTAGAGACGGGCTTTTTGCTCTTAAAAAAGTAAATGAGTTAAAAAACACTCATACCCTTGCCGGGGCAATCTATATACTTAATAAGGTTAGCCAGGATTTTCTTGTAAGACCGATGGGCATTTTTCAACTAATCGACTATGTGGGGATTGATGTGTTTCAGTGCATTCTGACAGTAATGAGGGAACATCTTGGTGATGAGGATCTTAGAAGTGACCTGGTAGAGAAACTTGTTGAAAAGTCTGTGCTCGGAGGTCAAAATCCTGATGGGTCTCAGAAAAATGGATTTCTAAAATATGAAAAGAATCGTCCGACAGGCGTTTACGATCTCGAAAAAGGAAAGTATGTGAATTTCCAGGGATGGAAAGAAAAACTGGATGGGGAAATTGGTAGCCCGCCTGAAGGATTTGATTCCTGGAAAGCGCTGCTCAGAGATCCCAAGAAAAACGATAGACTATCAAGTTATTTTGGTAATCTTAAAAAAGATGAAAAATTGGGTTCAGATGTTGCAAGAGCGTATATGCTGAAAACAAAAGAGATTGCAGAAGGTCTTGTGAGTCAGGGTGTTGCAAAGTCATCCGATGATGTAAATGCAGTGTTAACAAATGGTTTTTACTGGCTTTATGGTCCAATAAACAATTATCTTTAAACAGGGAGGATGTGAAATGGCGTTCCTTAGAAAAAAAATATTTGCATGTGGAGGCTTCAACACCGTATCGCTTGGAACTGGAAGGAAAGAATTTCATCCCAAAAAAGCAAGGCCAGGAATTGAACATTATATAAAGGAAGCAGGTCAAGGTGCAATTGAGCAGATTAAAAATCCAGAGAATATCGATGAAGGTGTGATAGGGAATTTTATGGCTGGCAGATTTAACAAACAGGGAAATCTCGGCGGATTCTTCCCATATGTTCATCCGACATTTCAGTATAAACCCTGTGTTCGGGTTGAGGGTGCTTGCGATTCCGGGGGACTTGCTCTTGTAGTTTCAATAAAGACAATACTTGCTGATTTGGCTGACGTTGTGCTTGCAATAGGTGTTGAAGTGCAGAATACGGTGAAAGCAGTTTATGGAGCTGATATCCTTGCTGGTGCTGGATGGTATGTTGGTGAGAGAAAGGATGGCCATGCATATTTTTTCCCCGATCAGTTTTCCAAGAGAGCGGGTGCCTGTTTTGAAAAATTCGGTAAGGAAAAAATAAGGGCTGGAATGTCACAATGGTATGTTAATGCAATAGAGAATGCGCGGAAGAATCCAAAGGCTCAGGAATATCACAACACGAATAGCGATCTGTATACTACTGCAATGACTGCACCCAATCCAAAGGTTTTTTGCGAACACATAAATGTTTTTGACTGTTCTAAGGTTTCTGATGGTGCATCTGCTCTTGTCTTTGCTTCGGAAGAAGGCCTTAAGAAGATTGGAATCGAAAAGAAGGATGCGGTTGAAGTTGTTGCATATGCACAGGTTCAGGATAATCTTACTACACCGCCACCGGATTTAACAAAGAATACTACCTGTGGAATTGCTGCAAAGCGAGCTTATGAGCGTGCAGGACTAAAACCGAAAGATTTAAGTGTTCTCGATGTGCACGATTGTTTCAGTATTGCCGGCCTGCTGGCAATTGAAGCAGCAGGATTTGCAGGACATGGTGAAGGAGCGGATTTCGTCAAGGAAGGAAATACAAAATCAGATGGAATAATCCCCACAAACACAACGGGTGGTTTAATCGGATACGGGCATCCTACCGGTGCATCGGGAGTTCGTCAGGCAGTGGATGTTGTTCATCAGCTTCTGGACAAGGCTGGTGACTGTCAGGTATCTATAGGAGCGGAAAAACCTTATGGTATGTTTTCGAGTATGGGTGGTGATGATAAGACAGTAGTTGCAATGATATTCGGGAAATGCGAATAGAAATGAAAGTAACGCACTTCGTGCTGTAAAACTAATGTCTTTGAAAGGCGAAAGTAGAAATCGGAAATTAGGAGAATAACAGACCACGGCAAAGAAAATGTCATTGTGAATAAACGATATTGACGCTCTAAACGAAATTACCAGTTACCTAATTACTTAATTGGTCAATGGAATAAGGAGGATTTTATGGTTGGAATTGTAGGTTACGGAAGCTATGTCCCAAGATACAGAATAAAGGTCGAGGATATTGCAAACCAATGGGGAAAGGACCCTGCGGTTATTAAGAGGGGTCTTCTCGTAAATGAGAAAACAGTTCCAGGAATGGATGAAGATACAGTTACTATCTCGGTTGAAGCAGCGCGAAATGCTTTGAAAAGAGCGGGAATTAATCCCGAAAAGATTGGTTCCGTTTATGTAGGTTCAGAATCTCATCCTTATGCAGTTAAACCTTCAGGAACGATTGTTGCAGAGGCGCTTGGCATTACTCCCGAAGTGCATATCGCAGATTTTGAATTTGCCTGTAAAGCTGGAACGGAGGCAATGTGGGTGGCATATAATGAAGTTAAGTCAGGTGAACTCCAGTACGCACTTGCAATTGGTGCAGATACATCACAAGGTGCTCCAGGAGATGCATTGGAATATACGGCTGCTGCGGGAGGAACTGCATATATTTTTGGGAAGGAAAAAGTTGTTGCAGAGGTTTTGGACACATTCTCTTTTACAACCGACACTTCTGATTTTTGGAGAAGAGAGGGAGCATACTATCCAAGACATGGCGGAAGATTTACTGGTGAACCAGCATATTTCAAGCATGTATATAATGCTGGTCTTGAAGTTCTTAAAAAGGCAGGTATGAAACCCGAAGATTTTGCCTATGCGGTTTTTCATATGCCAAATGGGAAGTTTCCGCAAACCGTAGGAAAGCAATTAGGTTTTACAAAGGAACAGATGGAACCAGGATGGGTTGTTCCCTATATGGGAAACACATACTCGGGTTCTTCACCGACAGGTCTGTCGGCTGCTCTGGATGTGTCAAAGCCCAAAGATAATCTCCTGATTGTATCATTCGGTTCAGGTGCTGGTAGCGATGCTTTCATATTTGGTGTTACTGATAGGATCGATGAGGTTCGAACCATTGCTCCAAGGGTTAGAGAAATGCTTGAAGAGAAGAGGATTTATCTTGACTATGGGAAATATGCAAATTTCAGGGGAAAAATTATCCTTAATGAGTAGTGGATAGAAACGCCTGCTTTTATTATCTTTAACTAAACAAACATAGTAAATTGTTTAGACTAAACAGACCGGATAAACGAAAAAAACGAAATAATGGAGGTTTGTATGAGAGAAGTGGGAATTTTGGGAATAGGTCTAACGCGATTTAAAGAGCACTGGGATAAATCTTTAAGAGATCTTTTTGTAGAAGCCGCACTCAAGGCATTTGAAGACGCTAAAGTTTCTAAAATCGATTCTATGTATGTTGGCTCGATGTCCAGTGGGCTTTTTGACAATCAGGAGCACATAGGTCCACTACTTGCCGATTACCTTGGTGTGAAGAACATTCCAGCGGTTCGTGTGGAATCTGCCTGTGCTTCTGGAGCAATAGCTTTAAGACAGGGTTTTATTGAGGTAGCTGCGGAAATAAGTGATGTCGTTTTGGTCGGGGGTGTCGAAAAAATGACGGATTGTGAAGATGTAACGGGTGCTCTGGCAGCAGCCGCAGATGTTGAAAATGAAGCATATTTTGGAGCAACTTTCCCGGCGTTGTATGCTTTGATGGCTCGTGCGCATATGGATAGATACGGTACAACAAGAGAACAGCTTGCTTCTGTTTCCGTAAAAAGCCATAAGAATGGTGCGAACAATCCTGATGCACAGTTTCAGCGAAAGGTAAGTCTGGATACAGTACTTAATTCAGTTATGGTAGCGGATCCTCTCACCCTTCTTGAATGTTCGCCGATAACCGACGGTGCGGCTGCAATAATTCTTGCGCCCCTGGACATAGTTAAGACAATGAAAGAGAAAATAGTTAAAATATCAGGTTCGGGAGTAGCATCTGATACGATTGCCCTTCATTCGCGAAAAGACATAACGGCTCTTGATGCGGTGAGAATTGCCGGTGAAAAGGCATACAGTATGGCTGGGAAGAAACCTGAAGATATAGATGTATGTGAGGTTCATGATTGTTTTGCAATTGCAGAACTCATATGCATCGAAGAGCTGGGTTTTGTCCAAAAAGGAAAAAGCGGGGTTTTTACAGAAGAAGGGAATACTGAAATTGGAGGCAAAATTCCCATCAATACGAGTGGGGGATTGAAAGCAAAGGGACATCCAGTTGGTGCTTCGGGTATTGCACAGGCTATCGAGATATATAAGCAACTAACAGGAAATGCTGGACAAAGGCAGGTAGCTGGTGCGAAGATCGGAATGAGTCAAAATATGGGAGGGACCGGGGCCTCATGCGCTGTTCATATAATGGAGGTGGTAGAATGAGCACACCAAAAGTTTGGCGAAAAAGAATAGAAAGGTACAGACTTAGCGGACAAAAATGCAGAAGTTGTGGAAAAGTAATATTTCCCAAAAGGTGTGTTTGTCCCGAATGCGGAGCTAAGGAATTCGAAGACCTTTTAATGCCAGATACCGGAAAAATTGTCACTTACACAACGATTTTTATCGGTGCACAATTCATGGAACATAATACGCCGTATGTAATTGCTATAATTGAATTGGATAATGGAGTGAGAATCACAACACAGGTTGTGGATGTGAATCCGGAAGAGGTTTCATCTGGTAAGAAAGTTCATCTTGTTTTCAGGAAATTGCAGGCGGAAGGAAAAACAGGTGTAATTGCATACGGATACAAAGCAAGGCTTGTTTAAAGAGGCAATACTGCATCTACTGGGAAGACAAAGTCTGATAATGCAATTTACGGAGGAGGTCTATATGAAAGAGGATGAAAAATACAAGGAGGCAAAGAGAAGAGTCGAAGAATTAAAATCGTTTTACATTCACTTATTCATCTATATAATAGTAAATATTGGATTGTTTTTGCTGAACGTTCTTACTTCAATAAAATCTTTGTGGTTCTATTGGCCACTCTTGGGATGGGGGATAGGAGTATTGGCGCATGCTTTCAGTGTCTTTGGTTTGAGCGGCATACTCGGAAAGGAATGGGAAGAAAGAAAGATTGAGGAAATTATGGAAAGAGAGAAAAAAAACCAGAATAAGAGAAAGAAGTAGATTGTTGTTGTAAACTGCTATGTTGGCACTGAAAAGTTTACCGCTTATCGGTCTTAGAGTTTCTCAAGGGGAATGAAATTATATTGTGAGTATAAAAAGGGTGAGCGATGGGCCTTGAACCCACAGCCTCTGGAGCCACAGTCCAGTGCTCTAACCAGTTGAGCTACGCTCACCATTTTTTGCACGCCCGGAGGGATTCGAACCCACGACCTACGGATTAGAAGTCCGTTGCTCTATCCAGACTGAGCTACAGGCGCATATTAAAAATATATATAATAAAACAGCGACTTTGTCAAATAAAAAGAAACAAAAAGTTCCATTTCAAGCACAAATTTTGTCATAATGAACCCTCCGCTTTGCTCAAAGGCAGGCTTGTTTCAGCATCTCAACGTTCGAGCATCAGGACCTTCTTTGTGTCATTCCGGACTCGTTTTTAGAATCTGGCTTTTACACATCAGTAGCATGTCATTCTACGTTGAACAATGTCATTCTGAATTCATTTCAGAATCTCGTTGTTTAAGATCGTCATTGGGAGTAGGTTACTATGGGCGTATAGCAAGGGTTGTAATACATGAGTATTACTCATCCATCTTACATCCTTATTTCTATCTTTATTAAATCTTCTTCTCCTTCCATTTCCCTTTCAAGAACCATCCCGACATTATTCCACCCTGAACTATATCTGATAGGGTTATACCGAACCATATACCAATCACTCCCAGCATTTTTGCAAGGAGTATAGTAACAGGTATTCTAAAGAGGAGAAGAGAGAATCCGGTTATTATCATAGGGGAGAGCGTATCACCGGCACCATTGAATGCTCTTCCTATCACTAAAGAGAGTGCGATAAAGACGAGTGTCAGAGAAAGAATCCTTATGAATTGAATACCTATTCTTACAACTTCAGGATTTGTGTTGAATACCTTTATAATATAGGGTGCAAATATTAAGATGAGAACAGCAAAGAATCCCATCAATAGTTCATATAGACCAACGGTTATCCAGGCACTCTTTGCTGCCCTACCCGGCTTTTGTGCTCCAAGATTCTGACCCACAAGAATTGCAGAAGCCTGAGAAAGTCCAAAACCAGGCATCATTGTTGCTAACCGTAATCTCATACATATACCGTATGCTGCAACGGCGAAAGTTCCATAGGATGCTACAATTCTTAATAGAACAAGCATCGATATGTTTCTCACAAATACCTGAAGTGAACCAAAGAAACCTATCCTTATTATCTTCCCGATTATCCTGAAATCCAACTTGAAGTCCTTCGGCTTAAGGTGAAAATATGAATGTCCCTTCAAGAAGATATTGATAAGAAGGAGCATTCCAACGCCTCTCGCTATGACTGTAGCGAGAGCAGAACCTGCAACTCCCATTTTTGGGAAAATCCATATTCCAAATATTAATAGAGGGTCAAGGATTATATTGAGCAGACTTGAGAAGACAAGTACCTTCATTGGTGTTACTGCATCACCCGCTCCTCTTAAGGTAGAGGTCAAGGAGAAGGTGAGAAAAATTGTAAACGAGCAAATGGCGATTATCTTGAAATAGAGACTTCCTAAATCAACCACTTCCCCTTCTGCGCCAAGCAGTCGCATAATAGGCTCAGCAAGAAGATACCCTCCTATTCCAATAATAACTGAAGCTGTAATTGCAAGGAATATTGTCTGGACGACCACTTTATCGGCAGTCTCAAAGTCTTTTGCACCAAAGAACCTGGAAACAAGAGCAATAGTTCCAGTTGTTATTCCAATAGCAAGGGCAAATATCATTCCCATCATTATACCGCACATAGAAACAGCTGCAATAGCAGAAGGTCCCAATTTACCTACAAATATCATATCTACTATATTAAATAGGTCCCAGAGTGCACTTGTTGCCATTGTAGGAAGTGCCAGATACCAGATATTTTTTATAATATTGCCTTCAGTAAGGTCACGCCTTTTTTGCATACTTCCCCTTACCATAAAAATAAGCAATTATCAAATCCTTTCTTTGGAGTGTAATATCTCCTGACATTTTTATTTTGTTTTCACAATATTTAATTTTTTCTTGACATCTTTTTCCTTTTGCATTATAAATAGACACAAGGAGATTATTATAATGCGTTTAACACATACATATATATATAGAAGGTTCTGTCTCTATATTTGATTTTGGTATGCCCATCGCAGTTTATTTATCGGGTCATTATGTTTACCTTTCTTGTGATACTGGATTAAGTATAATAGATGTTGAGCGTCCACAATTGCCAGAGGAAGTATCTAATTATTATATCGACGGTTATAGTTCTGATATAATTTATTATTTTGATGAAACAATGGAAGAAAATTATGTCTTTCTGGCAAGTTGTTGGAATGGAATGAAGCTATTTAATGTTTTTGATGTAACTCATCCATATCCCTGTCCTGAAGGGGATTTTCATACTCCTGCAGCTTCCTATTCTGTATTTAAGAAGGGCAGTTATGTATATGTAGGTTCAGAATCCTTTCTTGAAATCATCGATATAGATGACATTTCTCAGCCAAAAGAGATAGGTTCTCTATATTTGCAGCCACCAATTAACCTATGCAAAGATGTTTATGTAAATGATAACTTTGCATACATCGGAGGTTTTGAACAATTTAGGATTGTTGATGTATCCGATCCATCATCACCTCAAATTGAAAGTTCTTTAAATCTTGAATTCTCAATTAATCAAATTTTAGTGAGAGATAATTTCGCTTATGTTACTGGAGGAGTGTATGGAATTGGGGGATACTTTCAAATAATTGATGTTTCTAATCCAGAATATCCAGAAAAGAAAGGTAAACTCAGTGGAGGGATAAATGCTTTAGGTCTCTGTATAGTTGAAAATTATGCTTATGTATGTTGGAATAGTGAAGTTGGAATAATTGATATATCTAATCCTGATTTTCCAGAGCTAATTTCAAGGGGTTTTTATTTAATGTAGAAAATTTAATATGAAAAAATTTATTATTAAATTGTTTCACGAAACAAGGAAGATATGATGAAAAGGTTTTTTATTTGTTTTATGTTTGCTATTGTTTTTGTCTTGATAGGTGTTCCAGAAACAGCTGTTTCATTAGAGATGTATTGGAAAATATATAACCCGATGCCTCAACTGACATACTATCACGCCTGCGCTTATACCGATATTACAGGTACGGATGTTGTGTATACGGTTGGCGGTAACGGTGCATCCAATAAAATCTATGAATTTGATTTCACAACCGATACATGGTTGACTTCATCTATGACGTTGAACTATGGAGTTCAGAAAAATGCAGCTACTGTTGTGAAAGGTAAGATTTATTGCATTGGTGGACAAGATGAAAACCTTAATGCAGTGAACTATAACCAGGAGTTTGATCCTGCTACTGGTACAATAACAGACAGAGCTGCAATGCCGACAGCACGATTTAACTTTGGAGCCCTTACTTGGAATGATTCTCTTATCCTGTGTATCGGAGGAGAGACTCCAAGTTACTGTTACAATATTGTTGAGATTTATAATCCCGTAGCCGATTCGTGGCAGACTGCGACTCCATTACCAATGTCAATTTGCTCTTTTGCATGTGGTCTTACTGGTGATATTATATATATATCAGGCGGTTATAACGGTAGTTATATCCAAAATTTTTGGATTGGCATTATTGATACTCTTAACGCAACTTCAATAATGTGGACCTTTAGTCCTTTACCACCGACTCTTTATCGAAGAGGACATGTGGGAACATGTTGCGAAAATAAATTTTTCTTTACCGGAGGATATGGCACCTCTGGAGGTCCACTTCCAGATACATGGTATTATGATCCAAGTGATGGTTGGCACCAACTGCCTGATAAACCAACTCCAGTTTCCAGTTCACAATGCGCGGTTTATGTAGCGCCTCTTGATGGTGGAATATTCTTCTGCGCTGGTGGTTCTTTTAATTCAAAAATAACAGAAGGGTTGGTAGATTTATGGTCTGGAATTATAAACGCAGATTCTGGCAGGGATTCTCCAGACTTTGGATTTTCGAAATGTCCGAACTTAACAGGGAATCAGATTGATGTAACCTATACAAATCCGATCAATGGAAAAGTTTCACTCAATGCATATGATTATATGGGGAGATTAATTAGAATACTCGTCAGCTCGGTGGAGAAACCTGGCAAGAAGAGTGTCATCTGGAACACGGAAAATCTAAAAAACGGTATTTACTTCTTGCGACTTGAAATCAAAGGAAAGGTCGATAAACACAAACTTATACTCATCAGATAGTTTTATTTCAAAGGGAAATTGGATATGATGGGTATACTGAAAATTATCACAAGACATCCTATAAGGATAGGATGTCTGATTGCAGTGATTACACAAATAGATTACACGGATTAGATTAGTCAGATAAAAAGATTGTCTTTTTAATCAGGTGTAATGAATAATATACAAGGAGGTATGCATGTATCGCAAGAGTTTAATCCTTATTTTCATTCTTGCGCTTGTTCCGCTGATTGCCTGTGCGGGAAGACCTTCGTTTGGTATAGAGGGGGAGTTATTCTTTCCAAAAGGTGACTGGGCGAATGGTTTGGACCAGAGTTTATTTTTCAAGTTTGTAGTAAGTCAAAAAGTGATGAGTATGTTTGGTTTATCCTTAAGTGTTGGTAGTTCGTCGTTTACACGCTCATATGAAAGTGATGCGAAGCTCTCCATGTTTCCCGTGGTTTACACAGATGCCTTTGTTGAAAAGGGAATTGGGAAAAGCCCTTTAAATCTTGGTATTTTTATTGGTTCAAATTATACAAAGGAAAAGTTTAGTTATGAGACTGGAGTTGAAGAAGGGAGCGTTTGGGGATGGAGTGTTGGTGGACTTGCAGAATTGAGATTTAAGTTTGTTGCGAAACCTTATCTAAAACTCCGATACATTTCACGAAAAGATACAAATGGTTTTGAGATTGCTTTGGGAGCGACCATTTGAAAGGAGAGAAAATGAAAAAAAGAATGAGACACTGTATTCTTTTGCCTTTGATTGTTCTGTTTGCTTCGTTTAGTATTATTTCCTGTTCAAAAGAAAATCCTGTTGGTGTTCTCATAAGACAAACCTGGGGTAATTACGATTATTTCACTTATAAATTGCACGCTACCTGGGAATACCAGGCAAACTATCCTGCAGACAATTCATATGTAAACATAACTCACTACATATTTGGTCAAGAATACATTGCACCATATACGGGATGGCAGGTTGTAGTATCGTATTTCGGTGTCCCCCAATACTATTATCTTGATGCAAAAACCGAGGATGCAATATATGGCTATATTCCAAGCATAGAAGAATGGTCGTTGAGGTATAGTGTACCTCTTATCATTGGAAACAAATGGCATGTTGAAATGAAAACAATAGACTTCTATACAGATATAGAATACAAAGTAACCATTATCAGGGAGATTATCGGAAGAGAATCTGTTTCCATTATGGCGGGTACTTTTGAAAATTGTTTTAAGCTTATTATGCATGAAGAGTGGGAAGCTGTTGATACAACATTTGCAGATTCAAACTACTACTATGATGCAGAATGCTGGTATGCTCCATATGTTGGTTTAATTGAAATGATTGTTATAAACACTGATAAACAGTATCTTGAAGGATACTCGAAGATTCTCAAGCAATTCAAGCAAGGTTCTGAGAGTTCCGCATATCCTTACGAGGATAAATGTTTGAAAAAACTTGATAGAAAAATGATTATTTCCATCAGCAGACATTGGAGGCTTTAGAAAAATGAATAAAGCAAGGTTCGTAATTCAGACAATAGAGTGTTATATCTCATCCGCAAAATAGAAAAACCTTAATAATGGCAACAGTTTCAGCGTCATAATTGGTTGTCATTCTGAGTAAGACAGTCTTTTTAACCCTGGAAGAATCTAAAGTCGAGATGCTGAAACAAGGCTGCCCTCGAGCAGAGCGAAGGATTCAGCATGACAGTTCATTTTTGTCACCCTGAATCATGTGCTGAACAAGTTTCAGTATTTTTTCAGGATCTTCGGAAAACCAAGATTCCGAAGTATATTCGGAATGACATGATAACACGATTGTGCATGAAAAGGTACAGAACTTTGGTAAGAACGCATATGCTACTTTATGGATTGAATATGCAGGTTTTTTTGTATATTGGATTTGATAATATGAGTGTTTTTTAGTAAATATGGAATACTGGTTGTGATATTGAGATAAAAGCTTGGTTTGCAATTCTCTTCTGTTACTGCAATTCCTGCCGTGAGATTGCAGGGTACCTGCGAATATAAAAGGTCGAAAGATAGAGATAGTTCTGCTCCAATTGAATTCAACCAGGGTTGGAAGTTGTCCGGAGGAAATTGTAGAGAGGCAGTTCCGAGGTCAGTAAAAAGGTTCATGCTGACATTATGGAAATAGATGGGATATACCGATACACCTCTTTCAATCCAGAAAAACGGAAACGCATAGGATAGTGAACCGGTGAATACGAATTTTCCATAGTAGATTCCCGATTCATATCCTCGCAGGGCAAAGGCTCCGCTGTTTCCACCTATGCTCATTACACCTATATTGGTCGAGTCGGACTTAGTTAACCCGCCAGCAAGCTTAAAAGACAATACATTGTGAGGGAACGGGATTTTAGTATACCAGCCGAGTTTTGTTTTAAGGTTATGAAATGTATAATCACTCCATAGTTTTTCAGAATAGAATCTGTATGTTCCTGTGAAATACCCCCCTCTTTCGTATTCAATGGAGCGGGGGAATCTTAACCTGTTACTAAAGTAATAACTAAGAAGAATGTTAGAAAAGTTATATGTTGTATTACTCGCTAGATATACATCACGTTCATATCCAGTTGAAATTGAATGGATTGCTCTGGTGTAATGTCGGGTTAAAGTTATATATGCATTTTTCTGTTTTTCACCTATCCAATTCTCTCCACTTGCAAGAAAATCTTTATTGCTTTCTATGAAAATCTCTGGTCTAAAACAGTTATTTGTATATGTAAAATTATAGAGGACACTATTTTCGGGCAGGAAGTATGCTGCATAAAGAAAAAGGGAGTGTTTATAAAGGACATCCTGACTCAGTGTTGCAAAAGCGGGACTTGCGGTCGCTTCCTTGATATATGGAAATGGCAGCCAGAATTTTGGAATGAGATAGGGAAGAGGATTGTAAGCGTGAGACTCTGTTCTAAATTCCCTTTCTGAGAAAAGCAATTTCTCAAAATCCAATTGCTTATTTTCGTTTTCTTCAAGTTTTAGGCTGTCAAGGTGTATTGTGCAGATATTGAAGCCGTTGCTTGTGTAATGAGAAAACACCATTTGATTCTCATCGGTTGATATATCGGGATAAAGCATATTTCGGTCGATGTCAGAAACAAAATATGTTTTCCTGTCTTCAAATGAGTAGAACCTGAGCTGATATGTGTCAGTATTATCTGAAATGAAGAATATACCATGAAATTTGTCTGACCATTGTGGAGAGAAATTGTTACCTTCACGAGTGAGTTTTTCGAGCGTGTTATCGGAAGTATTGAAGATGTAAATCTGTTCACCCTGTCCTTTTCTCCAGATGGACATAAGGATTTTCTCACTGTCAGGCAAAAAGTGAGGATAATGATACTGGGTATGGTCATTATTGTGAAATATGGTAATAAGACTATCGTTTTCCGGATAGATGATGCACAAATCATTACTCCCACAGTGTTCTTTTACAAAAAGAATGCCCTTTCCATCCATGGTATAAACGGGGAATTTGCCTCTTTCCGTTCCTTTAATCTTGTTTAGTTTCCTATTCAATATGTCATATTCGTAAATATTTGAAAAGAAATAGTAATTTCTTATTATATCAAGCCTGGAAAAGATAAGTCTTTCGCCGTTTCCTGACCAGGATACGCCGGGATTTATGTAGCCTTCGGCAATCTTTTTTGTTTTCCCGGATTCTGCTTCCAGAAGCTGAAGCCCAGGATATTCATCCAGACTTCGCCTGATGAATGCAACTGTTTTGGCATCAGGAGAAAAAGTGGGGGATAGGTTCCATTGTCCGTCATTGGTCAAAGATTTGGTTTTTTCTTGAATTTCATTTTCTCCTGCTGTGATCCTTACTTCTGCTTTCCATTGTTTCCATAGGGTTACGAAATCTTTCTTGAATGTTCTTTTTGCTGCAGTGTTGACTGCAAATGGAATACCACGAGCTGTATGCTTGTTATACTCAGCTATGCTTTCATCGCCGTATTTTTCGGAAAGCCAGTTTACAAAGTATGCTCCATATAAGTATGGAGTAATTCCTCCAGGCCATACGAGTGGAAAATTGGATGCTCTGTCAATGGATTTTAAGTTGGCACTTTCGATATCTTGTTCGAGCATCATTCTAAAGCGCGCTGAGTTAAGCCTGCCGCCGTTTGTGAATTTAGATTCCGTATTTACAGCCAGTCCTTCGATGAACCATATAGGGTGAGCTGCATTGTTAATTATGATTCTACCGAATAGTTTTCTCAAGAATGCAGGAAAGCCTGCTGTTCTATCGAGTTGAATAATATGTGTTAGTTCATGGGTGACGATTTCGCGAAGCCAATTTTCATAGTATTCATCTTCCGGTGGCGGCTGACAGGGATATATAACAATCGTATTTATTGGAAAGGGATTGGCATATCCATTTGCGAGGTCCTGTTCATCGGAAAGCACAATTTGTATTTTTCCTTTTGGGTGCCAATCAAGAAATTGTGATAGTTTATCATAGACATTTTCGGAGATTTTAGAAATCTCGAGGGCAATGCTGGCTTCCGTTTCATAATAGTGAATAGAGAAATGATTGGTTTCCATAGTTTTCCAGTGCAATGAAGGATCATAAGCTTGTGATGAGAGAGAAATTGAAAGTAAAAGGTACAAAATAAGAGTGTAAATGTTTCTCATTATGTTTAACCTTTAGTATTAAAGCAGATGGACAATAAAGAGAGATGTAACATTAATGTTTCTATATGGATTAAGCGAGGTGATTATATCCAGTAGGAATTAGCGGTTTCTGTTCGCCACCGGGAAGCAGGAGAACACTTTTTTGACCTCTGTCGTAAACTTTTCCAATTGGTGTTAATGGGATTCCAATGTCTATTCGTTTTAGTTTTTCAACCTCAGATTCAGGAACTGTAAAAAGCAATTCATATTCCTCTCCACTTCTTAGTGCTGTTTCGATAGGACTTAGTTTAAACTGTCCAGCAGCTCTCTTTGCTTCATCGGATATTGGTAATTTGCTGGCTTCTAATTTTATGCTTTTCCTACTTTCCAGGGCAATGTGCAGAATATCAGTTGACAGACCATCCGATATGTCGATCATAGAATGAATTTTTACAGTATCCAAAAGTTTTTTCGATTCTATTATTCTCGGTTCAGGCCTGAGATGTTTCTGAACGATATCGTAGAATCCATATGATTCAATATCTATACCTTTCTCAAGAACTAATTGTCCCATATAAGAGTCACCGAGGTTTCCCGTTACGAAAATAATGTCACCTTCTTCTGCACCGGAGCGAAGGGTAATGCGTGACTTTTCGATTTCTCCAACAATGGTGAAAATAATTGCTATTTCTTCTGCTTTTACTATGTCTCCTCCAACTATGTTCACCCAGTATTTTTTGGCTGTTTCGTTTATGCCTGTGTAAAGCTCCTGTATGTCGGCATCTTTAATTCCTTTAGTTAACAAAAGAGAAACCACGGCAACAGATGGAGTTCCTCCAACAGCTGCAATGTCACTCAATGCCGCTGCAAGTGATTTTACGCCAATGTCCTGAAAACTAAAGTATGCAAGCGAAAAATGGACATTCTCAATAAATGCATCCGTTGAAATACAGGAATAGTTTCCAGATGGTATTTTGTAACAGGCTGCATCATCACCAAAACCAACCAGTACCCTTGCGTCCGGGTTTGGCAGTATTTTTCTTATGAGTTTAAGGACGGATGTCTCAGAGAGTGCGACCATTTTATAAGGTTTTTTTCAATGATTTCAGTTCCTTTTGGTCCATGTGGTATGACTGCTTATCATCGGGAAAATTTGCATCCTTGACATCTTTTATGTAACTGGTAAATGCATTTCTTAAAATTTTATCAAGTTCTGTGTATCTCTTAACAAATCGTGGAATAAAATCGTGAAAAAGTCCAAGTATATCATGTACTACAAGTATTTGACCATCTGCGTTAACACCTGCTCCGATACCATATACGGGGATATTGACCTTTTCTTTAATCAATGGAGTGAGTTCGGTTGGAATAGATTCTGCAATAATCGCAAATACGCCAGCGTTTTCGAGCCTTTTGGCATTTTCGATCAATTTGAGTGCCGTATCCTTATTTGTCCCTTGAACCTTGTAACCGCCCAGAACACCAATGGATTGAGGTGTCAAACCTATGTGACCCATAACGGCTATTCCTGCATTAACGATTGCTTCAATGTTTTCTGCAACCCTACCCTCTGCACCCTCGAGTTTAACGGCATCCGCATTAGCTTCTTGAATAAATTTTCCTGCGTTTTTGATTGCAGTATCAGAATCGGTTTTGTAAGTCAAAAAAGGCATATCGGCAACAACAAAAGCCCTTTTGACCGCTCTTGTCACCGCTTTTGTGAAAATAAGCATTTCATCTATTGTCACTGACAATGTGTTTTCATATCCCAGCATAGTCATTGCAAGCGAATCCCCAACGAGTATTATCTCGATTCCCGCTTCATCTTCAATGAGTGCAGTTGGGTAATCATATGCGGTAAGCAACGCAACTCTCTCGTCTTTGCTATGCATCTCGTAAAGGTAAGGAATAGTAATTTTGCTTTTCATTTATTGAAAGTGAATGGTAGTGTATTTATTTATGAATTGTTCTTTAGAAATCCTTTGCTATTGCAAGAATGGTCTTTAGTTTGTTATCCGTTTCTCTTAGCCTCTTTGAAAGGGTTTGAACCAACTCCCACAGTAGTTTGTAAGCGATGCTATGGTCGTTTACAAGAAGATGCCTGAAATTTGCGTCAGTAATTTTAAGCAGGATTGTTTCCTCATTTGCAATTGCAGAGGCGGAACGGGAGACGTTATCAATCAAAGCCATTTCCCCAAAATAGTCTCCCTTTTTCAAAACAGCAAGAGCTTCCTCACCTACACCAGGAACATTTGTGCTAATTCTTATTGAGCCCTTGAGAACGATGTAAAAGGCGTCTCCCTTTTCTCCTTCATTGAAAACAGCCTTATTCTTTTTAAATGATTTTGCACTTGCAATTTTAAGGATATGTTTTAATTCCTCTTCGTTTAGTTTTCTGAAGAGATATATTTTTTTAAGTATTGATGTTTGTTTTTCCAAAAAACACTACTCCGGAACGATAATTTCTTCCTCTTCTATTTCTTCGATACCTTCTTCGGTTTCCTCGCTTACTTCATGTTTCTTAACCGTTCCTGGGGCTGCTCCCTTTAATCTAATTAGCTCAGCTGGTCCTAAGTCCATATTGCCACAGATCTCCGTTAGATAACAGGTTGCCGTTTCGCTGCGACTGGTCAATACTTGTAATCCTCCCACCTTTTTTTCAGGTAGTTTAACCTTTCGTTTTGGTCCCGGGTCAGAAACATTCTCGCCTTTTCTGATAATTTCGAAGTAATCTCCGGAAGTAATTCCTTGTGTTTCTCCAAGGTCTATGTAGACTATGTCAAATGGCTGTGCTATCCTGTCGGTCCTCAAAGTAGTTACGATATGTCCTTCAATAAGCGATTCTGGAGTTAAAAGTTCGGTATTATTTGGAATATCGACAGGAGCATAAGGCATAATCATATCGTGATTCTGAATAATGTCAAACGATTGAATTATTTCGCAACGAGACGAATTATCAGAAACTTTGTTGACAATAAGTTTGCCAAGCACGTTGACAATTCTACCATAATACTGTCCGTTCACAGGGTTCTTGACATCTTTTCCCATTCTGAAGATAGTATACAAGTCTCCAATCTGAACACCATCTATTTCTCCAAGATCGATGTAAACAGAATTGGAAGAAACAAGATGTTCTTTTTCCTTGGGTTCGGATTCAACAATATAGCCTTTTTCTATTTTTTCGTCAGTTATATATGCTCCCATATATGCGAGATTTCGGGCTACGATTGGCAATGCAACACCTATTTCTTCGACTTTTGTTACATTTTCGACCCTTGCCTTTTCTGTTTTAGGTCTTATATATAGTCTGTGTGTGGTTTTATACAACGGTGGAATGAAGAATCTTTGTCCTGGAAATATCCAGTGAGGATTGTTGATGCTTACCTTATTAACTTGATAAATTGAAGGCCAAAGAAATGGATTTTGCAGGTAAAAACCAGAAAGGTCCCAGAGTGTATCACCTGGTTTTACTATATGAATTCGGCTTGTCTCCTCAGATAACATCGAAACTGTACTGACAAATACGAACACTAAAATAACGAAAAACATCAGCTTTTTCATTATCCCTCCTTGTTTTTGATTTTGGCAAATTTCATTTTTATGTCACTCAATATGTTAAGAAAAAATCCTTCTTCATCTTTTGTAAGGTTTCCTTTTGTTTTTTGTCTAAGAATATCAAGAAGGTCTATGGTACTCTTTGCAATTGGAAGGTTTTTGTTGGTTTTTTTTGTAATGGGATCGGGCACAATCCCTAAACTTGTATAAACACCGGTTGCAAGCATAAGAACAAGGTTTGAAAAGGATGGTTCTGGAGCTTCTGCTTTGTTTTTATCGTCTTTTGATTTTCTAAACATAAGCCAATTTATTTAAGTCCAGCGTTTTTTGGGATTCCTATGTTGTCGAATACTCGATGCTGGATTTAAGCTATTATAAGACGAAGTTTAATTATTGTCAAGGAAAAAATTAGAAATTGGCGGTTTGACATTTTATATCCTTCCAAATGTTCCCTCCTCTGTCCAACCGGTTTTTCCATCTAATAGTTTAATTTTGACCCATTCTTTTAGAGATTCAATTATGATGAACTCGGTTCCCTCATGGATGGAAAATTCTAAAGTCGATTCCTGCGATGGTGCACTCATAATATCTGCAACTTGAGCAATTATTACGCCTGTCTTTACCGTAGAATCTCTAATCTTCAGGTACATCAGAAAAACAAAAAAAACAAATAGAATAAACAAGGAGGTTGTAAAGTTCTTCAGGAAATTCGAGTGTTTATATTTGAAAAAGAGAATGGAAACAAGCAGCGTGATTGAGAAGAATACCGAGACAAAAGACACAATTTCCTTAGATGTAAACTTGCTCAGCAAAGCAGTAATTATGAGAACAAGAAACGATTCTTTTTTGCCTTGAATTCTATCCTTAAGCAGGTTTTTAACAAATTGGTAGTTTTCACATAGTTCTCTGTCGCGTGGTAATAATCTACGAGCCTTTTCATAATAAAGAATTGAATACCCTATGTTTCCTTCCCGGAAATGGCTGTTTGCGAGGTTGTAAAACAGTGCGCCATTACTAATTCTCTTCTCGACAATCTTTTCATACATATCGATTGCTTCTGCGTATTTTCCCTGCTCATAAAGTTCATTGCCTGCGCTGAAGAGCTGTTGAACAGCTCGTTCTTCGCCTGAAAGACAAGCGAAACCGAAAAAGATCAGTATAGACACAAATGGTATTCTCATATTTATAATGTAGACATAAGTTCTCAAAGGAAGTTCCATATAAGTAAATTTGTTAAGAATTGAAGTAGTATTTTCCCCTAAATTATGGGTATATCCTATCAAGCAATCTTGGAAATGGAATACTCTCTCTTATGTGATGGAGACCACAAAGCCAGGTAACTGTTCTTTCAATCCCAAGTCCAAAACCGCTGTGTGGTACAGAACCATATTTTCTTAAGTCAATATACCATTGGAATGCTTGCCTGGGAAGTTTTTCATCATTCAGTCTCTTTTCCAGAATTTCCGGATTATCTTCTCTCTGTCCACCTCCAATGATTTCACCGTAACCCTCTGGTGCAAGTACATCGACACCAAGGGCAAGTTTTTCATCTTCCGGTGCTTTTTTCATATAAAAGGGTTTGACTTGCGTTGGGAAATGTGTAACGTGTACTGGTTTGTCAAAAGTGCGACTTATGACTGTTTCTTGAGGAGCTCCGAAGTCTTGTCCCCATTCGAACTTTTCTCCCTGACTTTTGAGAATTTCCACTGCCTCTGAATAGGTTTTTCTTGGAAAAGGTGATTTTACATTTTCAAGAGGTTTTGTTTCTCGCTCAAGTATATCAAGTTCATTTCTGCAATTTTCAAGAACTCTTTCAACTGTGTAAACTACGGAGTTTTCTGCGTAATCTATTATATCATTCAAGTCTGCATATGCAATTTCTGGTTCAATTTGCCAGAACTCTGTAATATGTCTCCTTGTTTTTGATTTCTCTGCTCTAAAAGAAGGTCCGAAACAGTAAACTTTTCCAAATGCCATACAGGTTGCTTCATTGTACAATTGCCCACTTTGAGTTAAATATGCTTTTTTGCCAAAGTAGTCCGTCTCAAATAGGGTTGTTGTTCCTTCGCATGATGAGGGTGTAAGAACGGGTGCATCTATGAGGATAAATCCTTTTGAGTTAAAAAAGTCTCTCAGGGCATTTATCACTTCCGCTCTTATTTTCAGTACTGCGTATTGCCTTTTTGAGCGGATCCACAGGTGTCTGTTATCCATAAGAAAAGCGATACCATGTTCTTTTGGTGTTATCGGATAAGGCTGTGATATTTGCACTATTTCAATGTGTTTCAGTGATAGTTCATATCCTCCGGGAGCACGATTATCTTCTCTTACAATACCCGAAGCTATGATTGAGGATTCTTGTGTAGCTTTGTCACACATTTCGAATTCATTATCAGGTATTTCACCTTTTACAGCAACGGACTGTATTATTCCCGTTCCATCTCTAATTAGAAGAAAATGTATTTTTCCACTTGAACGTTTGTTGTAGATCCAACCTTTGATTTGAACTTCCTGTCCTTTATATTCTGAAATTTTGTTCAAGTAAGTACTTTTCACAGGTAAACCTCCTGGCATAATATTCATTATTCCTGATTAAATAAATTTTAGAATATAACTACGCAAATCAGACATCCTGATATTATAGGTTGCCTTTTTCGTGTTATTTATAGCATAATTCAAGGGAAAAAACAATAAAAAAATAATTGACAGATGTAATTTTTTTTGTTAGAATATTTCAATAATTGCGGGCGTAGCTCAGTTGGTAGAGCACAAGCTTCCCAAGCTTGGGGTCGCGGGTCCGAATCCCGTCGCCCGCTTTTGGTATTAGTATCGGTATTAAGGAAGGAGGGAGAATGTTAAAAAAGCTTATCTTGTGTTGTATTTCCGTTTTGTTTGCAGTTACAATTTTTGCTCAAACACAGGGTGATATAGAGTATGCCCTTAATGAAATAGCAAAACCTCTGGGGGGAGTTGTTAATGATGCTGTCTTGCAGGATGCAAACACACTTGGAGGTTTACCTCACTTTCAGGTTACGGGTGGTTTGAATCTTAGAACGATTTCGTTTCATGACCCAAATAATCCTGACAGCACAGATGAATGGACAGCTGGAGCAATTAGCCTCGAAGGGAGAGTCGGGTTGTTCAAAGGAAAATCACTTGCACCGACTCTCGGAGGATTTGGTTCGGCAGACCTTCTTCTGCGTTTTGCATTCTATCCAATGGGTGATGATGATTCAGTCAGTTTTGTTCCCCTTTTTGGTATTGGCTTGAAATTTGGACTGCTAAGGGAGTCACTGACCACACCGGCAATATCTATAACCGGACAATTCACAGCCTCAAGCAAGTTCAGTCTTTCTGATGAAAGTGGGACCTATGCTGAATTTGCAATGAAAGTCATCAGTGTTCGTGCAGATATTAGCAAGAATTTAATGATTATTACGCCGTATGCCGGTTTTGGATTCAATATTAATTCTCTTAATGCTGATATCTGGTATGACCAGGGGTCTTCAACTGTGCACGACACATATGTAGTGAGTCCATCGGTCTTGAAATTGTATGCCGGTCTGCACAAGAAAATATTGCTTGTGGGATTAAATCTTGAAGGAGGTTTGTCAGGAGAATCCCTTTACGGTGCTTTAGGTTTGTCAGTGGGGCTATAAGATTGGAACAGCGAAGAGAGAGGAGCGAGGAGCGTGTCGGAGAAGCTATAAACATGGAATTAAAAGTAGAAAGTTAAAAGTGAAATCTTAACACGGGAAAGCTTGTCATTCCGAATCCCGACCTTCGTCAGAACATGCTTATTTCGGAATCCCGAAATAAGCTGTCATTCTGAGTAAGCGATAATTATTGACTAAGGAAGAATCTGAAAAAGGGAATAACGATTAAAACGAACCAATGGAGGAAGATAATGAAAAGGATATATGTTGTATTGGTATTATTGTTCTCTTCTATTTTAACAGTATTTGGCAATCCCAGCCATATACCCGTTACACGACTTGTATCACCTGATAACTCCAAGCCCATGAGTTACGGGGAATGGAAGAAAAATATTGTCGTTAACCAAACGGTAAATGTTGGAAGAGTGGGTGAGAGACAGGCAGATGGAGATAAGTTTAATGTAATTGTGAATGCATCTCTCTATCCCAAACTTACATATTTTCTTGATCCCTCGACAGGGCAGTTTATTAATGATTTAGCAAATGCTGGATTAACTGTATCGGTGGACACAATGTCAATGAGTTCGGACCCATTTGCACCTGAGACTCTTAGAAATTTTCTAATTCAGGAATACAACAACGGTTCGGACGGTGCTGTGTTCATAGGAGATCTACCCATTGCATGGTTTCAAATGATGGAAGTTTTCTGGGGTTCGGCTCCTTCTTACACGGACTTTCCTATTGACCTTTTTTATATGGATTTGGATGGAGTATGGGGTGATAACTACAAAAAGAGTGGTGACAGTTTGGTTTCCGGTAGCGACTCTATTTATGATACGCATACAGGTAATATGGTACCGGACATCTTTGTTGGAAGATTGACTGCATCATCTGTTGGTAACGACAGTGCGTTGATATACGATTACTTGACAAGGGACCATCTTTTCAGGATTGGCAGTTTGAAGCTTTCACAAGAAGCACTTTTTTACATCGATGATGACTGGGTATCTTATAGTGGCCAATGGTCAGGTGACCTTGATGCCGTTTACGATTCGATTCTCGTTGTCGATAATCCCGAAACAACGGTAGCAAATGATTATCGCACAAGAATTGTCGTTTCACACGAATGGGTTTCGCTGTTTGCACATTCCTGGCCTCAGGGGCATGGATTTAAGTATAATGGCGGTTCCACATGGAGCTGGTTCTATTCGTACGAGATTCCGACGCTTAATCCCATAGCGAATTTCTATAACTTGTTTGCCTGCTCAAATGCGAGATATACTGATTCACAATACAGTGCAGGGATGTATACCTTCAGGAATTCATATGGACTCGGAGCACTTGGTTCGACTAAAACGGGCAGTATGCTTGAATTCCAATATTTCTATGACCCACTATCCCAGGGGTATTGCCTCGGTGATGCCTTTAAAGACTGGTTTGCAACAATGGGAGAAGCCTGGGCGGATACATCAAGGTCCTGGTTCTATGGAATGACTCTGATTGGCGACCCGACATTTATTCTTAAAGACTCACTAACATCAGTTGCCGAGGAAGATAATTCGAAGAATATATTTCAAGTCAAAGTTTTTCCCAATCCTGCCTGCCAATTTGTAAACTTCGTATTTCCAGATAACGCGAATAGTTTAATTGAACTTTCTGTTTACACCATTGATGGAAGGAGAGTCTATTCGGAAAAGCAAAGAGGGATATCAAGACTCGGATGGGATTGCAGTGAGCTTCCTGCTGGTATCTATTTCTGCAATGTTATCACATCCAAACAGAAATTTGTTGGTAAAATAATTATAGTAAAATAGGTGGGAAGATGCAGAAGGTTTTCGCAGGAACAATGGAATAGCGAACTTGTTAGAGAAGGCTTAAGGAACTCGCAATGATATGCCTTTTGTCTTGACTTCTGGAAATAAATTCAAGAAAGTGTATGGAAAGTAAAAACACTATCGCAACGGGTAAGACAGTTGTTTTATAAGTAATTTTAGTCTGTCGAGTGTAGTATAAAAGATATCAGGGCATGGTAGCCGTCTGCATATATTACATATCCTTACATCGCAGTGGTACCTGCAGTCCCAATTGGGCCCCAGTAAACTGTTCCCTGTCCGCTATCATTGGCAGCCGGGTTACAAACATGTGGAGGTTTTTGTGGTCCTGGAGCTACAACTGCTCCGAGTTCGTCAAGACAGTTAGCGCTCGTCCAGATAGGGTTACCGTATGTCTTATTTCCCGGCAGAAGGGCATCTGCTGTGGTTGATACAGTATTTCCTGTTCCAGGGCAGCAGTCTGCAAGATACATAGGATTGACGCTGGGCAATCCCATAACAGTTAGCACCTGTCCCACTGTTGTAGTTCCTTGTTCAGGATACATCCCGTGTGTCATAGATGCAAAGTTTTCTGCTGCTACTTGCAGTGTAAACATATTGCATTTCACGGATGCATCATAGGCTCTGGCGAACATCCCGAGCATATGGGGATAGGTAATAGAACCCAGTATGGCAATTACAGCGATGAAAATCATCATTTCAACAAGGCTTATACCTTTTCTGAATGCTTTTCCTTGCTTTTTCGAAGTCATTTTATCTCCTTTCAGAAATATCTCTACTGTATAAAAAGTATCTTTCTTGTCATAGTAAAATTCTTCATTTTGATTTTATAGAAATATACACCACTACTAACGATGCTGCCTTTAGTATCTTTTCCATTCCACCGGACGGTATAGATACCGGGTTTTTTAGTTTGCTTGATAATAGTTTTGATCCTTTGTCCCGCTGCATTGAATATGGCGAGTTCTGTAAGACATTTTTCTCTGATTTGAAAACTAATTTCGGTTGATTTCGTGAATGGATTGGGAGAATTCTGTTCCAACTTATTGATAAGAACGAAAGGTTTCTTCTGTTCTTCAATTCCAACCAATGCATCTACCAATTGTGCATAAATACGGTAACTTCCGTATGGTGTTTCAGTGAAAACCGAGTAGCAGAGAAGGAACTTATTCCCTGAACTTCTGACAACAGCAGGTGAATTTGATTCAGAAAAAGTTGGGGTAAACTGGATTCCATTTGTGTCAAGAACACTACCTCCGGGACTGATGTATGTTCCATAGATTGATTTAATACAGTCTGAAAGTGTGTCTATATTATTGCGTGTATCTACCCAGGAGAGGAAAAAGTTTCCTCCGGAACTCACCATTTGTGGTGAATATTGTGACAATGGTGCTTGCGAAATATGTATATCAAGAGAATCCAGGTCATATCCCGAAGGAGATACCCTTGAGCCATAGATATTCTCATCGGTTGGAAATGTTCCATCTACGGTTGCCCAGGCGACAAGATAATTGGTTCCATTGAAGGTGACTGACGGTGGTTCGACAGTGAAATAGTAGTAACCGTTGCTAATTTGAATGACCGGAGGAATGATGGTCCCGTCAGATGAAAGTCTGATACCTTCAACGCCAATATTCGAATGTTTGTAACAAACAAACCAATTTTCACCATCGAATGAAACATCCGAGTCGTATGAGGATGAGCCAATCAATATTCCTCCCGGGTCGAGAACAGTCCCTGCTGTATCGATGCGAGTTGCAAATACTTTGTAATAAGGAGAAAGATTTGTACGAATATGCCAAACAAGGAGGAAATTAGTACTGTCATTGGAAATTTTCTGACGCTGTCTAAGCAGTGAATCGCTTATATTGAAATCGATTCCATCTGGCTCAAGTACCGTTCCATCCTTTTTTATCCGTGTTCCATACAGTCTTGGAATCCAGTCTGCATTTCTATAATCCTGCCAGACAACAAGATAGTAAGGTTCCACAAAGTCAACTAGCAGGATTTGTCTGTTTATATTTTGCTTGCGATACCGCAAAAACACCGGGCGGATTTAGCATATTGCCGGTTGTATCGATAAGAGCACCATAAAGGTCAAGGTCGTTATCACTATCTCTCTCGTCTTCCCATACAACAAGATGATTTAGACCATCAAAGCCTACTGCCGGATTTCTCTGATGTTGTGTTGAAATGGAAAGCGGGATACCTGATGAATCGATTGGAATTCCTGCAAAGTCAACCCTTACTATCGAAATGTCATCGTCGATGGCATACTTGAACGGATTACCTCTTCTATCTATGAGTGGAATAATATACTCACCTGCTCCGTAGCAAACGGATGGTTGTTTCAGTGTTTCAATCGAATTTTGTAATAGGGAAGAGCCTGCAGAATCGAGTACAGTGCCTGATGTATCGATTTTTGTAAGGTAAATGAGTGGTTTATAACTATTTTCATCATTCCTGAAATCCTGCCAGATTGCAAGGAATTCGGAACCATCGAATGCAACTGAAGGGAAAATTTGGTTGCCGGGTACACAGGAAACAGGAATATTATTCGTATCGAGAACAACCCCGTCAGGAGAAATCCTTAATCCATAAATATTTTCATTATAATCAGTCAAAAAATCAACGAAATTCCATAAGAGCATATAATTATTTGCTCCGAAACAAATACAGGGATTCAGTTTGATATGCTCAATGTCCGGAAAATGCGAGCTGATTTCATATGAGAAAAATGTAATGGGAATGGTATCGATGAGAATGCCCGATGTGGAAATTCTTGCACCGCGAATATATTTGTAGCAAGTATCCCAGGAAGGTGAATATGAATCTTGCCAGACGACCATATAGTTTGTTCCATCAAAGGCAGCCGATGGATGGAAGGGATGATGATACTCACCGGATATGAGAATAGGTGTTGGATCGAGGACCACCCCTTGCGGGGATACCCGGGCACCATAAACACCAGATTGTGTCCAGACGGTGAGGATATTTGTGCCGCACGTTGCGACAACAGGATTACCCCTTGTTGAAGGTGGTAAACCACTAACCATTATGGCAGAAGTGTCAAGCACTTCTGCATCTGTTGTAACTCTGACAGCTGTGATATCATGTTTTCCATTCCTCCATGCTACAAGATAATTTAGTCCATCAAAAGTAACATCAGGTGAGTATCCGTATGGTTCTGTTACTGATATTGTGAATCCGCCTTTGTCGAGAATCTGTCCGTTCTGGTTAACTCGACATCCTCTGATATGGGAATAACCATCTTTTCGCAAGTCCTGCCAGACAACAAGGAAGTTTGTCCCATCAAAGGCAATTTTTGCATTCTTCTGCCAGTTCGTGGTCTGATTATAGATTTTTGCTGTATCAACCATAAATGCGTTTCTCTGGTTGTATGCATTTCCGTAAATTGATGAAATTAGCGACAGAAAGAGGAAGAAAAGCAAAGGTAAGGTTCTCTTGAGTTTAAGGTTTGAAGAAATCATTTTTCCTCCGATTTTTTGTTTTTTAATCTGTGTCAAATAGTATATTAATAATACCTAAAAGTCAAGAAAAAAACAAATTATGTCAAGGCAAAACAGGGTTCTTAATATTTGGTTCTCATCCAATTTAATCAACTTTGTTATTGCGACTTCCTCTTCTTGCCCTGTGTAATACCATTATGAACATAACATTTTTCTATTACACGGGGCTTGCCCAACTCATGCGAAGCGACCTCATACTTGTTTTCCGTCAATATGAGATTGCCGCACCCTGAATCATTGCTTCAGGGCTCGCAAAGACAGCTTTCTATGGTGAATAGATATGTCTTTATGACATAGCATAGAGACTCTGATGCTACTCTTAAGTGTCTAATTATAGAAGCTGTTTCCCAAAATGTAGGACAGTGTCCTTAGAATTCCTTGATAAGACGGTTGGCAATGACGAGTTGTTGGATCTGATTCGTACCTTCGAATATTTGTGTTATTTTTGCATCCCTCATCATCTTTTCGACAGGATAATCTTTCATATACCCATAACCACCGAATATCTGGACCGCATCGGTTGTTACCTTCATAGCAGTATCGGATGCAAATAGTTTTGCCATTCCACTTTCTTTACTATAGCGTTTCGCTCCTGAATCGATGTATCGTGCAACTGAGTAAACGAGTGATTTTGCCGCTTCAACCTGGGTTGCCATATCTGCCAACATTACCTGAACTGCTTGAAAACTGGCAATACTTTGACCAAACTGGAATCTTTCTTTTGCATATTTGACTGCTTCTTCAAGTGCTCCTTCTGCGATTCCCAGTGCAAGGGAGCCCACACCTGTTCTTGTCAGGTCAAAGGTTTTCATTGCAATAAGAAAACCCATTCCCTCTTTACTCATTAGATTCTCTCTGGGAATCTTGGCATTTTCAAATACAAGTTCTCTTGTGGCTGACGCCCTTATACCGAGTTTCGTCTCTTTCTTACCGAATGAGAATCCTTCAGTGCCTTTTTCTACGATAAAAACGGAGAGACCTCTTGCGCCTCTTTTGGGATTAGTTGTAGCAAAAACAGAGTATATTTCTGCTTCTCCACCGTTTGTAATCCATTGTTTTGTGCCATTTAGAATATAATAGTCTCCATCTTTGACAGCGGTTGTTCTAATGCCTCCGACATCAGAACCCGCTTCGGATTCTGTGAGTGCAAAGGCAGCCAGTTTTTTTCCGGAAGCAATTTGAGGAAGGTATTTCTTTTTCTGTTCACTATTTGCAAAATGAAGTATTGGTTCGGCACCAAGAAAGCTTGCTGCATACGATGTTGCGACACCCGCGCAAACTTTCGCCATTTCCTCTGCAACGATGCAGAGGTCAAAATTGCCCATGCCAGCACCTTCATATTCTTCAGGTATGAAAATTCTAAAAAGGTCGGCTTTTGCCATTTCATTGAGGATTTCGGTTGGAAATTCCTCTTTTTCGTCCAATTCTGATCTTACCGGTAGGACTTTATCTCTCGCAATATCTTTGACCACCTTTAGTATCATCTTTTGTTCGTCACTCAAAAAATAGTCCACTTTTCCTCCTTATACTTTATTATTTTCCAAACATATCGTTGCTTATAACACAATTGGGTTAGGTTGTCAAGAACAGAAAACAAGAGTTGGACAATAAAGGTTCATGGATTATATGGCTTCGATGCAATAGTTAAAGATTCTTGACAAGAAACGTTATTTCTGTTATAGTAATTGGGATATGAGTAATCGGAGAAAAGGAAGTATAGTAAGTTTTTTTCTGATATTTTCAATGGTCTTCGTGTGCTCCGTTGAATCTGCTTCTATTGTTGGATGGATGGGTGTTAATAGAATCAATAAAACTCTGGAAACCGACAGGATAGAATTAATGAAGAAAATTGAAATAAGGAACAGAATGGACATAGAATTCAATGATTATTTCGGAGAATATAGTCTTGGAGCAGGTTATAGTGTATTGCAACAGAAAGCGATAAACGAATTCATCTTAAAAGGTTCGATGAGACAGAGGAACAGTTACAGGCTCGGTTTGGAAATGAATATTTCGAAGGGCCAGTCAGGTATTTTGTTTAATGCCTCCAGGTATGTGTATCCCTTTGACATTCCCTTTAAGTTCCAAGGTGAGATTTTACTGTATAAGCAATACGGAAGCATTCGTCCTGATCTCAAATACTTCTTTTCCGATAAAGGATACTTGGAGTTTACGGGAGAAATACTTGACAATCACGATGGTAAAATAAGAAGGATGATTGGTTGTGGTGTTTATCAGATTCTAAATAAGCAAAGCGCAATAAAAACAGCGCTTCATTACTCAAGCAAAAACGGTTTTGAATTCTTTGGTGAGCCTCGCATCAGAGTGAGTGAACTTTTTTATCTTGCTTTGGAAACATATTGTGCAACGAAAAATAACAGCTTCATTGGAGTTTCTCTTATATATTCCCCCACTGTTAAAATAAAGAAAGTAATTGAGAAGCCCGTAAATATTGAAAAACCGATTGTTGAAAAACCTGTTGTAGAAGAACCCGAAGAAGAACCGAAGATAGTTGAGAAAATAAAACCTCCTAAGGATATTGTTGAACCTGAGAAGCCCAAAAAGAGTCCAGAAGAACTGAAAACAATGCTTGATAATATCGTTAATACGCATTATGCAAAAGGAGTGAGTCTTTACTGCGATGACGAATTCGAAGAGGCAATAGAAGAATGGACGAAAGCGTTACGATTACTTAAAAGCGATGATTTTTCCGATTACAATGATGCACAGGATTACATTGAACGATGCAACAGAAATATAAAAAATGCAAAGAAAAAGCTCGAAATCATCAAAGACGAATAGCGAAACAATTAACGTTCCAAGCAGGTTCGAGTGCTTAAGAATTGTAAGGCATTTTGTAAAGGAGAACATTCCTAAGCACAGCTTTAGTAATGCAGAAGTTGAGCAAATTACTCTTGCAATTGATGAAGCCTGTTCAAACGTTATCGAACATTCTTATAAAATGAACGAGAATAAAAGATTCTCTATAAGTCTAAAAAGTAATGGAGAGAAGCTGGAGTTTAGAATAGAAGATGAAGGTGTTGGAATGAAGAAAGCAATCTCAGAAAAGCCGAATCTTAAGAGGTATGTGAAAGAGAGAAAAGAAGGGGGATTGGGGAAGCATATTATCAGAAGTGTTATGGACAGTGTAAAGTATAGAAAAAAGGGTAAGAAAAATATCCTTATGTTAACGAAATATTATGACAGGTAAATCGGTTAGATTGTTTATAAAAAAGTCATAGAAAGGATGTAGGTATGATAAATGGTGTAATAGTAAAGAAATTAAGGGTTTTGCCAGACGAAAGAGGAAGGCTTATGGAAATACTCAGAAATGACGACGATTCATTTGAAAAATTTGGACAGGCTTATATGACTACCGCGTATCCAGGTGTTGTAAAGGGATGGCATTATCACAAAAATCAATCGGACAATATGTGTGTTGTAGATGGTATGATGAAGATAGTACTTTATGATTCTAGAGAGAAGTCACCTACAAAAGGCGAGATAAGTGAATTCTTTGCCGGTGTTCATAATCCAGTGATCATTCACATACCTGCTTTGGTTTATCACGGATTTAAATGCATCGGTGAAAAGGAAGCGATTGTAATAAATATTCCTACAGAGAAATACAATTACGATAACCCGGATGAATTTCGTGTCAACCCACACAATAATGATATACCCTATGACTGGTCATTGAAGGAAGGATAATGCAGTAATGGTAAAAAAATAGCAGTAATTATGAATGTATTCAGTAAGGTTAAAGGTTGAAGGATAAAGGATAAAGGAAAAAGTAGAAACAAGATGAAGATGAAAATTTCGAAAAAAAGGAGAAATAATGAGGTTACTTGTTACTGGAGGAGCAGGCTTCATCGGGAGCAATTTCGTAAGACATATTCTTGATAAAAGAGAAGATATAAAAATAATGGTTCTTGATGCTTTGACCTACGCAGGTAACCTCGACAATTTCACTCCCGATGTGCTGGGAAATGATAATTTTTCTTTCACACATGGAGACATAAGGGATGAAAACGTAGTAAAGAATTTGATGAAAAATACGGATAAGGTTATCCATTTTGCTGCGGAAACACATGTGGATAGGTCTATTGACAATTCCGACCCGTTTATTTCGACCGACATAAAAGGGACGCAAGTGTTGCTTGAGGCAATAAGAAAAGAACCAGTGGAAAGATTTATACATGTCTCAACAAGTGAGGTTTACGGCAGTGCGGAAAGTGTTCCTATGGATGAGGAACATCCGTTGAAACCTCAGAGCCCTTATGCTGCTGCAAAGGCGGGTGCAGACAGGCTTGCATATTCTTATTGCCTAACTTACAATCTTCCCATAGTGATAATAAGACCATTCAATAACTACGGTCCCAATCAATTTCCCGAAAAGCTTATACCTCTGTTCATAACGAATGCTATTGAGGATAAGTTCCTGCCTGTTTATGGGACAGGTAAAAACACAAGAGACTGGATTTATGTGAAGGATTGCGCCAAGGCTTTTGAGAAATTGCTTGATGTGGATATGAAAACTGTTAAAGGTGAAATAGTCAATTTTGGAAGTGGAAAAGATACAGATGTGCTGACAATTACCGACACGATTATTTCTGAGCTTGGTAAGGATAAATCTTTGATTAAATTCGTTGAGGATAGACTGGGACATGTAAAAAGACATATTTCTTCAACTGAAAAAGCTACAAGATTATTAAATTGGAAAAATGAGACGGATTTCAAGAACGGTCTAATCTCCACAATAAAATGGTATAAAGAGAATGAAGAATGGTGGAGAAAGATTAAAGAAGGCAAGAGAGAATATAAGGAATTTTACAGGAAATGGTACAAATTCTGACCTTAAGATCATACATCCTAAGCTAAAACTTGTAATTCTGTGTGGGAGTTTTCTAAAGAATTATCATTTTCGCAAGGGTGAAGTAGATGAGGAGCGAGGTTACATCCATTACTGATGTAATTAAAGGTCCTGAAATGATTGCTGGATCGAAATTCATCCTTTTGGCAGCAAGTGGCAATACCGCACCAAGTGAGGTAGCAAGTGCGGTATTTATGATAAGTGTTAGTCCCACCGTTAAACCTAAAAGCGAGCTTTTTTGAAAGAATAAGGCTCTCAGCAAACCCAGAATACCCAGAACTATTCCAAGTAAAATTCCGGTAAGGAATTCCTTTCGAACTGATTTCCAGAAGTCAGAAAAGCGGATTTCTCCAAGTGCCAATTCCTGTATCATAACTGCGGCGGCTTGTGTTCCAGCATTTCCAGAAGAACCATTTAAAAGCGGAATGAATGCTGCCAGCGCAATTACTTGACTTAAAACATAGGAATTCTTTGAAATGATAAATCCTGATACGATTCCAACCAATGCGAGTACGGAAAGCCAGATAATTCTGGAGCGTGCAAGAAAAATTGGATTCTGTTTAAGATAGCTTATGTTCCGTTCCCCTGCAGCACCAAATTTAAGCATATCTTCTGTCGTTTCTTCCTGTATAACGTCGATAATATCGTCAACAGTTATGATACCCTTTATTCTTCCCCTCTCATCAACGACGGGAACAATGTTTATATCGTATTTAGCTACTTCTTGAGCAACTTTTTCCTGGTCAAGACTTACTAAAACAGAAACAGGATGTGGTTGCATAATATTCCGTACTTTTCTTCTCATATTAGATAGAATAAGGTCCCTTAGTGTAACAAGTCCCACAAGTATGTCATTCTCATCAACGACGTAGACGTTAGAAATTGTTTCGGTATCACCGGCAGCTTTTCTTATCTTATCAAAAACTCGCTTTACCGTGAGGTCTTTGTTGACTTTCAGAAATTCAGTTGTCATCAAACCACCCGCAGTTTCCTCTGGATAGACCATAAGCTCTCTTGTCTCAGTAGCTTCGCTCTTTTTCATTATTGAAAGCAGCTGTTCGGTGAGTTCCTGAGGAATTTCTTGCAGGAAATCTACTCTGTCATCCGGACGAAGCTCGTCAAGCAATTCAGCTTTGCGTACTTTGTTGATTCCTTCGATTATCTCAATCTGCTCATCAGCCTCAAATTCCTCGAAAACTCTTGCGGAAAAATCGAGTTGAAGAATTGTGAAGATATAAATATTTTCTGGAAGACTGAGAGAACGTAGCAATTCGGTTACTTCGACAGGCTCGAAGGTTTCAAGGATTTCCTTGATTTGTTTTATTTCTTTATTTTTTAGGAGTTCTTGTATTTCGGGTTTTAGTAGTTGCATATTTCAAAAATTAATATTATTGTCAACAGGGAATTTAAGAGATTTAAAGAGAAATTTTGTTAAAACAAAAAACATTTATTGTTAAGCTGGACCCTTTGCCTGTATTATTGGGGATACAGAATTTCTATCTTTCATAACTTACTTTTTTTCTCTTCTATCCACTCTATTTTTTTATCTCTTGTATTCTCTTCCATTCCCTGTTAATTTTGTTTGCCTTTTATAAGCGTCCCCAACGGGATTTGAACCCGTGCCACCACCTTGAAAGAGTGGTATCCTAACCGGTTAGACGATGGGGACTATTTGTTTTTGGAAGTTTTGCTCATTATGTAGAGTTTTCTGAATTGCTCATTATCAACTATTGCCTTATTTATCAGGAAGTATGTCTCAAGATTATTGTTGGTTTTCGCAATTCTGTTGCTTAGGACTTCAGCAAGAGCCTGAAAAATACTTGCAGCAATTTTTGGATGGGAATCAAGAAACGAAAGAAGTTGTTTTCTTCTCAGTATCAGAAAGGTGCACGGTTCAACAGTGGTTACAGTAGCGGAACGTTCTTTTTCGGTTAGAACTGCCATTTCACCAAAAAAGGAATATTCGCCTAATTCTGCAAGAACCAGAACTGATTCATCCCTTGTCAGTGTAATTTCTACTTTTCCATTTTTAATGATATAAAGTTCATCACCTATGCTTTTTTCTTCGAACACCTTTGCATTCGCATCGAATTTTTTTTCCTTTAACTGTTTTGAAACAATCTGTAATTCATTTTCGTTCAAATTTCTAAAGAGCAAAAGATTTCCCAGTATAAAATCATTTTCTAATGCCATAACAACCTCCAGGTATAATTTTCTAAATCTTAATTGAAAATTTAATGAGCCGTGCGCGGTTCGAACGCGCGACCCTCGGATTAAAAGTCCGATGCTCTACCAACTGAGCTAACGGCCCATAAACTATTTTATTGTAGCATTTTTTCAGGCGCTTGTCAACATTTTTTACTTTGCGATTATAAGGTGAGAGTGAAAACCGAAATTTACATTTGTATCTAAAACTTTAAAAGGATTGTGAAGAAAAGTTTAACAGCTGGTGCCGTATAATGGAGATAGTGAATTTTTAATTGACAAAACAGTAATTTAAGTTATAATCCATTTGTTAGTGTTGAAAGTATATGAAAAATACAAAAAAAGAGGGTTTAAATTGGAAATTAATTCTTTTGAGAGACGAAGATGATTAAGCGCAGAAAAACAAGGGAAGTTGCTATTGGCCATAAAACAATTGGTGGTGGAAATCCAATTTTGGTTCAATCGATGACGAACACCTACACCGGTAATCTGCGGAAAACATTGAAACAAATGAAGGAACTGGAAAAAGAAGATTGCGAAATAGTGAGGATTGCAATCCTTGATAAGGCATGTTGCAGGAATATTCCTTTTTTGAAAGAGAAGATAAAAATACCAATTGTAGCCGATATTCACTATGATTATAAACTGGCGGTTATGGCTATTGAACAGGGTGCAGACAAAATAAGAATCAATCCTGGAAATATAGGTAAGAAACAGAACATAAAGAGGATTGTAGATGCAGCGAAGAGAAAAGGTGTTCCCATAAGGATAGGTATAAATGCGGGGTCTTTGGAAAAAGAATTATGGGAAAAATATGGTGGTCCTATCCCAATTGCTCTGGTCGAGAGTACCCTAAGAAACATCGAAATTATGGAATCATTTAAGTATACAAACCTGGTAATTTCGATAAAGTCCTCATCCGTGATTGATACGATTGAAGCTAACCTCAAACTTTCAAAAAAGATAGATTATCCCATTCATCTTGGAATAACAGAATCAGGTCCTGTCTCTTCGGGTTCGATTAGGTCAAGTTCGGGTTTATCAGTTCTGCTATATAAGGGCATAGGGGATACAATAAGAATTTCATTAACCGGAAATCCTGTAAGGGAAGTAAAAGCAGGATACGAAATATTGAAGTCCTTAGAGTTGAGAGAACATGGACCCTTAATAATTTCGTGTCCCACTTGCGGAAGGATGCAAATCGAGCTTGAAAATATTGTGAAAAAGGTTGAAGAAGCAATTGCTAACTCACGAACAAATATAAAGATAGCGATAATGGGATGTATCGTAAATGGTCCCGGTGAAGCAAGGCTGGCGGATGTTGGAATAGCAGGAGGAAAGGGTGTCGGTGTGCTTTTCAGGAAGGGAAAAATTGTAAAAACCGTGCCCGAAGACCAGTTGGTGTCCGTTCTGCTGATGGAGATAAAACAATTTGAGGAGGATGAAAAGTAAGCAGTATAGAGAAATGGATTTTGGATTAAAGAACTTCCGTAAAGGGATTTGCTTTCCTGAAGTGGATTCTACGAATCTAACACTGATGGAATTGGTTGAAAATGTTGATAATTCAAAGGATGTTGTTATAGCAGGTAAACAGATAGGAGGGCGGGGTAGAAGAGACAACGTGTGGTGGTCGCCACCCGGTGGTTTGTGGATGTCTGCAAGAATACCTGACTGCAATTTCGGGAAGTATATAAGTGTGTTAAACATACTTTGTGGACTTTCCTGTGCTAAAGCTTGTAATACAGTGCTGGCAGAAACGAACGAGAAGAGATTGAGAACATCTTTACGTTGGCCAAACGACATAATGCTGCTTGATAGAAAACTTGGTGGACTTCTTATTGAAGTAAAAACTGTTGGAAACTCATTTAAATCAATCATTGTTGGTGTGGGTATTAATGTAAATCAAAGGGATTTTCCGGAGGGATTGGAACAGAGTGCAATTTCGTTAGCGATTGTATTACAAAAAAGGTCTTCAAGGTATAAGTTAGTGATTCAAATTTTAAAGGAACTTGACTCGATGATTATGCAGTATAAAGAAGAAGGAACAGAGGATTTGGCTCGTGAATGGAGAGCGTTTTCGTATGAGTTAGGGAAAGAAGTTGAAATTAAATCGAGCTCAGGTAAAGATAAATATGGTAAAGTTATTGGCATAGGTAAATCGGGAGAACTACTCCTTATTGATAATAATAACAGTGTGCAAAGGGTTTTCGAAGGATTCAACCTTAAAATTCTTGACAAATAGGTGAGCCTTTTATAGTATAATAAGGAGGCAATATGAAAGCGGAAATAAGGGACCAGGCTGGAAATAATATTGGATATGTGGATGAAAACGAGATAAAGGACAAATTGTATGAGACGATTGGTATTCTGACGGATGAAGAAATAAAAGATAAGTATTTCGACACACTCGGTTACATAAAAGATAATCAGATATTAAACAAGGAATTCAAAATAGTTGGCAATATTGATGAAAATATAATAGGGGACTCCAATTATGATCCGCTGTGCTATTTTTTTGAAGAGGAAGTAAAGGATCTATTTTTTAACACTTTAGGCTATTATGACAAAGGTTTAAAAAGAGATCTAAAAGTCGCTGTTGCTATTCTTGTCTTTAAGGTTATAGATCTTTATCAAAAGAGTGCTTGATTATGAGAAAAAAGCAGCTGAATTTCTTTGTAAAGATTCTTGAAAGCTTGTGGAAAATAACGAATTTCGATAGCTTGATCGAAAAAACTTTAAAGTCCGTAAAAGCAAAATTTGGCATCCAGAATTGCGGTCTTCTATTACTGGACGAAAATACCGGTGAGCTGTACCTAAAAAACTCTATCGGCTTTAAAAAGGGCATTGGTAGCTTCAGGTTGCATATGGGAGAAGGTATAACGGGAAAATGTGCAAGGAAGATGAAAACGATCTATATTCCTGATATTTCCAATGTGAAGGGCTATATACGTCGCTTTTCAAGAACCAAATCGGAATTAGCCATTCCGCTTATTGTGGGAAAGAAACTTCTAGGTGTTTTCAATTTCGAGAAAAAAGAAAAAGACGGATTCCTCAAAGATGAGATAAGTTTACTCGAAGGTTTTGCCACATTGGTAGCGATTACAATGCAAAATGCACTGCTGTTCGAGAACCTTAGGAAAAAGGAGAAACAGAAGTTAGAACTTATTAATATTAGCAGAAAGGTGAGCGAGGCTACCAGTATGAGAACCGTCTTCGGAAATATTGTTTCTATGGGTGGTAAGTTACTGGGAGCAGATAAATGTACTATTTCACTTTACAAAAAGAAAACAGGTTTAGTTGTAGCTCAGCTTCCTGGTTACGGAGCTTCTGCAACTAAGCTGAGAACGCTGCAGTACAACATAGGAGAAATTAGTCTGGCAAGTAGAGTAATAAATTCAAAAAAGTCTTATTTAACGAACGATGCTCCAAATGATCCAATTGTAATGCAGAAGTTTGTGAAGCTTTTCGGTGTGAAAAGGTTGATTGTCTCGCCATTAAGTACTTCAAAAGAAGTTATAGGTGTTTTTTATGTTGTGAGAGGAAAGACAGGGAAACCTTTTACTAAGGAAGATATAGATACAGCAAGCATATTTTCCTCACTTGCTGCAGCAATTATAAGACGAATGCAAATTTTTACGGAACTTAAGGCGAAAAAATCGGAGTTGGAGCATCTAACAAATGAATTAAAAAATGCAAACCAGGAGCTTCAAACCTTGAGTTTTTCAAAAAGTAATCTAATATCCAACATTTCTCATGAACTCAGAACACCTCTTGTATCCATACAAGGTTTTACGGAACTCTTAATCAAGGAGAAATTTGGAGCATTGACTGAAAAACAAAGGCTTTCGCTTTTTGCAGTAAAGAAAAATGTGGAAAGACTGATAAGAAATATAGATAATCTCATTGACATTTCAAGTATGGAACTTGGCTCGGAATTAGTTATCCCCAAGGAGTTGCTTAATCTAACATCTATTTTAGATAGAGCAGTAGAAGCTGTAAAACATAAGGCATTGGAAAAGCAAATACAGATTGTTAGGACATGCGAGAGTGGTAACCTAATAGTGGAAGCCAATCGCGAAAAATTACTCACAGCGTTTGTAAACATTCTGGATAATTCCGTGAAATTCAACAAAAAGAAGGGTAAAGTCGGTATTAGGTGCTACAAAAGCAAAGGGGATGCCATTATAGAGATTAAAGATTCAGGCATAGGATTTGATAAGATGTATGAAAAACTTATATTCAATCGATTTTTTCAGATTGAGAGTTCTGCAAGAAGAGGTTTTGAGGGAGCGGGAATCGGACTTCCTCTTGCCTTGGAAATCATCAAGTTTTTCGGCGGTGATATAAAAGTGAAAAGCAGGATGAATAAAGGTTCTGTCTTTACTGTAATTCTTCCATCAAAATAACCTTGGTTTACATGTTTTAGTCCAGTAGTTTTCTCCACTCGCTGAGTAGGTTAATTGCTTCCAGTGGTGTTATTTTAGTTACATCGATAGACTTAATTCCTTCTATAATTGTATTCTCAGAGGGTGTGAAAAGCGTAAGTTGCCTGTCCGTTTTTTTCTTCTCTCGAGTTCTTCTGTGTTTTTTTGCTAAATTGTCTTGTTCTTTTTCTTCGAGTTCCTGGAGTATTTCTCTTGCTCTTGATATAACTATATCTGGGAAGCCAGCAAGTCGCGCAACATCGACTCCGTAGCTTTCATCTGCACCTCCAGGGACCACTTTTCTAAGAAAAATGATTTTGTCTCCCCATCTTTTGACTGAAACATTGAAATTTTTAATGCCTTTTAACATTTTCTGCAATTCGGTTAGCTCATGATAATGTGTTGCAAAGATGGTTTTGGGATGAACGACTTGATTGTTGTGAAGAAACTCGCAAACACTCCAGGCAATGGAAAGCCCATCGAAAGTACTTGTTCCCCGACCAACTTCATCCATAATTACAAGACTCCTGTCAGTCGCATTATTCAGAATCTTTGCGGTTTCTATCATTTCGGCTAAAAAGGTGCTTACACCTTTTGAAAGGTCATCGGTTGCGCCGATTCTTGTGAAAACCCTATCGATTTTACCTATTTCAGCACTTTGAGCTGGAACGAAACAACCCATATGTGCCATAATAACGATTAAGGCAACCTGACGAAGATATGTTGATTTACCTGACATATTTGGTCCCGTGATAATGAGGATTTGATTATTGCTATTGTCCAGTACAACATCGTTGGGAATGAATGCTTCTCTGTTGATTACATTTTCTATAACTGGATGTCTTCCCTGTGTAATTTTGATTACATCGGAGTTATTTACTTTTGGTCTTTTGTAGTCGTTTTTTCGGGCCAATAGAGCAAAAGAAGTAAGTAGGTCTATTAATGCAATTGCCTTCGCAGACATTTGGATTTTCTCGGAAATTTCCGAAACGTTCTTCCTTACTGTAACGAAAAGACTGTACTCGAGTTTGTTTATCTTTTCTTCAGAGCCCAAGATTGTGTTCTCATATTCCTTCAGTTCAGTCGTAACAAACCTTTCACAATTCGATAAAGTTTGTTTTCGTATGTAGTTATCGGGTACAAGTTTCAAGTTTGGTTTGGTAACTTCGATATAGTATCCAAAAACCGAATTATATGCAACCTTTAATGAAGAAATGTGTGTTTTTTTCCTTTCTTTCTTCTGGAGGTTTACAATCCATTGTTTTCCTTCCGATACTATTTTTCTTATTCTATCGAGTTCGGAATCGATACCATCTTTTATTATACCACCTTCTTTGATGGTGATTGGTGGCTCATCGACAATGGATTTTTCAAGATACATTACCGTCTCTCTGAAATCTAATAAGCTATTGGTGGTATCTTTTAGTAACTCGGCACTGAAGTTTTTCATAGTCGCTTTCAGTTGAGGTATTTTTTTGAGTGAATTCTTTAATTGTATAAGGTCTCTTGCATTTGATCTTTCAGTTGATATTCTTGCAGTTAGTCTTTCCAGATCGGAAATGGATTTCATAATTTTCCTCGCTCTGTTCGCTTCGGTGTTTTCATTAATAAGCTGGGTCACGGATTCGAGTCTCTTTTCGATTTCATTGAGGTTGGAGAGTGGATTCAAAAGATTCATCCTTAAAGTTCTCATTCCCATAGGAGTTACTGTTTCGTTAAGAGTAGAAAACAGTGTGTTGTCTAATGAACCGTCAAATCTCTTTATAAGTTCGAGATTTTTAACGGTTGAAGTATCCAGCATTAACTTGCCGTTAATGTCAACTCGTTTTATGTTATTTATATGGTTGAGTTTTCTTTTTTGCATATCCGTTAGATATTTAAGAATGGCTCCTGCAGCTCCAATACCAAAATAGAATTTTTCAATATCAAAACCAGCTAATGTCTCGACTTTAAAGTGCTTCATTAGCGTTTGTTTTGCGTATTCATATTGAAAAAACATATCTGTTAAAGTTGTTAAAACGAGGTCATCCGGAAGGGGAAAGGTTTCATTTTCACTGACTATAATTTCACCAGGTTCTATTCTTCTAAGTTCATCCAGCAAGTCGGTTCTTTTCAATTCTTCGACATAGAAATCTCCTGTTGAGAGGTCGCAGTAAGAAAATCCGAAATCGCCTTTATTATCGGATTTTAGTGCCGCAAGAAAGTTGTTTTTTCCGGAGTCTAATAAGTTGGGATTTGTAACAGTTCCTGGAGTTATAACTTCGACAACATCTCTTTTCACGATACCCTTCGCTAAAGCCGGATCTTCTAATTGTTCGCAAATTGAGACTTTCACTCCAGCCTTTATCAATTTCGTAATATAATTGTCCGCAGCCTTTACCGGAATACCCGCGAGTGGAATCCTATTCGATTTTCCATGTGACCTGGATGTAAGTGCAATATGCAAAATCTTCGATGCAAGCTCAGCATCTTTGAAGAAGGTTTCGTAAAAATCTCCCATTCTAAAAAGGAGGAGACTATCTTCGTGCTCGGATTTAATTTTTAAATACTGCTTGAGGAGTGGAGTAACCTTATGCATGGAACTCATTGATTGGAAATTAAATGTGAAACGCCTAAGAATTGGTTTTTGATTTTCTTATATGTTTGCTAAAGTTTTTTTAAACTAACAATCCAGAAAGGAAGGTTTTCCTTTTCGGAGAAAAGCTTCGAAAATCCCGTTGCCTTTTGCCTGGAATCAAATTGACCAATTAAAACGCGATAGAACTTGATTCCATCTTTTTTGGTTGTAGCTAACCATGTGTCATATCCCTTTTTCTTCAATGAACCCAGAAGTTGTAAGGCTGTTCCCTTAGTTGTGAAGGAACCTGTCTGAATACTGTAAGTCCTCGATTTCTTGTTTTCTAAAACAAGAATAGATTTTGCAAGATTGGATGCTTGGAGTTCTTTGTCTTCTATTTTCTTATGCCAGAGTATCGCATTGTTTTTGTCTCTTAAAGCGAGATAGCAGAGCGCAATCCACAAACAAGCTTTCTCCGAATACTGTGTTTCGGAAGCGGTCCTTCTTATCTTCTTAAATGTTTGGATTGCCTTTTCATACTTCCCCTTTAGAAACTGATACTGTGCAATGAAGAACAATGCACGGGGCAGATAGTTGCTTTGTGGAAAAGCATTCACGAATTGTGTTAGCAATAGTTGAGATTTCTGACCATCTGACTCCAGAAGACCTTGCAGTAGTAAACTTTGCTCCGTTGTTTCATCCGTTAGTATCTCAAGAAGCTTTGACTTTGCTTCTTTGAACCTGCCTTCTTCATAAAGATTGTTAATGTTTGCCATCGTATTGTTATTCTGTGCGGTTATTAAAGCCAAGAGCATTATAGGCAGAATGTTCATTTGAAGTTTCTATCTCCTGCATCTGTTTGCAACCACCAATTGAAGTGTATATCAATTCCATCCTGATTGGTTGACATTGTATGAATAAAAACCTTTGCATAATGGAGATCTCCATCTGTTATCATATAGTAGTAGTAAAATCCGCATTCTTCACTTGCAGAATAACCTGTTTCTGGTGCTTCATTCAGATTCTCAGAACTCCTAAATATACCTCCGCCCTGTGGTGTTTTGAGAACGGCATTTGTAACATACGCGGTAAGCCTGAATGTTCCGTAATGCTGTCCGGATTTAGTGAAAACGAAGTCAGCATCCGAATTCTTCGGTGCAAACAAACTGTCTGCTCCCGATATTACACCTGGGGCAGGGGTAGGATTCAAACCACATCCGCTAAAAGTATATAGTGTGAGTAAACCAAGAAATACTGCAAGAGCTTTTGTCTGTTTCTTTGTCATTTTCAGTTCGTTTTTGAAACATCGAAGGTTTCCCATAATCCACAATCCGGGCATCTTATGAAATACTCTTCCGTCAAGAAACCGCAATTTGAGCATTTGTGTTTAGTCTCCCTATTATAAATGTCAAAAAGCTTGTGTGCATTCTGGGATAGATTATTTTTTTCATTTTCCAATTGTGTTGCAAGGAAAAGAAGATTTATTCCGATCGAATCGGGATTGTTAGTGATTGCGGAATTGAGCAATTCAGTCGCTTCTTTCGTTCGTCCCATCTTCACATAAAATTCTGCCAATGCTGTTATTGTTACCGTATCATCAGGAAGGATGTCAAGTACTCCCTTGTATGCTTCTTCTATCTTTTGGAATTCTCCTTTTTCAAAATAAGCTTTCATTAGTCTTGGAAAAACGATGTGAGCTGTGTGAACATCAACTTCGACTGCTTTTTTGTATTTTTCGATTGCTTTTTTTACTTCACCATTTACGTATTCGATATCACCAGCATATATATATGAAGGAACATAAAAGGGATCAACTTTAATAGCTTTTAAAAGGATTTTTAATGCCCAGTCTCGATTTCCTTTCCTCGCAGATTCATTAGCTGCATAGACTTCATATCTAAGTGTTTCTTGCTTTTTATAGGCGAACAATCTCGACATTTTTCTAAAAAGTTCGATTGCTTCGGACCAGAGTGCGGTTTTCTCAAAAACATTCAGCAGAAGTTCATAATATTTCTCGTTGGAGGAATTCAGTTTAAGCAGCTTGCTTAAAGTATCTGTTGCTTTCTGATAAAGTGAAAGGGAGTAGTAGTCCAAAGCTGTTTGGAAAAGAATTCTTTCAACACTTTTTTTTGTAAGTTTTCTTCTTGCAAGCAGATACTTATGAATTTGTAGCGCTTTCAAAGCTTCATTTTTGGACCTTAGAATTACAGCAAGACGAATATATGCTTCTATGTTATCGCTGTCACTGAAAACTGTTTCCTGAAATTTCTTCAATGCATGATCTTCATCTCCTTCAGCTAAAGAAATGAGAGCCTCCTGGAATGGGGATAAAGACTTTCGTTTTCTTTTCTTTTGAATGAGAAAAACGATTACCAGAACTATAAGAACAAAAACGAGCGAAAGAAAAATTATCCATTTAACATTCACTTTGACCCCACATCTTGTTGTTCCTCGCTTTTCTCATCGAGTTGCTCGTCCTCTTTTGTTTTCTCTATAATCTCTTCCACCGGTAAATTACGCAAAGATGTTAATTCTTTTTTAAGCTCTCTGTTTTCTCTGTTTGCTTTCCATAATCGGTTCTTAAGTTTAACCTCATCAATAACCGCCACAATGATAGTAAAAACAATTCCAATAGCAAAAGTTTCTATCAGAACAAGAGTGAGCGGGATACTGTGGAATGTCCATGTAAGTAATGAAATATCTACGAGAGTAGTTCCGTTCTGTGTTCCAACTATAATACCTAATACTGTGAAAATCGCTGCCCAGAGCATAATGAACAAAATCATTTTACCTCCTTAAACGTTTATTAGAAACTTATTCCATACCGTGTTTTAATGTTTTCTACTATCTAACGGTTCTTTCAAGGGAACTCCGATAGGTGAGCATCCTTGGATATCGTCAATCAGCACTTTTACTAACTCACCCTTCATATAGCTTCCTTTTACCACAACTTTTTTATTATACACTGTTATGGCATCAGATTCAAGTGAATTTTTTTTATTTTTTCCGGTTATTAAAACTTCTAATATTTTTCCTTTGTAATAGTTGTTTTTCTCTTTCGTAATTGCCGATTGTGTTTTAATTAGTTTCTGCAGCCTTTCTTTCTTTTCAGTTTCGCTTGTAAGGTCACCAAAAGAGTTTGCCAGAGTGTATTTTCTCGGTGAGTACTTGAACATAAATGCAGAGTTAAAGCTTATATCCCGAATAACTTTAATAGTGGCTGTGAAATCCTTTTCTGTTTCATATGGAAAACCAACAATGATATCGGTGGAAAGTGCTATATCGCTTATCTTATTTCTTGCCTTTTCAATAATCTCCAAGTACTGTGAGACAGTGTAACCTCTGTTCATTAATTTAAGAACACGGTCGCTGCCGGATTGCAGAGGAAGATGCAAGAATCTTTCGATTTTCGGTTCATCTTTCATAACATCGAATATGTGAAGCGGAAAGAAAGCAGGATGAGATGTCAGGAAACCTATTCTTTCTATTGATTTGATTTTTGTAATCGCCTTTAGAAGGTGGGGGAGACCTTTCCCTCTATCTTTGTAATCATTAACGTTTTGTCCGAGCAGGACAATACGTTTGTATCCGGAATGGCTGAGTTCTACAACTTCCTTGATAATATGCTCGAATTTTCTACTCTTAACCTTCCCTCTTGCATAGGGTACGATGCAGTAAGAGCAGAAGTTATTGCATCCTCGCATAACGGATACAAAAGCCTCCGGGAATTTTCCTCTGGCAGGTGCAAGTTCTGAATAGATAGCATCGCTGGCGAAATCTGAGAATGCACCGTTCCTGTCCGCTGCACAGGATGAAATTTCTTTGAGGCTGTCAGTTCCGAGAACGAAGTCAGCAAACGGGATTTTGGTCAATATATTTTGTTTCTCAATCTGAGAGATACATCCGGTTACTCCTATCCTTAGTTCAGGTTTTCTTTTCTTAAGGTTCTTCAAACCTCTAATCCTTGTCATTGCTCTCCTGACAGCATGTTCTCTCACTGCACAGGTGTTAACGATTATGACATCTGCATCATCAAGCGTTTCGGCTTCCTTGTGTCCTTCCTTCTCTAAAATGGATGCCATCAAGTTTGAATCGTAAACATTCATCTGACAGCCAAACGTTATAATATGGAATTTCTTCATTTATATCGGCAGTCCTTATTCTATTTTCGTAATTTTAGGTTTCGAAATTTTGTTTTTCATATTCTAAGCACTAATAATACTTGCATATGTATCATATCCCGAGACCTTGTCTATTTGCACATCAACGAGTTGATTGTAGAATTCCCTTTTACCATCGATGAGAACTCGTATATAGTTACCACTGAAACCAATCATCATACCTGTTAATCTGTCTTGTTTTTCTTCGACTAATACATTTAATTTTTTTCTAAGGTATGTTTCTCTAAATGTTGTGGACTTCATTAGTCCCAATTTCCTCAATAAAGCACTCCTCCTTTTTTTCTCAATCTCTTTCACTTTTTTCGGTAAAACTGCTGCAAGCGTTGTTTTTCGCGGAGAATATCTAAAAACATGGAAATATGTGAATGGCAAATTATTAAGGTAATTATATGTATTCTGAAATTCGGTCGGTCCCTCGGAGGGAAAACCTGTTATGATATCTGCACCAATACCACAATCAGGCATTATTTTCTTGATTCCCAGTAGTTTTTCTGCAAATTTATCAGGGCTGTAATTTCTTCCCATGCTTTTCAATGTATTATTGTCGCCGCTTTGAAGCGAAATATGAAGATGATGGCAAACCTTGTTTGATGTGGATATGCGCTCCAGCAAGCTGTCACTGATTTCCCCGGGATTCAGGGAACCAAGCCTGATTCTTTGAAGTCCTGGTATCCTGTCTATATTGCCCAGTAAATCTGCAAGTTTGGTTCCATTGTAGTCGTATCTCCCGATATGGACACCAGTTAGCGTTATCTCCTTAAACCCGTTTCTTACAAGAGTCTTTATCTCAGAAAGTATTTCATCCTCATTTCTCGAGTATTCCTGTCCTCTAAGGTATGGAACGATACAGTATGAGCAAAACCTATTGCATCCTGATTGGATTTTTACGAATGCCCTTGTGTGATTGCTAAATTCTCTGATATTAGTTCTTTTGGAGTGGAACAGTTCCTCGAAAAATGATTGCTTTTCCGAGTTCGGAACAAATGTGTCTGCTTCCCCAAGTACGTTCTTTGTGGATACAGGGAAACAACCGGTTAAGATAATTCTCGCTTCAGAAGAGACTTTTCTTGCTCTCCTTGCTATATTTCTTGTTTGCTGAAGTGCGTTCATTGTAACCGAACAGGCATTTATCACATATATGTCGGCAATGTCATTGAACTTAACTTGCTCATAAGATGCGTCTTCAGACATTTCTCTTAGAAGTTCGGTATCGTATTGATTAAGTTTACAACCCAGAGTCGCAAATGCAATCTTCATATTCACATATATAATATATTATTAAATACTGTAGCAGTCAAGGTTTTTCTTCAAGTTAAATAGGTGGGCAGTAATCGAGTATTAAACGAGATAATGGGATAATGACCTAATGCTAAAGGGACAGTGGAGAAAATTTCTCCACTGTCCCTTAATGCTATTTCGACAGTACTTCTTTGATTATGGTTTCATCGGTTGATTGGGGCGTTGACCTTTGCCAGCTTTAAAATCCCCATTAGGTCCCATCTTACCAGGATTTTTTTGCTTTCTTTTCATCCGATTCTCACGCTTCTTTTGCTCGAGTTTCTCCATCTGCTCCTTCGTAAGCGTCTTCTTGACCAAAATCATTTGTTTTACCTTCATAATTTTCTGGTCTGTCTTTATTCTCATTATCTCTTTGATTAGTCCCACAGCCTTCGCTTCGTTAGGACTATCACTGTCGAGCAACTCTCTCAGGTCAAGCTCTTTCATTTCTGTGTCAGCACGCAATTTTATCATCTTTCTGTCTGTATCCAGAGAAACGGACTTGAGTTTGTCAACCTGTTTCTCACTCAATCCCAGTTCCTTAACAAGTTGTTTGTTTTTCCATAGATGTCCAGCTTGAGCAAATGATGAAGAGACAAAGACAACCATAATTAAAGATACCACTAAAGGTATTAAAGTCTTTTTCATTTCTTTCACCTCCTTTTTGTTATTTTCCATACACTTATTTAGAGTGAAAAATTAAAGAAAGGTTTAAAAAAGAAAACTCAAATTGCTTCATCTGAGATTATGAAAGATTATTCTCGATAGCGGTGCTTTAATGTTATAAGAAATCAAAGGTATATTTGGAACCTATGACGTTTTAATTCGTTAATAAACTAATATGATTTTTCTTGACTTCGTTTTTTCCATATGTTATAAGGTTAGTCATTGAATGATTGGATTAAAGAAATGGAGTGATTAATTGAAAATCAGAATAGCTTTTTTTATTCTTGGTATGTGTATCTATGCAACAGGGCTTTTAGCAGAAACAATTTCACGAATTGAGGTAAGAGGGAATAAAACGACCGACGAGGAGCTGATTGTCGGTTCCTCGATGCTTCAAATCGGAGATGAGATAAAACAAAGAAAGCTTGACGATGCAATCAGGAAAATATACAAATTAGGGCTTTTTTCCAACGTTACAATATTTATTGAAGAAACAGTGCACGGACAACTTTTAATTATCGAAGTTAAGGAAAATGCTTTCTTAAAAGAAGTTATTTTTATTGGCAACGACCATATTAAAGAGAAAGATTTGAAGCAAGCTATGTCAATTCAGGAAGGTGAAATCGTTTCGCAACAGAAGGTCTTCACCTGGACAAAGAGGATAAATGATAAGTACAAAGAGAAGGGTTTTCTTCTGGCAAAGGTGAGTAGTGAAATCACAACCGATGAAGAGAAGGCTACCCTTTCATTTAGTATAGATGAGGGAAGGCGGGTAAGAATAAGAAATATTTACTTTGAGGGAAATACGATTTTCCCGGATAAGAAACTCGGTGGTTTAATGAAAAACAAGAGCAAAAGGTGGTGGCGGTCGGGGAATTTCGATGAGGAAGAATTTTACAATGATCTTGAGCGAATAACAGATTATTACAAAAAGAAAGGTTATCCTAAATGTGAGATAAAAGACCATAATATATCGTACGATGACAACAACGAATGGATGATTATCAGAATAGATGTGGATGAGGGTGTTAAATATTATCTATCTACTCCACAGTTTAGCGGCAACGAAATAATTACAACGGAGAAACTTGCATCTGTTGTTAAATATGGAAATGGAAACCTATATAACAAGGATAAACTTGACGATACCATGGTCGAATTCTATTCTCTTTATACCGAATTAGGATACATATATGCTTACATAATACCTGATGAGGAAGCAGTTGGCGATACAATAAAGATAACCTATAATATTCAGGAGGGAAATCCAGCACATCTCAGGAAAATAATTATTGCCGGTAATTCCAAAACATGGGAGAAAGTCGTAAGAAGGGAACTAAGGATATTTCCAGGGGAACTTTTCCAGAGATCGAAGTTAATCGACTCACAGAGAGAAGTATATAATCTTGGGTTTTTTGAAGATATTAAGTTAGACAGCAAGAGAGTTAACGAAGAAGGAGATATAGACCTAATTCTGAAAATTGTTGAAAAGCAGGCAGGGCAATTTACGGCTGGAATGGGGTATAGTGCTGCTTGGGGGGTAACAGGTAATGTTTCTCTGAATATTCCCAATCTTTTCGGCAGAGGAACGACTGCATATTTTAGCCTTGAAAAAGGTGGAAAATTGGCAAACTACAGTTTTGGATATACAGAGCCCTGGTTTTTTGATACGCCAACAACTGTTGGTTTTGACATTTTCTTTGTAACAAGGAGCTGGGATTACTTCGATGATAGAAAGAAAGGTGCAACTATTAGATTGGGAAGGCCTGTTCCTCGACTCAGGTATAGCAAGTTTTATACTTCATATACTCTTGAGCAAGTTACGGTATCCGTAGATGATGAAGATACAAATAAGGTTAGCAATTATGTTCTTGACCAGCGCGGCACAGAATGGAGGAGTAGTGTTTCTTTTAATCTCGTGAGAGACAGCAGAGATTACATTTTTAACGCTACAACAGGTTCAAAGAACAGTTTTACTGCGGAGTTCTCAGGTGGGTTACTGGGTGGAAGTGTTGATTATCAAAAATACACTTATGAAACAAGGTGGTATGAAAAAAGTTTCTTCAATTTTGTTCTAATGATACGTTCGAAGTTCGGCATCATAGATGGATATACAAATCCATCGACCGTTCCTATATATGAACGATTCTATCTTGGGGGTGTTGGAGACTGGGGAGTTCGCGGATATCCGGACCGGTCAATTGGAACCAGACAGGGCGGAACCAACATAGGAGGTAGATCAGCCTTTGTTTTTACCGCCGAATACAAATACCTTATTACCAAAGGAATAAACTGGCTTGTATTTTTCGATGCCGGTAATACCTGGGACAGTTTTAGGAGTACAAATCTTTCTGAACTCAAGAAAGGTGTTGGAACTGGAATCAGGATTGAGGTACCCATGATGGGTGTTTTAGGATTTGACATAGGCTACGGATTTGATAAGTTAAATTATGGTGGTTGGAATCCACACTTTCAGTTAGGAACAAGTTTTTAGTAAAATGAAGAAACTTCTGTTTTTTGTAATGTTTCTATTCTCTGTTATTGGATGCAGGGATAAAATGAACGACCCGGTCGGACTCGATCAAATTCCCAAGATTATACCGAAACCGTCTTATGTAGATGGATTGCATCCGGACTCAATATGCAATTTCGTTTTTGAATCGCACACAGGTGCATCACATAGATTGTGGATAGGAAATGCATACTCTTTTGAAGCACGAACACTTCTAAGATTTTCAGTATCCGATTCATTGGTTCTTGCAGATTTAGATTCAGCAAAGGTTACAGTTTATGTGTACAATGGAGTTGCGCCGAAGAGTGTGAAATTCAATGTATATCCGCTAAACCGAAATTGGGATGACGAAACAGTCGAATGGAACAAAGCAAGTACTGACAGCCAGTGGGGCAACGCGGGCGGTGATTTCACAGACACTGTGATTGCCGGTGTCGTTTTGAACGATACATGTGAAACTTTCGATCTGAACTATAATGATTTTGCTCTGCTGGATAGTTCGAGTGAAATCAATAAGGGTATAATATTCGTTTATTCGCTCGGAGATACACTTCTGTCGATACATTCAATTGAAAGCACTTATAGGCAACCAAAACTGAAGGTTTTCTATGGTGATTCATCGAAAGACTATGTTGCAGAAAAAGACGCTTTCATAGCAAATTCAACCTACAATCAATCGCATGATGAAATTATAATGGGAGAAGGTTACTCACTAAGGGCACTTTTATCCTTTAATTTGGATACCATCCCGAGCAATGTAACAATAAATAGAGCATTTCTGACTTTCGACGTTATACCATCCAACTCGTTTTTCGATACAATGACGGTATATTTACATAGAGTTACAGGGGAATGGGATAAAAGTGAAACAGAATACTACACATCATCGGTTGCCAATTTTGTAGCTTCGAAAGAAGATACAACTTTGAAAATTAATATTACATCACTTATGCAGTACTGGGTCAATGGTGGAGATAATTACGGAATTCTTATGAGGGCAAGGAACGAAACCTCGTTCTGCTCACGACTCATCCTTGATGCTGTAGAAAAACCAACTCTAACTGTTTACTATACACCACCGCCGGGGACGAGCGAATAATGTGTAGAAAATCCTTTTTTGGAGAAAGAAATCTTTCAAATATGGTGAAACAGAGGATTTTTCCGTTAGTTCTAATGGTACTTCTGTTTTATTGCAGATTGAATGGTCAGTCCATATTCAGTTTCAGCGAGCAGGGAGGACCACTGCTTACAGGCAACTCACATATGTCGGCACTTGGATATGCAGATATACCTTGCACATTTTCTTCAAACCTTCGTGGTTCGATTGCGTTCCTTAAGAATACCAATATCGATGTTACATATACCGGAACAAGACTCGATATGAAGGATGAATCAGGCAAGAACATAGCATATTACTATGGGTTTCCATTTTTTAAGTTCGGTTCTACCCTACCTGCAAATCTGGTAATTGGTGTAGAACTTAGAAAAAGAATGGATTATAATGCAAATTTTGTTACCGCTACTGATTCCATAAATGGGGCTGTATTCGATGGAAAATTTTTAAAAAACGGGGAGCTCAGGACCGGGACAGCCGAAATTTCAAAAAAGTTTGGCAATAACTTTGGTATAGGTGCGGGTGTAAATATTCTATTTGGCGGAAGTAATGAAGTTTGGATAACAAACTTTTCTGACACATTATTCAGGGACACTCAAGATTCTTTGAGAACTAACTACTTCGGATACAGTTACTCTTTAGGAATTGTCTGCACGAAGTCCTGGTTTAACCTTGGATTGGGTTACGATTTTCCAATAACTTGTGATAAGGTTACACGGAGTTTGTCGTACTACAGAAAGGATACAACTGTCAGTAACGACGAACTTGTATTTCCTTCTAATGTTACAGGAGCGATAAATCTATCATTTAGCAAAAATTTGAATCTTCTTGTTACACTTCGATATAGCAATTGGGACAACTTTAAGTATAATAATATAATCAACGATGAATATTTGAACGTTTTTTCGTACAGTTTCGGATTGGAATATAAAAGGGAAGAGGAGTATGAACAAAGATTACTTCCAATAAGACTTGGATATTTTTCTAATCCATGGTACTTCAGAGATTCAAACGGCGAAAGAGTTCAGGAGAACGGTATAACGGCGGGAACCTCTATTCCAATCTTGAGGAGAGGGGGTTCCCTTGATATATCATTTTGTGGTGGTATGAGAGAAACGAGTCAACTTCAGGAATTTTTCTATAAAGTTAATTTTGGCTTTAATTTTCGTGAGAGGTGGTAACTATGAAAAAGGTTAGTCTTGAAGCGATTTTAATTCTGCTTTTTCTTACAGCCATTGCTTTCTCTGCGGAAAAGATAGGTTTTGTAGATTCGGACAAGATAATCGATAACTACAAAGGTATCAGTCTTTTAAGACAACAATACAATAAGTTGGAACTCGAATGGGAGAAGGAAGCTCAGGATAAAAAACAAGAAATAACCAAGTTGAAAAGCGAATTAGAAGAACAGTATCTTATTTTATCCAGTGAAACAAGGAAAAAGAAAGAAAAAGAAATAGAAGAAAAACAGGAAACGTATGAGAATTTCATTAAGGATATATGGGGAATGGGGGGAAAGACAGAGAAAAAATATGAAGAACTGATTAGACCCGTGATTGAAGAAATAGGCAATGTACTGCAAAAGATAGGTGAAGATGAAGGTTTTACGATGATATTTGATATTAGTAAAGGAAATATAATATTTGCAAAAACCGGACTTGACCTAACCGATAGAGTTTTGTTCGAAATAAACAAAGAATTTTCGGTCACTGCTGCGGAAACAGAGGAGACAAAATTCTATGTTTTCAGATTTAAGGATGTGGGAACTGAAGCCGAATCAAGATCGATTGGAAGACAAATGTCGAATTTGGCGAAATCCGGACTGGATAAATTCGAAGCATTTGAACCCGTTGAAGCAAGAACTGTTAGTGAAACTATGACACTTCTCGGTTTTATGAATGAAGAAGACCTTGACGATAGCCAAATCAGACGCATTGCTCTAAGACTGCAAGCAAGGATAATCGTATTTGGAGAGGTTCAGGTCTCGTCAGGTAAGATAAAGCTCAATATGAAATGGATGGACTTTAACAAGGGACAGGATATTAAAAAAAAGGACTTTTCCATTGAAGAAAAAGACAAGTTAGAAAAATTGGCACAGGATCTATTGACATTTCTGGGAAGAGAAATAAGAGAAAAATGAAGGTTCGTGAAATTGCTCTTGCCATAAAAGGTAGAGTTTCAGGTGATAAGAACTTAGAGATAAAGGGAATTTCCGGACTTGAAAATGGGAAACCCGGTGATATTATTTTTCTTGCAGATGCCAAGTTTCTTGAACTGGCGAAAAAGTCGAGGGCTTCCTGTATCGTTACAAAGGAAAGCCTCTGTATAAAAGGGAAAACACTTATATACGCTGAAAATCCCGCTCTATGTTTTATTAAAATAACAAAGCTTTTCCAGGAAACGGTGAAGCTTGAGCCCGGTGTTTCTCAGTCTGCACTTGTCGGTGAGAATTCAAAGATAGATAGGACAGCATATATTGGACCTTATGTCATTATTGGTTCAGGGGTAAGAATAGGGAAGAATGTTCAAGTTGGAGCTTTTTCTTACATTGACAATAATACAAGCATTGGAGATAAAACGATTGTAAAAACAAGAGTTACGATTCTTATGGATACCACAATAGGGAAGAGGGTAATAATTCATCCGGGTGCCGTAATCGGTAGCGATGGATATGCTTATGTTACAGAAGGTAAAAAGCATCACAAGATTCCGCAGATTGGTAAGGTTATAATTGAAGATGATTGTGAAATAGGTTCCAATGTTACAATAGATAGAGCATCGTTTGGTGAAACTCTAATAAAGAGAGGAACGAAAATAGACAACCTTGTTCAAATTGGTCATAATGTTACCATTGATGAAAATGGCTTGATTATTGCACAGGTTGGAATAGCTGGGAGCTGCAAGATAGGTAAGAATGTTATTCTCGCAGGTCAGGTTGGAGTGGCTGATCATCTTAAGATTGGTGATGGTGCTGTAGTCGCGGCTCAGAGTGGTGTGACGAAAAATATACCTCCTAACTCGATATTTTCAGGTTATCCAGCACGTGACCACGGTCTTGCAAGAAGAATTTATGCTGCATCGTTAAGGCTTCCTGAGTTGCTTAAAAGAGTTAAGAAGCTGGAACGAATCTTTGATGAAATTGAAAAACAAGATAACCAGCAGTCAAAAAAAATATAGAACGATTCGAAATCCCTTTTCCTTCGAAGGTATTGGAGTTCATTCTGGTAAGAAAACTAGAATAACGGTGATTCCATCCGGGGGAAATATTGAATTTATGAAAAAAGGAATAGAGGATTCAAGGATTGAGGCCTGTATTGATAATGTTACGGATACTACCCATGGAACGACCCTTGGGAATGGTTTGTTTCGCTTTAGAACCGTTGAACACATTTTAGCTACTTTTTTCGCATTAAGAGTACGAGGGCTGACAGTAGTACTGGAAGATGGAGAAGAGATTCCTATATTGGACGGAAGCGCAAAGCCCATTGTGGAAAAGTTAAAAAAGGAATTGATGGTAGAAAAACTGACAAAAAATGGGAGTGATAGCCTACAGATTAAATCACCTATAACCTATAAAAAAGGCAACTGTTTTATATCTGTATTTCCATCCTTATCTCTTAAGATTAGTTATCTCATTAATTACGATAATTATCCCGAGCTGACTCAAATGAAAACACTAAATGTAACAGACGAAAGTTTCGTAAATGAAATTGCACCAGCAAGAACTTTCGCATTCTTAGAATGGGTGAAACCATTGAGAAAAAGAGGTTTGATAAGCGGAGGGAGTTTCGAGAATGCGCTGGTATATTCAAAAGCGGGTTTGCTAAACAAGACTGAATTACGTTTCGATGATGAGTTTGTCAGACACAAAATACTTGATTTTCTTGGGGATTTATCGCTTTTATGCAGAAGATTAAAGGGGCACTTCGTAATAATGCGTGGGGGTCATACAACCCATGTAGAATTTCTAAGAAAATTAGCAAGGCAAACTTCGAAAACATGAAAATAAATTAGTGAGTAAAGAGTAAACAATGAAAATAAAATCCCGGAGGTGTTATGACAAAAAAAAGTTATGATATTACAGATATACTGAAAATTTTACCACATAGATATCCATTTTTACTTGTTGATAGAATAGTAAAATTAGAAAAGAACAGGGTTATTGGAATAAAAAATGTTACGTTTAATGAGCCGTTTTTCAATGGTCATTTTCCAGGTGAACCTGTGATGCCTGGAGTTCTAATTATAGAGTCTATGGCTCAGGTCGGAGGATTTTTACTTTTGAATCGGTTTGAAGATACAAGCACTAAATTACTATATTTTATGATGATAGATAAGGTAAAATTCAGAAAACCAGTGCGACCTGGAGACCAGTTACGTTGTGAAGTAGAGATGAAAAAATTCCGGAAGAAAATTTGTATCATGCAGGCAAAGACATTTGTGGATGAGTCGTTAGTGGCGGAGGGTGAATTTACTGCAGTGATTGTAGACAAAGGAAATTTTCGTAATGGTAAATATAAATAAATTTGCGATAGTCAGCAAGAAGGCGATATTGGGTGAAGAGGTAAGAGTGGGTCCGTTTTCCATTATTGAAGAGGATGTTGTGGTTGGAAAAGGGACAAAGATTGAAGATAATGTTTTAATAAAAGGTGGGAGTGTTATTGGGGATAATAATATAATCTGTCATTCTGCGATAATAGGTGCTTTACCACAAGATTTGAAATACGATGGTTGGGAATCAGGAGTAAGAATTGGAAACAATAATACAATACGGGAATTTGTATCTATTCATAAAGCGTCAATTCAAGGAAATAATACAACAGTAGGAAACAACTGCTTTTTGATGGCATATGTGCATGTTGGGCACGATTGTGTAATTGGAAACAATGTAATTATTGCAAATACGACACAATTAGGTGGTTTTGTGGAAGTCAATGATTTTGCCTTTTTGAGCGCTCTAATCCCTGCTCACCAGTTTTGTAAAGTGGGAAGTTATTCGATTGTTGGTGGAGGATACAGAATTGACAAGGATATTATTCCATATTCTCTTGCTGGCGGTGAACCTCTGAAAATATTTGGTTTGAACATCATTGGACTGAGAAGAAACAAATTCAAAAAGGAAACGATCAATCTGCTGAAGCAGGCTTTCGATATTATACTTGACAAGAATTTCAATACCACTCAGGCTGTAGAAAGAATCAAAGAAACACTGACACAAACTGCAGAAATAAAAACTCTGTTAAACTTTATTGAAAAGAGCAAGAGAGGTATTGCCAAGTGACATCGGATAGATTAGTAATAGGAATCAAGAAATTCGTATGGCGACATGAGTTTCTAAGACTTCTATTGATTATTCTTGTTATCTGGTTCTTTGGTTCTTTCACTCTTTGGGTATTTGAGCATACGGGGAATTCCGAAGATTTTGGAAATGTTGGTAAGTGTTTCTGGAACATTGCCGTTTATCTTTTTAGCGGACTTGATAGTGGGCAGCCGCATACGACTCATGGCAAGATAATTGTAACGCTAATTCTTATTATGAGTTTAGGTGTAGTTGGAATTTTCACCGGTACGGTTGCGTCAATATTCGTTGAAAGAAAGATAGGAGGTCGAAAATATATGCCACCCAAAAACTTGAGTAATCATATAATTATCTGTAACTGGAATGAAAAAGGTATGTCGATTATCAAGGAACTCAGAGCAAAGGCATTAAAGGTTAAAAGAGCGATCGTTATTATTTCGGATGAGGTTACAGAGAAAAGCTTACCTGAACTGGATGAGATCGAAGAATTCAGTAAAGTATACTTAGTGAAAGGCGACCCAACAAACGAAGTAATCCTGAATAGGGCTCGTATATTGGTTGCATTTTCCTGTATTATCCTGTCTAAATCGGCTGCAGGTGAATATGCAGATGCTCAGTCCATATTGATCGCAATGACTATCAAGCAACTGTGTGAAGATAAAAAATGTAAAAAGATACATATTGTAACAGAAGGAGCTGACCCCAGAAATCACGAACATCTCGAAAAAGCGGGATGTGATGAGATTGTTTCGGCAGGTGAATTTGCACTCAGGATAATTTCACAATCTGCACTAACACCGGGTTTGAGTAAAGTCTACAGCAATCTTATTACAGTTTCTGAGGAAACAAATGAGATTTATCAGTTACCTGTCCCGCCTAACTATATTGGAAAACATTTCGAAGAGTTAGCTAAAGATTTGCTGAAGCGAAGAGACGATGCAAACCCGTCTATACTCATCGGTGTTAAAAACAAAGGTAATATTATGCTGAATCCAAAGAATACACAGTTTGAAACATTTTCGGATGGTGATGAAATAATTCTTGTGTCCTTCACATATCCTGACCTTAATTTCCTGAAGAGTGCTTAATGTGGTGGAAATTCCCCTTCTAATTTAGTCCTAAAAAACTGCTAAAACAATTATGAATAAAGGCTTTATAGGGATTTTGATTTTTAATATTATAGTTACGTATGTTTTTGGCTGGGCAATCTCATCTTCAAATTATCTTGTGTCTTGTGCTCTTGTGAACTTCTTATCTCACAAGTATAACCTTCTTTACAGATGTGAAATTACCCGATGTTAACCTCGTGAAATAGACACCCACTGCGAACTTTTTATTACTGCTGTTACATCCATTCCATTTAATAGTGTAGAAACCAGCTTCCTTTTTCTCATCTACAAGAGTCTTGATACATCTTCCGGTTATGTCAAAAACTTTTAATGAAACTTTTCCTGAATTTGCAATGGAGTAAGCAATTGTCGTACTATTGACAAACGGATTAGGCGAAACAGGTTTTAATGAATACATAAACCTGTTCTCTTTTCCTGATGACATCGTGCCACCAATTGTTTTGTTGCCATTCCAGAGTGGTTCTATCTCTACTACTCCAAGAGAGTTGTCATCGTAATAATCATAGATGTGTGATTCTACAGAGTCTATGTCCATTGTTCCCCAGTAGTTCTTTTTAGCCATTATTCGGTTGCTTGTGTTGTTGCATAAATCATAGGTTCCGCTTCCATAGATATAGTTGTGACCACTACCACCTAAATTCGGTTCTGCATCATCTGTAATATAGATACCATAATCTATGTTGTTGATTATTTGGTTCTCCTTTATCTGCGGAGTGGATTCACCAGCGCATAATATGCCCGTATTATTCCTCGATACATACAGTTCTTTTAAATCAAGAGAGCTATTTCGCACCTTAAAAGGTGCGGCTACCAAATAATCTCCTGTGGGGTAGCCGCAGGCTTTAGCCTGCGTTCCTTTAAGATTGAGCCCTATTCCATTATCACACAAACTGTCGTCTTTTATTGTGCCTGATACACCTTCTCCAATCAGTATTCCAGAATCGATATTATCTCTGAAAATACAATCCTTAACAGTAACAAGAGAATTGCTCCTCAATTTTAGTCCTGTTTCATTATCTCTGAATGTGCATTCCTTCATTGCAAGATTTTCTCCTTCGCATAACACCAACCCTTTTTTCGCATACTCAATCTCGAAATAGCGAATGTCTCTTTCCTTTCTTGTCCTTGCGAGTATGTCCTTATTTTCACTGGTAGCCGCAGGCTTCAGCCTGCGATGGTCTGTCATTGCGAGTATGCTATTGTTATTGACTTTGGAAGCAATCTCATATTCGCTCTCCAGGAAATTCCCTCCGATGTTTTTTTGGAGTGCAACAACTCCTGTTGTTGCTGATGTTTTCTGGAGTAGCAGAGCTTGGTCTGCACCTCTTGACTCACTGACATTATGAGCCTTTGACTCTATGACTCTTTTAACTCCAGAACTCTCAAACTCTGTAACTCTTAAACTCGCAACATCTAACCCTCCGAGCTCTATCCCATACCAGTCCGAAGGTGATGGCTCTCCTGCATCCGAAGTGAAGATTATTGGTATATACATAGATGGTGCATCTTTTCTGCCTATTGAACTCTCAAACTCTCTAACCCCAAAACTCCTCAACTCAATATCTCCTGAACTCTTTGAAATAATTAAACCAATTGAACTAATTGAACGGGGTTTGATTTCAACATTCCCCTCTACAATTAACTCTGAAAGCGTGCTGTCCACTCCAATGTTATTTATATCATAACCCGCCGCAAACCTGACCGTCGTTCCTTCTACAATGTTCAGTGTTGCATTCTCCGGAACGAGTATATCCCCACAGACACTGACCACTCCTTCCCAGACATCTCCATCCTGAATTCTCCCTGCAACATAGTATCCCGTGAAATCTACTTCTCCATTTGCAGGTTCTTTTTCATCATCGTAGATTTTGCTGTCTATCTGCAGAGCATCCGTTGTGCCCCAGAAGCTACCCTGTGCATATGTCTTGTATGGACAGATGTTCATTACTTCCCGGACTCCGTTGTTTAATATGTGATTACCTCCATCATCCGTTTCATCTGCATTTGTTAAGTCTCCAAGATTTACTGCTCCTGAATCTATGCCAAACCAGACAAATACGCCTGCACTGTCATTTAATTCTGCTGTATTGCTTACAAATGTGCCCTTGTATCCCGATGCTCCAGATGGTGCTGATAGGGCAAAGCCATAGAAGTTGTTCCTTGATGTATTTCCTTCATACCTTACTCTGTATGTCCCTGTTGAAGGATTTGTATAGTATTTGCTGAACCTTGTCCCGCAGGTATTACCTTCGAAGGTGTTTCCTTTAACAATTATATCAGTCTCTCCTGTATGAATTCCTGCAAATGCAAGTGATAATCCTGCAAACTCTCTGTAATACCTTTTTGCCATATTGTGATTTGCAGGATATTTGGCATTGTTTACGAATGTATTGTTGATGAACTGCATATTTGAGCTCTGTGTTACCGCTATGTCAAAACCATGCCATTCGTTATCCTCGACATAGTTGTTCTGGAACACTCCATTCAGATAACCCGATGCATAAATACCAATATAGTCATTGATTAGTGTGTTATTTGTTACTGTTACTCCATCGCAGTTGCTGAAAGTAATCCCTGTTCCAGAAACAGGTATACTGTCCGGTCCACCCAGGGGTGTGGGCTGGATTGATTGTAAATCTAATCCGATAGACCTGTCGTTGGTTATCTGACAGCTGTCTATTGTGACATTGGTGCAGTTGCTGCAATATATCCCACTGGAATTATCAGTAATACTGCATTTCTTTATCGTGGGTGATGATTGCGTTGCACTTAAGCCCATATAGTTATTTGAAATGGAGCTATTCTTAAGCATTGCCACAGAGCCTTGCCCATAGCTAATGCCCGTCTTTGCATACGCAAGATTTACATAACTCAATGAACTTTCATCAGAAGATGTCCGCCCCGTTAGATGTTCCTCTCCCGTTAGATGCTTGCTATCTAATGGGGTAAATCTGAGCCCATACCAATCATTCCTATTTGGTTCTAATCCAGCAGAAGTGAAATAAACCGAATCCCTTTCAGTCCCCTCTGCTATAAGTTTTCCTCCATCCTCAACAATAATCTCACACCTGTTATCATCAATCCCGTGCTTCTGGTCATCATACAAGGGGACAAGCTAAACTCGGTTGCCGGGTTCAATCGTCAATGTCACTCCTGAATCAATAACAATATCTCCTGTAACAAAAACATTCTGTTCCCACACCGAATTCTCGGTTATGTGACCAGAGACATAAAGAGGAGATGGTTCCGCCTCAAACTCATCAAAACGAACCTCGTAAGGCTCATCTCCTTCTGTCCAGCAAGCATACAGATAAGAAACTTCAGGAAATCTGCTATATCCCATATGAGGATATTTTGATGAGCTGACTGTGTTGCTCAAGTTACGAATCTGCGACCAACCACCGCCTGGAAATCCCCACCTGTAAAATATTTCCCAGTTCCCATTGTCATTCTCTGACCAGACAATATTACCATTCTGCTCAATGACTGGGTAGGTTGACCTCCCAGTAGAAGAACTTATATTCTCTTTGTCTGACCATTCCTGAGGTAAACTCGACCACGAATATCTCATATAGATATCTTCAGGGTCGTCTTCCTCCCACAAAACAACTATTCTTCCTCTATAAAACTCTATAAATGGTTGGTTTGATTCAATACCAGTACTCTGCGAGAGATTTTCAGGAGTTGTCCAGCCGAATGGTGTACTTTTTGTGTAATAAATTTCCTCCTCTTTTGCATAAGCAAGAAGAGGTATCCCGAAATTATCAATATCAATAGAAGGAAATTCGCATTTTCCCGTTGTAGTTTGATCCACAATTGCAGATGTCACTCCAGCACCAGGATTTTGGGTGTCAAAATAGAGATAAAGCAATTTACTTAGTGGGTCTGCGGCAAAGATTCTTAGGGATTCAAGAGCAATGTGTCCTTGATTATTCTCATCAATAACAAAAGCTGGAGGATAAAGGGTGCTCTGGATTGTAATATCCTTAAAGATTACAATTGGCTCCGTCCACTCTGTCCCAGTCCATCTGGAAAAGTAAAGCTCATCCCCACCTGTATATCCAGCGTATGGTTTCTTTATTCATACGACACAAGGATTGTCTGAATTATCAAATGCCATTGCAGAAAAACCACAATCCTTTACTTGAGTAGAACTAATTCTTTTTTTAGTCCAGGTTTTCCCTTTATCTTTACTAAAGTTGGAATAAATTTTTCCACCGCTCTCGTAAGCAATCCAGAATTTATCGTTGCCATCAGAACTTTCCCCCAACTTCTTACCTTCGTTAAAAGCAGTGGCATAGGAGGAGGAAGAAGTTTGATTGCCGATAATAAGGTCATATCTTCCAGTGTGCCAGATATCATGCTGGAACATTTGCCATTCAACATTTGAAGGGTCAAAAGGCGTGTCGCAATCCCAGACATACAATTTCCCATCTTCTGAGCAAACCACTATCTCAATATCCTTATCATTATCAAAATCCAAAAGTGCTGGACATCCAATTATTGCTCTCTTTGTTTCAAGAGGATATGCGGGAAGCAAATCCCCTGATGAAGAAACTGCGAATATGTTTCCAAGGGGAAGATATTCTTGACTTTTTACCTGGGGTCCTCCCAGCCTGTATTCATAGAAAATGGTAGGATGTGGTATTAGTAAATCTGAAGTGGCATCTGCATTCAAATCACCTATAACGGGAGAAGAGCGAATGTCTGAATGTGCATTGTGATAAGTTCTCATACCAGGCATGGGGTATTCACTAAGCACATTCCCGGTTTCATCAAGTCTGTAAACAATTCTATTTCTAAAATAACCATCAATTATTACACTTCCAAGATAAGAATCCAAAATAAAATCTGCTAGAGCAGGAGAAGAATAAAAACGCGAATTCACATTATAAAAATCCCATAGTTCAGTTCCATCCGAATTCCATACAATAGCTTTACCACTTCCCCCGTCTTCTTGACTTGTAACAGCAATAATCTCATATTGACCATCATTATCAATATCTCCAATCGCAGGAGAACCTATCGTTTTACTCACCATATCCTTTTCCCAGTTATCAGATAAAATTTGACCATTTGTTCCATCTAATCCGTAAAACTTGTATCCACCAGGGCTTGTTGTGCCAAATACTATGTCGTCTATACGATCACCATTTAAATCCCCAACAGCCGGTGAACAGATTATTGCCCCGTCCACAGTTCTTTCCCACAGATTTACTAAGTTAGTCCCGTCATAATTAAAGGCAATAATTTTTTTATCCGCTGGTAAAATTGAGTTCGTTCCTACAATTATCTCAAGGTCTTCATCCTGGTCTAAATTGGTTAGGGTAGGACAGGAAATATCAGATGTATACCAATGATAAGTGTCTATGAATTTGTCAAATTTTGGAGTGCCATCAAAATTAAAGCCATAGATATGAAAACCACGATTTGTTTTATCGGCAGTAAAAACGACGCAGTCCAATGACCCATCGTTGTCAATATCACCAATTGCAGGAATAGAAACAACACCACCGTCTAAAGAATATTCCCAGATAATAGTTCCGTCATACTTTATTGCATAGATTTTTGAATTATCCTCGGAAACAGCTGCGGTCGCCACAATCTCATCAAAACCATTATTATCTAAATCAGCAAAAGCAGGAGAACTGTTTGAACTGAGTCCCAAGTCTGCAGGAAAACCGGACTGAAAAGGAATCCCAACAGTTACATCAAAATCTATTGTTTTCGCATACCCTCCGTCGGCTGTCACATATAACTGAAAATGAATTATATGTCCCTGTGGACAATCAGGCAAAACCCTGAATACAAAAGGATGGATATCATTAAATTTATGTTCATAAATTTTCATTATTCCATAAAAGTGTTGTCCACTTAATATGGTAACATAAGGATCAGCACTTAATAAAGTTGCATTAACGCCAGTTGCAGATTTCCATAAGTTGCCAAGACAGACGACCATATTATTTAACCCAACATAAGCCTGCCGCTTATTTCCACCTCCTGTGGAGTTCATTATTGTATCTCCATAAAAAACAATATTAGGTCCTTCTGGCATTGTTAGAGCCTTGTATGCATTTATTCTTCCTGTTCCAAGTGAATCAAATGCCTGGTCGTAAAAATAATGAATGATATCAACGGTTCCAAGAAGCCTTTCACGCACTTCTTTGTTTGTTAATCCAGGATATTGAGAAAGTATTAAACCCGCTAAACCGGAAACATAAGGACAAGCCATAGAGGTTCCTCCCCAATAATCATACCAGGTATCAAGGTAAGGATGATGGGTATGTGCATAAAAATTTTCATAGGTTGGAGTTGTGGACAGAATATCATCTTCATCAATAGGATTATCTGTCCCACCAGGTGCAGATACATCAACCCAATCTCCAAATTGAGAAAAAAAAGAACGTTTATCAGAAAAATTGGTTGAACCAACTGCAATACATTCATCAAAGTAAGCAGGATACATTGGCAGATTAGTATTATCATTTCCTGCAGCCACCACAACAACACAACCCTCATCATAGTATGCAAAATCAATTGCATCCTTTATTACTAATGGGGGTATCCCTCCACAGTATCCTCCTATACTCATAGTGAGAATTTTTGCTCCATGTGCAGCAGCCCAATATATCGCAAGAGCAAATCGGTCGTTAGGAGTATAATTTGTTTCATCTAGAACTTTTAGAATCATCAACCTGATACCTCCACCGTTCCATCCTCCTGCAGTTCCAGAAACACCTATGCCATTGTTAGTTGCCGCTGCTGCTATCCCTGCAGTATGTGTTCCATGTCCGTGCTCATCATCAGGAGAGCGGTCTTGCCTATAAAAATCAAAACCAATATAACCCTGCGAGTCGTGCCAGAACATTGGGACAAGTTCAGGATGCAAAGTATCTACCCCAGAATCTATATGCCCAATTATTACATTTGGGTCTCCTGTCTGTATGTCCCAAGCGTTCTCAGCGTCAAGATATGTGTATGCCCACTGATTTGGGAAATATGGGTCATTTGGTGTTCCAAGTCCATGACACCAGCCATTTCCCTCTGAATAATCAACATCTTCTATTTGACTAAAAGCAGATGTAACATCGTTGATAAGTATCACCTTAGGAAATTTTACCTTCCATATCCTTGAAAGAACAGGATGGTCATAAGGAAAAAGTTTCTTAAGTTCATAGATTCCGAAATGCGCACTCAGGGAATCAAACCAGGGGATTCCTATCTCTATATGTCCATTTATATGCTGAATCTCAAGTGAATCTATCGAGTATGAAAACCTGATAATAGTCTCACCTGGTACAGGTTCTCTTTCTTCATATTGCTGTAAATCACAGAATAGAACAGATGAATTCAAAATGAAGATGGAAAATAATAAAAACAAAAATGACCTTTTCATTATTCCTCCATTTATTAAGGATTTATAAGGATAAACATCTTTGACAATTTTTGATGAGATGTTTCAATACCTACAAAGTAAACCCCAGAAGGGATTTTTTTATTATCTACACTTCCATCCCAGATTAGAGTGTGAACGCCTCTTCTTTGAAAACTATCTAATAAAGTCTTTATACATCTTCCACTTGCATCGTAAATTGAAACACTCACGAAAGTTGATAACTGAACGGAATATCTTATAGAGATTTTTGACCTTGCAGAATTCGGATATATACTCACAGGATTTCTTTCGGAAATATTTCTTTTTGAGATTGAATCTTTTACACAAACAGGTGTGAAATCTACCTCCAGGTACGGCTTCAAAGAATCAGCATTACCAGAGAAAAATCTTAAACGGTCAGTTAAGCCATCATCATCAGTATCAATGGGAAATCGCACTCTGAACTGAGTATGCCCTCTGCCAGCATTCAAGTCTTTCTGAACGCAATAACCAAGTCCAGCAAGAACCTTATATCCAAGCCCGGCATTATTAGAAACCAAACCTACATTCGTTTCTATTGTTTGTGGGTCTCCAGGGTCACCTGCTGTCCAATCCATTGTATCAAGTGCTGTGCCATAATCTATATGGTCTGTGATACAGAAAAGGGTCTCACCTCCAGGGACACCTGTCCATTGAGGGAAAACACCCCCCTGACCATCCCCTACTGATTGGGATTGGTAGATATGCAATACCGCATTGTTTATGATAGAACCTGAATCAATAACCGAAATGTCAAAACTGAAATAAGACCTACCATATTGCTCAACCATTTCCCCCCAGTTCCACCAATCTCCTGAAATAATTTCGTTATCAACAGTACTAGCACCTATGCCATACCATGGATGATAAACAATCTAACCATCTAATTCAGGAGAACTATAAATTGTAATAACATCTCCTCTTATTTCTGGTGTTCCAAAAAACAGAAATATAGCAAGAGCGGAGAAACCTATTTGCTTCCAAATGCAATCCACGGATACCTCCCTGTCAATAGTTATTTCCCAACATGTTCAAAAAAGCATAGGGGAACACGCAAAGTGCTGGAAAAGAATGTAAAAATCTACTCCTATATTTTTCTTGTGTCAAAGGAAATAAAATTTATCAACATTTCCTCCTTTGCTGATATGTTTTGATATTTATTTTATACAACTCCATCTAATTTTTGTCAAGGAAAAAATTAATTTTTTCTTCAATTTTTGCTTCTCAGAAACTCACACCTTCATACACTTATTCCCTCTTTGGTTATAAGGTTGAAAACCTTCTTCCCTAAACAAATGCTGTCAAAGTCCATAAAAGTTTCCTACTTCAGGGGCATTAATATTCTCAAATACTGGGGAATGTTTTTGACCCTTGACATATGGAGGTTGTAAAACTGATATCGGAAAAATAATTTAGTAAATTAGCTACAAAAATAGTCTTTCTCCTCAAAGCAACAAATTTTTTCCATCATCTTAGATAGTAAATTGATAATAGAAAAAATCCATCTTGTCAAGATATAAAATTGGAGAGCTTTCCATATTTGATACAAATGAATGTTTAAATTTGTTCTTTTGGATTGGAAGTTTATCCCTGATTTAGTCAAAAAAATGCTAAAAAAGGATTATGAATAAAGGCTTTAAAAGTTCAAAAAAAGATTATTTCAAATGGGGGGAGTTCCTATGTAGAATAGACTTTCATATAATAGAAAAGGGGCGGGATGTTTAAATCCTGCCCCTTTATCATCTGGGAATCGCTACCTAATTGCTGAGAACTCTGAACTCGATTCTTCTATTCATTTGCCTTCCGTCTCTTGTTCCGTTGCTGGCGACTGGCATTGATTCACCATAACCTCTTGCAATTAATCTATCCGGTGGAATTGCTCTTGAAATTAGGTATGTCCTCACCGAATTTGCTCTTGCGTCCGAAAGCCTCATATTATAAGAATCACCACCAACACTGTCTGTGTGTCCTGCAATCTCTACAATGACTTTTGCGTTTGCGTTTAATACTCTCACTGCATCGTCAAGCACAGGATAAGATTCTGGTCTGATTGTAGCCTTGCCTGTATCAAAGTAGATACCTCTTAGCGTTATAACCTGACCTTTTATCATCTTTTCGATAAGTTCGAAGTTCTGTATCGTGGTTTCCTTATTTTTTACAACAACGCCAGGTTTTGCATCGGTAACATATTTGTCCGCTTCTGCTTTTATCGTGTAGGTTCCCGGTTCCAAAGTTATCTTATAAACACCTGTTGAGGCATCCGTTACCATTTTTTTATTGAGTTCGACAATAGTAACATTTGCAAGTACGGCTTTTTTCTCTTTTGAAGAAACTACTTTTCCGGTCAGTATACCCCTCTTTTCCTCCGGAGGTTTCACCTCTGGTTTCTTTTTAAGCGGGAAATCCTGTACCTCGGTTTGACCCTTAACGACACGAATAGGTTTTTCAACCCATCTATAGTCCTCAGCTGAAACGTGAAATCTGTATAAACCAGGAGTTACAATTATTTTGTATAAACCGTTTTCCGGATCGCTTGTAATGCTTTCGAGGTCACTTCCCGGGAAGGATATGGTAGCTGCAAGAGGTTCTCCTGAATCTTCATCCGAAACCTTCCCAGCAATAGTTGCTTTGGGTGGAGGCGGAGGTTTTGCAAATATGGCTGAACTGGATGTTATTCCGAAAAATGCTCGCCATTTTGACCTCTGATTTATGTATGCGTGATTTGTCGAATCATAGTCAGGTACGAAGTCCATTTCTGTCATGGCTGCAAAGTCTCCTCCCATATCAATGGTAACGCCAACTGGTGTTACAAATCTTATGCCGGGTGTAATCCACATCGTATCCATTGCATTGTCGCAATGCCTTCCATTTGCTTCGAATACGAATTTTACATAAGGTCCGGTAAGTATTTCCAGTCCTACACCCCAGATGAATCTTCTTTCGGGGGGAAGTGGCATAAAGGAGTTTTGAATGTATGTTGGAATATCGTCGGAGTTTTTGAAATCGGGAGAACCATCCGTACCAGCATTGAAATGTATACTCATAACATTGAAATCAAAATCTGCAAGGAAAAGTGCACCGAAACTTGGTTTTCTACTAACTGTTCCCATAAATCCTGTTGATACCATTGTTGAGTCGCTACTCTGTATTGGTTCCCATGGTATATTTGCAAAACCTGCTGCTCCCAGTGTAAAACCAACTTGATTAACCGTATCTCTGAATACCGGTAGTCCAAGTTTGATTATTGGACGCAGTCCCTTGAAAGCAAAGTCGTAAAGATCTTCAGTTGAGGATCTAAAATAGTATCTCATCTGAATTTTCGCGTTAAGTGCAAGTTCAAAATAGTTGATGGGTGCATAACCAATAAATGTATTAATATGTCCATAGTGTCTTGCATAATCCGATGTGTCTATGTCGGCATATGCATAGTCTCCATGTAGACCAAACGTTAGATAACCCATATCAGTGGACTTTGCTGCATAGGTTCTGTAAATTCCCTCTGTGCCATAAAATGTAGGATAGGCAAAAAGCGAGCAGGAGCACAACAGGATAAACAACAAAAATACCGAAATCGATCGACTTCTATTCAATATAACCTCCTTTGTTTTTTCAAATCTCATCTAATGAGATTCACCCCCTTTCTTCATATGGTTTTTTTTTGAGTTTGTAAGTTTTCTCCAGGACTTTGGCTTTTATAAAAATGGGTACCTTGATTTTCGTATAACCCGAGCTCTCGATCACCAAAGTGTAAATTCCCAGAGGTAAGTCTTGAATCAAGTATTTGCCGGATTCACTTTGGAAAGTTTTTTCGATATCTTTTCCAAAAACCTTAATTATTGATGGTATAGCGATCTGAGTTTCTCGATCGATAACCGAAATATTCAAGTGACCCATTGGTTGTTTTTTTGTTTCAAAGACATATGAAATTGCAGCTGTTATTCTGTAATCGAAGTCCTTTTTGATATATTCGTCCAGGGAAATTTCAATCCCCGTCCTGATTCCTAAATTATTTCGTTTTATGCCAAAACCTGAACAGAATCGTGAATTGTAGTAATTTTGCCGGGAATTTATGTCGTTGGTTTCGGTGTAAAATTCTATAAAAGGACAAAAGAGATTCTGAGTTAGTGTGAGAAGCGAACTAAATTGAAAAACATTACCTTTATCCTTTTTGCCAAAGGTTATCGAGTTATTGAAAATGAAAGGTGGAAAATTCGAGTGCTTAAATGGAATAACATCAATATTAAGATTGGGAGCAAAAAAAGGTTTCGCTCCGTCATGAAAAGCAGCGTAAGCTGAAATACTCGTTTTTATTCTACTCCACCTCAGGAAAGGTAATCCTATCCTAAAATAGAGCCCCTTTACGACGTCGCTGTCTATGCTAGTATAGTGAGAACCTGCTTCAAGAAGCAAAAGAGAAAATGGCAAATATGTTAAGTTAAGCTCGGTCTGATTTTGATGATTGGTTGCTTCAGTACTCTTATCGCCCAGCAAGCCATATGATTCCCATAGATTCAAATAGAGTTTACCTTTCTCATCGAGAGACGATGAAGATGTATAGAATCCATATTCACCATCCAGAAAAACTGGAGATAGTGAGTAACTAATCGTCGATAATACAAATATTGTCGCTATAAACATAATAAACATAACGAGTAATTGACTACTAAAAACCAAGGTGACTATTCAAGCTCAGTAATTTTGAATAATATATCATCTTTATTGTTATTTGTCAAGTATGATAGAAGAAATTTTTGTCACTTTCTCACAAGAACCTACCACTTTTCAGTTGACATAGAGGATTTATTCTGTTAATATTTTTATGCTATGAAGGAAAATAGCAAATTCCCTGGTTGGAGGACTATTATGCAAATTTTCAGTCTATTGTTTGTGTTCTTAATGTGTTTTACACCAAAACTCGCTTCCTGGACGGGATTAGAAAAGTCACAATTCAAGGATGGTGAGGTTCTTGTTAAGTATAAACCAGGAACAGAATATGTGAGAATCGAAGAAATAACGAAAAAATTAGGTGCCAGGATTGTTTATAGAAGTCGTTTTGCTAATTTTGTAACCATACAGTTTGATAAGAGAAACGATGTGTGGAATATATTGAAAGAGTGTGAATCCTATCCTGAAATTGTGTTTGCCGAACCCAACAGAATAGTCAACATATTCTGGACTCCAAATGACCCTTATTTTCAATTTCAGTGGAATTTTAATGATGGTCACATTAATATGCCCTTAGCCTGGAATATCGAAAGAGGTGGTAATTCAAGTGTTATTGTTGGCATCCTTGATACGGGTATTGCATATCAGTTAAACCAGATACCAAGTTATGAACAGGGAGAAGTTTCTTCTTCTGATGGATACTATCACCGCTCGCCAGACCTGTCTATGACAAATTTCGTGCAGGGTTACGATTTCATAAATGATGATTCTCTTCCAAATGATGAAAATGGTCATGGAACACATGTATGTGGCACAATAGCGCAAAGCACAAACAATGCAAAAGGTGTTGCTGGTATGGCATTTAATGTTTCCATAATGCCTGTAAGGATACTCGACGAAACTGGCTCTGGTACAGTCGACAAAATTACCGATGGTATATATTTCGCCTACCAGAATGGGGCAGATATTCTTTCGATGAGTCTTGGAGGACCTGCTGGAGACAGCACTGGATTTGAAACGGTTCATCAGGCTATAATGGATGCTACAAATGCTGGCGCATTGGTTGTTGCTGCCGCGGGAAATGACGGTGTGGGGGAACTAAGTTATCCTGCAGGTTTTCCAGAATGTATAGCGGTTGGGGCAAGCGACTACAGCAATGACCTTGCTCCTTATTCACAATGGGGTGAAGGAATCGATGTTGTTGCCCCCGGAGGAAATGTCAATGAGCCTTTGCCTGGTGTCGATACGCTACCCGCTGCAATTGTGCAATCAACATACTACCAGATTAATGACATTTACCACAAGGCGACTGTGGACAGTTTCACTTATATGTTTCTTCAAGGTACTTCCATGTCAACTCCCCATGTTTCCGCATTAGCTGCTCTTATTATATCTCATGGAATCACAGGACAAAGTGCAGTAAAGCAGACTATTTATTCGACCTGTATAGACCTTGGAATTTCCGGATATGACACTTATTTTGGTTATGGTTTGATCAATCCTCCTCTTGCGCTTGGAGCACAACTGCTTTTCACATCGATCCCCGTGATACAGAATCCATACTCTCAGCAGTACATTGACATATGGGTAGTTTCCAAAATGCGATTGATGAATGATATGCCAGATACATGCATAGTGACTTTGTCCGAGATTGATACATATCTCGGTTTTGAAAAAATCGATAATCAAACCTATAGAACAGACTTCTTTTTTGATACATCCGGAACAGCAACGATTTATGTAACGGGGCGTGACACTTCGGGAACAAAAGGAAGCATTTCCAGGACCTTTACCGTAACTGAAATATTCGGACAAAAGGGTGGATATGCGCGCAGTCCGGATGAACTATTTACTCTCGGTATTCCGCCAGATGATTACAACAGTAAAAATTGGGTTGTGATTACAGAAAATTCTGAAAAAATAAATGTATACGAAAAAAGAATTATATCAAAAACCTACTGTTGCGGTCCTCAGGGAAGAATAATAGGTGTTCCATCTATTGTCAAGGTCAGATTCGATGATGACATACTTGATGAAGCCGATTATCGTGAGATAGGTATTTATAAGAAGATTAATGATGACTACTTTTACTTGAATACCGAAATTGATATAGAAAATGGCTGTGCATATGCTCAGGTTTCGGAATTCGGTTCTTATGTTCTTGTTATAAACACAGGTAGTCAAGCTAGTACAGTATTTCCTTCTAAAACCTTATCAATAAAATGCTATCCTGTTCCAGCTTCTGATAGATTATTCTTCAAATACGTAGTTCCATACAAATCACTGGTTAATGTTTCATTGTATGATATTTCGGGAAGAAAAATAAAACAAGTTGAAAAAGGTGCATTGAAATCACAAGGAATATACACAGGTTCAACAAATGTGGGCAATAAGGCATTTCCCACAGGTGTATACTTTCTGAAGATAGATCTGACAAGCGATAACAAAAGAGTCGAAGATAGCAAGAAAATAATGGTGATTCACTAAATAGCAGTATTCCATTAGATTTCTGGGGGAAAATATGAAAAGGTTGTTTTTTGCGGTTTTTATATTTGCGTTCATTGCAGGATGTCCGGAATTTCCAAAGATAGGTCCTGCGAGTGTGGAAACTGGTTGGAATTATTATGAAGAAGGTTTGTTGGATAAGGCAATAAACGAATTTCAAGATGTCATAAAAACAGAACCAGAAAATGCAGAAGCTTTCAATGGATTAGGATGGTGTTATGCGAAAACAAATGTTTTAGCAACATCCATCGATGATTTTAATCTGTGCATTGAAAAAGATGCTTTGTTGGTTGACCCATATGCTGGTTTGGCATTTGCATATTCTGATTTGGGTGATGACCAGAATGCCGTTTATGCTGCCGACAGTCTTATGACAAAGGACTCCCAATACTTCTTTGGTCATGATAATGATATCAGCTGGCAGGATGTAGTACTCATCAAAGCAAAATCACTGTGCAGCCTTGGAGATTTCGCTTCTGCATTAACTGAAGTGAGAATATTGAATCCTGACTTTACATGTAATGTATCTACTCCAGATGGTAGGGAAGCACTGTTAATAGAGATTGAAAGATTAAGGAGTATAGTGTGATGTATTACCAGGATATGATTCTCAAACTTGAAAAATTCTGGGTAAAGAATGGCTGCATATTAATGCAACCATACAATAGCGAGGTTGGTGCCGGAACATTCAATCCTGCTACATTCATTAAGGTAGTGCAGGATGAACCTTACAAAACCGCTTATGTCGAAATCAGCAAAAGACCAAAAGATGGAAGATATGCGGAAAATCCCAATAGACTACAGCAATTCTATCAATTCCAGGTTATTCTGCAACCTGCCCCGTTTTCCGTAATAGATATTTATCTGAAAAGCTTGAAATCCATTGGCATAGATACAAAAAAGCATGACCTTCGGTTTGTGGAAGACGATTGGGAATCTCCAACACTTGGAGCCTGGGGGTTGGGTTGGGAAGTGTGGCTCGACGGGCTTGAAATTACTCAGTTTACATATTTTCAGCAAGTTGGTAGTATCAATGTTAGACTAATACCTGCTGAAATAACATACGGGCTTGATAGAATTGCAATGTTTCTGCAGAGAACGGATTCGGTTTTGAATCTCAAATGGTCTCCAGGTGTTTTATGGAAAGACATTTACAGAGAAAGCGAATATGAATTCTGTGTTTATAATTTCAAGGAAGCAAATGTGGATATGTACAGGGAGTTGATTGAGAAGTTCAGGAATGAGGCGGTCAAATTGATGGAAAAAGACCTTGTATATCCTGCTTACAACTATGTAGTTAAGTGCTCTCACATATTTAATATTCTTGATGCAAGAGGTGCAATTAGTATTATGGAAAGAAGACAATTCATTAACATGATACGGGCACTATCCAAGACAGTAGCTAGAAGAGTTGTTAAAAGAAAAAAAATGGAAATCGAAAGTTGAATTCGGAACTGCTCATCGAAATAGGTGTAGAGGAATTACCTTCATCTTATATAAAACCTGCAGCACAGGATTTTTCGGGAAGAATTTGCAGCAGATTAAAAGAGGTTGAAATAGACTTTGGTAAGGTGGAAGTGTTTTATACTCCTCGTCGCCTTGCCGTACTTATCAGAAAAATTGAAATGTATGAGAAGAAGAAAAAAAGAAGGGTTTTTGGTCCACCGATTGAAGAACAAGTGAGTGATAGGGGAAAACCTTCGAAGGCTGCAATTGGTTTTGCAGAATCATACGGGAAGAATGTAAAGGATTTAGGAATATCAGAAAGGAAAAGTAAAAAGGTTTACTTTATTGAATTCGAAGATGAACCGAGGTCAACAAAGGATATTTTAAGGGAAGATCTACCTTCGATTATCGAAAGCATCTATTTTCCGAAAAAGATGAGATGGGAGGAAACAAGATTTCATTTCGCAAGACCAATAAGATGGATTGTAGTTATTTTAGGAAAAAAAACGTTAAAACTAAAAATTGCTGGTGTCACTTCATCGCGATACAGCCTGGGTCCTCGTTTTTACAGTTCATCTAAGATCAATTTGACGGATGCCGTGTCTTATGAAAAAACAATGCGTGAGAAGAGTATTATCGTTTCATTCAAAAAAAGAAAGGAAATGATAAAAGATGGAATTACAAGCTTGCTTAAGAAAGGTGAAATTCTAATAAAGAACGAAGACCTTCTTGATGAAGTTACGAATTTAGTCGAATACCCGGTAGTTTTTAGAGGTCATCTGGATAAAGAATTCGTTAAACTACCAAAAGATGTCATCATCACTGCAATGAAAGAACATCAAAGGTATTTTGCCCTCGAAGATAAAAAAGGTAACGTAAGAACGTTCTATATCGGCGTATCTAACGGTGGAAGCGACAATTTAAAGGAGATTGCAGTTAACAACGATTCGGTTCTTAAAGCGCGTTTAACTGATGCCAGGTTTTACTGGACAGAGGATCTGAAAAAACCTCTGGGTGACAGGGTGCAGGAACTCAAAGGTGTAGAATGGCATAGTGGTCTTGGAAGCGTTTTTGACAAAACAAAACGTCTTATTTTGCTTTCTCTACACATTTCAAGAATATTGGATCGTGGAAACAAAGAAATAATTAAAAGGGGTGCTCTTCTTTCAAAAGCAGACTTAGTTACGAATATGGTTAAAGATGGGAAAGAATTTACAAAACTCGAAGGTATAATTGGAAGGGAATATGCAATAGAGACAGGTGAGCAGAAAGAGGTTGCAAAAGTCATAAGTGATCACTACCTTCCTCGAAATTCTCTCGACAAATTGCCTTCCACAACTGAAGCAATTATTGTAGGAGTGAGTGATAGAATTGACACGCTCGTTGGAAGCTTTCTTGCCGGGGAGGAACCAACCGGGAGTGAAGATCCGCTCGGTTTAAGAAGATGTGCAAACGGTCTATTAAGAATTATTTTGAAATTCAAATTGAGTTTCGACCTTGAAAATGCTATTTCAAAAAGCATTCTTCTTTTCAAATCACAGGACAGCATTTCAATAAAGACGGACATAGATAATATTAGAGAAAAGCTAATTAATTTCCTTATGGCACGATTACTCACCATACTTGCAAAGAGAAAAACAAGAAATGATATCTCCAATGCTGTTTTATCGGTGTATAGAAAAGATCTATACGTTGCAACTTCAAGAATAGAGGCACTAAGTAAGGCAAGAGGAAGCATGGATTTCGAGAAACTCGTTACAGGTCAAAAGAGGGTAGCAAATATACTCAAAGGTATTGATAACCTGAAAACAGAAGTAGACGAAAATCTTTTCGATAACAACGCAGAACTAAAATTGTGGAACCAAGTAAAGGATACAAAAAAGAACTATTATGATTCAATGAGAGAGCACAGGTATGAGGAGATACTTAAGATACTTTTATCTTTTCGTTCATATATCGATGATTTTTTTGATAGCACTATGGTTATGTCAGAAAATAAGGAAAAGAGAGACAACAGAATAAAATTGCTTGTGGAGGTAAGAAACCTTTTTTACTATTTTGCGGATTTCTCGCTTATTGTTATCGAAAAGAAAGCTTGAAGTTAGTTCAATCCTAAAAAGATTGGGGGTGAAAAGTGAAAATCGGAATTGGCGCTGACCATAGAGGCTATCAAACAAAAGAATATTTGAGCAAGTACCTTGAAAAAAGCGGTCACAAGGTTTTGGATTTCGGAACTAACAGTGAATCTTCTTGTGATTACCCTGATATTGCATTTGCTGTTGCATGGTCTGTTGCAAAGAAGAAAATGAAAAAGGGAATACTCATCTGCAATACAGGGATAGGAATGTCTATTGTTGCAAACAAGGTCAAAGGTGTTTATGCATCTTTGTGTTGTAATAAAAATATGGCGATAGCATCAAGAAAACATAACAATGCGAATGTTCTTGCTCTTGGTGCATCACTTTTGGGTAAGTCCAAAATGAAAAGTATCGTTGACGCGTGGCTTTCAACTGAATTTGAAGGTGGAAGACATATGAGAAGATATAGGAAAATAAGAAAAGAGGAGTTGCGATGAAAAAGGTTCTGGTTTTCTTGCTGATGACAATTATTCTCGTCTTATTTGGATGTTCTAAGGGTGAGAAAACAGAAGTGAAGATGGCAAAGTCGGTTGAAGAAAAGATTAAATTGCCAGAAAGACTTAAAACTATCGAGGATATTAGTAACATCCGCAATGGAATTGTTGTTTACAGGAATACTAACGAAGTTAATCCTCCATCGTTGAAAGCTATGAACCTCGAACTGCACTATCCTGAGGAATATGTATATGATGCGAGTACTGGAGTAGTTAAAAGCAAGAACTATCCGGATATTTAGTGAATAAGATATAAAACAGGGGGTTCGATGATATGCAAGAAGATTCTGCTCTTACTTTCTTTTCTCTTAGTGTCTAATTTGGTGAATGCAGGAGCCTATCTTGGATTTGGAATTGGATACACTGCAAAGAATGTCTATAAAGATATAATAGGATTAGAGCAGAGCGAAAAAGGAATACCACTTCTTGCAGCAAACTTTGGATTTAGCGGAGGGATAAGTATAGCAACGCTGGAAGCGGGTATTGAGACAAATTTCTTCGGTATGGATCTTGTTAAGGGCAATACGGAGATAACGCTGTTTGCTAAACCTCAAGCAATGTTGTATGTTCCTTTGAAGATGGGAAAAAGTCTGATCGCAGCGACTTTGGGTTATGGTGGGATTTACAGTAGAAGATTTATAAAGGAAAGAGTTTATCTAAGTGTTGATAAGCAATATTTAGAACCTGCGAATTACGAAGATTACACAATTGAACCATTGTACGGTGGCAGATTTTGTTACGGTGACTGGCTAAAAGTATCGATGCTATTTTCAAAAGACATTAATGAATTTTACCGTACTTCGTTACTTATTAGAACTCCGAAATGTAAGGAAAATGCTCCATATATCGGTATTAACTACTGCAGGTCTCAAGCATCAGAAATTTTCACATTAGGTTTAATAACATTTTTCTAATAGTGATTTAAACACTATTTTAACGAATTCAATACAGGTTAGGATGTCAAAAAAGGAAAAAAATGCTAAATGAGGTAAGTATGAAAAAATTATTTGTGGCAATTTTAATGTCCGTTTACATTTTTGGATGCGCATCCACCAGCAATAAGATTCTTCCACCAATATATGATGTGAGGCATCCTTTTATATTGGGGATTTTGGATCCGCTTAATCCGAAGGATTCGACCGTAACCTCAATTCTTGTTGATATTGTTGGAAAAAGCGAATTAGTTTCAGGTTTTTTATGCGAACCGCTTGACAAATCTCAAGTGGATTTCTTTCTAAGGGTCGATAAGTTTGCTGTGAAAAAAAGGAAAAGTGGTTTGTTGCAGACCAAATGTGAGAATCATGGTAGTCTTGTAGTAAGTCTTCTTGATCCGGAGCAAATACCGTTAGCCAATTATGAGGAAAATGGAACCTGGGGGAATAGGAGTTTCAATTTGTTTTCAACTAATGAAGGAATTGAATTTCTCACTTCAAGTCTTGTGACACGCGTACTGGATAGAGTATCCGAAGATCTGGAAGGTGGGTTGGTAAAATTCAACCACAGAATAGAAAAGGAAGATAAAGAATTGAAATATGGTGTAACTTTCAAGTATCCGGATATCAAGCATTTTAAGAGAAGAAGTATTCACATTAAGTCAAAACTATTGGGAACTCAACCACCCGAGGATGTCAATTTAGAATTGATAAATGGGGGTGGGAACAGGAAGGTTTCACATAAACTATATTTTGAAAGCTTAAGGAATGTTACTTCAGGGAAGGAATGGTCGTTTGTCAAGGAAGTTTCGCTTAGTGAAATTCCATTCAACACCAAGCTATATTACAGGGTCGTATCAAGTGACATAGAGGGAAACAAATTCGAGTTAGCAAAAGGGAATTTCAAAACCATAAGCAGTGAGCTATTTCGATTGAAACAGGTCGAGGTATTAACACAGGGAACTATCATTACAAGTTTCGCAGGTCTGTTTGTTGTAATGATAATGTATTCTATATGAAACTATAAAGAGCTGATGTTCTGTCTAAGCCAGTTCCAGTTTATGTGTCCTTCACCGGAAGTCAACAAGAAAAAGGCGGAGAACTTTAGCTTTAACCATTCGTCAAGATCATCATTGATGTATTGATAGAAAGCTTCTGCAAGATCTTCAATCTCAATATCCTCAGGGAGTTCTATGCGCTTTTCCTCAAACATCATTTCCATAAAAGCTTCTAGCTGACTTCGATTCAGCATAGAGAAATCCTCCTTTCATAACCTTACTTCTAATAGCAGATTTTATTTTATGTGTCAAGAAAAAAGGAAACTTTTATTTGTAACGATTTTAAGGTTTTCAAAATTCTATTGACAAAAGTGAGTTTATTGTGTATAGAATAATTAATATATATTGAAAAGTATTTCGAGGAAATATAACATATAGTGGGAAAAATAGTATGCAAGGATATGAGAGAAACCGTAGAGGAGATTCACCCCGTTAGATAGTAAACATCTAACAGGGAAGGAGAAAAGATATTTGTGCGTTTAAAAAAACACAGAACATAAAATGTGGAAATTAAAGAGCAGAAAGTAGATAATATATAGGGAGGTTTCATGAATTTTAGATTTTTCAGAAGATTGTTTGGTGGTTTGGTAAGTAATAATATGGCGATTGATTTGGGCACGTCTAGCACTCTGATCTTTGTTGAGAACCAGGGTATTGTGCTAAGAGAGCCTAGCGTTGTTGCAATGGATTCAAAAACCGGGAAAAGTATTGCAGTTGGAAGGACTGCGCAAAAGATGCTTGGAAGAACGCCTCCAAGTATAAAGGCGTCTCGACCTATGAAGGATGGAGTTATTGCAGATTTCGAAATGGTTGAGGAAATGTTAAGGTCTTTTATAAGAATGACAATGAAAAAAAGACTGTTAATGAGACCAAGGGCAATTGTTTGTGTTCCATCGGGTATCACAGCGGTGGAAATGAGAGCGGTGAGAGATTCAGTTGAACATGCAGGTGCAAGAGAAGTTTATCTTGTTGCAGAACCTGTTTCAGCAGCAGTTGGAGTAGGTCTTCCGGTAAACGATCCATCAGGTAATATGGTCATTGATATAGGTGGTGGAACAACTGAAATTGCTCTTATTGCGCTATCTGGAATTGTAGCCAGTAGTTCAATTAGAATTGGGGGCGATGAGATGGATGATGCTATATTACAGTATATAAAAAAGAAATACAATGTTCTTATTGGAGAACGTTCTGCAGAGAACATAAAAATTCAAATCGGATCTGCATTTCCACTTGATGAAGAGAAAGAAATGGAAGTTAGAGGTAATGATTTGGTAAAAGGGATTCCAAAAACAATAAAAGTCAATTCTAGTGAAATTAGAAGTGCACTACAGGAACCCATAAGTATGATTTTTTCTGCAGTAAGGCATGCACTTGAAAATACACCTCCTGAACTTGCTTCGGACATTGTTGACAAAGGAATTGTTATGACAGGAGGCGGTTCTCTTCTAAGGGGTCTCGATTCAGCCCTAAAGGAAGAGACGAATTTGTTTATTAAAGTTGCCGATGATCCAATTGAATGTGTGGTTCTTGGTTCGGGTAAGATTGTTGAAAATCTACAAGATTATGAAGATGTTCTGATAGCGGGTGGGTAATAGTGAGAAATGATCCGCATAAATCTGCTTTTAGAAATGTGAACCTATGGATATTCCTAATTCTTTTAATCTTCTCCTTTGTTTCATTTAGTTTAAAAGGAAGCATGAAAGTGTATTTAGTAAAAAACGTTAGTGCATTGATTCTCTACCCTTTTGGGAAGGTAATTTCAGTTTCGCGCAATATATTTTCTGCACAAAGTAAGAATTTGAAATTAAAAAAGGAAATTGTTAACCTAAGAATAGAAATACAGAGATGTGTTAACATAAAAAGAGAAAATGAATTACTTCGAGAATATTATGGTTTTAAGCAATTAGCGAATTTCGAACTTTTCGCTTGTGAAATTATCGGTAAAAGCCCGGGATTGTATAATAAGACATTCATTGTTGACAGAGGATTACACAAAGGTATAAGAAGAAATATGACTGCAGTGGCGGCAAATGGACTTGTAGGTAGAGTATTGGAAAGTACAAATATAACAAGCGAAGTTTTGACTCTATATAACAGGGACTCTTTCGTAAGTGCAATTGATCTGAGAAGTAGAGTTCAGGGAATTATTGGATGGAGAAAAGGCACACATCTGATACTTGATAATGTAGCTCTGCATTCCGATGTAAAGGAGGGTGATACACTTGTAACCAGCGGTATGGGTAGTGTTTTTCCAAAAGGAATATTTATTGCCCGGATTATTTCAGTTGAAGAAAATCCGGAGAAAATCGTGATGGATATTCAAGCAGAACCATTTGTGGACTTCTCACTGCTTGAGAATGTTTTCATTATTAAGGAATGTGAACATTCAAGTGTAGGTACGTTTTCGGAGAAAGAGAGTAAGGAAAGGGTTTGGGTAAAGATGGATATGTTTAGCTCCTTTCCCAGGTCAAGGAGACCATTTCCACATTACCCGCCTCTAAACCTAAAATTGGGGAAGTATGTTCATTTGAGAAATGAAGATACTTTAAGAGAGTAGGTTTCTTATGAGATTATTTGTTATTACTATTCTTCTTTTCATTTTCGTTGCAATACAGATAAGTTTAAGTCCTATTATATCAATCAACGATATTATGCCCAACTTGATTCTTGTTTTCGTTTTTTCCGTTGCTTTTTCGTATGGACAAAAATATGGTTTATGGTTTGGTTTTCTTTCAGGTTTCCTGTGTGACATATTTGATTCGGCGCATTTTGGACTGAATATGAGTCTTTTCCTAATTATCGGTTTTGTTGTTGGCTCAACGAAAGAAAAATTCTATAGAGATAATTTGATCGTAGAACTATCGATTTTTGCAATTACACTATTTCTGTATGAGATATTCTACATGCTATTGCTGTGGCAATTCTCTCCTGGGATTTATATTCTTAACATCTTTAGATACAGCATTCCAAGAATTATTTACACTTCTGTTTTTGCAGTTTTCGTTTTCTATCTCTTCAGGAAAACAGCAGTTTTGGCAGCTTGAAATTGATAAAATTGCCTTCCCATAATCATAGGCCAAGAATTATTTTTCTCATAAACTTCATTCTCTTTTTATTGCTTATAATCTTCCTTCGCATTTTCAATCTTCAAGTAATGAACAGACAGTACTACAGTAATTTAGCAGAGAAGAATATTATCAAAATAGTTAATCTACCTCAAAACAGAGGTGAGTTTGAAGATAGAAACGGAAAACTGCTTGCAGGAAACGTTCCCGATTACATACTTCAAATTTATCCTTACCTGTTGGGAGAAAAAGAGAAAACCGTAGATTTTATCGCACAGATTTTGAAGGTGGATAGGGAAGAGATACTTGAAAAACTGTACGGTGCGAAAACATCTTATAAACCTGTTTTGATAAAAAAACATCTCAATCAAAAAGAGATATCTCAAATTATCGAGAATATCACGAATTTGGCGGGTGTAACGGTTCTAAGAAAACCAATGAGAATGTATAATTATGGAAAGATGACCTCTCTGGTTCTGGGTTTCACGGGAGAGGTAGCGGAATCGGAGCTTAATAACTCAAAAAATCTTAAAGAAGGTGATGTCGTTGGGAAATGTGGTTTGGAGAAAGAATATGATTCCTATTTGAGAGGAATTCCAGGAGTTCAATATATAGAAGTAGATGCTGCAGGCAGGGAAATTGGCATTTGCAGACAGATTTACTCAAAACAGCCTCAGCCTGGATTAAGAATAAGATTAACCATTGATGTAGACTTGCAGAAATTAGTGGATAGTCTATTATGTAATTACGACAGGGCTTCTGTTGTGGCAATAAATCCACAAAACGGAGATGTGCTCGTTCTTTACAGCAAACCTGGTTTTGATCCAAATTTACTGGTCAGAGGAATCTCATCCGAGGGACTCAAAGACATTGTGTTGACGGAAGCTTCATCATTCTGGAATAGAGCAACGATGAGTATTTATCCTCCCGGTTCCGTTTTTAAGATTGTAATTGCAGCGATTGGTCTGGAGAGCGGAGTAATAAAACCTAACTCGGTTATGCATCCTTGCACAGGAATTTTGCGAATAGGTAACAAAAACTACTTTTGCTGGAAAAAACACGGTTTGTTAAATACATACAATGCAATAGTCCAGTCCTGTGATATTTTTTTCTATCAGACAGGTATAAAGATAGGTTTTGACAATCTCGAGAACGCTGTTCAGAAACTTAGTTTCTTTGAGAAGACTAGTATTGATTTGCCAGAGGAGAAGAAAGGTTTTTTCCCTGACAAGAATTGGTATAAAAGACGATTTAATATCCGTTTTCCAACAAGAGGAATGGTTGCAAATCTTTCGATTGGACAGGGAGAGGTGCTTGTAACACCCATTAAGGTTTGTAGTTTTTTTGGCGCCATTGGAAGCAATGGAAATATCACAACCCCCCACTTGGTTCAAGAAATAGTGGATATTTCGGGAAATATCCTATTTAGAGCAAAGACAAAATCGAATGAAATTCGACTATCACAAAAAACTATTAAATTCTTGAAAAATTCAATGTTAGGTGTTGTCAATAGAAAGAAGGGAACAGGTGCTCTTGCAAGATTGAATGACATTGAAGTTGCAGGCAAGACAGGAACTGCCGAAAATCCACATGGTGATGACCATGCTTGGTTTGTTGGATTTGCACCTTTTGATAAACCTGAGATTTGTGTGGTTGTGATGGTCGAAAATGCAGGGCATGGGGGAACAGTGGCAGCACCTATTGCCAGAGAAATTATTAAGAAAGCATTAATAGGCATTAAAGCAAACCCGGAGGAAAACGAGATGCCGAAACAAGCTTGCCCTTGAGTAAACTATCCTATTACCATTTATCGGGTGTTATGTATTCTCCTAACTTTTCTTTTGTACGGTTAAGTTTTTCTCTTTCTTCCGATAATCTATCGAAGAGTAATGACGGAGCATCAGGGACCTTTGTCTTATAAACATCTTCTATTCTATCTATTTTTGCAAGCAGTTCCGGAATTCTTATCTTAAACTGTTCATTATATGCTTCCAAAGGGTATTCCCTTTTCAGCACGTCACTAAATAATGTTTTGAGGTCTTCGTATTTTGGTATGTAACCTATGGGCGTTTCAATTGCACCGACTTCTTTGTGCACTCTTAGTTCCATCCATTTCAGCCATACACCCTTGTCAGTTTTTTCGTTAAGGAATTCCCCATCTTTGTCTTTTAGAAAATAGTTTACGGCAAATACCAGTGGGGGGTCTTCAATGTTTTTGCCGAAATTCAGGTTATTTTGGATATATTTTCCCAAAGGAATGGATATGAAATCAAGATTTGACATAAGACAGAATTTTCTGACACCTTCTTGACCGAGCGTTGCAGCTGTAGTTTCCGATTCCAGTGATGACGCTTTGTTGATTATTCCATGTGTCCAGTCAAATGATTGACATACTGGCACCCAGGTATCCGAGTCTCTACCCCCGTAGATTATGCCACCAACAAGACATCCTTCTGGGTCGTTGCTCTTCTGGTCAATGTTATCAAGAGTATCCAATGCAATAGTGAATCTTGCATTCCTGTGAGATGGCGTTATCTCATTTCCATCGTTGTCTTTTTTACCCTTATACCATTCTCCGGAATGGTTTATTCCTTTATCAGGGATATCTTCATCGTTTTTACCAATCCAGTAGGGTGAGCTGTCATGTTTTGTGAGAATGTTTGAAAATATAATTTCTTCAGGTGTATGAAGTCTCTTCCATATGAGTGGGTCATCCTTTGAATTAACGCCCATTATTATTCCAAACATACCATTCTCGACATTTACAGCATATGCCTTTCCATTTTTTTCTCTCAGGTAAGCAATATCATCACCTACAATGGTTTCTCCGGTAACCATAGATGTCGATGTTTTTCCACAGAGAGAAGGAAAAGCACCCGTAAAATATGTAACCCTGTCATTAGGTCCGTGAATACCCATCACAAACATGTGTTCAGTAAGCCAACCTTCTTTTGAAGCTTTGTAAATCGCAAGCCTCATTGCAAGTTTTTTCAAACCTATTGTGTTACCGCCATACTGGCTATTTGTGCAGTAGACTATTGCACCTTCATTGTCTATATATACCCTTCTGTTTTTCAGATTCTTACTGACATTCCGCTCGTCCAAATCACCTTCACTATGAACGAATTTAAAGAATCCTGTATTATTCTTGCCCTGTCTTACGAATTCCTCGTAACCAGGTCTATAGAGTAATTTCTCGGAATGTGATACATAGCTTGAATCCGTTAACTGGACGCACGGTATACTGAAGATGGAATTTCCGGGACCGAGTGTAAAGAATCTTATATAGAGCTCATGGTCTTTCATAATATTTTCAAATATGTTATGAATTTCCTCTTCGCCTTCCTTTTTGCCAATCGTATTCAGGTTAGGTCCAAGGTCCTCACCTTCAGGAACCAAGAATTTCGTTCTCTTCTTATCTCTTGCCTGGTCGTAATAACCGTCATAGTGAACCGTCTGGTTTTCAAGTAATAGTTTCGTTTCCTCACCGTTTTTCAATGCAGCATCCCGGATGTATTGCTTATCTTCTGGCGAATCATTACATACAAATACTTTTTTTGGATTGCAAATTTCCAAATATTTGGCAACGAGTTGATGAAGTTTCGGATTATCGATCTTTATTAGTTTCTGATAATCTTCTTCGCTTAATCTTTTGCTAAGAATGTCCTGGGCTTTTTTGTCCATTTTTCAATACCTCCTTTATTGAATTTGTTAAACTTTTCAAAAACTAAAGAACCATATCATAAAGAGTAATAGAATGCAAGTATTTTTTATTGGATAAAAAAGTTGTTGCAGGATTTACTTCCATTTAGAATAAGAGTATCTCAAAAACTGGTCAATAATCAAGTATTTTCTGGGGTTGATATATTTTCCTAATTCTTCTCTGTCATCATCGGCTTTATGAAGTATCTTCATTATGAAGTGTTTACCAACCTCTGATACCAGTTTGTGAAATTCGCTATATGACATATCATCGTAAGGTTTTGCTCCCAATTCATCGTCAAGCATATTGCCGGGTACGATATTACCATATCCAAGAATGAGACATAAACCGATTTTTGTGAGTCTATCTTTAATCGAATATTTTGTAGGGTCGAAAAAACAAAGGGTTTGTGTAAGGAAGGAAATTCCCATTCCTGAACGTCTTGCCATTACCAATCGGTCTTCTATTTCCCCCTCCCCGTACAAAAGGATAAATATTGCATCCTGAACTTCTTCAATTGTATTGTCTTCCAGGATTTTATTAAGTTTGAATGCTCCCGGTCCTACCGCATATAGGTTACTGATAATGGATATTAGCTGTTGCTTTGGCATTTCAAGCAATTTCTCGCTGGAGCGCAAATCCTTTGTATGTTCCATTAACTTGTCAAGCCACTGGTGACAATAAATAAAGTCCTGAACGTTTGAGTACCTGTTAGCGTATTTTTCGACCATTTCCAGTATTTTATCCGTATCGGCTATCATATTATTGTTAGTTTGTTCTGAATACTTGTACCAAAGTTAAGTTCAAATTATTATTTCATTTCTTCTTTAACATCAAACATTTTAATACACACAAATAATACAGGACAATTTAGTCAAAGTCAATAGAAAAATTGATTTCAATTGAAACAGTGGAGTTTGCGTTTCTTCAGAATTTCCTATTTAGATTCTTCCATAGTCAATATGTTCTGTTTACTCAGAATGACACTTTAGCTGTTCTTTGCAAACCTGAAAATAAGTTATATTTAAGAAATATCTGGAAAATTCTCATAAAGGGCGATGAGTATGCAAATAAACAATGAATGTTCAAAAAGTGCAAAATGTGCACTTATTTAACTAAACTTAAGTGTTATTATATAGTTATTTAGTGCATTACTTTCTACAAGTGCAATTTTTGCACAAAAATAATAGAAAAACTAATTTGAATTTGAATATAAGTGATATATTTATAAGAACTTAATTTTATGATATTTTTTGGCACGGAAATTGCTCTATTCATAGTTAAATTGTTTATGGTAGTAAGGTTGTATCATTTAAGTGTATACTAATTACGTAGTTAAAAAGGGAGGAAATGTGAGGAGATTCATTGGTCTTTTCATAGCTTTATTTATCTCTTTTTCTTTTTTGAATTTGTCTACTTCTGAAAACAAGAAGGCAAATAAAGTGAACAACTATCTGCAGTCTGCAAAACAGGAAATTGCAAAAGGAAATATTGAAAAAGCAAAACTCTATCTTGAAAAATGTTTCAGATTTGATGAAAATGTTGTGGAAGCAAAAAAACTGTATTCAAGTATTAAATTGATGAAAAATAGACCTATAAAAGAGACAAAATCTGCAAAGAAAATGAAATATACTGTTAATCCGTTACTTGAAAACAAAGAAGTATTAGCGGAAGAACCTGTGAAAGCGGAACTTCCGGCTGTTCAAAAGCAAAAAAGTTCGAAAGGAGCAAGAGCACAGATTCTCTGGGAGGATTTTGAAGGAGTATGGGGCCCTTATGGGGATGTTCCTCCTTCTGGCTGGACAATTATTGGTAACCTTCCTTGGGGGGATGATGACTGGTATAATTATAATTATGGCGCTGCTCAGGGACAGGTTGCAAGGGTTGACTATTCTACTACAGAAGCAAATGATGAATGGCTGATTACGCCGAGTTTGATTGTCCCCGCTGAAATCTGCAGTCTCAAATTCTGGAATTACTATGAGGACTATTCTGTGGATTTTACTGATACAGGTTATGTTCTTGGAAGTATAAACGATGGTTCTACCTGGCCATATACAATTGCCGTATTTACTACGGATTCTCTTGGATTTAATAAGGCATACGACATAACATCCTGGGCAGCAGGAGAATCGCAAGTAAAGATTGCTTTTCACTACCTTGGTGATGACGATATGTGGTGGTATGTTGACGATTGCAGTGTTGCGACCTATTTTACATATCAGTTTGATGTAGGTGTTACTGCAATTCTTCAACCGCCAGATTCCGTTCCGCAGGGAAGGAAAACCTGGACACCGAGAGCTGTTTTACATAATTTTGGTACGGATAGGGTGAGATATTTTAATTTCAATTGCGATATCCAGAGCAACAATCCGTTTAGCGATTCATATTACTATGCTTCGTGGTTTGACGCGGGTGCAACAGATACGATAACCTTTGCCGCCTGGAATCCGCAGGTTATGGGATATGACACAATGGTTGCATACCATGACCTTGGTTCGGATATGGACAGCTCGAATGATACACTAAAGAATGAAATAAAAATTGTCCGTTCATATTTCACAGGTGGTCCAGATACTTACGGCTATTCCTGGATAGATTCCGATACGACGGGTGGTCCCACATACTCCTGGATAGGTTCAAGTGGCTCAACACCTGTGACACTTGGGGATGATTCAAATATTAAGGTTGAATTACCTTTCATATTCAGATTTTATGAAAACACATACGATTCGGTTTACATAGTGTCCAATGGCTATGTCAGTTTTGATGATAATACAAGTTATTCAAACGGAACGATACCGAGTTCGGGAATACCAAATAATTCAATATATGTATTCTGGGATGACTTGAACCCATCTACTGGAACTGTATGGTATAAGACCACAGGTGGAAGCCCAAATGGCTTTGTTGTAACCTGGGAAGGTGTTCCGCACCTAGGTGAGACAAACGGCGGCTCATTCCAGGTAATACTGTATGACGACGGCAATTTTATAATTCAATATCAAGATGTTAATATGGGCAACAGTTCCTATAACTTTGGTAGGTCTGCAACGGTGGGTATAGAGAACTCGGGTGGAACAATCGGGTTACAGTATGAGAACGAAGGTAGCCCTTACGGTAATCTTTTATTTGCCAATAGAGCAATTGAACATCCATGCAACGATGTTCCGTCACCGCCTATTATCTACCCGCTTTTTGTGGATCTGGACGGTGATTTCTTTGTTTATTGGTCACCTTCCATAGACAGGGATGGTATTGCAGGATATCAATTGGACGAGGTAACACCTGATACACTTCTCTATGACCAGTGCGTTGCAGGAAATTTCAGTCTCAGTGGATTCTTAAGGTCAAATACAAGGTCGCATTCGCCGCCAAGAAGTTATGGTTCAGAAAATGTGAGTAGTGCAGAGGATACTATGATTTCTGTAAATAATTATCTGGGTGCACAATCCGTTGAGTTCTGGTGGTGGGGTGGATGCGAAAGTGGTATAGACCGTGGATATTTTGATATTTCAACAGATAATGGAACAAGCTGGATAAATATGAACTCATATACCGGAAACGATTCTATGTGGTATCACGAAAATGTAGATGTGAGCAGTTACTCCGCATTCAGTATTCTTCTGAGATATCGTTATCATTCTGATGGTTCCATAAACTACGGTGGTTTTTGGGTGGATGATATCCTTGTAAATGGTTGGCAATGGGTCCAGACATTCTCAAGTGCAATTGCGGATACTTTCTACCACATAACAGGAACATCTGTGGGATGGCATTACTATCACGCAAAGGGTGAGGACAACCTTAACAATTGGGGAAATTGGGGTAATATAGAAGACATATGGATAGGTCCTAACGATGCACCTTCAATCACAGTATTAACACCTGCAAATGATACGATCATTACATCTTCAACATATACGATAAAATGGACAGATAGTGACCCGGATAACGATGCTACGATTTCCCTATATTACGATACAGATAACACAGGTTACGACGGAACTCTGATAACAAGTGGAATAAGTGAGGATGACCTGGCAGATTCATTCGTATGGAATGTGGGAGCGCTTAACGGCAGGTATTATGTCTACGGCAAAATCGATGACTGCATAAATGCGCCCGTCTATGATTATAGTCCGGGAACAATCACATGTGGAAATCTCCTCTCGGTTACTACTGATTGGCTTACAATGTATATCTCGAATGATATCAGCGATGACCCGGGAACCTACACAGCTGCTACTGGAGCAGGACATCCGGACGGTGTTGATATTACACTGCTTTTCGGTGGAGGTTCTCATTCTCCCTGGTCGTCATACAATACCGTAAGGTCATATAGAACGAATACAGATTATGTTACGAGAAGCACAGGTGCGAGTACCGAAGTTGGTTTCACTGTTGCTCAACTTTCCGATTACTATACAAGTGCAGCATATACTGCAGCCGAGAACCTTGACCAAAAATGGGTAGTTGACAACGGATTGGACCATTTCGATGTAATTCAGACAATTGCCGCACAAGATGCAGGTGCTAATTCAAAATTGGAAATAACATTATTTATTGTAAATCACGCATCTGAAAATAGAACTTTCAGTATCCGATACGAGTGGGATACACATGTTAACTCATGGGATTCTCCGGCTGTTAGAAAGTATCACTCGGTAGTTCCTGATGCCTGGCAAATTACCGAAACCTGTTGGACCAACTCAGGAATTCCCCTTTCTCTCGAAGAAACGGATGATACACTTCTTGCAGCATCAATTGCACACTACCTAAGCGTTACGGAACCTATGTCGGCTATTCCACCGGTAGTAGTACCTGACTCCTTATACTATGTAGCATGGTCAGGACCCGCATACGGTAATGCATTCCAAGTTCCTTATAGTCCTCCTGATGTTCTACCCTTTGTATTGGATGATGCGGTTTGCTATATGTGGCTTGGAATGACCGTTGCACCAAATGACACGATTTCAGTGACACAGTATCTGCTCGTAACCAATCCTGCTCTTGCAATTACCCTTACCGAGTTTGCGGCAAACTACATACCGAATGAACACAATATAAAAATTATCTGGCGAACGGAAAGTGAACAGGATAATCTTGGATTCAATGTGTTGAGAGCTATTGGTGAAGGGGAATATATAAAAATCAATTCACACATTATCCAGGGAGCAGGAAATTCTTCAAGCCCTAACGATTATTCATTCATTGATTCGAATGTAAAGCGAATGGATACATACTATTACAAACTTGAGCAAATCGATATTAATGGAGAAAAACAAATATATGGACCTATTAGCGTAGATATCAGAGCTTATATACCTCTTATTTCGTCACTTCAGACGATATACCCAAATCCATTCGCAAGACAATCAACCACTATTTCATTTGTCGTTGGTCAGAATGATGGTGAAAAAAATATTTCCATTGGCATCTATGATGTTACTGGCAGGATTGTTAAAACACTTGTTAGTGGTAAACTTGAATCTGGGTTCTATTCTAAAAAGTGGGATGCAAGAAATGAACAGGGGAATAAACTCTCAAGTGGTGTATATTATGCTGTTTTGAAGACGAGCCAGACAACCGCGGTAAATAAGATGGTTTTGATCAGGTAGTCAGATTCTTCCACGGTCAATATGGATAAGAACACTCAGAATGACACACTATTTTCTCTTGACTTATTCTCATTATTTGATAATGTATGTAGAATATGGAAAGAGAAACAGCATTTCTTTTTGCAGGTTTGATATTCCAAAACCAATTCGTACAAAACGTAATACAAAAATTATCGACCGGTTTCGGAAAAGTTATTATTAAGAGTAAGGCTATTCCATTTGGTTTTACGGATTATTATGAGAAGGAGATGGGGGAGAAGCTTTTAAGAGAATGGATTTTATTTGATAACCCGATCAAACAAGAGTCAATTGCAGATATCAAGAAGTCAACCGTTCTTCTGGAGAAGGAACTTGCAATTGATGGTAAGCGCGTAATTAACATTGATCCTGGTTATGTTACCCTTTCAAGAGTGATACTTGCAACAACAAAAGATTGCTCTCACAGAATTTATCTTGGAAACGAAATTTATGCGGAAGTTAGCCTTATCTATGTTAAAAACACTTGGCAGGCACAACATTGGACATACAGGGATTATAAAACAAAGACCGCAATTGATTTTTTCAATAAATGCAGAGAATATATAATGAAACGTAGCCGCACCCTTTAGCGTGCGCATAACCACGCAGGCTGAAGCCTGCGACTACCGAAAGCGTTTTATTGTTTTGAAACCTGGATTTCTTAAGATTACCGATAAAGAATTTAAGAAGAAAATAGGAAGGGGATATAGGGAGTTACTCGATTGCAGTCTCTGTCCCAGAATCTGTAAAGTAAACAGAATTAAGGGAGAGTTGGGGTTTTGTAATAGCGACTGGAGACTGAAGATTGCAAGTTTTAACCTTCATTTTGGTGAAGAACCACCCCTTTCTGGGCATAAAGGTTCGGGAACAATCTTCTTCTCAAACTGTAACCTTCACTGTAGATACTGTCAGAATTATTCTATCAGTCAGTTGGGTGTCGGGGAATACTATAGTCTTCCTGAGCTTGCAGAGATGATGTTGAAACTGCAGAGCAAAGGTGCGCATAACATAAACCTTGTTACGCCTAATCATTTCGTTCCACACATTATGAAAGCCCTATATATCGCAAAACAAAAAGGACTTCATATTCCCATTGTTTATAATACAAGCGGCTACGATAGTGTTAAAACACTTAAACTTATTTCAGGCATAATCGATATCTATCTTGTTGATATGCGATACAGCGATTGGCGCTTTGCTTTAAAGTATTCGCAAGCAAAGGATTATGTGAAGCTCAATAGAGATGCAGTCATTGAAATGCACAAACAGGTTGGTGACCTTGTTCTTGAAGATGACATTGCAAAAAGAGGAATCATTGTTCGGCATCTCGTCCTACCCGAGGGCGTATCAGGTACAGAAGACATTCTTAAGTTTCTCAGTCAAAAAATCTCAAAGAAGACATATATTAGTTTGATGGACCAATATTTCCCTTGTTTTAAAGTATTGGACGATCCTATTCTTTCAAGAAAAATAACTAAAGTGGAATACAAAAGAGCGAAAGCTTTGATGGAAAAATATGGTCTTGAAACAGGATGGATACAGGAACATATCTGATATAGTTTTGCAATAAAACCTGAAGACATTAGACCGAAGACCATAAAGGACAGCACACCAGAGCACAAGTTACAAGAGCACAAGTGCGCAAGAAAACTAAATAGAGAATAGTTGAAAGATCAGAGTTAGTCTGAGTAAACAGCACTTTTCTACTTACGAAGAATCTCGGTTTTGGGATTCTTTAAGGGCCAGTATAGGACAGAATACTTAGAATGAAGTTATTTGCCTATGATTTTTAGATTTTTCGCTTGACATTCAATAAAATATTTGGTAAAAACATAAAATAATAAAGAAAGGAGGTGAAACTTAGTTAACGTTAATTTAATGCAAAAAATTAAGGAGAAAAGATGAAAGGCTTAATCACTGTAGCAATCTTATTACTTTCTTTTGGGCTGGTCTTCGGTCAGGGTTTTTCGCTTGGCGCAAATCTTGGCGGCAGCTATAATATGTCAAACTCAGGTATCGAAGGAGATGAAAGTCAATCTGGTTTAGGTTTTGGTGGAGGTCTTGCTGTAGATATGGATTTTATGCCTATGATAGGTGGTGAGCTCGATATAGTGTATTCGATGTATAAATATAGTGGAACATATGGTAATACCGAATACACAAGCACTTATAACAGTCTTGTAATACCATTTCTTTTGAAGTATAAAATGCCAATGCCAACAATATCACCATACTTCGTACTGGGACCGTCCCTAATATATGCATTAAGTGCATCATGGGAAAGTGATGGTCAATCAGGCGATGTTCCCGATTCGCTTCTTGAAACCGACTTTGGTATTCAAGTAGGAGCTGGAGCAAATCTTGGTATGATGGCACCAATGACCATTTCACCATATGTACGTTTTCAGTACAATCTTACTGCTAACGATCCTGATACAGACAACTCAGAGTCTGCATATGATATACTATTTGGAGTAAATCTTATGTATAGGATTAAATAAGGCGACGCAAGAAAAAAAAGGACGAACAAATGTTCGTCCTTTTTTTTTAGTTAAACGTAAAAATCTTAATTTAAAAAAACAAAAAAAATAAAAAAATGCTTGACATTTTGCTTTAACTATTTTATATAGCCTATGTATATGAATGTGAACACAATCTTAAACTCGAAAAAATGAAAACAAGATCCGTCCCAAATGAAACCGTAGGACGCCTTTTCCCTTATTTTAGAGCTTTGTTATGCTTTTCAAAAGGAGGCATTAAGACTATCTCTTCTTATCAACTTGCCGAAGCATGTTCTATAACTTCTTCAATAATAAGAAAGGATTTTTCATACTTTGGCGATTTTGGAACACGCGGAGTTGGATACGATGTCGACGACTTGATCAAGAAGATTCCGAGCATATTAAAACTGGAACCTGTAATGAAGGTTGTTCTTGTAGGAGTAGGTAACATCGGAAGGGCTTTGCTTTCCTATTCGAATTTCGAATCGGAAGGATTCAAGATTGCCATGGCATTCGACAACGATAATAAAAAAGTAGGTAAAAAAATCAATGGAATAACCATCGAAAATATGGAAGGTTTAGAACAAAGGGTAAGGTCCGACGGTATTAAAATAGCTATCCTGAGCGTCTCTGAATCTGCTGCACCTGCGGTCGCAAATCGTCTGGAGAATGGAGGGATCAAAGCTATTCTGTCATTTGCTCCGTGTCATAAGGATATGCCTCACAATGTGAAGATGAATTACGTTGACCTGAGCACAGAAATGGCAAGATTGGCATATTATTCCCGTAAAGATAGAGTTTAAAAATATTAAAATGAATAACTACTCTTTTTTTATGAAAAGGATATTTTAGATGTTTCATAAAATAGTTAAGACCAAATATTCATCAAGAAATTTCCTTTATCTGTTTTTAATTTTAATAATTATATGGCTTGCTCTCACATCAAGTTTGAATTGGCAGGAACTTAGTGTTGGCATTTTTATCAGTATTATTCTTTCGATAATATTAAGTAAAAATTATATTGAACTGGGACTTCCTCCTTTAAGTCTTAAAAGAATAGCATTTTTCATTCTGTATATTTTTGTGCTTTTCAAGGAAATTATTATTGCAAATGTCGATGTGGCATATAGGGTAATTCATCCTAAAATGCCTATTAAGCCCGGGATAGTAGTAATTAAAACATCTTTAAAACAAGATATTGCCAAGATGTTTCTTGCCAATTCAATCACTTTGACACCCGGTACATTTACTTTGGATATCCTGGGAGATACTTTCCTGATTCACTGGATTAATGTTCAATCAGAAGATGTAGATGAAGCTACAAAAATTATAGGAGAGAAATTCGAAAAATATTTAAGAGTGATATTTGAATGAACGAAACCATCATTTTAGTATTTTTAGCTATCATAGCTGCAGGCATTTTCCTCAGTCTTTTACGTATGTTGATAGGCCCTACTGCTTCGGACAGAGCCGTTGCTGTAGATACAATCACGACAACTACAGTTGCTTCACTCGTACTGCTTGCTTATCTGTTCAAAAGGTATGTTTACCTGGATGTGTCGTTGGTATATTCTGCATTGGCTTTTGTTGGGTTAGTCGCTCTTGCCAGATTTCTTGAAAGGGGAATTTAAATGGACTTATTTGGTATCATTATTGTAGGCATTGGGACGATATTTCTATTTCTGGGGAACCTTGGTGTGCTTAGATTGCCTGATGTTTATAATCGAATTCAAGCAGGAACGAAATGTACTACTCTGGGTAGTTTTCTCACTATTGTTGGGATAGGCATAATAGAGCCAGATTGGTTCTGGAAAACTTTGCTTATTGCTGCGTTTATTATGCTTACAAATCCCATTTCAAGCCATGCTATTGCCAGAGGTTCGTATAAAAGTGGAGTTTCTCTATGTGATAGAACTATAGTTGACAAAACCAAGGAATTCGAGGAATATACCAAGAAGAAATGACAATTATAGTTTTCTTAATGATAATTTTTATGCTTGTCGCAGCAATTGCAGCTCTAATATTCAAAGACTTGATGAGCGCAATAATTGCTTCATGGATGGTGAGCCTGATTGCATCGGTGCTCTTCTATTTTCTACAGGCTCCGGATGTAGCAATGGCAGAGGCTTCGATTGGTGCAGCATTGGTTACTGCCATTTTTATTATTGCAATAAGAAGAACAAAAAGGCACGAAGAATGAGAAAGATTATCAGTATCATCTTGCTAATTGTCATTTGTTGGGGAATCATTCTATGCTTGCATAAGGTCCCTTTTGGAACACCTAAAACGAAGGTTGGTAATTATTATATCAGCAAAGGAGAAAAAGACACAGGGGCATCTAACATCGTCACTTCAGTTGTTCTAAATTATCGAGGTTTTGATACTCTTGGCGAGATAACAATACTTCTCGTGGCAGCAATTGGCTTAGGTGCTGTCTTATCGACTCGCAAGAAGAAAAGGAGAAGAGGTAAAACGGAACCATCGAGTTTAGTGCTGTCTACGGGTTGTAAATTCCTATTCCCGATGATAATTTTGTTTGGTTCTTATATGTTTATCCATGGTCATCTAACTCCCGGTGGAGGGTTTCAAGGGGGAGCTATTATTGCCTCAGGTTTCGTTCTCATTTATTTGGGATGCAGAGGTAAGAGAATCAACAGAATTTGGAGTAAATCCATCGACTCTTCGGGTGCATTGATTTTTCTGTTAATGGGATTAATTGGTTTAATGGTTGGAGGACATTATTTTCTCTCGAATTTTCTACCGAAAGGAGTTTTTAATTCTCTATTCAGTGCAGGTATAATTCCAATCATTTACATAGGCATTGGATTCAAAGTAGGTTCAGAATTAGCTGGGGTTATCGATAATTTAGTCGAGGAAAGTGAATGAACCTTAATAGAAATTTTATTGAGAGTTTTGAAACAGATACCTGTAAGAGAGTTGTAGGGGACAGAGATGGATATTTCTAACTTGATAAACTTTCTACGGGACTATAGCTACTACATTGGGGCGTTCGGGCTAATTTTTATAGGACTGCTTATTATACTAATAAAACACAATTTAATTAAAGTAATTATTGGACTTAGTATTCTCGAAACTGGAGTAAATCTATTTCTCATCTCTGTGGGTTATATAAGCAAAGGAACTGCTCCCATATTCTCTAAACCAGGAATAGAGGCTAAGGTTATGGTTGACCCGGTTCCACAGGCATTGGTACTAACGGCTATTGTAATCGGAGTTGCGGTTCTCGCCTTGGCTCTTTCTTTAGCAATACGGTTATACAAGCACTATGGCACACTCGATCTACGGAAAATCAAAGAGCAAAGATGGTAATCTATATTAAGGTAGAAAAACTTATATGCTGTCGACAGACGAAGAACGGGATAACAGCGAATGTTTGAAATAAACCCTATCCTTTTGATCGTTGTTCCTTTAGGATTTGCTTTTGCAATTCCTCTTTTTGGTTTCATCTCCAAAAAGATTGCAAAATATATCCCTATTGTTGCTTTTCTTTTTAATCTAATAGTCTCGGTAATACTCATACCACAGGTGTTGAAAGAACCTATTGTAGTCCATATAGGAGGTTTTCCTCCACCTTTTTGCATTAATCTGTTTGTTGGACCTGTAGGTATTTTGTTTTCCTCATTGATATCACTTGCAGGTTTGTTGGTATCGATATACGCATTAACATACATTAAGGAAGGACCGCAAGAGAAATACCATATGCTCTATATACTGTTACTTACAGGGGCTACGGGAGTGGTTCTTACCGGTGATATATTCAATCTGTTTGTCTTTTTCGAAATACTATGCATTTCCTCCTATAGCCTGGTAGCATATATAGGAGATAGAGCTGGTATCGAGTCTGCAGTGAAATACCTTCTTCAGGGTGCTGTGGGTTCAAGTCTTCTTCTTATTGGAATTGGTTTGCTTTATGGAATGTTTGGTACACTTAATATGGCAGAACTTGCCCTGGAAATTGCATCAAAAGGACCTAGTCCCGTTTTCGTTCCAATGGCACTGATAATAACGGGTTTGGGAGTGGAAGCTGCCATATTTCCTTTGAATGCCTGGTTGCCGGATGCGCATTCCTCTGCACCTTCATCGATTAGCGCGGTCCTTTCCGGTATTGCAATTGAGGTTGGAGTTTATGCAATAATCCGTGTTCTGTTTACGATATTTGGTGTTTCAGATTTCTTTGTGTTTCTGCTATTATTGGGTGTTTTGAGTCTTTTAATAGGAGAACTGTGTGCCTTCAGTCAAAAAAACATAAAGAGAATGCTGGCTTACTCAAGCATTGGACAGATTGGCTTAATTATATTTGCATTTTCCATTGCCACTTCCGATGGGGTAGCCGCAGGTCTTTTTCAACTTATAACACATACTCTATGCAAGGCATTACTGTTTTTGACAGTTGGTTATATGATTTACCGGAGCGGTTCTATGAATATTTCTTCTTTTGAAGGAATGGGAAGAAAAATGCCATATACATCGTTAGCATTTACCATAGGGGCATTTTCCATCATAGGATTACCTCCATTCGTAGGATTCCCCAGTAAATTCATGATTGTGAGGGCAGCCTTATTGAAACAGGAAATATTAGTCACCATACTTATTTTGGTTGTCCTTCTCGCAACCGTAATAGAAGGTGCCTATTTTTTGCGCATTGTACAGGTAATATATTTTAATAGAAAACAAACAAAGGAAAAAAGGGAAAGAGCACCTCTTAGTGTTTTAATTGCACTATTTATCTTCGTCGCATTGATAGTATTTTTAGGAGTATACCCTAAGATTGCTACAAATGTATTAGAATCCGGTGCATCGGAACTATTGGATAAGTTTAATTATATAAATAATGTTAAATAATCAGTCAATGCCGTCATTGCGAGCCTGCCTGTGGCAGGCGTGGCAATCTCATAGTGCCGAAAACCGAGATTGCTTTGGAAGAAATTATGAAAAAATACTCGCAATGACAATCTTTCAAGAGAATGTAATGCAGTTTACTGACTATTTACAAATAATGTTATAAAATGAATTTAGAGATTTTACTTATAATTGGTTTCGCTGGAGCATTTATCACTTATTTTTTGGGAAAAATATCCAGAACAACACGGGATGTTTTTACCATAATAATATCGTTAGCTTTAGTTACAATTATTGCTTCCTTGTATAGCTTTTCTTTCGAAAGAATTTTCTATCTGGGATTCATGGATATACCACTTATTCTAAGAATAAATTCACTCTCATGGTTTTTTGCTATTGCTATATCCGTTATTGGATGTCTTTCCATTGTGTTTTCTTTGAGCTATATGAAGAAAAAAGAAAGAACGGATTTCTTCTTTTTTATGATAGTATTAGTCAATTCTGCAATGATAGGTGTAGTCCTTTCTGGTGATCTTTTATCTTTTTATATTTTCTGGGAAATTATGAGCTGGTCTACTTTTCTTTTAATTAGTTACAATAGGGGTGACGCCATTGCTGCAGCAAAGAAATATATCATAATGTCCATATTTGGTTCCGTTATTATGCTTTTTGGCATACTATCGGTTTATTCCACATGTGGAAGCCTTACTATATCCGAAATATCTAATCTCATTATTTATGTTTCTCCCGGATACACTATAATGTTGTTGATTATATTTGGGATTGCCTTTGGAATTAAAAATGCGCTGATTCCCTTACATATATGGTTACCAGTCACTTATACAGAATCCCCTTCTACATTCACTATTGTGATTTCAGGTATGCTCACCAGATTGGGCGTGTTTGGTTTTCTTTTGATTATGTATGTAATTCTTGGTGCAGCCAGTGTACTACACTTGGGTTATGGAGTATTTAGGTTCAATTACGTACTCGCTTGGTTAGGTGCGGTTTCAATCGTAATACCTACGTTTATTGCTCTACTTCAGAATGACGCAAAAAAGCTTCTGGCTTGGTCTAGTATCGGACAGGGTGGATACATGATTTTAGGTATTGCCTATGGAACGAGTCTTGGAGTAGTAGGGGGAATATTTCATACTCTGAATCATGCAATCTATATTGTTCTTCTATTTATGGTAGTTGGTGCGGTAGAATATAGAACTGGAGGAGAGCGCGATTTAAATTCTCTGGGTGGCTTAATCAAAAAAATGCCTGTTGCTTTTTTGGGTGCACTTCTTGGAATTTGTGGACTTATTGGTGTGCCTTTAACAAATGGATTCGTGTCTAAGTGGTTGATATACAAAACATTGATTCTTGAAGGTTCTCCATTTCTGGCATTTGCTGCATTGATTGGTACCTGGGGTGCTGTACTATATGTTTACAAATTTATTCACGGTATATTTCTTGGTCAACTGCCTGAGAAATACAAAAATGTGCAGGGCTCACCCTTTAGCATGAGACTTCCTATTATTATTTTGTCTTTTGCGATTCTTGTCTTTGGCATTCTTCCCGGAATTCCTTTGAAGGTCATTAATTCCATTACCAGTTCTTTTGGTCTGAAACCACTGGACATTTCTGTATGGGGGATTACTTCAGAATCGGGTATGTTAAATATAATAAATATTTTTGCAGCAATTCTGGTAGTCAGTGTCATTTTGTGGCTAATCTCCAAAGCGAGTCGAAAAGCAATAGTGGTCACACAGGATGACAACTATGCAGCAGGGGCGCCTGTTCCCATAGATAAGTATCATTACACTGTAAACTTCTACAATCCTCTTCAACGAATGATCGCTCCTTATCTTAGAGATTCCATGGATGATTTGTACAGGTGGTTTTCTCATAGATTGCGAAATCTGTCTAATGGAATGCGACAAATTTATACCGGTTATGTCGGTAATTATGTAATGTACATAATTCTATTTTTGGCACTATTAATCTTTATTCAAATTAAGTGGTTACCATGGTAATTACTATAGTTCAAGGATTTATAGCAGTCCTGCTGGCATTTGTCGTTGGAATTTTCTTTCTTGGTCTATCAAGAAGAATAATGGCAAGGATTCATTGGCGCTATGGTCCTCCTCTTATTCAACCGGTCATAGATATAATTAAATTATTCAATCAAGATAGCATAACACATGGATTCATATTCAGCTTTGGAATAATTCTATCATTAGCTGGTTCTTTTGTCGTAGTTTTGTTTGTTCCATTAGGAACCATATGTCCGTTAAGTAGTTCGGGAGGATTGTTGGTAATCCTTTATGTTATGCTTTTAGGTCCCTTAGGTATAGCGTTAAGTGGTGGAGAAGCAGCTAATCCTAATACAAGTATCGGAATATCAAGAAAATTCCTTCTCGCTCTGGGTTACGAGGTTCCTCTATTGTTTGTTCTTCTTGCAGTTATGACTCATTATCATACTATCTCAATAGTTGAAATAGTCGAAATTCAGTCGAATACAAAATGGTCTTTTGCCTCTTTACCATTATTGCTATCCGGTATTGCCTATGTTCTAATACTTCCTGCCATATTGGGAGTAAGACCATTTGATCTAGTTAAAGCACCTCAGGAAATTTCCTCCGGTCCGGTAGCTGAATATAGCGGCAAATTTCTCGCTTTTGCTACCATACAGCATGCTTTGACCGAATTTATTGGCATTGCAGTTTTTGTAAGTCTTTTTCTCGGAGGATGGAATCTGTTTGGAATTTTGGAACCTTTTGTGGATACCGCCTGGTTTGTTGTTTTTGGCGTTATTATTTTTCTGCTGAAGATGATAGTGGTATTTGTGATAGTTGTTTTCATAAATGCCGTATTTCCCCGGTTAAGGATCGAACAGGCGATCAAATATTTGTGGAGATGGCCTACGGCAATAGCATTAGTAGGATTGATAGTAGTTTCAATTACTAACTTAGTTTTTATAGGGTAATATATGGATAGAAGACAGCTCAGTAAATGGTTCAAGTCCCCGCTCAAAATGGGGCACAAGTATTCGCTTCACGTGGTGTATTTCTGTACAGGTTGTGGAATCATCGAGATACCCCCTTGCATAACAGCACGGTGGGATGCAGAAAGATTCGGAATAATTCCAGTTGCAACGCCAAGACATGCCAACTTATTTTTGATTACTGGATATGTCTCGGTAAAGACATTGAAGCCAATTATTCGCACATATGAGCAAATGCCGGATCCAAAATTTACCGTAGGATTTGGTTCCTGTCCCATAAATGGCGGAATGTATTGGGATTCCTACAATACTATCAAGCATTTAGACAAGTACATACCCATAGATGGATGGATTGCTGGATGTATGCCCAGACCTGAGGCTATATTCATCGCTGTAACCCATCTGTGGAAATTGATAGATATGGAGAAAGCGGATGGATACAAAAAATACAGGAAGAACTACAAACATTATCGAGCAAATCAAGAACAGTTATATGGAAAATTAGAATGGCCACCTTTATTTTCGCAGGGAGACAACCGATGAATAGCTTTATTAGTAAGAAACTTACAACATTATTCAGTGATATAACCGTAAGTATTCCTGAAGACAACAGAATGGTTATAGAAACCGCAAGCGGAAGCGTTATTTCCGTCTTGAGTTTTTTGAAAAGTTCGGGATATGAACATTTAGCACTTATATCCTGTGTTGACTGGATTAAGCAAGGACAATTGGAATTGGTTTATATTGTTTCTGGATATATCGAGGATGTTGAAGAATCAGGAGATAAAGGAAAGACAAATATCCTGGTAAAAACGCGAATTCCCAGGGAAAAACCGCAATTTATGACTGTTTTAAATGTTTTTGATAATGCCGAACCATACGAGCGAGAATTGCATGAGCTTTTTGGCATAAATTTTGAAGGGCATCCAAGATTGACACCCCTATTTTTAGAAAGGAACTATGAAATACCACCTTTTCGTAAAGATTTTGATACAAGAGAATATGTAAAGAAAGTATTTGATAAGATTCCTCCAGTTAAAGACGAATGACACGAAAGAGTTAAAAGACAGGTGCATAAAAATTGCAAAACAGAAACTGATTGAGGTGTATTACAAAAAGGAAAAAGTGGGAGAATACCGGTTAGATATGGTTGTAGAGAACAAGATAATATTGGAATTAAAGGCTGTTACTTCTCTAATTGCAGTTTTTCAAGCACAACTACTCTCCTATTTAAAGGCTACAGGACTTAAATTAGGGATATTGATTAACTTTGCTAGCAAAAAACTGGAGTACAAAAGAGTTGTTAATTAAGTTAGTGTTATGAATGTATTAGTGGAATTAGTGTTATCAGTTTATTCGAGGAATTCGTGTCATTATTCGAGGGATTAGTGTTATGAGAGAACTTGAACTATATTTTGGTCCGCAACATCTTGGAATGGTAGGTAATTTCAGCATTACCTTGAAAGTGGAGGGGGATCGCATTATTAATGCTGCTGCCAATCCAGGATACTTGCATCGCGGATTTGAGAAACTTATGGAATATAGAACCTGGATACAGAATTTTCCACTGGTCTGCAGAATAAATGTTGTGGAACCCGACCATATGGAGTTAATCTATTCTATGGCAGTCGAAAAATTGGCTAAATTAGAAGTGCCCGAAAGAGCACAATATATAAGGAGCATATATCTTGAGCTTGCCCGGGTCGCTTCTCATTTATTTGGTTTATGGGCTTATGCCAACATGTTAGGTTTTGATACGGTAGCACAGTGGGCAATGTATCACCGTGACCTTATCCTGGACCTTTTTGAGGAAATTACAGGAGGTAGAGTCTATCATATATATATATGGCCTGGTGGTGTAAGGCGTGATTTTCCCGAAGGAATTGAGGAGAAAATCGTTAGTACACTACATTCTATTGGTGGTTGTGTACCTGATTACGATGCAACATTCTTTGAAAATAGCATATTTCATAAAAGATCTAAGGATATAGGTAAATTAACGCTTGAAGAAGCTAAGAACATGGGAGCAGTTGGACAGGTTATAAGAGCAACAGGGATGAAATATGATATAAGGAAGATTGAACCCTACGCTGCTTATGATAAAGTAGAATGGAAAGTTCCTACAAGAGAAGATGGTGATGCTTATTCAAGAATCTGGGTGATACGTGATGAGATGATCGAAAGCGTTCATATGATATTTAAGTTACTTGATAAAATGCCTAAAGGAGAGGTTTATAATAGAATACCCAATCCGTTAAAGTGGAATATTCCGGAAGGAGAAGCTTATGTTAGATGTGAATCATCTCGAGGCGAGTTGGGACTCTACCTGGTAAGCGACGGAGGAGATAGACCTTATAGAGCACATTTCAGGACCCCTTCCTATTCACATGGTTTGACTATCCTGGAAAAAGCACTGCAAAACGAAAGTATTGCGGATGTAGGAAACATAATGATAAGCTTATACATAGTAGCTCCAGAAATTGATAGATAAAACAGAAACGGAATAAGCGATATGAGCAAAATAAGTATTTTGAGTCCATTTAAGGCAATTAAATATCTTTTCAAAAAACCAAAGGCACTAAGGTATCCTTTCGAATCTAAAGAACCTGCAAAAAGATATAGAGGATTCCATGTTAATGATTGGGAGCAATGTACAGGCTGTGGAAATTGTGCCGACATATGTCCTAACCAGGCAATAGAGATGATAAAAATTCCAGAGCTAAAATCAGAACCATCTAAGGGTAAAAAGAATGAGCGTCCCCAATTAGATTATGGTAGATGCTGTTACTGCGGTTTATGTGTTGACATTTGCCCACCCGGTTCGCTAAAACTTACCAGGGATTATTTCCATATACACTTTGACACGGATACGTTTGTGTTTATTGCGAAGGACGAAAAAACAGACAAAGAAAAGTTTGTATCTTCAGAAGAACATTCAATATTGAAGGCAAGTTTATCGCATCGTAAAGTAAATTACGAAGGTTTTTCACCTGACATCAAATATGCTCTTTTCGAACCTGAAAGAGTGTCTATGTCCGAAATTTCACCTGAAAAGCGAAAGCTGTCTTTCATAGAACAGGTGATAGGGTATAATGAACAAGAAGCAAAGAGGGAGTCTGCGCGTTGTCTTGGATGCAAATTGTGTGAAGAGGCGTGTCCGGCACATCTTAAGATATCCGATTACATTCAGGCAATTTATGAAGATAAACCCGAAGAATCCCTGAAGAAGATATTCGAAGACAATCCCATACCTTCCATATGTGGAAGGATATGTATGAAGCATTGCGAGGATGCTTGCTCATTAAGATTGAGGGGTGAGCCGCTGGCTATAAGATGGCTTAAACGCTATGTTGCCGATACTATTAAAGACTATAAACTGGCATTGGAATTGAAGCCAGGTAAAGTTACGGGCAAAAAGGTGGTTGTTGTCGGTGCTGGTCCGGCTGGACTATCGGTTGCATATTTCTTAAGGTTAAAAGGTCACAAAGTTACAGTATTTGATGAATTGCCAGGTGGTGGAGGAACTCTTAGAACGGGTCCACCTAGTTACAGGTTACCACTTGGGAGTATTGATAAAGATGTGGAATATATTAAATCCCTGGGGGTTGAGTTCAAATTCAATACAAGAATAGGTAAAGATATCGAGTTTAAAAAACTTTTAAAAGATTATAACGCCGTTTTCATAGGAATAGGAAATACGGTTAGTTTCTCAACGGGAGTGAAAAACTCGGAAAACTGTTTGTTGGCTCTCGATTTCTTAAAGAACAATAAGATCGGTAAACATACAAAAGTAGGTAAAGAGGTTATAGTCATCGGTGGTGGAAATGTAGCAATGGATGTTGCAAGAGAAGCATTGAGACTTCAAAATATGCAGTATCCTAACGAGGAAACTTTGACGAAGGTAGTTTCCCTGGAGGATTGGGATATAATGCCTGCCACGGAAGAGGAGATAGAAGAGGCTAAAGCTGAGGGCATCCAATTCAATCCTGCCTGGGGACCGAAAGAAGTGCTTCTGGATGAAAATGGAAATGTTAAAGGACTCTTATGCAAAAAAGTAAAATCGGTATTCAATACACAGGGAAAGTTCGCACCTACATTTTACGAAGATAAGGAAAAATTACTTCGGGGAGACATGATAATAGAAGCCATTGGTCAAAGACCTGATTTTTCACTCATGCCCAAAAACATGTTTGATAAGCTTGAGTTTAATGAAAGAAGAAAAGTAAAAGTTGACGAAAATGGTATGACTTCAATCCCAAAGGTATTTGCAGGTGGAGATATAGTCAATCTGAATTTGGACGCAGTTACGGCAATTGCAGATGCAAAAATTGCATCGGAAGGAATAGATAATTTCCTATCCAATCATTAATATTTGTTTTTCCATCTCTAAACGTTTTTTCATTCCTCTGTTTTAACCGCTCCATACTTTTTATCGAATTTTTTTAGCATTTCCTTTGGCTTTATTCTATTCCTCTTAAATTCGAGTTCATTAGAAGGTATTCCAAGAGCTAATCCCAGAATTTGTGTATAGTATAAAACCGGTAGATTATATTCTGTCTCGAATGTCTTTTCGACGGTTTTTTGATTTGCATCATACATAACACTGCAAAACGGACAGATCGAAATCATTGCATCGGCATTTTGAATCTTCAAATCGTCCAATTTTACTCTTGCCATTTGAAGTGCTATATCCTGCGAAATACCGAGGATACCTCCTCCACAACATTCCGTCTTTGTTTCATAATCAAATGGAGGAGCGCCAAGGACTCCTATGAGTTTATCAAGCGAAGTTGGAAATTCTGGGTCATCGAACTTGCCGTAGACCAGGGAAGGTTTGAAATAGTGGCATCCGTAATGTGCAGCCAACTTAAAATCTTCGAGTGGGAATTTAACTGCCTTTTTAATCTTTTCAACACCAACATCCTCATATAGAACCCGAGCAAGATGTTTAACCTCTATAGTTCCCTTATATTCTTTTCCAATTTTTGCAAGCTCTTTATTTACTTTTTTCTTCATCTCTTCGTTGTGTTTTAACTCGTGATTAGCCTCGGCAAGCGTTACGATACATCCATTACAAAGCGTGACTATATCTAAACCTTTTTCTTCCGCAAGAGCAATGTTCTTGGCAGCCATCAATATCGTTGTAAAAGAGTCAACGGATTTTACCGGGAATCCACAGCAGGTAAAATCCGGGATATCGATTAGCTCTATTCCCAATTTTGGAGCGATTTTCCTTGTTGAAACTTCATAATTTATCGCTCTTGCCGGAATAGTGCATCCCAAGAAAAACGCATATTTCATTTATCCTCCTCTGGCTTCTCTATATACTGTGAAAATAGTAACCACAGGTTAGCATAGATTTTCACAAGATATTTTAGTTTTTCTTGTTTCTTTAGTTCCTTTGGTTTTTCTCTCATCTTTTCTTAACTTAAACATTTACCTTTACCTAGACCTGTTTTTATCCTCGTGTAATCCCGTGATTTCATCTGGTTTTCATTTACCATTTTCTATATATTTATTAACACCAGTGTTTTTGTATATCGTCTGAACATCTTTGCCTTCGGATTTGAGCACGGGAAGACCCATCTTTTCCCTTTTTTTATTGGCAAAATCGTCGATTTCGTAAAGCCTTCCAAACTTTCCGATTTCTGATGCCTGAGCTACATATCCGGGATGAATTATTCCTTCCTTAACCGCAATGTTTTTTAGAGCATTCATAAGTTCTGTTATCACAACGTCCTGAGGGCACCTTTCCTGACAGATATAACAGGTAGAACATAACCATACGAACTCACTGTTCAATACTTCTTCTTTCATACCGAGGATTGCCATTCTGATTATTTTCCTTGGGTTAAAGGATTCATCGATTGCTCTGACAGGACAGGATGCAGTACAGGTTCCACAAGCATAGCATTTCATCAAATGTTCCCCCCCGGGTTCTTCAGTAACTCTGTATTTGAAACCTGAATCTAACTCTTTTACAATTATCGTTCCTTCACCCATAAGACATTACCTCCTTATTATCTTCTTTTGTTGTAAATAATCAGTAAACTCCATTACATTCTCCTGAAAGGGTGTCATTGCGAGTATTCTCCCATATTAACTCCCGAAGAAATCTCCTATTCTCATTCATTGTTCTCCTGACATCGAAGATCTAATACATATCACCTTCTTTTAGTCAGTATGAGATTGCCACGCCATGAACCATACGGTTCATGGCTCGCAATGACGGGGTTTACTGACTATTAACTTTTCTTTTCTCTATCACATTTAATAAGGACTTTCATTGCGAGAATTCTTAAATATAAACTAACGAAGCAATCTCGGTCTTCGCACTATGAGATTGCCACACCTCGAACCAGACGGTTCAAGGTTCGCAATGACGGGGTTCTCATTACACGCTTACATCTATCATTCCAAGCATCTGCCTATCTCTTAAACCTCTTAGTTTTGCTGCACCGCTTGGGCATACACTAACACAATTACCACATCCAACACAGTTTAACTCACGAACCTTAACTATTTTCTTTTCAATATCTAAATAGCGTGCATCAAAAGGACAGGCTTCTATACAGAATTCGCATCCGCTACACCATCTTTCCACAACTTCCGAGATAGTTCTTCTCTGGATTAAGTCGGTCTCTCTTAAGAATTTGTAGGCATAACCAGCTGCAGAAGTTGATTCATTAATGGCATCTCTTATTCCGGATGGGGAACGGCATAAACCCGCAAAGAATATGCCCTGTTTTTCGGATTCAATAGACCTAAACTTCGGATTGGTTCCGTTAAAGAAACCATCGTTATCAACAGAGACACCAATGATTTCACTAAAGAGATTGTTGTCATATGGTACAATGCCCGTACTCAAGACAAGCAAATCAGGTTCGTATTGCAATTTTTTTTGTAGAATTGTGTCCATTACCGTAATTGTAATTTTGCCATCGCTAACAGAAACATCCGGTTCCTCATCCCTGTTGAATCGTACGAAATTAATACCTTGTTCCCTTGCTTCTGAATATTTCAGCTCCTTTTTTCCATAAGTCATAATATCCCTGTAAAGAATAGTAATATCGATATCTTTATTTTTCTCTTTCAGTATCAAAGCATTCTTTATTGCATCGCTGCAACACACCTTACTGCACCAGGGGTGTTCATCGTTTCTCGAGCCTACACATTGGATCATAACAACGCATTCTTTATTAGTAATCGGTAATTGGTTATTAGTAATTTTTTCCTCAAGCTCCAGCTGAGTAAGTATACGTGCATCTTTTCCGTATGAGTACTCGGTAGGTTTGTATTCCTGTGACCCTGTTGCAACAATTATAGCGCCGGCAGGTATTGATAGCATCTCTTTATTCTTTTGGTTTTTTATGCTTAATAAGAAATCGCCTGCGTTGCCTTCGAGAGATGCAAGTTCACTTCCGTAATGAATGGTGATGTTTTTATCATTTGTGACTTTTTTTGTAAGTTGTTCGAGATAATTTGTTACATTTTCGCCTTCAAGTGTAGTAGAAAGTTTTCGAGCATTACCGCCGAGCCGATCGCTCTTTTCTATTATCTCCGTCTTAATACCCTTATTGCTAAGGTTAGTCGAAGCCACCATTCCGGCGAGTCCTGCTCCAATAATAACTGCTCTGGGCTTTCCTTTTACTTTCGCAGGTTCAGTGGGGATAGCGTATCTCTGTTTCTCAATAAGTGCTTGAATTCTCCTAACAGCCACTTGTTCTCTTTCACTATCGTATGCCCAGGCAATTTGCTCTCTCAGCGGAAGTATTTCAATCATTCCCTGGTTGAATCCGTAGTGTTTGACAACTTTTCTTATCATTACTTCGTACTTTGCAGGAGAACAGGTTGCGAAAATAATTCTTGTAAGCTCTTTATTCTTGACCTTTTCCATAATCTTATCCAGTCGATTTCCCTGGCAAACAAAATCAACTTCTTCAACGAGATTGACATCCGGGATAACCTCGAGAGACTTCTTCACTTTTTCAATATCGACATCCTTTGATATTACACCACCACAATTACAGATAAAAATGCCGAACTTTGGAGTTCTATAATCTATGGGGAGTAAAGGAACTTCCTCTTCCTCTGTTTCGGGATGTTTATCTACGGCAAGAAAACCTGCTGACCTTGCTTCAATAACGGTGCTTTCAATATCTTTGGGCCCCCCTAAACTGCCTGCAACGTAAATATCCTTTTTTAATGTTCTGAAGGTTTCAAAATCCTGCGGGATTACAAAGCCATATTTATCCTTTTCTACACCAAGTGCATCAAGTAACTTCTTTGTATCTTCGTTTATTTCCTGTCCGGTGGAAAGAATAATAAGACCGAATTTCTCGCTTTTCATTTTTCCATTTTCTTCGTATTCAACAAGAAGATCACCATCTGAATTCTCCGAAACCGAGGGAATGCGGAAATTTTTGAATGACACTCCTTTTTTCTCTGCATCAAGGTAATAAGTGTAATGTCCTTTCCCAAAGGTTCTTAAATCCATGTAGAAGATGCAAACATCTGTATCTTTCGATATTTCTTTTATCTTTCTTGCTTCTTTTATTGCGTACATACAACAGGCTCCTGAACAGTATTCCCTGTCCTTGTCTCTGGATCCCACGCACTGAATAAAGGCGACTTTCGAAGGAATCTTTCCATCCGAGGGTCTTTTTAATTCATCAGGTTGCATACTTGCTCTACTTATCAATCTTTCAAAGTCGAGACTTGTTAAAACATTTTTAAATCTGCCATAACCGAATGAAGTAAGGTTTGCGGGGTTAATTTCGGAAAAACCTGTAGTAACTATTATGGATTTTGCAATAATCTTTTCCTCTGTTTCTTTTTGATTCAAATCAATTGCCTTTGTTGGGCAAATCTCAACACATTTTCCGCATTCGGTGCAGATGTTTTTATCTATGTAATATGTTTTAGTAAGATTTCCCGTATAAAGCGTATGAATTGCCTTATGTTTAGAAAATCCTTTATCGAAGGAATTGGGTCCTTCTTCGGGACATACCTGTTCACACAGCATACATCCCGTACATTTGATTTCATCCACATACCTGGGGTGTTTTATTAATGTTACAACTCTACCTTGCTTGGTATCTTCAATAGATTTTACTTCCGTGAGAGTTCTTATATCAATCAAAGGATGGTAAAAATCGCGCCTTAAACACCTGTCGAGTTTTTCATCCGTCGAAAATTGTGGAAGTATTTGACACATACCACAGGCGTCATCAGTAAACCAGGTATCAAGTTTTTCGAGCATACCACCAATAAATGGGGAATTCTCGATAAGTAAAACCTTTTTGCCCAGCTCAGCAGCGGTAAGGGATGCAGTGAGTCCTGCAACACCACCTCCAATTACGACAACTCTTTTCTCCATAACCTTCATTCCTCCGTTTTCCCTATCTTACATTATTCTACAAAAAATTTCAAGTTAAAAATTTCTTCCAACTGAATTATTTTCAAAAGGTCGTCATTGCGAGTGCTTCTTCTCGCTTGGCTTATGCGAAGCAATCTCATACTCGCTTACAGTCAATAGGAGATTGAGTCCTCACTATGTTCATTATCCTCGTGCTTGTCGTCGTTCTTTCTCCTTCAGAGAAAGTTCACGCCCAACTTCGTTGGGCTCGCAACGACGTACAGTTAAATCCTGTTTTATTTCATTTGCTTTATTATTTAAATTCATCCGTATGTATCCGTGGCTGATATGCTAATACTCCTTAGGAAGTTCTTCAAGTTCCTTAAAACTAAATACAGGTCCGTCTTTGCATACATATTTAGAGCCAATATTGCATCTCCCGCATTTACCAATTCCGCATTTCATTCTTCTTTCCAGAGAATTGTATATCATCTCCGAAGAGAATCCTAAATCTTTTAGAACAGGCATCGTAAATTTTATCATAATAGGCGGGCCACAAACAACAGCATAGGCATCTTTTTTATCGGGTTTGATTGCAGAAACCAATTGAGGGACAAATGCCGTAAACCTTTTTTGTCCCTTTTCTATCTTTGTTTTTGAAGGTTCTTTCAAGTTTATTGGTTGCCAGCCGGACTCAGCCGCTTCTTCAATAAGCCCTTTTTCTCCAAACTTCCAATCTATGCATAGATAAAGCTTTATGTCTTCTCTTTTTTCCCACTCCTTCAATTCATCTCTGTAAAGCAGCAAGTCAGGTCTCCTTGCACCATATATGACGGTTATGTCACCATAGTTTACTCTATCTTTAAGTAAAGTCATTACAAGTGACCTGAGAGTGGTAAAAGCAAAACCTCCACTCACGACGAGTATATTTTTCCCCTTGAAGAGGTTTATGGGGTATCCGTTACCAAGTGGTCCTCTTAGTCCTACTTTATCACCTTTTTCAAAATGGTGAATCTCAGTTGTCACAAGACCTGCTTTATTGATGGTGAATCTCAAGAAATCCTCGAAAGGGGCTGAAGCGATACCAAAAGGGGCTTCTCCTTTTCCCAGGACTGAAATTTCACAAAATTGACCAGGTATAAACCGAAAGGCATTTTTGTCCGATAACTTAAGGTCTATAGTTTTAAGAGAGTGATCATCGGATTCGAACCTTGCCATCGTAACTTCAGTATCTATAGGTATATATGGATTTTTCATAATTTATACAAGTTAAATTTTTTACTGCTAATTTTAGAATATGAATTGATCAGTAAGGCCTTTTCACTTTTCATTGTTAATTAATTTAATTGTTTCTCTTATGTCGAAATTCACGGGGCAGTAAATAACGCACCTACCACAACCTACACAGCCATAAAGTTCGAAAAGCGAAGGATAGTAATTGAACTTATGCATTATCCTCTGACGCATCCTGAGTTCTTCTTGTTTTCTTGGATTGTTTCCAGAAGTTTCGTAGGTGTAAATCTTGAACATACAGGAATCCCAGTTTCTTAATCGCTTTCCTCCGTCAATCCTTTTAACGTCCTCGATATCAAAGCAGTAACAAGTGGGGCAGAGGAATGTACAGGCTCCACAGTTTATACATTTGTTTGATATTTCCCTGAAGACATTAGTTTCCCTTGCTCTGTCCAGTTTTTCCTTAATCCCGGATATATCGATTTTTTCAACCTTTTTCTCAGCGATTGATTTGGTCTTTTCAAATTCTTGTTTCCCATTTTTCTCTTCAAATCCGAAAAGGTCTAAAATCTCCTTTTTGCCAATGCCAATGAATTCACTGCCTGTTTCCATTAAGAGCAGATCAGAACCCGACGCATCGAACGGTCCGGAATCAAACGAAGAACAGAAACATGTTTCTTCAGGTTCACTGCATCCAAGCGTGATTATCATTGTATTGTTTCTTCTATTTTTATAATATGTGTCCGGGAGCTCCTTTGTGTCAAAAGTTGGATCGAACGTTGAAATTGCTCTTGCATCACAGGGTCTTATTCCGAAAAGTATTTTTTTCTTTTCAGGGATTCTTACTTCGATTTTTTTGTTCTTATCCCATTTAAACAATTCTTCATTTTGTGGAAGGAATATGGTTTTTGAAGGGATTTTCGATAATAAGGTGGTAAATTTGATCTGCTTCACATCGCTTATCTCGTCAACGCTGTCGCCACGGGGAGCATATACGGCATATTCACCGATTAATTTGTTTAACTTATCATAGAATTTCTTTTTCTGTATTTTTCTCACTTTATGAATTCCTGTTCGTCTTCGAATTTAAATTCTCCAAGTACAGGTTTTTCATCAATGCTTAAACCCGTTTCAAAATTGTATAATTCATTTACATCCTTATTCAATTTTCTGGTTAAATTCAGTATTTTTATTTCCATAGGGCATGCTCTCTCACAGGCACCACAATCCACACATCTACCTGCAAGATGATAGGCTCTTCCGAGATTCCAGAACTCAACATCAGGTGGATTTACACCACCTTCCAACCATTTGGGATTGTTAACATCGACAAAGCAAACTTCGCAATAACACATTGGACAGGCTTCCCTGCACGCATAGCATCTGATACATCTGCTCATCTCTTCGGAAAAATTAGTCCATCTTTCTTCAATTGAGAGTTTTTCAATCTCTTCAATATCAGGAAAGCGATTCGGTTTTTCTTCCAGTTCTTCTCCTGCAAGATAATCGTATATTACAGGATTCCTATGAGAACAGTATTTGCAGTTCGTATAAAGAAATTTTTCATCACTTTCGTTCCGTGTTTTTTTGTCCTTTAGCATCTTTCTTCTATCGAGCATACCTTCACATGGAACACCTATTATATAAACATCTTCTCTGCTCAATTGTCCTTCTACAATAAGCGTAACTATCGCTCTGGTGCAACATCCGTTTGCAACGATGCCGACTTTTCTACCTTTGAATCTCCTGAGATATGTTGCAAGATTGTTTTCACAGAATTTATTCCAAATCAGTTTTCCTACATCTGCGGGATTTTCAATGAATACCGGCGTAGATTTTAAGGGAATTGAACCTTTTTCAAAACCAATTACCACATTTACCAAATTATTTTCAAGAATTCTTTTTACTTCTTTTCTTATATTGTCAATCATCTGTTTTTTTCTCTCTTACCATTTTATGAGCAGGTCCAACCTTCTTCACCTCTTCGGAAACCATTTTGGCTACTTCAGAAAATTTCCCACCCTCCGATGCACTAACCCAGGAAAATTGAATCCTTTCTTTTTCGATTCCAACAAATTCGAGAAGATTTTTTATTAGTGCAAACCTTCTTCTTGCATAATAATTGCCGGTCTGATAGTGACAATCTCCAGGATGACACCCTGATACCCAGACACCATCCAGTCCTTCGTACAATCCTCTTAAAATATAGAAGGGATTAATCCTTCCGGAACAGGGGACTCTTATTACCCTGGTATAAGGAGGATACTGAAGCCGCGAGACACCCGCAAGGTCAGCACCTGCATAACTACACCAATTGCACAGGAATGCAGCTATTTTCGGTTCGAATTTCTTATTCATTTATTCCTCCAAGTGCCGTTAACTCAGCAAGAACTTCTTGATCCGTAAAACCTCGTAGGTCTATGGCATTAGACCTGCAGACAGCAGAACACAATCCACATCCCTTACATAGGGCTGTATTGACTTCGGAAACTTTTCTAATCACACCCATAACTCTTTTCTCGACAACTGATACAGCTTTGTAAGGGCATACCAACTCGCACAATCCACATCCCACACATCTCAGTTCATCAACTTCTGAAACTGTTCCGGATGTTTCTATTGCTTCCTTTGTGAGTACCTGCAAAGCCCTTGAAACTGCTGCATATGATTGAGATATCGATTCGTCAATTCCCTTTGGTGTGTGAGAAAGACCACAAAGATAAATACCTTCGGTAGCGAAATCTACTGGTCTGAGTTTAACATGCGCCTCGAGGAAAAAGTTATCCTCATTTACAGGAACCTTAAAAAATTTGGAAAGTTTCTGATTATTTTCTGCATCTGCTATAATTCCATTAGAGAGAATTAACAAATCGGGTTCAAAAACAATATCTCTCTGCAGTACAGGTTCATAGGTATTAACGCATATATTACCGTTTTTTACGGAGACCTGCGGCTCCCTGTCCTTGTTGAATCGTATAAAAGTGATGCCCAGGTTTCTGGCTTTTTCGTAAAACATTTCCTTAAAACCGTAGGTTCTTATATCCCTGTAAAGAACGAATACATCTGCCTTTTTGTAATTCTCCTTTGTAAGAATTGCATTCTTAATTGCTTCGGAACAGCAAATCCTGCTGCAATAAGGTCTTTCTTCATTCCTTGAACCTACGCATTGAATCATTACAATCTGAAAGGGTTTCTTTTTGTCCATTCCACCGCTTAGTATCTTCTTCTCAAATTCAAGTTGTGTAAGAACTCTTTTATCTTTTCCGTAGAGGTATTCGGTTGGAATGTATTCATTTGCACCAGTTGCAATGATAACAACACCATGTTCAACTTCTTGTTCTATCCCATCTTCTTTTATCGTTGTCTTAAAATTTCCCACATAACCTTCCGAATTTAGTATTTCAGAGTTTTTGTGAATGTGAATAAGTTCGTTGTGTTCCAGTTCTCCATTCACATATTTAAGATAAGCCTGGACATCAAGTCCTTCCATTGTTCTCTGTATGTTGAGTGCGTTTCCACCGAGCTCAGAGTTCCTCTCGACCAGGTGCGTTTCAAATCCACTCTTTGCAATGAGCAGAGCAGCGTTCATACCGGATATTCCACCTCCAATGACAAGTGCACTCTTTGTAACAGGAATAAGATTCGTTGATAGAGGCTCAAGATATCTTGCCTTTGAAATTGCTGAGGATACAAGGTCTTTAGCCTTTTCGGTGGCAGCTTTTCTATCAAGTTGATGAACCCAGGAATCCTGGTCTCTTATGTTTGCCATTGAAAACAGATATCTGTTAAGCCCAGCCTCTCTTATCGTCTCCTGAAACATAGGTTCATGGGTTCTTGGTGTACAGGAAGCTATTACGACACGATTAAGGTTAAATTCTTTTATTTTTTCTTTGATTATTTCCTGTGTGTCTGCTGAACAAGTATAGAGATTATCCTCGGCATATTCAACATTGCGAAGAGTCTTTGCATATTCTGTAACTTCTTTAACATCAAGATATCCACCTATGTTAATACCACAATGGCATACGAATACTCCTATTCGCGGTTTCTCATTGAGAATGAATTTTTCTTCTGGATATTCCTTTTCTTTAACTTCCGTACCCCTTGATACCGCCAGAAATGAGTGTGCAAGACCAGCTGCGCTGCTTGCCTGGACAACCGTTTCGGGTATATCCTTCGGTCCCTGGAATGCTCCACAGACAAATATTCCACTTTTGGTCGTTTCAACAGGACTTTCAAGCCTTGTTTCAGCAAAGCCGTATTCGTTTAGTTTAATGCCTGTCTTTTCGCTTAACTCTTTATTGGATTTGGGTGGATGCAGTCCGACCGACAATACGACCATATCGAATTCTTCCTGTTTCAGCTTACCATCTTCTTCATATTTGATGGTTAGATTATGTGTTTTGATATCTTCCTGAATTGAGGATGGTCGCGCTCTTACATATCTGATTCCATATTCATTCTCAGCCCTATCGATATACCTATCAAAATCTTTACCATATGAGCGGATATCCATGAAGAATATCGTAGGCTTTAGGTTCTTGTCATGCTCTCTGGAAACTACCGCCTCTTTCACTGCATACATACAGCACACAGAGGAGCAGTATGGATAATCTTTATTCCTGGAACCAATACACTGAAGCCAGGCAATTTTTACAGGTGATTTATTGTCTGAACCTCTGACGATGTGCCCCTTTGTAGGACCTGATGCGCACATAATCCTTTCAAATTCAATGCTTGTAACTACATTCTTGAATTTTCCATATCCAAATTCAGTCATCTCCTCGGGCACATATTCGTCGAAACCAGGTGCAAGGATAATTGCACCGACATTTACTGATTTTTTCTCAAGCAGCATATCATGAAGAATCGCTTCCGGTTCGCAAGCTTTAATACACTCCATACACTCAGAACAGCCTGCGCAGTTTAAGCATCTCTTTGCTTCCTCAATTACCGTTTTTTCATCAAATCCAAGTACAACTTCCTTGAAGCTTGCTTTTCTTATGGAAATGTCGATTTTGAGTGGATGTTTCCTTGTCGAATAAGGTATCCCTTCTAAATCTACCTGGATGTCACTTTCGTAACTTCCTTCCCTTTCTCTGCCCTTTTTAAGGTCTTTTTCATTTAAGTATCGGTCGATTGATATGGCAGCCTTTCGTCCCGCCGCCATAGCCTCAATATAGGTTTTTGGACCTGTTACAGCATCCCCACCTGCGAATACCCCTTTTACAGGTGTTTCGAGTGTAAGAACATCGGCATCTATTGCTCTCCATTTCTTATGTATAAGCTCTTCCATACCGAGTACGTCGAGTTCGGGTTCTTGACTAATCGAAGGGATGAGCATATCCGTATTAATGGTAAACTCGCTTCCTTCAATGGCTATGGGTCTCCTTCTCCCGCTTTCATCCGGTTTACCAAGTTTCATCCTGTAGCATTCGATTCCCGTAATTTTGCCATCTTTTCCCATTATGCGTTTTGGATTAGTAAGAAATTCTATTTTTATTCCTTCTTCGAGAGCACCTTCGATTTCTTCCGGATTTGCAGGCATTTCTTTGATAGACCTTCTGTAAACAATGGTAACATTCTTTGAACCGAGTCTCAAAACAGTTCTTGCAGCATCTATGGCTGCATTTCCTCCGCCTATCACCGTTACATTTTTGCCAACCTTTACCTTTTTACCGAGATTCACCTGGCGTAAAAACTCCGTTGCACCGAATACGCCACCCAGGTCTTCACCTTCTACTTTCAACTTTTTTGATATGTGTGCGCCTATTGCAAGAAAAGTAGCATCGTAATCCTTAATCAAATTATCTAAGGGTATGTCCTTTCCTATTTTTGTGTTGAGTTTGATTTCAACCCCGAGTTCTTCCAAAATACCAATTTCCCTTTTGATTACATCCCTTGGAAGCCTGTATTCAGGGATACCAACTGATAACATACCACCAGCAACAGGTAATTCTTCGAAGATTTTTACTTTATAGCCCAGGAGTGCAAGGTCGTAAGCACACAGTAACCCAGCAGGACCGGAGCCAACGATAGCAATTTTCTTACCATTTTCTTCTAATTTTTCTGGTAAAACCGTCTTTTTATTGTTCTTTGTCTCATAATCAGCAAGAAATCTCTTTATCATATCGATGGAGATAGGCTCGTCGAGTTCACCTCTTTTACATTCGGATTCGCAAGGATGATGACAAATCCTACCTGTAATACCTGGAAAAGGATTTTTCTCACGTATCAAAGCGAGTGCTTCATCGAATTTGCTGTCTGATGTGAGAGCAATATAACCCTGGGCATTAACATGAATAGGGCAGGTAGTTCTGCAGGGAGATTCACCTCTCTTGTCAATTCCGAATGCTGCTGGAACAGCCTGCTCAAAAGGTCTGTAAATTGCGTTTCTGTGTTTTAAATTCTCTTCATAGTAATTTGGAAACTCAACAGGGCAGGCTTCTGCACAATCTCCGCATCCTTTGCACTTATCCATAGCAACAAATAGAGGATGCTTTATCAATTTCACCTTGAAATTTCCAGGTTTTCCACCAACGGATTCAACCTCCGAATAAGTCAGCATTTCTATATTTAGGTGCCTTTGGGCTTCCACCAACTTAGGAGAAAGAATACACATGGAGCAGTCATTGGTTGGAAATGTTTTGTCCAGCTGTGCCATAACTCCACCAATACTCAAACGTTTCTCAACCATGTACACGTAAAAGCCCTGGTTTGCAAGGTCTAAAGAGGCTTGAATACCACCGATGCCCCCACCGAGCACCAGAACAGAACCCTTTACCTTTTTCTTATCTGCCATATTTTTTTATGTTATGTATGGTAGTTAGAAGTTTCGTTTTGAGCACACATTTCGTTCATTTGTCATTGCGAGTATTTTCCCGTTTTTTCTAACGGAGCAATCTCATACCTTGCTTTTTCATCTGTAGTGTTAATACTATAGTTTTTTAGTATTCTTTTTTTTTCTTCCTGATGCTATATATTCTACCTTCCTACTTTGTGAAATATATAACAAAGTCAGTCAAAAGTCAAGGGAAATATTCAACAAGCAATTGACAAACGAGCAAAAAGGTGATATTAGATGAGCAATGAAGATTTTTAGGATATTTTCTATTGCATTTCCCGATTTGCATTCCAATGATAGTGTTTATAATATCGAGGATTGCGGAATAGCCGATAAATAGGGCAAAGAAGGACAGAATGATAAAAAAAGCCTTAGGTGCTATAAGAAGTGCACATAGAGTTACGGTGTTTACAGGTGCAGGAATTTCTGTAGAAAGCGGAATTCCTCCTTTTAGAGGAGAAAACGGACTGTGGAACAAATACGATCCGCTATTTCTTGATATCGCATTTTTTAGAGCACATCCTATTAAATCGTGGAAACTAATAAAGGAAATATTCTACGATTTTTTTGGGAAAGCAAAACCAAATCAGGCTCATATAGGGTTGGCAAGATTGGAAAAAGCAGGATACTTAAGTGCTATCATTACACAGAATATTGACAATCTACACCAACTGGCAGGGAGTAAGGAAGTCTATGAATTTCATGGAAATAGTAGAGAATTAGTATGTATGAATTGTTATAAAAAATATGTTGCGAGTGATTTTAACCTCGATACATTGCCTCCCATTTGTCCAAGTTGTGGAAATGTCCTTAAACCGAATTTTGTGTTTTTTGGTGAACCTATCCCTGAACCAGCACGGTCAAAGTCCTTCAGGGAAGCGCAGATAGCAGATGTTTTTTTGTTAATAGGAACTACAGGTGAAATTATGCCTGCTTCCCTGATTCCATACAGCGCAAAAGAAAATGGAATAAAGATTATCGAAATAAACATCCAACCTTCAAATTACACAAATAAAATCACGGATATATTCCTACAAGGTAAGGCGACTGAAAAGATTGCTGAAATGGTTAAGGAATTAATTAATACAAAGCAGGAGAGCTGAATTGCAATATGACCAATAAAGAAATTGACAAATAAGTGAAAAAATGATAGAGTTTTAAATAATGAAAATTTTTATTTCTGTCGTTACCATTATCCTCATAACCGCAGGATTTGTAGGGATAGTTATTCCTGGTTTACCTGCTTCTCCTCTTATATTGTTTGGTGCGATAATTTATGGATTTGGTTTTGGTTTCGATAAGATAGGACTCACCATATATATAATACTTGGTATTCTCACAGGAATTTCTCTAATAATTGATTATTTAGGCAGTTTGTTTGGAGCTAAGAAAATGGGAGCTTCTGTATTTGGTATAATAGGAGCAATTATAGGGCTAATCGTTGGGTTTATAATCGGCAATATATGGGGACTTTTAATCGGTCCATTCATCGGTGCTTTCTTAGGCGAATTGATAAAAAGGAGAAAAGCAAAACCCAGTCTTAAAGCAGGTTTGGGTGCAACTCTTGGATTCCTTGGAGGATTTTTTCTCAGATTCCCTATCTGTATTGCTATGATTGTGCTGATAATATGGGGGATAGTGAAATAGAGCCTCTATTACAGGACAGCTTTCGCAACCAAAGCATAAAGGAACTTATGTTCGCCTATGAACTGTTAAGACAAATGATATAATTTCTGTTTCGCGAAAGGCTGTAACTATTGATATTAAGAATAAAAATAATAGGAGGTTGAAAATGGAGAAAGACGTAGAGGAAAGAGATGTAATTATCGTTGGTGCTGGACCTGCCGGACTTTCGGCAGCCATTTTTACTCAGCTCGATGGCTGGAGCACTCTAATTCTGGAGAGCAATTGGGTAGGTGGACAGGGAACCATTGCTTATACCGTTGCAAATTACCCTGGATTTCCACCAGGCGATGGCAAAATGCTTATGGAAAATATGGAAAAACAAGTGACCTTGTCTCCACCTACCGGTATAGGGGCTGAATTGAAGTATGAGAAGGTTATAGAAATTGATGCTGAAAACCTTATAGTTACTACCAAGACAAATCGTTATAAAGCAAATGCTGTTGTCTTATCCACAGGTAGCAAAATGCAGAGTTTGGGTATTTCTGGAGAGAAACAATTTATAGGAAAAGGAGTGTCATATTATGCTGTTCGTGATGCAGGGAAGTTTGCGGGGAAGAAAGTTCTGGTAGTTGGAGGTGGAAACACGACCGCGAAAAGCGCTCTGTTTGCTAAACGCAAAGCTAATGAAGTTATTCTGATTCACCGGAGGGAATCGATGAGAGCATATCCACCTATGGTAAAGAGGTTAGAAAAAGAAGGAGTTAACATTCGTTACAACACTGAGGTAAAGGAGATAAAAGGTAATGATGAAGTTAAAAGGGCAGTGTTGATTAACAACAAAACTGGTATTGAAGAAGAAATACAGGTTGATTGGGTGGTCATTTGTGTGGGGACAGAGCCAAATACTGAGTTGGCACAAATGATGAACCTTGAGATTACAAAAACATTCGTGAAGGTTGATGCTCAAATGAGAAGTAGTAAAAACGGAATATTTGCCTGTGGGGAAATTACACCTGGTCACCGCCACCTAATTAATTCCGCATCAGAAGGCGCATCAGCCGGAATGGCTGTTAGCGAATATTTGGCATTAGAGATGGTAAAAAAAGGCAAAATGTTTAAGGGTGCTAAGAATGGGAAATACGCAGATGAATATCTATCCATGTTAGAGAAAGATAAACCTCTAGTTTAAGTGAATCTCGTTTCCCATCTGTTTTTTTGTATTATACATTTGATATGGGAAAAAGAATAAAAATATCACGTAGTCCTTCCGGGAAGATTTCAGTCGCAGTTCCCTGTAACCAAATTTACATTGAAAGACTCAAGGTTATAAAAGAGCATTTGAGAAAATTGTAAGCTTATGGATAGAATAGAGAAAGAAGGCAAGATTGAGAAATCTTAACATCTATAAAAGGTATATAGGAACCAATTTCGTATATAAACAAGTTAACTGCAATGCCAAAAAGCGATTATTATGGAACAATTAGAAATTAATAATTTACCTATTCTAAAATTATATACTGCATTAAGAAAAGAAACGTTGCCTGAGAAAGCATGGATCCTTGTAGAAAATGCAAAAGAAAATTGCCTTAAGCTAAATTCGATTGGAATAAAACATTCGATCGACATATTTAGACTTGTTGAGAATAGCGAGAGATTCAATCAGATTACAGAAAAAACAAAAATATCGAAAGACTATTTGTTAAAATTGTATAATAGATTAATGTTTTCTAGATTTAAGCCAATACCATTAACGAAAATTGAAGGTGTTAATAAAGAATACATTGAATCTCTAAATAAAATAGGGATAAATAAATCCGGTAATTTACTTCTAAAATGTAAAACTGAAAATGAACGTATTCTATTATCAAAAGATACTAATATACCAATGAAAGAATTGCTAATTATACTCAGTTTAGCTGATCTTATGCGAAAGTCTGGTATAAAATCAACTAAAGCTCGTTTATTCCTGAATGCAGGTATAAAATCGTTGTTCATGTTAGGACAACAAAATCCTGTCAATTTCAGAGAAAAATTGCGAAAATTTATCTTTGAAACAAAAATTGTAAAAGCTGTACCAACGCAAAAAGAGATGGAATCAGATATAGCATGGTCAAGATTACATCCAATAATTATTGATAGATTCAAGAGGTAAATATGAGAAGAAGAAAAGGTTGGAAAGACAAATAATACTAAATAATTGAAAGATAATTAGAAGAATAAGTCTTTCCAATAATTAACAATTTCACACTAAAAACAATCTTTAGGAGAAGCTTATGATGAAACTATCTTTAATGAAAGATGTCTTTAAAACAGTTAATGAAGATTGGGATTGTGAATTGGCTGGAAATTTAATTAAAAACTGGAATCATGATAAAGATTGGATTAAAATGTGGCGGGCGAGTGCAAACTTTATATGCTTTTTTAGAAATCAGGAAAAAAATTATGTTGTTAGATTTAATAGGGACTCTGAAAAATCAATTAATGATTTAAAAGCAGAAATAGACTTATTAAACTATTTTAGTTTAAAAAATATCAAAATAGCAAAACCTATTATTTCGAATAATCATAAATTTATTGAAGAGTCCAAGTCATCTGTCAAGGTTCAACTTTATTCCCCACCCCAGGTTCAGTTTTATTCCCCACTTTT